>NZ_AP028669.1:4815000-5460438 GCF_041154485.1 Variovorax sp. V93 | reverse complement strand
GGGCGCTTGAAAAAATGGTGAGACCCTCGGGCATTTTTTGGTATATGTATTGTGGATATTCTCTGCTGAAGGCGCTCGGCATTCTAACTTGTCAAAACCTTATCCACACGCTGCCGGCGGCGGCGAAAGGCCCGCAAATCCAGTCGAAGATTGTTGAGGGGCCGAATGTTTGCGATAATTGCGGGTTTCCCTGAAAACCTCATTGCGTCTTTCGGGGGCCAATCCGAAACACGCTCTCCGGCGCCCGCGGCTTTTTCGCCTGCGGAAACAGGGAATCAGGAACCATCATGAAACGCACATACCAAGCATCCAAAGTCCGCCGCGCCCGTACCCACGGCTTTCTGGTCCGCATGAAGACCCGCGGCGGCCGTGCCGTCATCAACGCACGCCGCGCCAAGGGCCGCAAGCGCCTGGCCGTCTGACGGCAGCCCGCCTGCCGTTGCCAGCAGCCGAACCGCCAGCGCCAGCTCCTGCAGCCAGCGCTTCCGGCCCGACCCGTAACGGCGGACTCGGCTCGGTTTCCATGCAGCGGCTCAAGACCCGCGCGCAATTCCAGGCCGTCCTCGCAGGTGCCACCGTGGCGCGCACTGCTCATTTCGCATTGCATCGCTGTGCGCTCGATCTTTCGTCGAGCGCACAGCCGCTGTTCGCGTCCGACGATGTCTGGCTGGGCGCCATGGTGCCCAAGCGTTGGGCGCGCCGCGCGGTTACGCGCAACGCCATCAAGCGCCAGATCTACACCGTGAGCGCCGCGCCCGACGCCGGCCTGCCGCGTGCTGCGCACGTGGTGCGCCTGCGCGCGGGTTTCGACCGCAAGGAATTCGTGAGCGCCTCTTCGGACAAGCTCAAGGGTGCCGTTCGGGCTGAACTCCAGCAGTTGCTGGCGCGCGCAGCGCGTGCGCCGGTGCCTCCGGCCTCGCCCTCTTCTCCCTCCTCCTCATGAAACGCCTGCTGATCGGCCTCGTGAAGGGCTATCGCCTGCTGCTGAGCCCCTGGCTTGGCCAGTCGTGCCGCTTCACGCCGACTTGCTCCGTGTATTCGATCGAGGCGCTGGAAGTGCACGGTGCGCTCAAGGGCAGCTATCTCACGCTGCACCGCATCGCGCGCTGCCAGCCCTGGTGCCAGGGCGGGCACGATCCGGTTCCACCGGCATCACAGTGTCGTACTGACAAGTCAGGCTCACTGTTTTCGTCTCTCCTCTCCTCCGACAAGAAGTCTTCGTCATGAACGATATCCGCCGCACGATCCTGTGGGTGATTTTTGGTTTCTCGCTGGTGCTGCTGTGGGACCAATGGCAGGTCTTCAACGGCAACAAGCCGACCTTCCTGCCCTCGAGCAAGCCGGCCGCCGTGGCCTCCGCCCCGGCGGGCGCCGCCGCACCCGCTGCCAGCAATGGCGTGCCCAGCGCGTCCGCTGCCAGCGGCAGCGCGGGCGCCGTGCCCACGCAGGCCGCCGCGGCCGCGCCGCGCGAGCAGGTCAACGTGACCACCGACCTGTTCAAGGCCGTGATCGACAGCGAAGGCGCCACGGTCAACTACCTCGAACTGCTCAAGTACGACGAGGCCGACCGCACCAAGCACGTGGTGCTGTTCGAGAACACCTCGCCGGCCACCCGCTACGTGGCGCAGACCGGCCTGCTGAACCCCGTCGATTCGGGCGAGCGCTTCCCCAACCACCTGACGCCGATGGCGCCCAAGGCGGGTCCGCGCGAAATGGCCGAAGGCCAGAACACGCTGGAAGTGAGCTTCGAAAGCGCGCCGGCCGGCGGCCTGAAATACGTCAAGACCTACGTCTTCAAACGCGGCGACTACGCCATCGGCGTGCGCCATGAAGTCGTCAACGTGAGCGACCAGCCGCGCGATGCGCAGCTCTACATGCAGCTGCTGCGCCACGGCACCGTGGCCGCCGGCACCATGTTCGGCACCAACACCTTCACCGGTCCGGCCGCCTACACCAACGAGAAGAAGTTCCACAAGCTCGACTTCAAGGACATTGCCAAGGGCAAGATCGAGCCGCCGCCGCCCGCCAACGACGGCTGGATCGCCATGGTGCAGCATTACTTCGCGTCGGCCTGGCTGCTCAAGGGCGACCCGGCCAGCGAACAGCTGCGCCGCGAATTCCGCGTGAAGGACCTGGGCGACAACCTCTTCACCGTCGCCATGGTGGCGACGCTGCCGAAGATCGCTCCGGGTGCCACGCAGGTCGTGAACAGCGCGCTGTTCGCCGGCCCCGAGGAAGAAAAGAAGCTCGAAGCCATCGCCCCGGGCCTGGACCTGGTCAAGGACTACGGCATCTTCGCGATCATCTCCAAGCCGTTGTACTGGCTGCTCACGCAGCTGCACGGCATCCTGGGCAACTGGGGCTGGGCCATCGTGGCGCTGGTGGTGCTGCTGAAGGCGGCCTTCTACTGGCTCAATGCCAAGGCCTACGCGAGCATGGCCAAGATGAAGGCCATCAACCCCAAGATCATGGAAATGCGCGAGCGGCTGAAGGACAAGCCGCAGGAAATGCAGCAGGAAATGATGCGGATCTACAAGACCGAGAAGGTCAATCCGATGGGCGGCTGCTTCCCGATCGTGATCCAGATCCCGGTGTTCATCGCGCTGTACTGGGTGCTGCTGTCGTCGGTCGAAATGCGCCACGCGCCGTGGATCGGCTGGATCACCGACCTGTCGGCACCGGACCCCTGGTACATCCTGCCGATCGTGATGACGCTCACCTCGCTGTTCCAGACCTGGCTCAACCCGACGCCGCCCGATCCGATGCAGGCCAAGCTGATGTGGATCATGCCGCTCGCGTTCAGCGTGATGTTCATCTTCTTCCCGGCCGGCCTGGTGCTGTACTGGATCACCAACAACGTGCTGTCGATCGCGCAGCAGTGGTTCATCAACAAGCGGCTGGGCGTGCTGGGCACCAAGTAGCCGGCCCGCGTTCCGAGCCATCCCCGAAGGGCCGCGTCAGCGGCCCTTTTTGCTGAAAGAATCCGCACCATGCTCGCCCGCACCACCGATCCCATCGTCGCCATTGCCACCGCCTCGGGGCGCGGAGCGGTGGGCATCGTGCGGGTGTCGGGCGCCCGGCTCGCGCCGCTGGTCGACGCGCTCTGCGGCCGGCCGCTGAAGCCGCGCGAAGCCACCTACCTTCCCTTCCGCGATGCGGCCGGCGAACCGGTCGACCACGGCCTGGCCATCCACTTTCCCTCGCCCCATTCGTTCACGGGCGAAGACGTGCTCGAACTGCAGGCCCATGGCGGAACGGTCGTGCTGCAGCTGCTGCTGGCGCGCTGCCTGGAGGCCGCTGCCGAGGCCGATCCGGTCACCGGGCGGCCGCGCCTGCCCGGCCTGCGCGTGGCCGAGCCGGGCGAGTTCAGCCAGCGCGCCTTTCTCAACGGCAAGATCGACCTCGCCCAGGCCGAAGCCATTGCCGACCTGATCGACGCCAGCACCGAGGCGGCCGCGCGCAGCGCGGGGCGTTCGCTGTCGGGCGCCTTTTCGCGCGAGATCCACGCGCTGCGCGATGCGCTGATCCACCTGCGCATGCTGGTGGAAGCGACGCTCGACTTTCCGGAAGAGGAAATCGACTTTCTCCAAAAGGCCGATGCGGCCGGGCAGCTGGCGAAGCTGCAGGCGCAGCTCGCGGCCGTGCAGCAGCGCGCAAGACAAGGCGCGCTGCTGCGCGAAGGCATCAAGGTGGTCATTGCGGGCCAGCCCAATGCGGGCAAGAGCTCGCTGCTCAACGCGCTGGCGGGCGCCGAGCTGGCCATCGTGAGCGCGGTGGCGGGCACGACGCGCGACGTGGTGTCCGAGACCATCCAGATCCACGGGGTGCCGCTGCATGTGGTGGACACGGCCGGCCTGCGCGAAAGCAGCGACGAGGTCGAACAGATCGGCGTGGCCCGCGCCTGGGGCCAGATCGAGGGCGCCGATGCCGTGCTGTTCCTGCACGACCTGACGCGTGCCGGCCAGCCCGACTACGCAGCCGCCGACGCCGAGATCCTGCGCGGGCTGCAACAGAAGCTGCCCGCGAGCGTGCCGGTGCTCGATGTCTGGAACAAGCAGGATGCAGCGCCAGTGCCGGATACGGCGGGCGCGGCCCAAGGCATCGCCCTGTCCGCCAAGACCGGCCTCGGCATCGAGGCGCTGCGCGAACAGCTGCTGGCCATGGCCGGCTGGCAGGCGGTGCCCGAGGGCGTCTACCTGGCGCGGGCGCGCCATGTGCAGGCGCTGGGCCAGGTCGAGATCCACTTGGCGCTGGCCGCGGACCATCTGGCGGCGCAGGCGCAACTGCTCGACCTGCTGGCCGAGGAGTTGCGCCTCGCGCAGAACGCACTGAATGAAATCACCGGCGAGTTCGGCGCCGACGACCTGCTCGGGGTCATCTTTTCTCGCTTCTGTATCGGCAAATAGAGACAGCCCGTCCGAAAAACGTAAAGAGTTGTAGTCGAAAACCGCGCCCTTCGCGGATACTCCGGCACAGATGCGGGGGTTGAGAAAAGCATGTCCATCCAGAACCTGAGCCGCGCCATCGCGGACAACAGCAGCAACGACGCCTTCGCGTTGACGCTCAACGTACAGCAGTGGGAAACGCTGGCGGGCTACCTGCAGCCCATCGATACCGGCGTTGGCGACGTTCTGATCGAGCAGGGCACGCACGACCGATCGGTGTATTTCCTCGAGAGCGGCGCGATCAGCGTGCACCGCGTGAGCAGCAAGGAACAGATGAAACTGGCCGTGCTCATGCCCGGATCGGTGGTGGGCGAGGGCTCCTTCTTCTCGCGCCAGCCGCACTCCGCCAACGTGGTGGTCACCGGCGCGGGCCGCGTGTGGCGCCTCACGGCAATCCGCTTCGCGGAAATGTCGAACCGGCAGCCCAACCTGGCCCTGGAGATCGCGATGGGGCTCGGCGCGGTGATCGCCAAACGCATGGCTCACCGGTCCAAGCGCGTTGCGGTGACCTGAGCGCCGGCCTGCCGCTTCGCGCCTCGAATTCGGCCTCGACGGCTCTTCGCCGCCAGTTTTTCTGAAATCGTTTTCTCCTAGAAGTCCGTCGTCATGGCCTTGATCTGTCCGGTGTGCAGCGCGGAGAACCGCGCGGGCGCCAATTTCTGCCGCGGCTGCGGCGGCAAGCTGGCGCCTGCGGCACCCGCGCCGATGGCGCCGCTCCCGGCCCCCGGCAGCAGATCGGAGCGCGAGTGGGCCGCCACGGCACCCGCGCAACTGCGCGCGCCCACCATTCCGGGCGGGCTGTTCGAAACCGGCGCCTACGCGGCTTCCGCTGCTTCTTCCGCGAGCGCGAGCCTGCCGAACGAGGACAAGACCGTCATCATTGCGCCGGGGTCTTCCGAGCGGCTGCCTTCGCGGCCGCGGGAGGGCCGTGCGAGGAAGAAATCCTCTTCTTCTTCCGGGAGCAGGACGCGGCGGTCCGCCGGCGCCGAGGCGCAGAAGAAGCCTTCGCGCTCCCGCGGCATGTGGCTGTGGGGGGCGCTGCTGGCGGTGGGCTTGCTCATGATCACCGCCGGCTGGTACGGCTACGGAACCGGCAAGCCGTCCGAAGAGACTCCTCCGGCCGCGGTGCCTCCCATGCCGGCCCCTGCGCCCGCCTTGCTGCCCGAGCCGGCCGCAGCCGCGCCGGAGGCACCTGCCGCCGAGATGCCCGCCGCGGACGCGGCGGCATCGGCTTCGGCGAAGGACGCGCCGGCCGCTGCCAATCCCAAGCCGCCGGCCGCCGCGGCCAAGCCGCGCAAGCCCGCTCCGGCGGCACCGTCGCAGTCTGGCGCGACCGAGCCCGCACCGGCTCCCGTCGCTGCGGCACCTTCGTCCCCGGCAGCGGCGGCGCCTGCCGATCCGTTGGCCCTCTGCGGCGACCGGAACTTCATCGCCAAGGCCCAATGCATGGCTGCGCAGTGCCTCAAGCCCGAACACAAGCCGCATGCGCAGTGCGAAGCCGTACGCCGGCAGCAGCGCCTCGAGGAAGAAAAGCGCAATCCCACCCTGGTGAACTGAGCGTACGCGCTCCGGCGCACCGGCTCAGCCTTTTTGCAGCCGCTCGATGGCCACGGCCAGGGCGGCGGGCTTGCCGCACAGCACGAGCGTGTCGCCGTCGGTCAGCACCGTGTCGCCGGTGAACACCTGGTTCTGGCCGTCGTGGCGGCGCAGGCTGGCGACGCGCACGCCCAGGCTGTCGAGCGCCAGCCGCGCCAGGTTCTGGCCGACGGCGCGGGCGCCGGGCGTGAGCGTGAAGGTGTTGAGCCGCTCGTGGTCGAGCTCGTCGGCGTTGTCGTCGTCCGCGCCGTGGAAGTAGCCGCGCAGCAGGTTGTAGCGCGCGTCGCGCTGGTCCTGCACCACGCGGATCACGCGCCGCATCGGCACGCCGACCAGCGCCAGCGCATGGCTGGCGAGCATCAGCGAGCCCTCGATCGCCTCGGGCACCACCTCGGTCGCACCGGCCGCCTGCAGCTTCTCGAGGTCGAGGTCGTCCTGCGTGCGCACGATCACAGGCACCTGCGGCGCGTGGGAGCGGATATTGGCCAGCACCTTCATGGCGCCCGGCACGTCGAGATAGGTCACGACCACGGCGCTGGCGCGCGCCAGGCCGGCCGCCATCAGTGCCTGCAGCCGGGCCGCGTCGCCGAACACCACCGAATCGCCCGCCGCTGCGGCCTGCCGCACGCGGTCGGGGTCGAGGTCCAGCGCCATGTAGGGAATGCCTTCGCGCTCGAGGATGCGCGCCAGGTTCTGGCCGCAGCGCCCGTAGCCGCAGATGATCACGTGCCGGGCGGTGTTGATGGTCTTGCGCGCGATCGTGGTCATCTGCAGCGATTGCTGCAGCCAGTCGCTCGCCACCAGCTTGCGCACGATGGCGTTGGTGTACATCACGATGAAGGGCGTGGCGAGCATCGACAGCACCATCGACGCCAGGACCGGGTTGGCCAGCCACGGCGGCAGGAGGCTGCGCTCCTGCGCCAGCGCCAGCAGCACGAAGCCGAATTCGCCGGCCTGCGCCAGGTAGAGGCCGGTGCGCAGCGAGACGCCCGCGGTGGCGCCCAGCACCCGCGCCAGCACCGTCACCAGTGCCAGCTTGAAGGCCAGCGGCAGCACCAGCAGCACAGCCACCAGCGCCCAGCGCTCCACCACGATGTGCCAGTCCAGCGACATGCCCACCGTGATGAAGAACAGGCCCAGCAGCACGTCGTGGAACGGGCGGATGTCGGTTTCGACCTGGTGCTTGTATTCGGTCTCCGACACCAGCATGCCGGCGATGAAGGCGCCCAGCGCGAGGCTCAGGCCGGCCAGCTCGGTGAGCCAGGCCAGGCCGAGCGTCACCAGCAGCACGTTCAGGATGAAGAGCTCCTCGCTGCGCCGCCGCGCGACGAGCGTGAGCCACCAGCGCATGATGCGCGGACCGCCGTAGAGCAGCACGCCGATCAGCAGGGTGGCCTTCACCAGCGCCAGGCCGATGGCCTTGGCCAGCGCCTCGGGCGGTGCGCCGAGCGCGGGAATCAGCACCAGCAGCGGCACCACCGCCAGGTCCTGGAACAGCAGCACGCCCATCACGCGCTTGCCGTGCTCGCTTTCGAGTTCGAGACGCTCGGCCATCAGCTTCACGACGATCGCGGTGCTGCTCATCGTGAGTGCGCCCGACAGCGCCAGCGCCGTCTGCCATCCGAGCCGCCAGGCCGGCGGGAGCTGCGAGGCGATGAGCAGCGCCCCGGCGGTGGCAATGGCCATGGTCAGCAGCACCTGCAGCAGGCCCAGGCCGAACACGTGCTTGCGCATGGCGCGCAGCTTGGGCAGGCTGAACTCCAGCCCGATCACGAACATCAGGAACACCACGCCGAACTCGCCGAGGTGGCGGATGGCTTCGGAGTTCTGCGCCAATGCCAGCGCATGCGGCCCGATCAGCACGCCGGCCGACAGATAGCCCAGCATCGGCGGCAGTTTCAGCGAGCGGCAGACCACCACGCCGAGCACTGCGGCCAGCAAATACATCAGCGTGAGATCGAACGAGGACATGGCCGGATGCTAGAGCAATGTCCATGCCCCGAACGTGCGGCTTGTATCGAGCGGCGGCGCGCGCCGGCCGGCCCGTAAAATCCGCCGATGAGTTCAGCTCCCCTGCCCCCCGTGGTCGACGCCGACGCAATCCTGGCGCGGGCGCGCGCCACCTTCGACATCGAGTCCGATGCCGTGCTCGGCCTCAAGTCGCGCGTGGGTCCGAGTTTCGTCGACGCCGTGCGCAAGATCCTGGACGTGCGCGGACGCGTGGTCGTCATGGGCATGGGCAAGAGCGGCCATGTCGGCCGCAAGATTGCGGCGACCCTGGCCTCCACCGGCACGCCGGCCATGTTCGTCCACCCGGCCGAAGCGAGCCACGGCGACCTCGGCATGATCAAGCCGGTCGACCTGGTGCTGGCCATCTCCAACAGCGGCGAGGTCGACGAACTCACCGTGATCCTGCCGGTGGTCAAGCGCCAGGGCGTGCCGCTCATTGCCATGACCGGCCGCACCGACTCCACCCTCGCGCGCCACGCCGACATCGTGATCGACGCCGGCGTGGCCAAGGAGGCCTGCCCGCTCAACCTCGCCCCCACCGCGAGCACCACCGCCCAGATGGCCATGGGCGACGCGCTGGCGGTGGCGCTGCTCGACGCGCGCGGCTTCGGCTCCGAAGACTTCGCGCGCTCGCACCCCGGCGGCGCGCTCGGCCGCAAGCTGCTCACGCACGTGAGCGACATGATGCGCTCGGGCGACGAGGTGCCGCGCGTGGCGCCCACCGCAACGCTCAGCGAGCTGATGCGCGAGATGAGCTCCAAGGGCCTGGGCGCCACCGCCGTGGTCGATGCGCAAGGCCGTGCCATCGGCATCTTCACCGACGGCGACCTGCGCCGCCAGGTGGAGACCGGCGGCGACCTGCGCGGCCTCACCGCCGCCGACGTGATGCACCCCGGCCCGCGCACGCTGCGCGCCGAGGCGCTGGCGGTCGAGGCGGCCGAGCTGATGGAAGAACACCGCATTACCAGCGTGCTCATCGTCGACCCCCAGGGGCTCCTGATCGGCGCGCTCAGCATCAACGACCTGATGCGCGCGAAGGTCATCTGATGCCGCTCGACTTCCAGGCCGAAACCTTGCTCGCCGCGCAGGACGTGCGCATCGCGTTCTTCGACATCGATGGCGTGCTGACCGACGGCGGCGTGTATTTCACCGAGCACGGCGAAACCCTCAAGCGCTTCAGCATCCTGGACGGCTACGGCCTCAAGCTGCTGCGCCTGGCGGGTATCACGCCCGCGGTGATCACCGGCCGCGACTCCAAGCCGCTGCGCGTGCGGCTCGAAGCGCTGGGCATCCAGCACGTGCGCTACGGCACCGAAGACAAGCTGCCCGCGGCCCAGGCCATGCTCGAGGAGCTCGGCTTCAGCTGGCTGCAGGCCGCGGCCATCGGCGACGACTGGCCCGACCTGCCCGTGCTGGCGCGCGTCGGCTTCGCGGCCGCGCCCGCCAATGCGCATGTCGAAGTGCGCGACGCGGTCAACTACGTCACCCGCGCACGCGGCGGAGAAGGCGCGGCGCGCGAGTTCTGCGATCTGCTGCTGACGGCCTGCGGCCAATACCGCCGCCTGCTCGACGCCGCCCGGGGTCCCAGGCAATGAAGCGTGCCTGGAACCTGCTGCGCGACGTGCTCGACCGCGCCACGATCTACCTGCCCATCATTCTCACGGCGGCCGTTGCGCTCGGCACCTACTGGCTGGTGCGCAACGCGCCCAAGCTGCTCGCACCCACGGCCAAGGCCGCGCCCACGCACGAGCCCGACTATTTCATGCGCGGCTTCGTGATCAAGAACTTCCTGCCCAACGGCGACCTGCGCAGCGAACTCCATGGCAAGGAAGGCCGGCACTACCCCGACACCGACACCGTCGAGGTCGACGACGTGCGCATGCGCTCGGTTTCGCCGCAGGGCTTCACGACCCACGCCACCGCCAATCGCGGCATCTCCAATTCCGACGGCAGCGAGATCCAGCTCTTCGGCAACGCCATCGTCATCCGCGATCCGGTGGTGGGGCCCAACGGCAAGTCCACGCCGCGGCTGGAGTTCCGCGGCGATTTCCTGCACGCCTTTCTCGACACCGAACGCGTGACCTCGAACAAGCCGGTCACGCTCATCCGCGGCGCCGACCAGTTCACCGCCGAAAACCTCGACTACGACAACCTGAGCGGCGTTGCCAACCTGACCGGCCGGGTGCGCGGCGTCCTGATTCCCTCGGCGGCCGGCAAGCCGCGCTGAACCCGCGCATGAGCCCCTCCCCGCTTGTCTTCATCACCGGCGCATCGAGCGGCATCGGCCAGGCCCTGGCCGCCAGCTTCTACGAGGCGGGCTACCGCCTCGCGCTGGTGGCGCGGCGCACCGCGGAAATCGAATCCTGGGCCGGTGAGCGCCAGCTGGACCCCGCCCGCTACCAGGTCTATGGCGCCGACGTGGCGCAAACCGACAGCATCGTGGCCGCGGGCGCCGCCTGCATCGAACGCCAGGGCCTGCCCGACGTGGTGATTGCAAACGCCGGCATCAGCGTGGGCATCGACACGGCACAGCGCGAGGACATCGAGGTGATGGCCCGGACCTTCGCCACCAACAACGTGGGCCTGATGGCCACCTTCCATCCCTTCGTGGCGGCGATGAGGCAGCGCGGCAGCGGCCGGCTGGTCGGCATCGCGAGCGTCGCGGCCATTCGCGGGCTGCCGGGGCACGGCGCCTATTGCGCCAGCAAGGCGGGCGTGGTCGCGTACTGCGAGAGCCTGCGCGGCGAACTGCACAACAGCGGCGTCAAGGTCGTCACGCTGTGCCCCGGCTACATCGACACGCCGCTGACCCAGGGCAACCGCTACGGCATGCCCTTTCTCATGAAGGCCCGGGACTTTGCCGACCAAGCACTGCGCGCCATCGAGGCCGGCACCAGCTACCGCGTGATTCCCTGGCAGATGGGCGTGGTCGCCAAGCTGATGCGCATGCTGCCGAACGCGCTGCTCGACCGCGCCGTGCAGGGCCGCGCCCGCAAGAAGCGCAGCGGCGAAAGCTGATGAATTCACCGGGGCGGCGGCCCCAATGAAAAAGGCTCCCTGAGGAGCCCTTTTTACTTGTGCGTGCCTGGCCGCAGCGCTCAGTAGCCGCTGTTGCCGCCACCACCGTAGCCGCCGCCGCCGCCGGAGCGGCCACCGCCGCCACCGCCACGGGGGCCGGCGCCATAGGGGCTGCGGAAGCCGCCATCGCCACCACCACCGCCGCCGGAGCGGCCACCACCACCGCCGCCATAGCCGCCGCCACCGCCGGAGCGGCCACCGCCGCCACCACCGTAGCCGCCACCACCGCCGCCGTAGCCACCGCCACCACCGCCGCCATAACCACCACCGCCGCCGCCGTAGCCGCCGCCACCGCTGCGCGGGGGGCGTGCTTCCATGGGACGTGCTTCATTGACGACGACGCTGCGGCCGCCGAGCGGCTGGCCGTTCATGCCATTGATGGCTGCTTGCGCTTCCGCGTCACTGCCCATCTCGACGAAGCCGAAGCCCTTCGAGCGGCCCGTGTCGCGTTCCATCATGACCTTGGCGCTGGTCACCGCGCCGAATTGTCCGAAAGCCTGTTCGAGATCACTGTCGCGCACCGAGTAAGGCAGGTTGCCGACATACAGTTTGTTGCCCATCAAGGGACTCCTATAAACACATAGCAAGAAAAGCGATGGAGTCCCGAAAGCATCACTCAAACGAGAGCCGTCGAGTCGCGCGAAACTGACCGATCACCGAACTTCCTCCCCGGCAAAATGAAGAGGGAGGCTCGTGCATTATGGGTGAAATACGTGAAATGCAAGCAGTAATTTGCTGCATCCTGTAGGGCCTCGAAAAATTTAGGGAAAGCTAGCGCACGCTTACAAACCCAGCCGTTGGCTGCGGCGCAGCAGGTAGAATCCGACCCGTCATTGGGGAGTAGCCGCCTTCCATCGCGAGAAGGGCCCGCGTCAACAGACTTGTCCTGCCCCACACAGGACATGGCGCGTGCAGTGGACACACCTGGCGAGACCTTTGACCGTGCAACTTCGGGAATATGGCCGAAGGTGTTGCACGGTCAATTGCGTCCTTCGGCCCAAGGAACCCCTCTCTTTCATGGAAGCTTTTCTCGTTGCAACCGGCGTGGTTGCGCTCGCCGAAATGGGCGACAAGACCCAACTGCTGGCTCTTCTGCTTGCGGCGCGTTTCAGGAAACCCTGGCCGATCGTGCTCGGGATCTTCGCGGCCACCATCGTCAACCACGCACTGGCCGGCGCGGTCGGCAACTGGATCACCCACTGGCTCGGGCCCGACGTGCTGCGCTGGATCCTGGGCGGCTCGTTCATCGCCATGGCGGCGTGGATGCTGATCCCCGACAAGCTCGACGAGGACGACGCCCCCGCGGCCACCCACCACGGGGTCTTCGTCACCACGCTGGTCGCGTTCTTCCTGGCCGAAATGGGCGACAAGACCCAGATCGCGACCGTCATGCTGGCCGCGCGCTTCACGCAGGAGTATTTCTGGGTGGTCGCCGGCACGACGCTCGGCATGATGCTGGCCAACGCGCCGGTGGTGTGGCTCGGCGAGAAGATCGTGCGGCGCGTGCCCATCAAGCTGGTGCACGGCGTCTCGGCCGCGATCTTCCTCGTGCTCGGCCTCGTGATGATCGTCGGCTGGTAGCGCGGCGGGACGATATACTGCCGGCTGCGCCGATTTGCTTCAGCTTGCGGGCGCTTAATAAATTCAGCTAAAGACAGTCAAGTTGGCGAACAAGCAACCCGGCTCGTTTTTGGCGAGGCCGGGTTTTTTCATTGATGTCGTCACCTCCCTTGGTCGTCACTCCGCAGTCGATGCAGTTCGAGGGCCCGCTGGCCCTGCGCAGCGGCGCGTCGCTCGGCAGCTACACGCTCGCCTACGAAACCTACGGCACCCTGAACGCCGAGCGCAGCAACGCGGTGCTGGTCTGCCATGCGCTCAATGCCTCGCACCACGTGGCCGGCACCTACGAAGGCCAGGCGCGGTCCGAAGGCTGGTGGGACAACATGGTGGGCCCGGGCAAGCCGGTCGACACCGACCGCTTCTTCGTGATCGGCGTGAACAACCTCGGCTCCTGCTTCGGCTCCACCGGCCCGATGCATGTCAACCCTGCCACCGGCCGCGTCTATGGCGCGGATTTTCCGGTGGTCACGGTCGAAGACTGGGTCGATGCGCAGGCCGCGCTGCTCGACGCGCTCGGCATCCGCACGCTCGCGGCGGTGATGGGCGGCAGCTTGGGCGGCATGCAGGCGCTGTCGTGGACGCTGCAGTACCCCGATCGCGTGCGGCATGCCGTGGTGGTGGCCAGCGCGCCCAACCTCACGGCCGAGAACATCGCCTTCAACGAAGTGGCGCGCCGCGCCATCGTCACCGACCCCGACTTCCACGGCGGCCACTTCTACGAGCACGGCGTGATCCCCAAGCGCGGCCTGCGCATCGCGCGGATGATCGGCCACATCACCTACCTGAGCGACGACGTCATGAACGCCAAGTTCGGCCGCATCCTGCGCAGCGCGGTCGAGGGCGAGGCGGCGGCGCTCGACTACCGCTACTCCACGCAGGAGATCGAATTCCAGATCGAGAGCTACCTGCGCTACCAGGGCGACAAGTTCAGCGAATACTTCGACGCCAACACCTACCTCCTGATCACGCGCGCGCTCGACTACTTCGACCCCGCGCGTTCGCATGGCGGCAACCTCAGCGCGGCATTCGCGGGCGCCACCGCCAAGTTCCTCCTCGTGAGCTTCAAGACCGACTGGCGCTTCTCGCCCGCGCGCAGCCGCGAACTGGTGAAGGCGCTGCTCGACAACCGCCGCAACGTGAGCTACGCCGAAATCGACGCACCGCACGGGCACGACGCCTTCCTGCTCGACGACGTGCGCTACATGGGCGTGGTGCGTTCCTACTTCGAGCGCGTGGCGCACGAGGTGCTGGCCGAAGGGAGTGCATCGTGAGCGACATCGAGACCCAGCGGCTCATCGCCAACCTCGTGCCCGAGGGCGCGCGCGTGCTCGACCTCGGCTGCGGCGACGGCGCGCTGCTCGACCTGCTGCAGCGCGAGCGCGGCTGCAGCGGCTACGGCGTGGAAATTGCCGACGGCAACGTGCTGCAGTGCATCCGCCGCGGCGTCGACGTGATCCAGCTGAACCTCGACGAAGGCCTGGCGATGTTCGACGACGCCTCGTTCGACGTGGTGCTGCAGATCGACACGCTGCAGCATCTGCGAAACGCCGAGATCATGCTGCGCGAAACCGCGCGCGTGGGCCGCATCGGCATCGTGGCCTTTCCCAACTTCGCGCACTGGCCCAACCGCATCAGCATTGCGCGCGGCCGCATGCCGGTGACGCGCCGCCTGCCCTACCAGTGGTACGACACGCCCAACATCCGGGTCGGCACCTTCAAGGATTTCGAGGTGCTGGCGCAGAAGAACAGCCTGCGCGTGCTCGATGCCTTCGGCGTGCAGGAAGGCCGCAGCGTGCGCTGGCTGCCCAATGCACGCGCGGGCACGGCCGTGTTCAAGTTCGAGCGGGAGCGCTGAGCGCTTCCGCGCCCCGACTGAAAACGGCAGCTCCATGAGCTTCACGCTTGCGCAACCGGTACACAGCGAACTGCTGGTCAAGAAGAGCCGCTTCATCGGCTGCGTGCAGCCGGTGGCCGACCGGGCCGCGGCCCTGGCCGTGGTGGCATCCCTTCGCGCCGAGCACCCCGCCGCCGCGCATGTCTGCTGGGCACTGATGGCGGGTGGCCAGTCGGCCGCCAACGACGACGGCGAGCCGGGCGGCACGGCCGGGCGCCCCATGCTCGAGGTGCTGCGGCACCAGCAGCTCGAAGGCGTGCTTGCCACGGTGGTGCGGTACTTCGGCGGCATCAAGCTGGGCGCGGGCGGACTCGTGCGGGCCTACACCGACGCGGTGGCGCAGGCCTGCCTCGGGGCCACGCTGGTGCCGCTGGTGCGCCAGCGGCTGCTGCAATGCGCCGTGCCCTATGCGCTCGAAGGACTGGTGCGGCGCGAGATCGCTGCCGTGGCCGGCGCCTCGCTGGTCGATGTGCGGCACGGCGATGCGGTGGACTTCACATTCACGCTGCCCGAACCCGACGCGAATGCCTTCATCGCCCGCCTCGACGATGCTGCGCAAGGGCGCGCCGTCTGGCCGCAGGCGTGAGCCGGCGCACCGGTGCGGCCACGGCCGAGGGCGGTGTCATCGCCAGCACGCCCCGCGATGCGAGCGCTACGGGCCCTGCCATGTCGTCGTCGGGCCCGCGCCGGGCCATCTCGGCCGTCACGATGCCGGTCGGCACCGCGAGCACGCCCCAGCCCAGCAGCATCATCACCGAGGCAATCGCGCGGCCGAGATCCGTCTTCGGCACGAGGTCGCCGAAGCCCACCGTGGCCATGGTCGAGATGGCCCAGTAGATCGCCACCGGAATGCTCGTGAAGCCGTGCTGCGGGCCTTCCACCACGTACATCAGCGTGCCCATCACCAGCACCACCAGCATCACGAAGCCCACGAACACCGTGATCTTCCGCCGGCTCGCGGCCACGGCCGAGACCAGTGCGCGGTATTCCACCGAATAGCGCGACAGCTTGAAGATGCGGAACACGCGCAAAAGCCGCAGGACGCGCACGTCGATCAGGTAGGCGAGCTCGGGCGCGAGCGCCACCAGGAAGGTCGGCAGCAGCGCGAGCAGGTCGATCACGCCATAGAAGCTCAGCGCGTAGCGCAGCGGCTTGTTCACGCAGGCGAGCCGCGCGATGTATTCGAGCGTGAACAAAATGGTGAACACCCATTCGAGCAGGTTGAACACGGGCCGCCATTGCTCGCGGATCGGCTGCACGCTGTCGAGGATCACCACCAGCACGCTGGCCACGATCACGGCGATCAAGGCGAGGTCGAACAGCAGGCCAGCACGCGTGTCGGCCTCGAAGATCACCGTGAACAGCTGGCGCCGCCAGCCGCTCGCAGGTTTGTCGAAGCGCGAATCGATGGTCGAGGAGATCGCGAGGGTCCGGGCGGCGGGTGCAGTGTTCGATCGGGTCATCTTTTCGGTGGCCGGGGCACGGGGAAGCGGCATTGGCGGCGTGCTGCGGGACTTATTCGGTTACGTTTATTGCGCAATGAAGTGCCGCAGGCCGCGAGCGGGTTCTTACGATAGCCGTTTTGTTGAGGAGCTCCCCATTGGCCACACAGTCCCCCTTTTTCGGCAAGCGTGATCGTGACACCGACTCGTTGACCTCTCGTCCCGCGCCGTTGGTGGGCTCGGGCACCAATCTCTCGGGCTCGCCCGTCAATCCTTCGTCGCTGACCGCGCAGCAAGGGGGCCTCTCTGCAGCGACCGCGCCGGCCAAGGAAGGCGGCAGCAAGCTCACCGTCGGCCCCAACATCAAGCTCAAGGGCGTCGAGATCACCGATTGCGACACGCTCGTGGTCGAAGGCCTGGTCGAAGCGACCATGGACTCGCGCCTGATGCAGATCGCCGAACAGGGCGAGTTCAAGGGCTCGGCCGAGATCGACATCGCCGAGATCCGCGGCGTGTTCGACGGCAACCTCACGGTGCGCGAAAAGCTCGTGATCCACTCGACCGGCAAGGTCACCGGCAAGATCCGCTACGGCAAGATCGTGATCGAGGAAGGCGGCCAGCTGTCCGGCGAAATCAGCTTCGGCGCCAAGCCGTCGCTGCAAGCTGCAGCCTGACCGATCAGGCCTTTCGGCTCAGGCCGCCTCTTCAGGCGGCTTCCAACCCAGGCGCTCCAGCAAGGCACCGGCCGCGGCCGGTGCTTTCTCTTTGGCGCCGTTGATGAAGTAGACGAACACGTCGCGCTTCCTGGGTGCTTCGGCCCATTGCCGCGCGCGCTCGGCCCAGGCGTCGAGCGCCTTCGGCGCATAGCCGGTCTTGAGCTTGGCGTCGGCCATCATGAGCCGCGCATAGGCGAAGTCGCCTTCGGGCTCCTCGAACGAAGGAAACTTGTCCGCGTCGGTGAACACGGTCGAGACCTTGTGCTTCTTCGCGAGCGCCTGGTAGCCGGGCGTGATGAAGCTCGGGTGCCGCACGTCCATCACGTGGCGCAGCGCGCGGCTGCCTTCCTTTTTGGGCAGCAGCTCGAGAAAGGCCTCGAAATCTTCCGCATCGAAGGGCTTCGTGGGCATGAACTGCCACACGATCGGGCCGAGCTTGTCGCCGAGTTCGCTCACGCCGCTGTCGATGAAGCGCTTGATCGAATCGCCCGCGCTGGCCAGCACCTTGCGATTGGTGGCGAAGCGCGAGGCCTTCATCGAGAACATGAAGTCCTCCGGCACCTCGTCGTGCCATTTGCGGAAGGTCTCGGGCTTGAAGGTGCTGTAGTAGGTGCCATTGATCTCGATGGCGCTGACCTGGCGGCTCGCATAGCGCAGCTCCTTCGCCTGCGCGAGCCCCTTGGGATAGAAATTGTCGCGCCAGGGCTCGTAGGTCCAGCCGCCGATGCCCACCTTGATCCGAGTCGATGCTGCCTTGCTCACATTGCGCTCCGGGTTGAGATCGCCGCACTCTACGCGCGCTCGCCCAAGGGCGCAAAATGCGTTTTTTTCCTTCCCCGCGGAGAACCCGATGAACGCCCCCCTGCACCGCGAAATGCCCACCGGCCTGCTCGATGCCGAGCGTGCCCTGTCCGACGTCACCGCCCAGTGGGATGGCGACATCCTCAAGCAACTCACTGACTACATCGCCATTCCCGCCAAGTCGCCCGGCTTCGACAAGGACTGGTCGGCCCACGGCTACCTTGAAACCGTGCTGCGCAATGCGGCGGCCTGGGTCGAGGCGCAGAAGGTCGAGGGGCTGAAGCTCGAGATCGTGCGCCTCGAAGGCCGCACGCCGGTGCTGTTCTTCGAAGTGCCGGCCACCGGCACCGACATGGGCGAGACCGTGCTGATGTACGGCCACCTCGACAAGCAACCCGAATTCACCGGCTGGCGCAACGACCTCGGCCCCTGGACGCCCAAGTACGAGAACGGCCTGCTCTACGGCCGCGGCGGCGCCGACGACGGCTATGCGGTCTACGCCAGCATCGCCGCGCTGCAGGCGCTCAAGAACCAGGGCGCGGCGCATCCGCGCATCGTCGGGCTGATCGAGACCTGCGAGGAAAGCGGCTCCTACGACCTGCTGCCGTATGTCGACGCATTGCGTCCGCGGCTGGGCAATGTCGAACTGGTGATCTGCCTCGACTCCGGCGCCGGCAACTACGACCAGCTGTGGCTCACCACCTCGCTGCGCGGCATGGCCAGCGGCACGCTCAAGGTCGAGGTGCTGACCGAAGGCATCCACTCGGGCGATGCGTCGGGCCTCGTGCCCTCGAGCTTCCGCATCATGCGGCAGGTGCTCGACCGCCTCGAGGACAGCGCCACCGGCCGCCTGCTGCCTGCGAGCTTCCACTGCGAAGTGCCGGCCGACCGCCTGGCGCAGGCCAGAGCCACCGCGGCGATCCTGGGCGACGAGGTCTACAAGCGCTTTCCGTGGGCGCACTACGACTGCGGCGGCTCGACCGTGTTCGCGCTGCCGACCACCACCGATCCGGTCGAGGCGCTGCTCAACCGCACCTGGAAGCCCACGCTCTCGGTGACCGGCGCCGAGGGTTTTCCGGCGCTGAAGGACGCGGGCAACGTGCTGCGCCCCTACACCGCGTTCAAGCTGTCGCTGCGCCTGCCGCCGCTGGTCGATGCGGCCGAAGCGGTGCAGCAGCTGAAGACGCTGCTCGAGGACAACGCGCCCTACCAGGCACGCGTGACCTTCGAAAGCGGCGGCGGCGCCACCGGCTGGAATGCGCCGACGATCACGCCGTGGTTCGAGGATGCCCTCAACAAGGCCTCGCGGGCGCATTTCGGCGCATCCTGCGGCTACATCGGCCAGGGCGGCACCATTCCGCTGATGAACATGCTGAGCGCCGGCTTCCCCAAGGCGCAGATGATGGTCTGCGGCGTGCTGGGTCCGAAGAGCAATGCCCATGGCCCCAATGAATTCCTGCACGTGCCCTACGCCAAGAAGCTCACGGCTGCGGTGGCCGAGGTGATTGCGGCGCTGCCGGCCGCGCACCGCGCCGCGGCTGCGGAGCCGGCGGCCGCTTGAGCCCGGCGGCGGCGCAGCTGCTGCCTTTGCCGCAGCGGGTTTCGCTGCCCACGCCGGACGGCGAAACACTGCTGCTGCGCCGCCTTCCGGCGGCCGGCGCATCGCGCGGCGTCGTCGTGCTGGTGCATGGGCTCGGCGAGCATGCCGGGCGCTATCACCCACTTGCGGCGCGCCTGCACGCATGGGGCTTCGCAGTGTGGGCCCATGACCATCATGGCCACGGCGGATCGTCCGGTGCGCGCGGCGCGCTGCCCGGCGAACTGCGGCTGGTCGAAGACCTCGCGCTGGTCATCGACGATGCGCGGCGCGAGAACCCCGGCTTGCCGCTGCTGCTGCTGGGCCACAGCCTGGGCGGGCTGGTCGCGGCCAGCCTGGTGGCGCGCGGTGTGCGGCCGGTCGACGGGCTGGTGCTGTCCTCGCCAGGGCTCGACCCGGGCCTGAACTGGTTCCAGAAGGCGCTGCTCGCGGTGCTGCCGCGCATTGCGCCCGGGCTGCGCGTCGGCAACGGCCTGGACGACAACTTTCTTTCGCACGACCGGGCGGTGGTGCAGGCCTACCGCGACGATCCGCTCACGCACGACCGCATCGGCGGCCGGCTCGCGCGCTTTCTGGCGCACGAAGGGACGATAGTGCAGCAGGCGGCGGCGCACTGGCCGGTGCCGACCCTGCTGCTGTATGCAGGCGACGACCGCCTGGTGGCGCCGGCCGCCAGCCGGGCCTTCGCGGCTGCCGCCGCGCCCGGCGGCATGGTCGAAGCGCAGTGCTTCGAATCGATGTACCACGAGATATTCAACGAGCTCGAGGCTGAACCCGTGTTCGCCGCGCTGCAGCGCTGGCTCGGCAAGCGCTTTCCGCCGGACTGAAGAAGGAGGACGCGCTTCAGGCGCTCGCGGCCGCAGCCGCGCGCCGGCGCGTCTGCGCGAGCCAGAGCAGTGCCGCGCCCGTGAGCGCCACCGGCACCAGCGAGCCGTAGTTCAGCAGCTGCCAGCCCTGCGTCGTGACCAGCACGCCCGAGGCGAATGAAGTCAGCGCGAGCGTCGCGAACACGCAGAAATTGAGTGCGCCCTGCGCCCGGTCGCGCTCTTCCGCGGTGTAGGCCGTGAGCGAGAGCGTGGTGCTGCCCGTGAACAGGAAATTCCATCCCACGCCCAGCAGGCACAGGGCCACGAGGAAGTGCTGCAGCGCCACGCCCGACAGCGCAACGGCGATGCAGCCGAAGTTCAGCGCGAGCCCCACGCCCATCACCGGCAGCGCGCCGAAGCGGCGGATCAGGTGGCCGGTGAAGAAGCCCGGCGCGAACATGCCGATCACATGCCATTCGAGCACCAGCGCGGCGTCGGAAAAAGGCAGGCTGCAGATTTGCATGGCAATGGGCGTGGCGGCCATCAGCAGGTTCATCACGCCAAAGCCCAGCGCGCCCGCCGCGGCCGCCACAATGAACACCGGCTGGCGCATGATCTGAGACAGCGGCCGCCCGCCCAGCGCCTGCTGGCGCGTGAGCGTGGCGGGAAACTCGATGAAGCGCATGACCACCATCGACACCAGCGCCACCGCCGCCAGCGCGATGTAGGCGCCCGCGAACGGCACCGCGAACGCTTCGCGCGTGGCGGCCGCGAGGTTGGGCCCCGCCACCGCGCCGATCAAGCCGCCGGCCATCACCAGCGACACCGCCTTCTCGCGCCAAGCCGGGGCCGCGAGTTCGGCGGCCGCGAAGCGATAGAGGTTGGCGTTGGCGTTGTAGTAGCCCGCCACCAGCGTGGCCAGGCACAGGAGCCAGAAGTTCTTCGAGATGGCCGCGAAGGCGCACAGCAAGGCCGAGCCCAGCCCCACCGCCAGCCCGATCTGGAACGACCCGCGCCGCCCGAAGTGCTGCTGCGTGCGCGCCACCAGCCCGGTGGTGAGCGCCCCGCCCACCACATAGCCCATGACCGGCAGCGTGGCCATCCAGCCGCGCGGCGCGATGCTCAGGCCGACCAGCCCGTTGATGGCAATGAAGGTGACGTTGTTGGTCAGGAACAGGCCCTGGCAGATGGCGAGCAGCCAGAGGTTGCGGTTCATGGAGAAATGGCGGCGAAGGCGTGTTGCGGCATGGAAGGCTGCGGTTCTACGCGAATCGCCCCGGATGCGCCAGCCGAAATGCGGCAGGCAAAAAAAAAGCGCCCTCGCGGGCGCCGGAATTTCCGATGAGCAAACAGTTCGCTCAAGGCTGCCTGTTCTGCAGCAGGCTGCCGAGCGTACCCAGCAGGTCGTTCGGGTTGTCCAGGCCCTGCTCCGGCACCTTGCCGTGCGGCGTGAGCTGGTCGATCAGGGCCGGCAGCATGGTGGCCAGCATGGGCAGCAGCATTTGCGCATTGATGCCAAGCTTGGAGGCGATGCTGGCGATGGTGTCGCTGCCCAGTGCGTTCTCCAACTGGTCGCCGGACACGGGCTGGTTTTCGCCCTTGCCGATCCAGGAGCCGATCACGTCGCCCATGCCGGCCTGCTCGAATTTCGAGACCAGCCCTCCAAGGCCACCCGTGCCGCCGTTGTTGGCGAGCAGGCCGCCCAGCGCGCCAGCGAGGCCTCCCAGGTCTCCCAGCCCGCCGATGCCGCCGCCTTGCGGCTGCTGCTGTTGGGCGGCGCCCCCGAGAACCTGGCCGAGTACCGAATCGAGCATTCCCATGGACGTTTCCTTGGTGTGTGACAGAACCGCTGGCATTTTCCCAGCGCGAGGGGCCCCGGGCGAGCAAGCTTGTTTACTTTTAAGCCCGCAGCGTGACAAATTACCTGGGACGCGATGCGCGTTTCGGCAGCAATGCGGGGCTTACCCCTTGCACGCCGACCAGACCCAGCACTGTCACCAGCGAATTCTGCGCGCCTTTCCAGGCATCTGTCACGTCGATCGATTCGCTCAGGGCATGGAAGCCGGTCGACTTTCCGCCGCCGCCGATGATGATGGCCGGGATGCCGTACGACATCGGCACGTTGGCGTCGGTGCTGCCGCCGCGCAGCAGCGTCTTGTGGCCGAAGGCGGTGTTCGAGCGGACTGCCGCCTCCACGATCACCGAATCGGACGGCGTGCGCCCGCCCGGCCGGTCGCCGATCAGCTTGTTGCTGGCGCTCAGCGTCGCCACGTTCCAGCGCTTGTTCTCCTCGGCCACCGCTTCGTCGATGGCCGCGAGGATCTTCTTTTCGGTTTCCAGCAGCGACGCCATGTCGTCCGAGCGGATGTCGATGGCCATGCGCGCATCGGGCGCAATGGTGTTCACCGAGGTGCCGCCGCCCACGGTGCCGACGGTGAAGGTGGTCTTGGGAAAGCTGGGCGTGCGGACTTCGGCGATCTTGGCAATGGCGCGGCCCATGCCGTGGATGGCGCTGGGCACCTGGCCGAACGCGGCAAAGCTGTGGCCGCCCGGTCCCTTGAACGTGACTTCATAGCGATGGCTCGCCGTGCCCAGGACCAGCACGTTGCCGTCGGGTGAAGGCTCCAGCCCCACCATGCCGTCGATGTCGAGATGGTCGCGGAAGATGGCCTTCATGCCGCGCAGGTTGCCCAGCTCTTCCTCGCCGACATTGGCGACGAAGAGCAGGTCGCCCACGGTCTGGATCTTGTTGTCGTTGAGCACCTTGAGCCACGACAGCAGCACCGACAGGCCGCGCGTATCGTCCGCGATGCCGGGCGCGTGGAGCTTGCCCTCATGCTCCTTCACCTTCACGTCGGTGCCGGCGGGGAACACGGTGTCCAGGTGGGCCGACACCAGAAGCTTGGGGCCGTTTCCGGTGCCCTTGCGCAGGCCGATCACGTTGCCTTCGGCATCGATCCTCGCGTCGGCGAGCCCGAGCGCCTTCATGCGTGCCAGGAAGGCTTCGGCGCGCTTGCTTTCCTTGAACGGCGGCGCTTCGATCTCGGTCAGCATCTTGAGGTCTTCGACCGAGCGCTCATGGTCGGCCTTGACCGCGTCGAGCAGCTTTTGGATCGCGGGCGCCGCCATCATCTGGGTGAAGGTCTTGTCCACCTCGGGCGTGACCTGTGCCGGCGTGGGCGCCACGGCGGTGTTCTGGGCCTGCGCGCCGTGGACGGCGCAGAGCATGGCCAGCATAAGGGGAGCGAGCCGGAGGGCGCGGGGCGAACGAGGCATGGCGTGGAGATCCTTTTCTTGTGATGGGGAGTGGGTGTGGCAAGCCTTCGCGGAAAGCATTCCTCAAGGGCCGGCGAGCAATACCAGCGCGGCGAGTGCTGCGGTTTCGGCGCGCAGCACGCGCGGCCCGAGCGTGACCGGCGCAAAGCCGCATGCCAGCGCTTCCTGTTCCTCGGCGCTGCTCAGGCCGCCCTCGGGTCCGCTCAGCACCAGCACGCTGCCGCCGGCCGGCGCCGAGGCGGTGGCATCGGCCAGGCCCCGCGTGCCTTGGGCGAGGCTCAGGACAAGGCGCAGCGTGGCGGCGCCCGCATTTGCGTCGATCCATGCCGAGGGGCTCGAGAACGGCCGCACCGGATGGATCCGCGGCACGCGGTTGCGGCCGCATTGCTCGCAGGCGGCAATGGCAATCGCTTCCCAATGCGCCCTCTTCTTCTCGGCGCGCTCGCCCGAGAGCCGCAGCACGCCGTGGGCCGTGGCCAGCGGCTGGATGCTCGCGACGCCCAGTTCGGTGGCTTTCTCGACCAGCCAGTCCATGCGCTCGTTGGCGGGCATGCCGACGGCCAGGTGCACCGCGCGCATGGCTTCGCGCTCGGCCGGCGCATGGGCGCCGATCGCCACCGACACATCGCTGCGCCCCATGCGCTCCACGGTTGCCGCGTATTCGCCGCCCGAGCCGTCGAACAAGGTGAGCGCGTCGCCGGGCTGCATGCGCAGCACCTGCACGTGGCGCGCGGGACCGGGAGGCAGCTCGAGCGTGGCACCCGCGGTCAAAGGCACCGGGCAGTGGAAGCGGGGCATCTAGAGCCCTAAACCCTGCCGTAGGCGAAGCCGGTCAGCGCCGACGTGCCTTCGATCTCGTCGATCACCCGCAGCAGCGGCGTGAGTTCCATGTAGCGGCTGGCGGTGGAGCGGATGTAGGCGATGAAGCGCGGCGTGTCCGCCAGGTAGCGCGGCTTGCCGTCGCGCAGCGTCAGGCGGGCGAAGATGCCGGCCACCTTGAGGTGGCGCTGCAGCCCCATCCATTCGACCGAGCGGTAGAACGCGCCGAAATCGGCATCGACCGGCAGCTTGGCCTTGCGCGCCGCTTCCCAGTACCGGATGGTGACGTCGAGCACGAACTCTTCGTCCCAGCTCAGGAAGGCGTCGCGCATCAGGCTCGCGATGTCGTAGGTGATGGGGCCGTAGACCGCGTCCTGGAAGTCGAGCACGCCCAAATCGGCATCGTTGCGGACCATCAGGTTGCGCGGCATGAAGTCGCGGTGCACGTAGACGCTCGGCGAGGCCAGGTTGTTCTCGACGATGAGCCTGAAGCTGCGTTCCAGCCGCTCCTTGAGCTGGCCTTCGACGGCAATGCCGCGGTGGCGCCCGATGTACCACTCGGGAAAAAGCGCCAGTTCGCGCTCGAGCAAGGCGCGGTCGTAGGGCGGCAGCACGTCCGGCCTGGAAGCCAGCTGCCAGCGGATCAGCGCATCGATCGCCTGGTCGTAGAGCGGACGGCTGGCGTCGGGCCGGGCCGGGTCGATCACGTCGAGCATGGTTTCGCGGCCCAGGTCGTCGAGCAGCAGGAAGCCGTGGGTCCGGTCCCACTCGAGCACCTGCGGCGCGGTCACGCCGGCCTCGGCCATCAGGCGGGCAACCTGCACGAAGGGCTCGCTGTTCTCCTTGTCGGGCGGCGCATCCATCACGATGCGGCTGGCGGCGCTCCCCGTGGCGTCGATGCGGAAGTAGCGGCGAAAGCTCGCATCGGCGGAGGCAAGGCGCACCGTCTCGGGCAGCAGGCCGTGCGCGGCGCCGATGCCGGCCAGCCAGTTCTGGAACGCCGCGGCCCGCTGCGGATCTGTCCAGAGAATGGCCGTGGCGGAGGGGATGGGCTCGGAGGCCGGGAGCGGGGGTGCTGTCATGGATAATCGATTCTACAAATCCGCCTGGCGCGGCAACTCCTGCGGTCCTCCCTGGTCGAACAGAGTTGCCGCCGGCTCCTGCAACCTGCCGGCCTGCCGCGCCGTCCTCCCGACGATCCTTCGTTCCTGACCGATGCCTACGATCCAAAGCCCCCACGCTTGGCACCCTGTGCACTCGCAGCCTTCCTCGGGAAGACTGCGGACCTCCGCCGGAACGATGCGGCGGGAGGCCTGATGAGGCGGCGCGTTGCCTTGCGGCGTTCCGGACCGCCCCTGCCATTGGCCGTGCTGTCGCTGGCGCTGCTGCACGCGCACGGCGCCTCGGCCCAGCCGGCCGGAGGCCTCGATGGCCCGCTCACGCTCAAGCGCACGCCGCAGCTGACTGAATCGCTGCCGCCCGCCGAGCGCAGCCAGTTGCCCAGCCTGATCACCGGTGACCGCCTGTCGGGCCGCCAGGACCTCGAAACCGTGGTCGAAGGCCATGCCACGCTGCGTCGCGGCGAAGTCGCCATCACCGCCGACCGGCTCGAGTACTACCAGCCCGACGACCGCGCCAAGGCGCGCGGCAATGTGCGCGTCAACCAGGCCGGCAACGTGTACGAAGGCCCCGAGCTCGAGCTCAAGCTCGAGACCTTCGAAGGCTTCTTCAACAACGTGCGCTACTCCTTCCTTGCCACCGGCGGGCATGGCGAGGCGCAGCGCATCGATTTCGTCGACAGCAACGTGTCGGTGGCCCGCACCGCCACGTACACCACCTGCCGCCGCGAGGATTTCCCGGGCTGGATGCCGGCCTGGCTGCTGTCCGCGGCCACGCTGACCACCGACACCGAGGAAAACGTCGGCGTGGCCACCGACGCGCGGCTGAGCTTCATGGGCATCAGCACGCCGCCGATCCCGAGCGTGAGCTTTCCGCTGTCGAACGAGCGCAAGAGCGGCCTGCTGCCGCCCACGATCGGCGTCGACAACACCAACGGCATCGAGATCTCGCAGCCGTACTACTGGAACATCGCGCCCAACCGCGACGCCACGTTCACGCCCACACTGATGAGCAAGCGCGGCCTCAACCTGGGTTCGGAATTCCGCTACCTCGAGAAGGAATACAGCGGCAGCATCCGGCTGGACCTGATGGGCAGCGACCGCCTCGTGGGCCAGCGCTACAACGAAACGCGCGCCGCGCAGCTGCAGCAGCTCGCCAACGGCGAAATCCAGGCCTCGGCCCTGAGCTTCGGCGCGCCGCCCAGCAGCAAGCGCTGGGGCATCTGGGCCAATCACCACCAGGATTTCAATGCCAAGGCGCTGGGGCTCGATTCGCTCTCGGCCAGCATCAACATCAACCGGGTCAGCGACAACGACTACTGGCGCGACTTCACGCGCACGCCCACGCTGGCACAGCGCCAGCTGTCGAACGACGCCTCGCTCAACTGGAGCAAGGGCGACTGGAACGGTGGCATCCGTGCGCTGCGCTACCAGACGTTGCAATACAGCCTGTCGCCGATCGTTCCGTCCTATGACCGGATGCCGCAGATCACGGCCAACTACAACAAGTACGACTGGCACGGCTTCGACGTTTCGCTGAACCTGGACTACACGCGCTTTCGCGTCAACACCATCCTGGCCGGCCAGCCCGGCTTCGACATCAACCAGCAGTCGCAGCCCGACGGCGACCGCGCCCTGGCCATTGCCACCATCAGCCGGCCGTTCATCACACCGAGCTCCTTCGTCATCCCGAAGCTGCAGCTGAACACGGCTTCGTACAACTACTACCTGCCGCAGTCGGACGTTCCCAGGCTCACCGTGAACGGAACCCAGTACGTCAACGGCGTGCCCTACAACCCGAATTCGCTGTATTTCTTCCCGACCTCGAGCAACCGGACGGTGCCGACCTTCAGCCTCGACAGCGGCCTGATCTTCGAGCGCGACGCCAACTACTTCGGCCGCGCCTTCCGTCAGACGCTGGAGCCGCGCGCCTACTACGTCTACACGCCGTTCCGCAACCAGAGCATGCTGCCGAACTACGATTCGGCGGCCAACGATTTCAGCTTCGCGACCATCTACACCGAGAACGCCTTCTCGGGCAACGACCGCATTTCCGACACCAACACGCTCACGCTCGGCGTCACCTCGCGCCTGATCGACCCCGACACCGGCGTCGAGGCGGCGCGCTTCGGCGTTGCGCAGCGGCTGCGCTTCAGCGACCAGAGGGTCACGCTGCCGGGCGGCACGCCGGTGACCGACCGCGCGAGCGACCTGCTGCTGGGCGCCCAGATCAACTGGACGCCCAAGTGGAGCCTGGACACGGTCGTCCAGTACAACCCCGACACGCGCAAGTCGGAGCGCTCGGCCATCACCGCGCGCTACAACCCGGGTCCGTACCGCAACCTGAGCGCGGCCTTCCGCTACCAGGCGCCCACCACCCCCCTCGCCACCGACGGCAACAAGTCCTTCGACGTGGGCTGGCAGTGGCCGCTCAACGACCTGTGGGGCGACAAGGGCAAGGACCTCGGCCCGGGCAAGGGCCAGGGCGGCGGGCGCTGGTACGCGGTCGGCCGGCTCAACTACAGCCTGCAGGACAAGAAACTCACCGACGGCGTGCTCGGCTTCGAGTACGACGGCTGCTGCTGGATCGGACGCGTGGTGCTGCAGCGCATCACGACCGGCACGGTGACGGCCAACACGCGCATCATGTTCCAGCTCGAATTCGTCGGGTTCTCCAGCATCGGGTCGAGCCCGATGCAGACCTTGCGGACCAACATCCAGCGCTACCAGCCCCTTCGCCAGCCCACCGAAGGGCCGAGCCGCTTCACCAATTACGACTGAGACGATTGAGCAACGCCATGAAACACATCCGTTCCATCCTGACCCTGGGCTGCCTCGCGGCACTGGCCGCGGCCTCGGGCGCACAAGGCCTGCGTCCCGGTGGCGGCAGCGGCATCACCGACATCATGCGCGCCGGTCCCCGACTGGCGCCGCCGGCGCCGCGCACCGCGCCTTCCACCGCCGCGCCGGTGCAGCGCTCGGCCGAATACATCGTCGCACTGGTCAATTCCGAGCCCATCACCAACACCGAGGTGCAGTCGCGCGTCACGCGCCTCATCCGGGAAAATGCCGAGGCCGAGCGCGTGCCGCGCGCCGAACTCACGCGCCTGGTGCTCGAGCGCCTGATCTCGGAGCGCGCGCAGCTCCAGCTGGCCAAGGAAAACGGCATCAAGGTGGACGACGTCGCCATCGACCAGGCCGAGCAGACCGTGGCGCGGCAGAACCAGATCAGCGTCGAGGAACTGCGCCGCCGCGTGGTGGCCGAAGGCATCTCGCAGCGCGAATTCCGCAACGACCTGCGCGACCAGCTGCTGCTCACGCGCCTGCGCGACCGCGAGGTCGAGTCCAAGGTCAAGATCAGCGACTCCGAGGCCGACGAATACCTGCGCGACCAGCGCAATGCCCCCACCAAGGATGCGGCGCTGCAGAACATCAACCTCGCGCACCTCCTGGTCGCCGTGCCCGAGAACGCCACCGACGCGCAGGTCGCCACCTTGCAGCAGCGGGCCCAGGGCCTCGCGCAGCGCGCTCGCTCCGGCGAAGACTTCGCCAAGCTGGTGCAGGAAAACTCCGATTCGCCGGACCGCGCCAACGGTGGCGCCGTCGGCATGCGCACCGCCGACCGCTATCCGTCGCTGTTCGTCGAAGCCACGCAGTCGACGCCGGTCAACGGCATTGCCGGCCCGATCCGTTCGGGTGCGGGCTTCCACGTGCTCAAGGTGCTGGCCAAGGCCCAGCTCGGCGCCGCCGACGCCACCGTCACCCAGACGCAGGTGCGCCACATCCTGCTGCTCAACGACCCCAAGCGCACCACCGCGCAGGCGGTTGCGCAGCTCGCGGAATTCAAGCGCCGCCTGCAGGCCGGCACGGCCGACTTTGCCGGCCTGGCGCGCGACAACTCGCAGGACGCGAGCGCCAAGGAAGGCGGCGACCTGGGCTGGTCGCGCCCGGGCCAGTTCGTGCCCGAGTTCGAGGAAGCCATGGACCGCCTGGCGCCGGGCCAGATCAGCGACCCCGTGGTGTCGCGCTTCGGCGTCCACCTGATCCAGGTGGTCGGCCGGCGCGAAT
Source organism: Variovorax sp. V93 (assembly GCF_041154485.1). Taxonomy (NCBI): domain Bacteria; kingdom Pseudomonadati; phylum Pseudomonadota; class Betaproteobacteria; order Burkholderiales; family Comamonadaceae; genus Variovorax; species Variovorax sp. V93. The sequence continues at coordinate 5,431,152 of NZ_AP028669.1, read as the reverse complement.
CCAAGCTCACCCAGGCCGAGCAGCGCGAAGCCGCGCGGGCCGTGCTGCGCGAGCAACGGGTCGATGAAGCCTTCAGCACCTGGGTGCAGGAAGTGCGCGCGCGCGCCTACGTCGAATACCGCGAGGCGCCCCAGTCCTGATGGCACACATCGCCAGGAAGCGGTTCGGGCAGCACTTCCTGTCCGACGGCGGCATCATCGATGCCATCGTGCAGGAGATCGCGCCGCAGCCTGGCGACGCCATGGTCGAAATCGGTCCGGGGCTGGCGGCGCTCACCCAGCCGCTGGTCGAGCGGCTCGGGCGCCTGACCGTCATCGAGCTCGACCGCGACCTGGCCAAGCGGCTGCGCGAGCATCCGCAGCTCGACGTCATCGAATCCGACGTGCTCAAGGTCGATTTCGCCGCGCTGGCCGCCAGGTTCGCGGCGCCGCTGCGCGTGGTCGGCAACCTGCCCTACAACATCTCCACGCCCATCCTGTTCCATCTGCTGGGCTTCGCGCACCTGATCGCCGACCAGCACTTCATGCTGCAGAAGGAAGTGATCGACCGCATGGTCGCGCGCCCCGCCACGTCCGACTACAGCCGCCTGAGCGTGATGCTTCAGTGGCGCTACCGGATGGAAAACGTGCTGTTTGTGCCGCCCGAGAGCTTCGATCCGCCGCCGCGCGTCGACAGCGCCGTGGTGCGCATGGTGCCGCTGGCCGAGCCGCCGGCCGTCGATGCCGCCCGCCTGGGCGAAATCGTGCAGGTCGCCTTCAGCCAGCGCCGCAAGATCATGCGCCACACCCTGGGCAAATGGCTGGACGCGCACGGCTTTGCAGGCGAATTCGACGCCCAGCGCCGCGCCGAGGAAGTGCCCGTGGCCGAATACGTCGCCCTGGCCCAGGCCGTTCCCCCCGAGCCCAAATAGAAAAGCCCGCCTTGGCAAAGGCGGGCTTTCGTTCGTGAACACCGCGGAACCGGCTTAGCCGGGCCGCAGGTGTTGCCCCCTTGAGGGGGAGGCGGCTACACGAAGTGAGCCGCTTCGGGGGTGGGCTTGTTCAGGCCGCCGCGAGCCAGTAGCCCGCGTTGAAGGGGCTGCTCATGCGCAATGCGAGCGGCGAGACGTCGACCAGTTTGTCGGTCGGCATCTTTTCGCCTTCGGGTTCCGTGCCGGCGGCCGCATTGGCGGTGCTGCCGTTGATTTCGATGCCATCGAGTGCTGCGCCGTTCGGCTGAGCCTCGTTCGCCCGTTCTGCTTGGCTGGTGTGTGCAGAACGGGCTACAGAAAAGAATAGAAGCAGCGGAACGGGACTTTCCGGTCGCCCCAGTAGTCGGAAGCATCGCGGAAGATGTCGAGCAGCTGCTCGCGCGCTTCCTTGTCGAACTTGGCGTTGGCCGGGATCTGCTCGAGCACGATCACGAAACCGGGCTGCGGGCCCGATTTATGCAACGGGTCGGTCATGCAGTCGTACAGCGCGTCGAAGTTCTTGCCGAAATGCGCCGGAAAGGTGAACTGCTGGGCGATCAGGTCCAGAACGTCCTGCTTGGTCTGGGCATTCCCCAGATTGGCGTACAGGAAGTGCTGGCCCGCGGCGTTGGCGGCTTCCTGCAGGTCGTTCACGCGGAACGCACGAATCGACTGCACGATGTTCGGGCGTACGGCACGAAGGGATAGGGTCATCTCCGCTGGTCTTTCCATAGTCATCATCATTTCTTCGGGGCGCTTCGGGGCGCCGCTCAAGTCTTTGTCATCGCTCATGGTGCAATCCGTCTGAAACTCGCGTAGTGGTCTGCCGTGTACCAGCAGGCCTCGGGTGTGGTGCGCTGTTCTCCGCCGCAGACAATGCGCCGCGCACCGCGATCGCGCGAGCCGGGCGTTGCCACCGTGTACTCGCGGTAGTGACCGCGCCGCGCGGGCGGCAAAAGACGCTCGCGGTTGCCAAATACCGTGCCGTCCTTTTCGAATCGGAAGGGGCCGCCGTTCAGGATGGCTTCGTAGGTTCGCTGGCCCTGAACCGGCAGTTCGGACAGTGCAATCGATTCCTGGGCGGGCTTTCCGGTGCCGAACCATCCGCGGGCCTCGGCCCCCGTCGCCAACGCCGCCAGCATCAAGCCGGTGAGCGCAAACTTAGTGACAGAGGACGTGATCGAGGCGTAAGCCGCCATGGGGCACCACAAGAAAAGAGCGGGGTTCCGAATTGGCAGCCAACCCTGGGGTTAACCCGCAAATTCAAGCCCGCGAGTGTGCACCACGCTGGCGAAAATAGCAAGCGACTGCCCAAAGTTTGAGCAGTCGCAAGGGGATCGAGTGGCGCTTTAAGTTGGCGGCCACTCTCGCCAAATGGCTTATCGCTCTGCGTTTGCGTCGGCGACTGTCAAGGCTGTCATGTTCACGATGCGCCGAACTGTTGCGCTGGCCGTGAGAATATGCACAGGTTTGGCGGCACCGAGCAGCACCGGGCCGATCGCGATATTTCCGCCGGCCGCGGTCTTGAGCAGGTTGTAGGAAATATTGGCCGCGTCGATGTTCGGGAAAACCAGCAGGTTGGCATCGCCCGCCAGTGCGCTGTGCGGCATGACGATCGCGCGCTGCTTGCTGTCGAGCGCCACGTCGCCGTGCATTTCGCCGTCCACCTCGAGCCAGGGCGCCTGCACGCGCAGCAGGTCGAGCGTCTTGCGCATCTTGACCGCGCTGGGCTCGTTGCTCGTGCCGAAGTTCGAATGCGACAGCAGCGCGGCCTTGGGCTTGAGGCCGAAGCGCATCATTTCCTCGGCCGCCATGGTCGTGATCTCGGCCAGTTCCTCGGGCGAGGGATCGTAGTTGACGTGGGTGTCGACCAGGAACACCTGGCGGTCGGGCAGCAGCAGGCCGTTCATGCAGGCGTACACCGGCACGTCCTGCGGCGTGCTTTCGCAGCCGCCCGGGCGCTTGCCGATCACCTGGTCGATGTAGTGCAGGTGGATCAGCGTGGTGCCCCAGGTGCCGCAGATCATGCCGTCGACTTCGTCCTTGTGCAGCAGCATGGCGCCGATCAGCGTCAGGCGGCGGCGCATCTCGATCTTGGCGGTCTGCACCGTCTGGCCCTTGCGCTCGGTCATGCGGTGGTAGGTCTGCCAGAAGTCGCGGTAGCGGTGGTCCTGCTCGACGTTGACGATGTCGTAGTCGAGCTCTTCCTTCAGGCGCAGGCCGAACTTCTCGATACGCTGCGCGATGATGGCCGGGCGGCCGATCAGCGTGGGGCGCGCAATGCCTTCGTCGACCACGATCTGGGCGGCGCGCAGCACGCGCTCTTCCTCGCCCTCGCAGTACGCCACGCGCTTCTTCTGCGCGCGCTTGGCGGCGTCGAAGATCGGCTTCATCGTGGTGCCCGAGGCGTAGACGAAGCTCTGCAGGCGGTCGCGGTAGGCGTCCATGTCCTTGATCGGGCGCGAGGCCACGCCGCTTTCCTCGGCGGCCTTGGCCACCGCCGGCGCGATCTTCATCATGAGGCGCGGATCGAAGGGCTTCGGAATCAGGTATTCGGGCCCGAAAGTCAGCTTTTCGCCGACGTAGGCGGCGGCGACGCGCTCGCTCTGCTCGGCCTGGGCGAGATCGGCGATGGCGCGCACCGCGGCAATTTCCATCTCGTCGGTGATCGTGGTGGCGCCCGAATCGAGTGCGCCGCGGAAGATGTACGGGAAGCACAGGACGTTGTTGACCTGGTTCGGGTAGTCGGTGCGTCCGGTGGCCATGATCACGTCGGGGCGCACTGCATGGGCGTCCTCGGGCGAGATTTCCGGGTTCGGATTGGCCAGCGCGAAGATCACCGGGCGCGGCGCCATCTTGGCCACCATGGCGGGCTTGAGCACGCCGCCGGCCGACAGGCCCAGGAACACGTCGGCGCCCTCGATCACCTCGGCCAGCGTGCGGGCCGTGGTTTTCTGCATGTACTGGCGCTTGTCGTCGTCCATGAGCTCCTCGCGGCCTTCGTAGACCACGCCGGCCAGGTCGGTCACGAACACGTTCTCGCGCTGGAGGCCCACCTTGAGCAGCAGGTTCAGGCAGGCCAGTGCCGCGGCGCCCGCGCCCGAGGTCACCAGCTTGACCTCGCTGATGTCCTTGCCAGCCACCTTGAGGCCGTTGAGCATGGCCGCGGCCACGGTGATGGCCGTGCCGTGCTGGTCGTCGTGGAACACGGGGATCTTCATGCGCTTGCGCAGCTCGCGCTCGACGTAGAAGCAGTCGGGGGCCTTGATGTCCTCGAGGTTGATGGCGCCGAAGGTGGGTTCCAGCGAGGCGATGATCTCGACCAGCTTGGCCGGGTCCTTCTCGTCGATCTCGATGTCGAACACGTCGACGCCGGCGAACTTCTTGAAGAGAACGCCCTTGCCTTCCATCACCGGCTTGGATGCCAGCGCGCCGATGTCGCCCAGGCCCAGCACGGCGGTGCCGTTGGTGATCACCGCCACCAGGTTGCCGCGCGCCGTGTACTTGAAGGCGTTGGCCGGGTCCTTGACGATTTCCTCGCAGGGCGCGGCCACGCCGGGCGAATAGGCCAGCGACAGGTCGCGCTGGTTGACCATCTGCTTGGTGGCGGCAATGGCAATCTTGCCCGGCACCGGAAGCTCGTGGTACTCGAGGGCGGCGCGCCGCAGTTCGGCGCGCTTGTCTTCGGGCGTGGGGGTCGATGGGATCGTCGAATCGGACATGGGCCGTTGCTCCTGGTGGCGCTTCTTCTGGGGGCGCCGATTGTAGACCTCGGCCCGGGGCGCCATAGGCCGCATGGCGGAGATCCACCCTGCCGAAAGCAGCAAGACCCGTCAAGACGATGTGGCAATATGCGCAGTCCGGAAAAAATTCGACGAGGAGCAGCCATGGCCCTGATGGATTTCATCAAGAAACAGTTCATCGACATCATCCAGTGGACCGAGACCGGCGACGGCACGCTGGCCTGGCGCTTCCCGATGGCGGAGATGGAAATCCAGAACGGTGCCTCGCTCACCGTGCGCGAGTCGCAGGTGGCGGTGTTCGTCAACGAAGGCCAGGTGGCCGACGTGTTCGGCCCGGGCATGTACAAGCTCACGACGCAGACGCTGCCCGTGCTCACGTACCTGAAGAACTGGGACAAGCTGTTCGAGTCCCCGTTCAAGAGCGACGTCTACTTCTTCAGCACCCGCCAGCAGGTCGACCAGAAGTGGGGTACGCCGCAGCCCATCACCATCCGCGACAAGGATTTCGGCGCCGTGCGCCTGCGCGCCTTCGGCAACTACAGCTTCCGCATCGGCGATGCCAAGCTGTTCCACACCGAGATCTCGGGCACGCGCGACGTCTACGGCGTGGCCGACCTCGACGGCCAGCTGCGCGGGCTGGTGCTGCAGAACATCAGCAATGCCATCGCGTCCAGCGGCGTGCCGTTTCTGGACCTTGCCGCCAACCAGATCCAGTTTGCCCAGGCGCTGGCCGCGCAGCTGGTGCCGGAGTTTTCCAAGATCGGCATCAAGCTCGAGAACATCACGGTCCAGAACGTCTCGCTGCCCGAAGAGCTGCAGAAGATCCTCGACCAGAAGATCGGCATGGGCATGGTCGGCAACGACATGGGCAAGTTCATGCAGTACCAGACCGCGCAGGCCATTCCCAAGTTCGCCGAGGGCGCGGGCCAGGGCGGCGGCATCGCGGGCGATGCCATGGGCCTGGGCGCCGGCGTGGCGCTGGGCCAGGTGCTGGCGCAGAACCTCGCGCAGGGGCTGAGCCCGGGCGCGGCGGCACAGGCCGCAGCGACCCAGCAGCAGCCTGCCGTGGCCGTGGTGAGCCCGGCCGACGTGATGACCACGCTCGAGAAGCTCGGCGAGCTCAAGACCAAGGGCATCCTCACGCAGGAAGAGTTCGACGCCAAGAAGGCGGAGCTGCTCAAGAAGTTGGTCTAACCCCCAGGCTTCGCGCACTTCGTGTCGCTACTCCCTCCCCCTTGCAGGGGGCAATGCCTGTGGCCCGGCGTAGCCGGTTCCACGGCATTCCCCGCAGCTGCATCCGCTGCCGTTTGCCATGGCTGAAGAAGGCGGCGCCCAGCGCGCCTACCGTGCGCCCTGCCCCGGCTGCGGCGCGCCGGTCGAATTCAGGTCCGCACAATCGGCCTTCGCCGTTTGCCCCTACTGCCAGAGCACCGTCGTGCGCCAGGGCGAGACGCTCGCGCGCATCGGCAAGATGGCGGAGCTGTTCGACGACTTCAGCCCGCTGCAGCTGTTTGCCGCGGGCCGCATCCAGAACCAGCCGTTCACCATCATCGGCCGGCTGCAATACAGCACCGCCGGCGGGCGCTGGACCGAGTGGATCGCCGAGCTCGACGGCGACCGCACCGGCATCCTGAGCGAGGACAACGGCGCCTACGTGTTCGCGCTGCCCTTCGAGCTGCAGCGCACCGCGCCACCGCCGGGCGACCTGCGCGTGGGGGCCGCCAGCGCATTCAACGGCCAAAGCTACACCGTCTCGTCCAACGAGCAGGTGACGCTGCTGTCCGCCCAGGGCGAACTGCCGCACCTGCCCGAGCTGGGCCGCCCGTTCCCCATGGTCGAACTGCGCAGCGACAAGGGGCTGGTGCTCAGCATCGACTACGGCACCGAGCCGCCCGGCGCCTACCTGGGCCGCTCGGTACAGCTTGAGGACCTGCAGCTCACGGGCCTGCGCGACGAATCCGCCAAGGACGAAAAAGGCCGCGCCTTCAACTGCCCCAACTGCGGCGCGCCCGTCACGGTCAACCTGGCCGATAGCAAGAGCATCACCTGCGGCTCGTGCAACAGCATCATCGACCTGTCGCAGGGCATCGGCGGCGAGCTGAAGCACGCGGAGCAGAACGAACCCGTGCGCCCGCTCATCCCCATCGGCAGCACCGGCCAGCTGCAGGGCGCGCAGTGGCAGGTGGTGGGCTTCCAGCACCGCATGGGCGTGGAGCCCGGCGACGACGAGCACTTCGGCTGGAACGAATACCTGCTGTACAACAAGAAGCGCGGCTTCAGCTTCCTGGTGGACGCCGAGGACGGCTGGAGCATGGTCAAGCCGACCACCGGCGCGCCGGTCATGGCCGAGAACGGCAGCAGCGCCACCTACCTGGGCAAGCGCTATACGCAGCAGTACGCCTACAACGCCGAAACCACCTATGTGGCGGGCGAGTTCTACTGGCAGGTGGAGCGCGGCCAGAAAACCTTCAACCGCGATTTCGCCAGCGGCAACGCGCTGCTTTCGATGGAGCGCTCGGCCAACGAGCTGACCTGGTCCTCGGGCAGCAAGCTCGACAGCGGACTGGTGTCCGCCGCCTTCAAGCTCGACGACAAGAAGGACATGTTCGCGCGCGGCGATGCGCTGCCGGTCAGCGCCGCATCGGGCCTGGGCTGCGGCACCATCATCCTCATCGTGATCGTCATCATCGTGCTGCTGGTCATCCTGAGCACCTGCAGCGGCTCGTCGGGCGGGTCGCGCAGCTACGGCGGCTCCTATGGCGGCTATTCGAGCGGCGGCGGCCACAAATGAACAAGAGCAACATAGCTTCGCGCTGATGTCACCCACTACTGCAACTACGACTGGAGGTCCCCATGGGATTTGAATGGCTGAAACCGGGCGTGGTCCTCGGATCGCTCGTGTATGCGCTGCTCGGCGTGCTGATCTTCTGGCTCTGCTTCCTCATCATCGACAAGCTCACGCCCTACGACCTCTGGGGCGAAATCGTCGAGAAGCAGAACGTGGCGCTGGGCCTGGTGGTGGCCGCCATGAGCCTGGGCATCTGCGTCATCGTCGCCGCAGCCATCCATTGAGCGGGGAGGCGGCCGTGTCCGCGCATTCCGCCGATGCGCGCGGGCCGCAGCCGGTCGAGATCGCGCTGCTGGCCAGCGTGTTCGTGGTCGCGGCCTGCGGGCTGGTCTACGAGCTGACCGCGGCCGCGCTGAGCTCCTACCTGCTCGGCGACTCGGTGCTGCAGTTCAGCACCATCATCGGCACCTACCTGTTCGCGATGGGCGTGGGCTCGTGGCTCTCGCGCTTCTTCGAGCGCCAGCTGCCCGCGCACTTTTTGCGCATCGAGCTGCTCGTGGCGCTGGTCGGCGGCGCGCTGCCGGCCGTTCTCTTCCTCGCGAACGCCTACGTGCCCGGCGCGTTCCGCCTGCTGCTCTACGGGCTCGTGGTGGTGGTCGGCACGCTGGTGGGGCTCGAGATCCCGCTGGTGATGCGCATCCTCAAGCGCAACATCCAGCTCAAGAACCTGGTGTCGCAGGTGCTCACCTTCGACTACCTCGGCGCGCTCGCGGTGTCGGTGGCCTTTCCGCTCATCCTGGTGCCGCAGCTGGGCATGATCCGCACCGGCCTGCTGTTCGGCATCATGAATGCGGCCGTGGCCGTGTGGGCGCTGTGGCTGTTCCGCCATGAGCTGCGCCGCATCAGCGCGCATGCGCTGGCCTGCCTGCTGGCGCTGGCCGCGCTGGTCGGCGCCTTCGCCGGGGCCGGCCACATCACCACGCTGGCCGAGGACAAGTTCTACCAGGACCGCATCGTGTTCAGCGCCACCTCGCCCTACCAGCGCATCGTGGTCACGCGCGGGCAGCTCGGGCACCGGCTGTTCCTGAACGGCAACCTGCAGTTCGCCGAGCGCGACGAGTACCGCTACCACGAGGCACTCGTCCATCCGGTGATGGCCGCGCAGGGCGCGCCGAAGAAAGTCGCGGTGCTCGGCGGCGGCGACGGCATGGCGGTGCGCGAGATCCTGAAATATCCCTCGGTCGAATCGGTCACGCTGGTGGAGCTCGATCCGAACATGACCCAGCTCTTCACCGCGCATGAAACGCTGGCGGCGCTCAACGGGCATTCGCTCTCGTCGCCGAAGGTGAAGGTCGTCAATACCGATGCGTTCCAGTGGCTGCAGCAGCCCGGGGACTTTTTCGACGTGATCGTGGTCGACTTCCCGGATCCCACCAACTTCGCGATCGGCAAGCTCTATACCAACAGCTTCTATGCGCTGCTCGAAAAGCGCCTTTCGGCGAGCGGCTACGCGGTGATCCAGACCACCTCGCCGCTGGTCGCGCGCAAGAGCTACTGGACCGTGGCGGCGACCATCGAATCGGTCGGCCTGCAGGCAACGCCCTACCACGCGCATGTGCCGAGCTTCGGCGAATGGGGTTACATCATCGCGAGCCGGCGGCCGTACCGCATGCCCGATGCGCTGCCTTCCGGGCTGCGCTTTCTCTCGCCCTCCACCCTGCCGCTGATGTTCGATTTTCCGCTCGACATGGCGCGCGTGCCGGCCGAAGTGAACCGGCTGTCGAACCAGACCCTTGTCACCACCTACGAGCAGGAGTGGGGCAAGGTGATCACGACGCACTGAATGATCTCCCCCAGCCTTCGCGCACTTCGTGTCGCTTCGCCCACCCCCTCGCCGGGGGCAACACCAGCGGCCCGGCAAAGCCGGTTCCGCGGTGTTTCCCGAAAGGGACGGGTGCAATGAAGCGCCGGGGTTTTCTTGGGGCTGCGGCGGGCGCCCTTGCGCTCGCTGGCTGCGAGGCCCCGCCGCCGCCCATCGACGGCGGCTTCACCGGCATCGACGTCGCGCGCGGCCACGCACTGCGCGACAGCGCGCTCAAGGGCCCGTCTCCGGCAAGCATGAAGCGCACGCGCGTGGTGATTGCCGGAGGCGGCGTCGCGGGTCTCGCCGCCGCGCGCGCACTGCGGCTCGCGGGCATCGAGGACTTCGTGCTGCTCGAGCTCGAGGATGCGGCGGGCGGCAATGCGCGCGGCGGCATGGTGAGCGGCATTGCCTGTCCGCTCGGCGCGCACTACCTGCCGACGCCCGGCGACGATGCGCGTGAAGTACAGGACCTGCTCGAGGAACTCGGCCTGCGCCGGCGCGTGGCGGGCCGCTGGGAATACGACGAGCGCCACCTCTGCCACAGCCCGCAGGAGCGGCTGTTCTTCCGCGGCGAGTGGCAGGACGGCCTGCTGCCCCTGCATGGCGTGGGCGCCGACACGCACGCGCAGTACCGCAGGTTCGCGCAGCGCATCGACGCGCTGCAGCACGCGGCGCACTTCGTCATTCCCACGCTCAAGGCCGCCCTCACGCCCGAGCTGCTGGCGCTCGATGCCGTCAGCTTCGCGCAATGGCTCGACGGCGAGGGCTTCGGCGATGCGCAGCTGCGCTGGTACCTCGACTACTGCTGCCGCGACGACTACGGCGCAGGCATCGAACAGGTCTCGGCCTGGGCCGGCATCCACTACTTCGCGAGCCGCCATGGCTTTCACGCGCCCGGCGATGCGAAAGGCGGCGGCGCCGAATCGGCCGCCGAGCGCGACGGAGTGCTTACCTGGCCCGAGGGCAATGGCTGGCTCACAAAGCGGCTGGCCGCGCCGCTCGGCGACCGCTTGCGCACAGGCCAGGCCGTCACGCGCATCGCCGAGCTTCGCGGCGGTGTCGAGGTCGACGCGTGGGATGCCGCATCGCAATCGCTGGTGCGCTGGCAGGCCGGGCGTTGCATCGTCGCGCTGCCGGTGTTCATCGCCGCGCGCGTGGTCGAAAACGCGCCGGAGGTATTGAAGAACGCCGCCGCGCACCTGCGCTATGCCCCCTGGCTCGTGGCCAACGTGCACCTGCGCGGACCGCTCGCCGACCGGCCCGGCGCCGCACCGAGCTGGGACAACGTGATCCACGGCACGCGCGGCCTCGGCTACGTCGATGCGCGCCATCAGACGCTCGACCCCACGCCGCGCGGCACCGTGCTGAGCTGGTACCGCCCGCTCGGCCCGAGCCGCCACGACGGCGCCGATGGCCGGCGCCTGCTGCTCGACCGCCCCTGGACCAGCTGGCGCGACGAGCTGCTCGCCGAACTCTCGGTGCCGCACCCCGACCTGCCTTCGCTCGCGACGCGCATCGAGATCACGCGCTACGGCCACGCCATGTCGATCCCGCGGCCGGGCCTGCTTGCGCAGATCGGCGCGCACCGCATGTCGCCGGACGCGGGGCACCGCGGCCGTGTCATCGCGGGCCGGCTTTCGTTCGCGCATGCCGACTGGTCGGGCTATTCGATCTTCGAGGAGGCGTTCACGCGCGGGCACATCGCGGGCGCGGCGCCGGGCTGAAGGCCCGGGTGCCTCATGTCATGGCCGCGTCACGCGTGGCCGGCATGGTCTCGCGTTTCGACACGGAACCTCTCTTTCCAATGACGCGCCCCGCTTCTTTCTTCTTCTGTACTTCTTTCATCGCGCTGGCCGCCGCGCTCGCCTGCGGCCATGCCGCCGCACAGGCCGCCTTCCCTGCGACGCTGGCCGGCCATGCCGTGCTGCCCGCGCAAAGCTTCGTCGCGGCGCCCAAGGATGCGCCCGCCGACCTGCAGGTGAGCGGCAAGTTCACCTCGGGCAAGCGCGTGGAGGCGCTGGGCACCATCGAAGGCTTGTCGGGTGGCCGCGGCACCGGTGTCTCGCTGCCCTTCAAGGGCCAGCCGCTGCAGGGCCACTCGGGCATCAAGAAGATGGACGACGGCTCGTTCTGGATCCTCACCGACAACGGCGCCGGCGCCGAGGCCAACTCGCCCGACTTCATGCTCTACCTGAACCACTACAAGGTGGACTTCAAGAGCGGCAAGTTCAACCGCCTGAACACCATCTTCCTGCACGACCCGGACAAGAAGGTGCCCTTCCGCATCGTCCATGAAGGCACGAAGCAGCGCTACCTGACCGGCTCCGACTTCGATCCCGAGAGCTTCCAGTTTGCCGGCGGCGCCCTGTGGATCGGCGAGGAGTTCGGCCCCTTCCTGATCAAGGCCGACCTCAAGGGCAAGGTGCTCGCGGTGTTCGACACGCAGGTCGACGGCAAGGCCGTGCGCTCCCCCGACCATCCGGCCGTCACCACGCCGGGCGCACCGGGCGGCGCGGTCGATTTCCAGATCAAGCGCTCCAAGGGCTTCGAAGGCATGGCTTCGTCGAAGGACGGCAGCAAGCTCTACGCGCTGCTCGAAGGCCCGGTGTGGAACGCCGAGGCAAAGGACTACGAGAAGCTGGACGGCAAGGAAGCGCTGCGCGTGCTGGAGTTCGACGTGGCTTCGGAAAAATGGACCGGCCGCCACTGGAAATACCCGCTCGAAGCCAATGGCCACGCCATCGGCGACTTCAACATGATCGACGCGACCACCGGATTGATCATCGAGCGCGACAACGGCGAAGGCGCCAGCGACAAGGCCTGCCCCGAGGGCCAGAAGCGCAGCGACTGCTTCCACGACATCGCCAAATTCAAGCGCGTCTACAAGATCGAGTTGAGCGACGCCAACGCGGGCGGCGCGGTACGCAAGATCGGCTACATCGACCTGCTGAACATCGCCGACCCGGCCGGGCTCGCGCGCAAGCCGCTCAACGACGGCGTGCTCAAGTTCCCGTTCTTCACGATCGAGAACGTGGACGTGGTCGATGCCACGCACATCGTGGTCGGCAACGACAACAACCTGCCGTTCTCCAGCAGCCGCGAGCCGAACCAGGCGGACGACAACGAGCTGGTGCTGCTGGAAGCGGGCGCGCTGCTGCAGGCCAGGTAGCGCCAGCGCGAGTGGCCGGCGGAAGCGCGTCTTCATAATCCGCGCATGTCGCCCGAACTGCTCCCCGCCATTGCCGCCTTCGCACGCATTGCGCACCACGCCAGCTTCACGCGGGCCGCGCAAGAGCTGGGCGTGTCGCCCTCGGCCCTGTCGCAGACCGTGCGCATGCTCGAGGGGCGGCTCGGCGTGCGCCTGCTCGACCGCACCACGCGGCGCGTCGGCGTGACCGAACTGGGCCAGCAACTGCTCAAGGGCGCCCAGCCGGCGCTGGCCGCGCTCGCGCAGGCGGTCGAAGGCCTGGACGAGGCGCGCGACAAGCCGGCCGGGCTGCTGCGTCTGAACGTCGCGCGCGTGTCGGCCGAATTGCTGCTGAACCCGCACTTCGCGGACTTTGCGGAGGCCTATCCCGACATCACGCTGGAGCTGGTCTGCGACAACCGGATGATCGACCTGGTCGAAGGCGGCTTCGATGCCGGCATCCGGCTCGGCGAAAGCCTGGCGCAGGACGTGGTGGCCCTGCCGGTGGGCGGGCCGCAGCGCATGGTGACCCTCGCGTCGCCGCGCTATCTCTCGGGGCGCAGGCTGCCAAAGACGCCCGAGGACCTGCGCGAGCACCAGTGCCTGAACTACCGCCTGACCACGGGGGCCCTCTATCGCTGGGAATACGCGCAGGACGGCCGCGTGCTCGACGTCGAAGTGGCCGGTCCGCTGATCAGCAACGACGGCGATGTGCTGCTGGCCGCCGCGCGCGACGGCGCGGGCATCATGGTGGCCTTCGAGGGCGCGGTGCGCGGCGACCTGGAAAGCGGCCGCCTGGTGCCGCTGCTCGAGCCGTGGTGGCCCACGTTTCCGGGCTTCTACCTCTACCACCCGAGCCGCGCGCAGATGCCGCGCAAGCTCCGGGTGTTCATCGACTTCCTGCAGGCGCGGCATGCGCCGCCGCCGGTGTCTCAGCGTGCCGTCAAGCTCGCATCAGCACCTCGATCTCGTCCGCCTTCACCGGCACGCCGCGCGAAATGAGCTCGCAGCTGGCACAGATCCTTCGCTGACTCAGTGGATGATCTTCCACCCGATGATGAGATACGTGGCGAAGGCCGTGGCGATCCAGATCCACGCCAGCGTACGCTGCTCCCGATCAAGAGGGGCGTGCAAGGACCGGCTGCCTGCAGGAGCGGCCAGGTGGGTTGCTGGCGAACCAGGGTCGATTCCGACCGCCTGCAAGGTGGCAGCCGACCATTCGCCCGGCCGCCGCCGGAACTCGGCCAGCGCGTGCATCCATTGCGGCGGCAGCAGGAAGGGCGCGGCCAGCGCCATCAGCACCGCGCAGAGGGCGCGTGCATTCCTCGAGGCGCTTGCGCGAGGACCGGCGAAAAAATCCAATGTGTGAGCCAGATCCAGAAACAGCCTTTCGAGGTCCTTCGCTGGCGTTCGCCAGCGGGTGGCAGGCAACGATGCGCGGCCCTCGCGCATGAACACCGCAATGAAGTCGAGGACGGCCTTGCGCGCTTCGGTGTGGGGATTGTGCGATCGCGCGCATCGATGGCCGACCCGCCAGGCGGGCAGCGTGAACGCCAATGGTTTCGTCCCTTGCGGCGATGTGCAGACGAGTGAATCATCCTGATCCAGTACCAGCAGGCGCAGAGCCTCGACGCTTTCCGTCCCCGGGAAGCCTGGGCGATGGACGACACGGATCCGGTCCCACGCCACCCACCGTTCCTTCACGCCGTCGTGCCACCACAGTCTCTGGTTGAGCCGGTCGCACAGGAAACCGACGCTCAACGGCGTGGGGGCCAGCAGTTCCTTGAAAGTCGCGAAAATCCAGAGCGCCCCGAAAGCGGAGGCACACACTCCCACACAGGCAAGGCAGAGTGCAAGCAGCGCACCCCAGAGGGACCGGGGCATGTCTGCGTAGAACAGCAGCGCCACCATCGGCGCCGCGGCCAGCAGGCCGAACCAGATCGCATAACCAGAAAAGGCGGACTCGGGCTCCCGCAGTTCCAGTGCGGTATCGCCGATCCGCGAGATCACGCCTTCCGCGCAGGCCGAGGACAGCGGCGGGCCCTTGGGCTTGTGGATGTCGTAGATGCAGTACTCATGCCCATCGAAGCGGCCAGACTTCCTGTGATGCACCAGCCACTGCTGCATCCAATACGGTGGGCGGTCGTCCACCGGTTTGGAACGCCGCTTGCGGACGGTGCTCACGCTCGCATCAGCACCTCGATCTCGTCCGCCTTCACCGGCACGCCGCGCGAGATGAGTTCGCAGCCGGTGGCCGTGACGATCGCGTCGTCCTCGATGCGGATGCCGATGTTGTGGAACTGCTCGGGCACGCCGTCGGCGGGGCGCACGTAGATGCCGGGCTCCAGCGTCAGCACCATGCCGGGGTGCAGGATGCGGCTCGGCCGGTTCTTGATGACTTCGTTCGACAGCGGGTCCTTGCGTTCGCTCACCTCGCCCACCTGCGTGGGCTCGACATAGCTGCCGCAGTCGTGCACGTCCATGCCGAGCCAGTGGCCGGTGCGGTGCATGTAGAACTGGAAGTAGGCGCGCGAGTCGATCACGTCGTCGACGCTGCCGACCTTGCCGGCATCGAGCAGGCCGAGGTCGAGCATGCCCTGCGCCAGCACCTTGACCGCCGCATCGTGCGGGTCCGTGAAGCGGTTGCCGGCCTTGGTCACCGCGGCCGAGGCGTCCTGGCTCGCGAGCACCAGGTCGTACAGCGCGCGCTGCGGGCCGCTGAACCTGCCGTTGGCCGGGAAGGTGCGTGTGATGTCGCTGGCATAGCCGTCGAGTTCGCAGCCTGCGTCGATCAGCACCAGTTCGCCATTGCGCACCGGCGCGGCGTCGGCGCGGTAGTGCAGCACGCAGGCATTGGCGCCCGCCGCCACGATCGAGCCGTAGGCCGGGTACTGCGAGCCGCCCAGGCGGAACTCGTGCAGCAGCTCGGCGTCGAGGTGGTACTCGCGCACGTCCTTGCCTTCGCGCAGCATGCGCGCCGACAGCTGCATCGCGCGGATGTGGGCGCGCGCGCTGATCTGCGCGGCGCGCCGCATGATGTCCTGTTCGTGCGCGTCCTTCACCAGGCGCATTTCGTCGAGCGGACCGCACAGGTCGTGCAGTTCCTCGGGGCACAGCGCGCCGTAGCGCACGCGTGCACGCACCGACTGCAGCCAGCCGTCGACGCGGGTTTCGAGGCCCTTGTGGATCGCGAACGGGAACCACACGGTCGATTTGTTCTCGAGCAGCTTCGGCAGCCGGGCGTCGAGCTCGTCGACCGAGAAGGCCTCGTCGATGCCAAGCGGCGCGGGCGCCGCGTCGGGGCCCAGGCGATAGCCGTCCCAGATTTCGCGCTCCAGGTCCTTGGGCGCGCAGAACAGCATGCTGCGGCCGTCGCCCGCGAGCACCAGCCAGGCGTTGGGTTCGGTGAAGCCGGTCAGGTAATAGAAATAGCTGTCGTGCCGGAACAGGAAGTCGCTGTCGCGGTTGCGCTGGCGCTCGGGCGCGGTCGGGACGATGGCGATGCCGTCCTTGCCCAGTTGCGAGGCGAGGCGCGCGCGGCGCTCGGCGTAGATCCGGTGGTCTTCTGAGGTCATCTTGGCGTGTTCAGTTGAAGAAGCCGTTCGGGCGTTCCCACGTCGGTCCAGGGACCGGCGTAGAGCTCGGCGCTCACGCGTTCATTGTCCATCGCGGCGCGCAGGATCGGGGCCAGCGGGGCTTTGGCGCCCGCCGGGTTGCCGGCCGGGATGCCGCAGTAAGGCGGCGCGAAGAGCGCGGCCCGGTAGAGGCCAATGGTCGAGAAAGTGTATTTCTCGGCCGCCGAGTTGAGCGCCAGGCCTTCTGCGGAGAGTCCGAAGTCCCCCTTGGGGTTGTGCGCGGGGTTCGGCACCAGCCACAGGTGCGCCAGCTTGCCGCTGGCCGCGAAGCGGTCCACCGCGGCCTGCGCGAAGGCGAAATCCGGCGCGAACACGTCGCCGGCCGCCACCCAGAAAATCTCGCCCAGGCGGGGCAGCGCGCGCACGATGCCGCCGGCCGTTTCCAGCGCTTCGCCGAAATCGCGGCCTTCGTCGGAGTAGGAAATCGATAGCGCAGGATGCCCATTCAGCAAGGGATTGAGACCGAAGCGGCTGGAGATCTTCTCGCCGAGCCAGGCGGTGTTGACCACCAGGTCGGTGAAGCCGCCGGCGGCCAGCGCCTCCATCGGCCATTGCATCAGCGGCTTGCCGCGCACTTCGAGCAGCGGCTTGGGCGTGGTGTCCGTCAGCGGCCGCATGCGCTCGCCGCGGCCGGCCGCGAGGATCATCGCCCGCACGGAAGCCGGGGCACTCACGCGGCGACGCTGCCGCGCAGCAGTTCGTTGCGCTCGCTGTGGCGCGGCTGGAACAGCGCGACCAGGCATTCCATCAGCGCATGCGCCTTGGCCGAATGGTCGCCGCCGAAGTTGCACACATACACGTCGAGCGTGGCGCCGCGCTGTTCGGGCCAGGTGTGGATGCACAGGTGCGATTCGGCCAGCAGCACGGTGGCCGTGACGCCGCCCGGCCCTTGCGGCGTGGCCGGAAAACCATGGACCAGCTTGCCCACCGGCTGCAGCCCGGCGGCCGTTGCCGCCTTGATGCAGACGGCGCCGAGCGCCTCCTTGTCGGTGAGCCATTGCATGGCGCATTGGCAGTCGTGGAGATCGGCGGTGAGGTGCAGCCCGTGCATGGGTGACAACTCTAGCAGCCCGGGTGTCGCCAAAGAGCATCAGTGGGGTGTTCTGGCCGCTGCAGGAGGGGGTTGGAGCGAGGCCGGTAAAATCGCGGGTTCCCCCTAATCCACATTCCCCGAAAGCCCACCGCCCATGGCAAACCAAGCCCTGATGGCCAACGCGATCCGCGCGCTGGCCATGGATGCCGTCCAACAAGCAAACTCCGGCCATCCGGGCGCACCGATGGGCATGGCCGACATGGCCGTCGCACTCTGGGGCGAACACCTGCGCTACAACCCCGCCAACCCGCACTGGTTCGACCGCGACCGCTTCGTGCTGTCGAACGGCCACGCCTCGATGCTGCTGTATTCGGTGCTGCACCTCACCGGCTACGACCTGCCCCTTGCCGAGCTCAAGAACTTCCGCCAGCTGCACAGCAAGACCGCGGGCCACCCCGAGGTCGACGTGACCCCCGGCGTGGAAACCACCACCGGCCCGCTGGGCCAGGGCATCACCAATGCCGTGGGCTTCGCGCTGGCCGAGAAGCTCCTCGCGGCCGAGTTCAACCGCAAGCACCACGCGATCGTCGACCACCACACCTACGCCTTCCTGGGCGACGGCTGCATGATGGAAGGCATCAGCCATGAAGCCTGCGCGCTGGCCGGCGCCTGGCACCTGAACAAGCTGATCGCCCTGTACGACGACAACGGCATCAGCATCGACGGCCAGGTGAAGCCCTGGTTCATCGACAACACCGAAGAGCGCTTCAAGGCCTACGGCTGGAACGTGATCGGCCCGATCGACGGCAACGACGCCAAGGACGTGTCCAAGGCCATCGCCAAGGCGAAGAAGGAAGACTCGAAGCCCACCCTCATCATCTGCAAGACGCAGATCGGCAAGGGCAGCCCGAACCGCGCCAACACCGCCAAGGCCCACGGCGAGCCGCTGGGCGCCGACGAGATCACGCTCACCCGCGCCGCGCTGAACTGGCCCTACGCGGCCTTCGAAGTGCCGGAGGAAGCCTACGCCGACTGGGACCACAAGGAAGAAGGCGCCAAGGCCGAAGCCGCCTGGAACGACAAGTTCGCCGCCTACGCGAAGGCCTTCCCGGAACTCGCCGCCGAGTTCACCCGCCGCATGCGGGGCGAACTGCCCAGGAACTTCCACCAGGTGGCGTTCGACACCGTGGTGGCCGCCCACACCAAGGGCGAAACCGTGGCCAGCCGCAAGGCCAGCCAACTCGCGCTCGAGGCCTTCACCGCCGCGCTGCCCGAGATGCTCGGCGGCAGCGCCGACCTCACGGGCTCCAACCTCACCAACACCAAGAGCACGGCCGCCCTGCGCTTCGATGCGAAGACCGGCGCGGTGGTCATGGACGTGCCGGTCCAGCAGCCGAACCAGGGTGCCGAAGACGAAGCCGCACCCGAGAGCACCGCCGACAACGCCGAACCGCCCCACGGCGTCGTCGGCCGCCACATCAACTACGGCGTGCGCGAGTTCGGCATGGCGGGCATCATGAACGGCGTCGCGCTGCATGGCGGCTTCATTCCCTATGGCGGCACCTTCCTGACCTTCAGCGACTACAGCCGCAACGCCATCCGCATGGCCGCGCTCATGAAGCGCCGCGTGGTGCACGTGTTCACGCACGACTCCATCGGCCTGGGCGAAGACGGCCCGACGCACCAGTCGATCGAGCATGCCGCCTCGCTGCGCCTGATCCCGAACCTCGACGTCTGGCGTCCGGGCGACACCGCCGAAACCGCCGTGGCCTGGGCCGTGGCGCTGCAGAACCAGTCGCGCCCCACCGCGCTGCTGCTGAGCCGCCAGAACATCGCCTACGCGCCCAAGGGCGAGCTCGGCGACATCAGCCGCGGCGCCTACGTGCTGGCGGAGCCCGAAGCCGTCGGCCTCAAGAGCAAGAAGACCGCCGCGGTCATCATCGCCACCGGTTCCGAAGTGCAGCTGGCACTGGCCGCCCAGAAGCTGCTGGCCGAGAAGAAGATTGCCGTGCGCGTGGTGTCGATGCCCTCGACCACCACCTTCGACCGCCAGGACGTGGCCTACAAGAAGGCCGTGCTGCCCAAGAAGCTGCCGCGCATCGCGGTGGAAATGGGCTGCACCGGCGGCTGGTGGAAATACGGCTGCGCGGCCGTCGTGGGCATCGACACCTATGGCGAGTCGGCACCGGCCGGGGCGCTGTTCAAGCACTTCGGCTTCACGGCCGAGAACGTTGCCGCCACGGTCGAAGCCGCACTGCGCGGCTGAGCCCGGCGAGGCCTTTCCCCTTTCTGTCCGACCACAAGTTTTTCAACCTTAGGAGCAAATCAGATGGCTATCAAACTCGGTATCAACGGCTTCGGTCGCATCGGTCGCAACGTGCTGCGCGCAGCGGTGCAGAACTTCAAGAACGACATCGAGATCGTCGCCATCAACGACCTGCTCGAGCCCGACTACCTGGCCTACATGCTCCAGTACGACTCGGTGCACGGCCGCTTCAAGGGCGAAGTCACGGTGGAAGGCAACACGCTGATCGTCAACGGCAAGAAGATCCGCCTCACGCAGGAGCGCGATCCGGCGCAGCTGAAGTGGAACGAAGTCGGCGCCGACATCGTGCTCGAGTCGACCGGCCTCTTCCTCACCAAGGAAACCTGCCAGAAGCACCTCGACGCGGGCGCGAAGAAGGTGATCATGTCGGCGCCGTCGAAGGACGACACCCCGATGTTCGTCTACGGCGTGAACGACAAGAAGTACGCCGGCGAAGCCATCGTCAGCAACGCCAGCTGCACCACCAACTGCCTGGCACCGCTGGCCAAGGTGCTGAACGACAAGTGGGGCATCAAGCGCGGCCTGATGACCACCGTGCACGCCGCCACCGCCACGCAGAAGACCGTCGACGGCCCGAGCAACAAGGACTGGCGCGGCGGCCGCGGCATCCTGGAAAACATCATTCCCTCGAGCACCGGCGCCGCCAAGGCCGTGGGCGTCGTGATCCCCGAGCTCAACAAGAAGCTCACCGGCATGAGCTTCCGCGTGCCGACCTCCGACGTGTCGGTGGTCGACCTCACGGTGGAACTCGAGAAGGAAGCCACCTACAAGGAAATCTGCGCCGAGATGAAGTCGCAGAGCGAAGGCGCGCTCAAGGGCGTGCTGGGCTACACCGAGGACAAGGTGGTGGCCACCGACTTCCGCGGCGACCCGCGCACCTCGATCTTCGACGCCGAAGCCGGCATTGCGCTGGACGGCACCTTCGTGAAGCTCGTGAGCTGGTATGACAACGAATGGGGCTACTCGAACAAGTGCCTGGAGATGGTGAAGGTCGTGGCGAAGTAAAAGCTTCGCGGACCCGGCAACAAAAACGCGCCCTCGGGCGCGTTTTTTCATGGACGTGGCACCGGGCGGTTCAGCGCAGCTTCTCGTTCCTGCGGATCTCGCTGGCCAGCTGGTTCGCCACCTCGGCCGATGCGCGCTTGGCGGAGAGCGCGAGGTCGTGCTTGAACTCGCTGAACTCCGCGGCACCCCGGCCGGTCGCCTTGACCCGCGTGATTTCCGCGCCGGCCGGATCGGTCACGGTGCAGGCGATCTCGGTGGTGAACTCCGTGGGTGGCCAGGTGAGGACCGACGAGGAGCTGGAACTGGTCGTGATCGCCGGCGTGAACACATAGGCTGCCCCCGACGCCTTGACGGCACTGGCATCGGCCGCCGAGGGGATGACGACCACGTCCTGGTAGACCGCGCGAAGCGCATCGCGGATCGATTTTTCCAGGTCGCGGTACGGGTAGTAGCTGATGCGGTCGCCGCCGCCGCCGGGGGTGATGGCCTGCTTGCCGCGCTCGGCATCGCTCATGGCATAGGCCACCTTCTTCGGCACCAGGTAGGTGTCGACGCGCTGTGGCGGCGCCGCCTCGGTGCTGAGCGAGATGGGGTGTGCGCAACCTGCGAGCACCGCGGCGAAGGCCAGCGCCAGCGCAATGCGGACGGTTCCGGAAAAGGACATGTTGGTCTTCCTTTTTTTTCGAACGGGTGGCGTCAGGAGCCGATGGCGGCGGCGAACTGCGGGTCGGTGTAGACCTTTTTCAGCAGCGCGCGAACGAGCGTCGGATAGGCCGTCTGCCCGGCCGGAATGGCCACCATGCCCGCGAAGCTGGACTCGAAGCTGATGTCGGCCTTGTAGGTCTTCTTCAGCCGCTGCACGCCTTCGCGCGTGACCTCGATCTGCACTTCCATCACGCCCGTGCCGGTGGAGATGTTCCCCACGCTGACGTCGTTGGCCAGGATCCGGGCATCGAGCCGCGTGCGCGACTTGGCATCGAATGCGGAGACTTCCTTCAGGTCGCGCACCAGCGCTTCCTCGAGATACTTGGCAAAGGTGCCGCTGGGCGAATCCAGCCGGGTTCCGCGCAGCGAGATCCTGTTGACGGGCGCGTTGGGGTCGGTCGGCTCGACCTTCACCACTGCGACGGTGGAAGGCTTCGAGGCCTTGAGCTGGTCAAGCGCGGCGTAGTCCGGCGCGTAGGGCGGTGCCTTGGGCGATGCGCAACCCGTCGCCAGGACGGCGAGCGCACAGAGGACAACGCCGAGCAGGCGGTTGTTTGCCATGTTTCTTCTCCTCCAGAGTTGTTTGGAGGCGCGACAGTAACATGACGTAAACCGGCCGCGTCAGACCGGCTCGAGCACGTGGATCAGCTTGCTCTGGACCAGCTCCTTCGTCTTCGCCCCGTGGGCCGCCATGTGCGGCGCCACCGCGTGGGCCTGCAGGTGCGCCAGCGTTTCCCATTTCTCGATCACCACGAAGGTGTCGGGCCCGAAGCTGGCCTTCGATGCAGGCACGCCCGCGGCGTCGACCGTGGCGCCGTATTCGATGCAACCCTCCTCGGCCAGCACGGCCGCGCGGTTGGCGGCAAAGGCTTCGAGCAGGCTGGCGCGCTGGCCCGGCTTGGCGGTGATGACGGCGACGACGTGGATCATGGAAAAAAGCTCCGTTGTTGCATGTGTGTGGAATGGGACCGTCGAATCTAAAAGACCGGCCGCCCGGCCAGCGGTCCCGCGCGCGACCCTATCATCGCCCGCATGTTCTTTCCCCTGCCCCGCACGGCCACCGCACCGTTCTGTCCCTCTGAAGTCAAGGGTAGCGTGGCGGTCCCGCAGGACCTGCCCTTCGGCAAGAAGCTGCTGCGCTACGCGGGGCCCGGCCTCTTGGTGTCGGTGGGCTACATGGACCCGGGCAACTGGGCGACCGACATCGAGGCCGGGTCGCGCTTCGGCTATGGCCTGCTCTTCGTGGTGCTGCTCGCGAGCCTCGCGGCGATGCTGCTGCAGACGCTGTGCGTGCGGCTCGGGCTGGTGGCGCAGAAAGACCTGGCGCGCGCCTGCCGCGAGCACTATTCGCCGCGCGTGAGCCGCTTCCTCTGGCTGGGCGCGGAGCTGGCCATCGTGGCCTGCGACCTGGCCGAGGTGCTGGGCAGCGCGCTCGCATTGCACCTGCTGTTCGGCGTCTCGATCCCGGTCGGCATCGGCATCACCGCGTTCGACACGCTGCTCGTGCTGGGGCTCCAGGGCGCGGGCTTCCGCCGCGTCGAGGCGATCGTGCTCGGGCTGGTGGGCACCATCGCGGGCTGCTTCGTGGTGGAGCTCGCGATGTCGCAGCCCAACTGGTTCGGCGTGGCGATGGGCTTCGCGCCCAGCTTCGAGCGGCTGCAGCAGCCGGGCGCGCTGTACCTCGCGATCGGCGTGGTCGGCGCCACCGTGATGCCGCACAACCTGTACCTGCATTCGTCCATCGTGCAGACCCGGCTGGTGGCCGACAGCGATGCGGCGCGGCGCGAGGCAGTGCGCTTCTGCACCTTCGACGCGGTGTTCTCGCTCTCGCTCGCGCTTTTGGTCAACGCGGCCATCATGGTGCTGGCGGCCAGCGCCTTCCACAGCACCGGCCATGTGGAGGTGACCGAGATCGACGACGCCTACCGGCTCATCGAGCCCATCGTGGGCAGCGCGGTGGCGGCCACGCTGTTCGGCATTGCGCTCCTGGCCTCGGGCCAGAGCTCGACCTTCACCGGCACCATCGCGGGCCAGATCATCATGGAAGGTTTTCTCGACCTGAAGATCCCGTGCTGGCAGCGCCGCCTGATCACGCGGGGGCTGGCGCTCGGGCCGGCGTTCCTGGGGGTCTGGTGGTTCGGCGATGGCGGCGTGGGCAAGATGCTGGTGCTGAGCCAGGTGGTGCTGAGCTTCCAGCTGCCGTTCGCGATGTGGCCGCTGATCCGCTTCACGAGCAGCCGCGCGCTGATGGGCGGCTTTGCCAACGGCAGGCTGGTCAAGCTGCTGGCCTGGGGGCTGTTCGGCGTGATCAGCTCGGCCAACGTGTGGCTGGTGGCGTCGACGGTGCTCGGCGGCCCTTGATTTGGTGAAGACGAAGCCTTGTATCTTTAGCGCTCGGCCGCGTCCTTCCACAGGTGCACCAGCGACTCGGGCGCTTCGTTCTCGGGCACCTCGAAGCTGACCGAGCCCGAATGGGAAGTGGCGCTTTCCACCACGACCTCCACGCGGTAGAAGCGCTGGTCGCCGCCCGGCGAACCGGGGCCGCCGCGCGGCTCCGCGTGCGGCGCGGCGCTTTGCAGCGCTTCGCCGATCTGCTGGCGCAATTCCTCGCTGCAGTTGCCAAGCTGGTAGCTGCGCGGGCGCGACAGGCCCGGCACGTAGGCCACGCCGCCCTCGCGCGTCAGGCGCACGACGGAGGCCTGGTCCAGGGGCGGAAGCTGAATCATGATGGTGTGACTCCCACGGTGTTCCATGCGGCGCCAACGGCCTTGTGCGCCGCGCTGCCGGCGCCGAAGCGCCTGGCCGCATTTTCCACGCTGAGCTGTGCGAAGGCCAGGAAATCGGCGTCCCGGCGCAGCCGCCGGTCACACACCGTGTCGTACCAGACGCGGCCGGCCGTCTCCCATGCCGGGCCCTGGATGGCGGTGGCAGCAAGATGGAAGGCGCGGTTCGGAATGCCGGAATTGATGTGCACGCCGCCATTGTCCTGCCGCGTGTCGACAAAGTCTTTCATGTGGGCAGGCTGCGGGTCCTTGCCGAGCACCGGGTCGTCGTAGGCCGTGCCGGGCTCGGCCATCGAGCGCAGTGCGCGCGCCTTCACCTTGTCGGTGAAGAGCCCCGCGCCCACCAGCCAGTCGGCCTGCTGGGCCGTCTGCTTCCGCAGGTGCTGCTTGACCAGCGCGCCGAACACGTCGCAGATCGATTCGTTGAGCGCGCCCGGCTGCCCCTGGTAGACCAGGCCCGCCTCGTGGTCGATCACGCCGTGCGTGAGCTCGTGGCCGATGATGTCCACCGCGATGGTGAAGCGGTTCATGATCTCGCCGTCGCCGTCGCCGAACACCATCTGCCTGCCGTTCCAGAAGGCGTTGTCGTAGTCGTTGCCGTAGTGCACGCTGCCCGTGAGCGGCATGCCCGCGCCATCGATGGAATCGCGCTCGAAGATGTCGTGATACAGGCGGTAGGTGGCGCCCAGGTAGTCGTAGGCCTCGTCGGCGGCGATGTCGCCGGTGGCGGCCTGCCCTTCGGCGCGCACCAGCCGGCCCGGCAGGGCCATGGTGTGTTCCGCGTCGTGGATGGCGCGCGCGGGCGACCCCCGCCGCAGGTAGCTGGGCGCGGGGCCCGACGACACGCCCTGCCCGGCCACCGCCTCGCGCAGCCCGCGGTGCTGGCGGTCGATCATCAGCGTCTGCGCCGCCTTCGCGCTGGCATGCGCACCGGCATGTTGCGCCAGCCGGTCCAGCAGGTACGGCGGTACGAAGCTGGGCGGCACAAGGCCCGGTGGGTGAAGCGGCATGGGCGACTCTCCTTTGCAGCTGGGGGCAACGAAAAAGACGGTATCAGAAAGCCGTAAAACCTGGATCACTCCGTTACTTCTGGTCATGAGATGGCCGCGTTCCAGGCCATACGATCGGAGCCTTCCGATCCACTTGCCGCCCCTGCCATGTTCATCGTCACCCTCACCTACATCCGTCCGCTTGAAGAGCTCGATGTATTGATGGATGGGCACATGGCGTGGCTGCGAAAGCACTACCAAAGTGGTCTGTTCCTGGCCTCGGGCCGGCAGGTGCCGCGCAAGGGCGGCGTGATCTTCGCGCGCTCGGGCGACCGGGCAGAGCTCGAGGCCGTGCTCGCACGCGACCCCTTCGTGCAGAACGGCGCGGCCAGCACGCACGTGATCGAGTTCGTGCCCAGCATGACCGCACCTGCGACCGAGATCCTCAAGGCGCTTTGAGACCGCGGGGCCGCGTGGCTCAGGCCGCCGGCTTTTCCTCGCGCCCGCCGGGGTGCCGCGCAAAACGCGCCGCATCGCGGCCATGCACCGGTGCCGGATCGCTCCAGGGCCAGCCACCGAACTGCGTGCGGCGGTAGTCGGCCAGCGTCTGGCTGATCTCGGCCTGCGTGTTCATCACGAACGGACCGTATTGCACCACCGGCTCGGCAATGGGGCGGCCCTGCAGCAGCAGGAATTCGCCCGGCTCTTCATCGCCATTGCGCAGTTCGACGGCCGTGTCGGCGCGCAGTTCGATGGCGGCCGGGCCTTCCACGCGCCGGCCTGCGATGGTCGCCACCGCGCCCTTGAAGAAGTACAGCATGCGCCGCGTGCCATCGCCCGCGGCGGCCGGCAGCGTCCATTGCGCGCCGGGCGTCATGTTGAGCGTCCAGATCGCCACGTCGGCATCGGCCTGCGCGGCCCAGGAATCCGGCGGCGGCGCGAGCGGATGGATCGGCGCCGTTCCGCCGTCCGCGGCGGTGCCGCCGAAGCGGCCCGCGATCACCGCGACCTCGGTGCGGCCGCCCGCCGCATCGTCGGACGCAAAGTGCGGAATGGATTCCGACCAGAACATCGTGAAGTGCGGCTCGGCCATCTTGCTTCTGGCCGGCAGGTTGAGCCAGATCTGGAACAGCTCCAGCGGATTCGGCGCGTTCGCATCGAGCAGCGGAAACATCTCCGAATGCACGATGCCCTTGCCGGCTGTGAGCCACTGCACGTCGCCGCCGCCGAAGCGCGCGGTGGCGCCCAGCGAATCGGAATGGTCGATCAGCCCCTTGCGCACGATGGTCACCGTCTCGAAGCCGCGGTGCGGATGCGAGGGAAAGCCCGGCACCGTGTCGCCGTGGTACATGCTCCAGCCGTCCTTGCGGCTGAAGTCCTGGCCGATCTGGCGCCCCGCGAGCGGCGCCGCGGGCCCCATCTGCGCGTTGGCCTTCGGGTAGGCGTCGTCGTGATAGACGCAGAACAGGAACGGATCGATCGTCTGCCACGGGAAGCCGAGCGGGCTCACCTGCAGCACGGGGCTGCGGCCTTCCTCGATATGGCTGCTGCTGTCGTTGTTGCTGGACACCTCGGTATTCCTTTCGGTTGGGTGCGCCGCCGCTGAATGCGCGGCGGCGCTGCTTTGTGGAATATCGGGGCGCACCCGCTTCAGGGAAGGGGCCTTCCGCGCAACAGTGAGGAGCGCATATGGAACGATGGGCATCGTTCTTGTGCGTCAGCAGCGCAGCATCAGGCGTTCTGATGGGTCACTTCGGCGTTCGGGTCCATGTACATCAGCTCCCACAGATGGCCGTCGAGGTCCTGGAAGCCGTGGCCGTACATGAAGCCGTAGTCCTGCGGCTCGCGCGGCACCGTGCCGCCCGCGGCCACCGCCTTGGCCACCATCTCGTCGACCTCGGCGCGGCTTTCGCACGAGAGGCACAGCAGCACCTCGGTGCTCTTGCTGGTGTCGGCCAGGCTCTTGCTCGTGAAGGTCTTGAAGAAGTCTTCCACCAGCAGCATGGCGTGGATGCTGCCTTCCTGGATCACCATGCAGGCGGCGTTGGCGTCGGTGAACTTCTCGTTGAAGGTGTAGCCCAGCGCGGCAAAGAAAGCCTTGGACTTGTCGAGGTTCTTGACGGCGAGGTTCACGAAGATCTGCTTGTTGGCCATGGTTGTCTTCCTATGTTGATGAAGAGTGGATCGGAGGTTTGCCGGCGTGTTGTGTACGCCGTCCACAAAAGATAGCAAAGAAAATGTACGGTGTCCACATTATTTTTATCGGAGGGCACTTTTTGCCAGCAGCCCGGCCAGCGCGAGGGTGCTGCGGTCCTCGAAATACGGGCCGACGATCTGCACGCCCAGCGGCAATCCACCGGCTGTGAAGCCCACGGGAGCGACCGTGGCGGGCAGGCCGCCCAGGCTCGCGAGCCCCGACCAGGCGGCCAGTGCGTCATAGCGTGTGGGCTTTCCATCGATAGTGAGCGTGCGCTTCTCGAAATCAGGCTCGGTCACGTGTTCAAAGGCCGCGCAGCCCGCCGCCGGGCACAGCACGGCGTCGAATTGCATGAACAGCGTGCGCAGCTGCGCCCGGATGCGCGTGCGCGTGGCCAGCAGGTCGAACCAGGTGCGCAGCCGCATCGGCGAACGGCCGCCGGGCTCGGCATGCGCGAGCACGGTCTGCACGATCTGGCCGTAGGTGTCGCCGACCTCGGCCAGGTCGGGCAGCAGGTCCGAGGCTTGGGCGACCGAGGCGCCGGCCTTCGCCAGCCGCTGCCCGGCGCCTTCGACGGCGGCGCGCACATCGGCCGCCACCGCGGCCTGCGGATGCGCGCTGACCACCAGCACGCGCCAGTCCTTCGCCGCCGAATGGCGCGCCGCCGGCAGCATGAAGCGGCCCTGCGCCACGTGGGCCGCATCGGGCCCGGCCAGCACATCGAGCGCCAGCGAGAGGTCGTCCGCGCCGTGGCCGATCGGCCCGATCACCGAGGGCAGCGCGGCCGGCGCCTCCTCGGTGCCCGGAAATGCAAAGCCGCGCGTCGGCAGCAGGCCCTCGCTCGGCTTGTGCGCGTACACGCCGCAAAAGCTCGCGGGAACGCGCAGCGAGCCCGTGAGGTCGGAGCCCAGCTCCAGCGCCACCATGCCGGTGGCCACCGCCGCTGCGCCGCCACCCGAGGAACCGCCCGGCGTGCGCCTGGCATCGAGCGGGTGCACCGTCCGGCCATACACCGGGTTGTCGCACTGCCAGTCGGCCAGCGCCGGCGGCACGTTGGTCTTGCCGAGAATCACCGCGCCTGCCGCCTTGAGGCGTGCCACGGCGACGGCGTCCTGCTGCGGCACGAAATCGCGGTACTGCGGCAGGCCCCAGCTGGTCGGCAGGCCGGCGACGTTGAAGGCCTCCTTCACCGTCATCGGCACGCCCAGCAGCGGCCGGCGCTCGCCGCGCGCGAGCGCCGCGTCGGCTTCGGCGGCCTGGCGGCGCGCGCGGTCGAAGTCGCGTACCACCACCGCGTTGAGCGGGCCGTCGAGCGCCTCGATGCGGGCGATGGCGGCTTCGCACAAGTCGACCGCGCTCACTTGCCTGGCGGCCAGCGCCTTGGCCGACCGTGCGGCCCCGGCGGCCAGGAGGGTGGTGGGGTCGAGGGCGGTCATGGTGTGTGCCTTTCTGCTGCTTGTCCATTCCAGCGACAGTGCCCGCATGGCGTGCGGAGAAAGACCGGGCATCATGGCCGGCATGGAAATCGAGTTCAAGTTTCATGTTCCCGCACAGCGCCTGAAAGCCGTGGAAGCCGCCATGCGGCGCGGCAGCGTCGTGCGTACCCGGCTGCAGGCGCGCTACTTCGACACCGCCGACCAGGCGCTGGCCGCCGAGGGCATCGTGCTGCGCCTGCGCAAGGAGGGGCGGCGCTGGGTGCAGACCGCCAAGGCCACCGGGGACAACGCGCTGCATCGGCTCGAACACAACGTCGACCTGGGCGCCGCGGCGGCCAGCCGCGCCGCGCCGGCCATTGACCCGCAGCGCCACCACGGCACGCCCGTGGGCGAGCGGCTTGCCAAGGTGCTGGCCGCGAGCGGCGCCCCGCTGGTCGAACGGCAGTCCACCGACATCGTGCGGCTCACGCGCGACGTGCGCACCACGGGCGACGGCGCGGCCGTGGTGGAGCTGGCGCTCGATGTCGGCAAGGTCATCGCCCATGCGGGCACGCCCGACGAGCGCGAATCGCCCGTGTGCGAGCTGGAGCTCGAACTCAAGCGCGGCGGCGTGCGGGGCCTGGTCGCGCTCGCGCGCCGCTGGTCGCAGCAGCACGGCCTGTGGTTCAGCACCGTGTCCAAGGCCGAGCGCGGCGCGCGCCTGCTCGCGAAGCTCGACGTGGTGCCGGCCGTGAAGGCCGAGACGCCGCGCTTTGCCGGCGAGAAAGGCAAGCTCGACGGCCGCGCCATCCAGCAGGCCGTAGTCGCGTCCTGCCTGGCGCAGATGCTGCCCAACGCGAGCGAGATCGCCGCGGGCAGCACGGATGAAGAGCAGATCCACCAGCTGCGCATCGGCATCCGGCGCCTGCGCACCGCGCTGCGCGAACTCGCGGGGCTCGACCCGCGCACCGATCTTTTCAACGGCGCCGAATGGGAGCCGCCGCTGGTCGAGGCCTTCCGCGCGCTCGGCGCCCTGCGCGACCGCGAGCAGGTCGTGAAGCTGGCGCAGCCCCAACTGCGCGACGCGGGGGCGCCGGAGTTCGATCCCTTGGCTGGCGACGATGCGGCGGCCGAAGCGCCGTCGCCCGGCGAAGTGGTGCGAGCGCCCGCGTTCCAGTCGGTGCTGGTTTCGCTGATCGGCTTCACCGCGGCGACGGCCGCGCCACACGCCAGTGCCGAAGGCGCCGGGCAGCCCGCGTCAGCGCCGCTCGGCGCCACCGAGGCGCGCCGCCATCTGCGCAAGCGCCTGAAGAGGCTGCATCGGCAGGCGGTGCGCGACGGCCGCCGCTTCGAATCGCTGTCGGCCGAGGACCAGCACCGCACGCGCAAGCGGCTCAAGCGCCTGCGCTACCTGGCCGAATTCGTGGCGCCGCTGTTCGCCGATGGGAATGATGAAGACGAAAAGTCATCGCCCGCCGAGCGCTACCTGAAGCGCCTGCGCCCCGCGCAGGACGCGCTCGGCGAATTCAACGACGAAGCCGTGGCGCTCGCGCTCTACCGCGAAGCCACCGCGCGCGATGCCCGCGCATGGTTTGCCGTCGGCTGGTTCAGCGCGCGCCGTGCGGCGGGCGCGAAGGCCTGCCGCAAGGCGCTGGGCAGGATCGGGAAGGCGCCGCGGTTCTGGAAAAAGAGGAATTAGAGAGCTGATCCGGAAGGATCAGTGATGGTGCCCATGCGCACCATGCACGTGCCGATGCTCGATCTCCACCGGCAGCGCCGCGCGCACGTCCGTCACCTGGAGGCTGAACTTCAGCGCCTTGCCCGCCCACGGATGGTTGCCGTCGAGCAGCACGACCGGGCCCTTGATCTTCATCACCGTGAAGAGGTGCTCGCGTCCGTCGTCGAGCCGCCCCTGCAGTTGCCCGCCCACCTTCACGCCCGGCGGGAATTCGGACTTGGGGATGCTGCGCACCAGTGACTCGTCGCGCAGGCCGAAGGCGTCTTCGGGTGCGAGGTTCAGCGTGGTCTGGAAGCCTTTTTCCTTGCCATCGAGTGCTTCCTCGATCTTGGGCAGCGTGTTCTCGTAGCCGCCATGCAGGTAGGCCATCGGCTCGGGGCTGGCCTCGATGAGCTTGCCCTGGGCGTCGGCGACCTTGTACTTGAGGGTGACGACGGTGTCTTTTTCGATTTTCATGGGGGCATTTTCTGTGGAAATCGATCGCTCAGCGGGACGGGGCCCGCGCCGCCCGCAACATCTCCGGCAACGCCTCCACCGTACTGAGCTTCTCCATCACCATCGCGATGAACGCCGACACCGCCAGCGGCAGGTGCTTGCGGCTCGGATAGAGCACGCTCAGCCCCTGCCCCGTGCGCTGGTACTGCGGCAGCACCGGGACCAGCCGGCCGGCCTCCAGGTCGAGCCTGGCCATGGTGGGCGGCAACAGCGCGACGCCCAGGCCGGCGAGCGCGGCCTTGCGCAGCGCCTGCGCGGTGTTGCCGCTGAAGCGGCCCGCGACCTGCACTTCTTCCTCCGCGCCGCCGGGGCCGGCCAGGCGCCAGAGGGTGCGGCCGCTCGGATGGGGCGAGGTGACGCAGTCGTGGTTCGCCAGGTCCTGCAAGCTGGCGGGCGCGCCGCGCGCGGCGATGTAGGCGGGGCTCGCCACCATGCCGTCGGTCCGGGCGCCCAGCAGCTGGCGGCCGACGTAGCCGGAGTCGGGCAGCGCGCCGCCGCGGAATGCGATGTCGATCTGCTCGGCGATCAGGTCGGCCCTGGCGTCGCTGAGCACGAAGTCGATGCGCACCAGCGGATGCGCAGCCAGGAAGTCGGCCACCCATTCCATCGGGAAGAAATCGAAGAAATCGGCCGTCGCCGCCACGCGCACCAGGCCGCTGGGCTGCTGGCTGCCGGTGATCAGCTCCTGCCCGGCCTCGGCCAGCCCGTCGACCGCGCCCGCGCAGCGCTCGTGAAAGGCCTGGCCCGCGCTGGTGAGCGTGAGCTTGCGGGTGGAGCGCTGCATCAGCCGCGTGCCCAGTTGCGCCTCGAGCTGCTGGACGCGCCGGCTCACGGTGTTGGGCGGCAGGCCCAGCCGGCGCGCCGCCCCGGCAAAGCTGCCGTGACGCACCACCTGCACGAACATGGCGATG
Source organism: Variovorax sp. V93 (assembly GCF_041154485.1). Classification (NCBI taxonomy): domain Bacteria; kingdom Pseudomonadati; phylum Pseudomonadota; class Betaproteobacteria; order Burkholderiales; family Comamonadaceae; genus Variovorax; species Variovorax sp. V93. The sequence continues at coordinate 5,399,389 of NZ_AP028669.1, read as the reverse complement.
TCGTTGAGATCGAGCATGGCGGTGATTCCTTCTTCTGATGGATGAGTGCAATCCGATTCTGCCGTCTAGTTGATCAATGGGTGCGGCCCTAACCTTGTGCCCATGACTTCCTCATCCTCCACTTCCCCGATCCAGCGCCGCATCGTCTGGGGCGCTCGCATTCTTCTCGCGCTGGCCTTCGGTGCCGCCGGCCTCGCCAAGCTGGCCGGCTTGCCGCAGATGGTCCAGGTGTTCGAGGCGGTCGGCTTCGGCCAGTGGTTCCGCTACCTGACGGGCGTGGTCGAGGTCGGCGGCGCGGTGCTGCTGCTGGTGCCGGCAACCGGCTTCATCGGCGGCCTGCTGCTGACCGCGACCATGGCCGGCGCCGTGGCCACGCACCTTGTGCTGATCGGCGGCAGCCCCGTGCCGGCCATGGTGCTCCTGCTGCTGTCGGCCTTCGTGGCCTGGCGCCTGCGGCCCGTGCCGGCGGGCAGGGCAGCCTGATCTTTCTTCTTCCATCGGTTAAGGACCCTCCAATGACAACTGCCGTTGCCACCACCACCGAAGCCCGCGCCATCGTCTACCGCACGCGCGGCTCGCAGCACGGGCCGATCACGCGGCTCATGAGCCCGGGCGACCTGGGCGAATTCCTCAAGCCTTTCGTGTTCCTCGACCTTTTCGGCTTCGACACCTCGGGCGGCCGCAAGGGCTTCGGCATGCATCCGCATTCGGGCATTGCCACGCTGACCTGGCTGATGGAAGGCGACACGCGGTACGAAGACACGACCGGCGAACAGGGCGTGCTGCCGGCCGGCGGCGTCGAGTGGATGCGCGCCGGCAACGGCGTGTGGCACGACGGTGCGCCTGCGCCGGGCACCAAGCGCGTGCAGGGCTTCCAGCTCTGGGTGGCCCTGCCGGCCTCGGAAGAGAACGCGCGGGCGCAAAGCATCTACCTCGCGCCCTCGCAGGTGCCGCGGGAAGGGCCGGCGCGCGTACTGCTCGGGCGCCATGGCGCGGCGCAAAGCCCCATTCCGGCCCCGGCGCCGATCAACTATCTGGCCGTGCAGCTGAAGGACGGCGAACACTGGCGCTACACGCCGCCCGCCGGCCACACGGTGGGCTGGATCGCGGTCGATGCGGGCCGGCTCGATGTAGGCGGCGGCGAACCGGTCGCCGCCGGCGAGCTGGCGGTGTTCGAGGAATCGGGCGCGGCCATCGGCTTCGTGGCCCATGGCGACACGTCCTTCGTGCTGGGCTCGGCCGTGAAGCATCCGCATGAACTGGTGATGGGCCACTACTCGGTGCACACCAGCCAGGCGGCGCTCGACCAGGGCGAGGCCGAGATCCGCCGCATCGGGGCGCGGCTGCGCGAGGAAGGCCGCCTGCGCTGAGCTGCGTTTCAGCGCTACACCCTGGTGCAGCCGGCGCCTTCATGGCGCAGCCATCCCGCCCCAAAGGCACCGTCCGGCCCCACGCGCCGCGCGCACTTTCCCCGGTGCGCGCGGCGTTTTTCCTGCCGCCTGCCCTTTGCCGGCGCGGCTTTGCGCGCTTCCGGCCGCCCCACCAAGGGCTTACCCCATCACGCGGGCCTGCATATTGCTTAAGACTGTCGTCGGTTGACTGTCGACAGCTCGCACAGTCGATCCGATGAACCCGAACATGGCGCCGGCGGCTTCCCGCCGGGCCTGAAAAAGGAACGCGACATGCAATTGCAGGCAGTGGGCCGCAAGGCCCCACCCGTTTCCGAAGCCGAGCGCCAGGTGCGCGAAGACCTGGCCGCCGCCTACCGCCTGGTGGCGCACTACGGCATGGACGACAGCATCTACACGCACATCTCCGCGCGCGTGCCGGGCACCGAGGACCAGTTCCTGATCAACCCCTTCGGCATGCTGTTCAGGGACATCACGGCCTCGTCGCTGGTGAAGATCGACCTGGACGGCCGCATCCTCGACGACTCGCCCTGGGACGTGAACCCGGCCGGCTTCACCATCCACAGCGCGGTGCATTCGGCGCGCCACGACGCGGCCTGCGTGCTGCACACGCACACGGTGGCGGGCGTGGCGGTGTCGTCGCTGGCCGCCGGGCTGCAGCCGTGCAACCAGTGGGCGCTGCAGTTCTACAACCGGGTGGTCTATCACGACTTCGAGGGCATCGCGCTGGACGCCGACGAGCGCGAGCGCCTGGTGGCCGACCTGGGTCCGACGGCGCGTGCGCTGATCCTGCGCAACCACGGCCTGGTCACGCTCGGGCGCACGGTGTCGGAGGCCTTCATCCTGATGCTCAACCTGGAGCGCGCCTGCCGTGTGCAGGTGGCGATCCAGTCGAGCGGCCTGCCGGTGCATCCGGTGCCGGCCGAAGTCTGCGAGAAGACCGCGCAGCAGTACGAAAGCGGCGACAGCGTGCGCCAGCCGGGCCAGCCCGATCCGAACGCGCGCGAATGGCGCGCCCTGCTGCAGCGCATCGATCCGCTTCCCGCCACCTCGTACCGCGACTGAACCTGGCGCCGCGCGCGGCGCCCGCGTTCTTCCGTTCCCGTTTCCTCGTCCCCACCCGCTCGCACAGAGCCACAAGGAGTTTCCGCACATGAAACGTCGCAACCTCATCCAGATGGGCGCCGCCTCGGCCGCCGGATTGACGCTGGCGGGTGTCCCGCTGCACCTGCTGGCGCAGGGCAAGAAGGGCGGCGTGATCAACGCCGTGGTGCAGCCGGAGCCGCCGGGCCTGATGCTGGGCATCACGCAGAACGGCCCCACGCAGATGATCTCGGGCAACATCTACGAAGGCCTGCTGCGCTACGACGAGAAGATCAACCCGCTGCCCTCGCTGGCCACCTCGTGGACCGTCAACAAGGAAGGCACGCTCTACACCTTCAAGCTCAAGCCCGGCGTCACGTGGCACGACGGCAAGCCCTTCACCTCGGCCGACGTGGTGTTCTCGGCCGACGTGTTCCTGCGCAAGACGCATGCGCGGCTGCGCGCCAACCTGGCGGCGGTGGAAAGCATCAAGGCCATCGATCCGCTCACGGTCGAGTTCAAGCTCAAGTACCCCTTCGGCCCCTTCATCGGCATCTTCGAGGTCGGCAGCATGCCGATGATCCCGAAGCACATCTACGAAGGCACCGACTTCGCCACCAACCCGGCCAACGCCACGCCCATCGGCACCGGGCCGTTCAAGTTCAAGGAGTGGGTCAAGGGCTCGTACATCCAGCTCGCGGCCAACGACAAGTACCACGTCAAGGACGTGCCGCTGGTCGAGAGCGTGTACTTCCACGTCATTCCCGACGCAGCCTCGCGCGCGGCGGCCTTCGAGTCGGGCAAGGTCGACCTGGTGCCCGGCGGCGCGGTCGAATACTTCGACGTGCTGCGGCTTTCCAAGCTGCCGGGCGCGGCGGTCACCACCAAGGGCTGGGAGTTCTTCGCACCGCATTCGTGGCTGTGGCTCAACAACCGCAAGGCGCCGATGGACAAGGTCAAGTTCCGCCAGGCCGTGATGTACGCGATCGACCGCGAGGCCATGGCCAAGATCGCCTGGCAGGGCTTTGCCAAGCCGGCCACCGGTCCGTTCAACAGCAACATCAAGTTCCACAGCACCGACGTCGCCAAGTACCCGCGCAACGTGGCCACCGCCAAGAAGCTGCTCGAAGAAGCCGGCTACAAGGGCGAGACGCTGCGCCTGCTGCCGCTGCCCTACGGCGAGACCTGGGCGCGCTCGGCCGAGATCCTGCGCCAGAATCTCGCGCAGGCCGGCATCAAGGTCGAGCTGGTGGCCACCGACGTGGCCGGCTGGAACCAGAAGCTCAACGAGTGGGACTACGACCTCGCCTTCACCTACGTCTACCAGTACGGCGACCCGGCGCTCGGCGTGGCGCGCAACTACACCACCAGCAACATCGCCAAGGGCTCGCCCTTCAACAACGTCGAGGGCTACTCGAACCCGAAGGTGGACGAGCTGTTCGACGCCGGCGCCAAAGAAGCCGACCCCGAGAAGCGCAAGGCCATCTACCTGCAGGTGCAGAAGATCCTGCTCGACGAAGTGCCCGTGGCCTGGCTGCATGAGCTCAACTTCCCGACGCTGTACCGCACCAAGCTCGGCAACCTGATCACGTCGGGCATCGGCCTGAACGACAGCCTCGGTACGGCAACGCTCGCATGACGGCCAGCCTGCGCACGCCACCTCACAGGAGCCGCCGATGAAACGTACGCAGTTCATGCTGGGCCGCGTGATGCAGGGCCTGCTGGCGATCCTGCTGATCGCCACGGTCAACTTCATGCTGGTGCGCGCGGCGCCGGGTGATCCGGTGTCGGTGCTGGCGGGCGAGGCGGGCGCGTCCGATCCGCAGTTCGTGGCGCAGCTGCGCGCGCAGTTCGGGCTCGACCAGCCGATCACCACGCAGCTCGCCACCTACGTCGGCAAGGTGGTGCGGCTCGACCTGGGCTTCTCGTACCGGCAGCAGCAGCCGGTGCTGAAGCTCATCATGGACCGGCTGCCCGCCACGCTGCTGCTCACGGGCACGGCCTTCGCGCTGTCGCTGCTGTTCGGCATCACGCTGGGCGCGCTGGCCGCGCGGCGGGCCGGCACCTGGGTCGACAGCTCGATCACCGTGGTGGCGCTCATCTTCTATGCCACGCCGCTCTACTGGCTCGCGCTGATGGCGGTGCTGGTGTTCACGGTGCAGCTCGACTGGCTGCCGGGCTTCGGCTTCAGCACCGTGGGCTCCGGCGCCACCGGCCTGGCGCTGGCCTGGGACATCGCGGGCCACCTGGTGCTGCCGGCACTGACGCTCGCGCTCTTCTACATGGCGGTGTATGCGCGCATGACGCGCGCCGCCATGCTCGAGGTGGCGCAGATGGACTTCGTGAAGACCGCCCGCGCCAAGGGCGTGAAGCCCGGGCGCATCCTGCGCGCGCACGTGCTGCGCAATGCGCTGCTGCCGGTGGTCACGCTCGCGGGCATCCAGGCCGGCGGAATGATCGGCGGCGCGGTGCTGACGGAGACCGTGTTCGCCTGGCCCGGCATCGGCCGCCTGATGTTCGACGCGCTGCTGCAGCGCGACTACAACCTGCTGCTCGGCGCCTTCCTGGTCACCGCGGCCATGGCCGTGCTGTTCAACCTCATCACCGACCTCGTCTACACGCTGGTCGATCCGCGGATCGAACTATGACCCTGCTGCAAAGTCCATTCTGGCGGCGCTTCTGCCGCAACAAGGGCGCCGTGCTCGGCATGGCCGTGCTGGTGCTGGTGGCCGTGGTGGCCCTCATCGGCCCATGGGTCGCGACCAACGATCCATGGAACATGGTCGAGCAGCCGTTCGTGCGGCCGTGGACCGAGCCCGGCTTCGCGCTCGGCACCGACACGCTGGGCCGCGACATCCTCTCGGGCGTGATCTACGGCGCGCGCATCTCGCTCCTGATCGGGCTGGTGTCGACCGTGGTGGCGCTGCTGATCGGCGTGACGCTCGGCGCCATTGCCGGCTACTTCGGCGGCTGGATCGATGCGGCGCTGATGCGCTTCACGGAGCTGTTCCAGGCCGTGCCGAGCTTCGCGCTCGCCATCGTGCTGGTGGCGATCTTCCAGCCCTCGGTCAATTCGATCGTGGTGGCCATTGCCATCGTCTCGTGGCCGCCGGTGGCGCGGCTGGTGCGCAGCGAGTTCCTCACGCTGCGCCAGCGCGACTTCGTGCAGGCCGCGCTGCTCGCGGGCCAGTCGACGCCGCGCATCATCCTCACGCAGATATTGCCCAACGCCATGTCGCCGATCATCGTGATGGCCTCGCTCATGACGGCCACGGCCATCCTGCTGGAGTCGAGCCTGAGCTTCCTCGGCCTGGGCGATCCGAACCAGATGAGCTGGGGCTACATGGTGGGCGCGGCGCGCACCGTGCTGCGCCAGGCCTGGTGGATGGCGCTGTTCCCGGGCCTGGCCATCGTGCTGACCGTGCTCGCGCTCAACCTGGTGGGCGAAGGCCTCAGCGACGGGCTCAACACGCGGCTCGACGGGAGGGGCAAATGAGCGCCACCGTCACACCCATGAAGCCGGTGCAGCCGGTGCTCGACGTCGTCGGCCTGGGCATCCGCCTGCCCAGGGGCGCGGACCGCGCGCTGGCTGTCGACGGCGCCACGCTGTCGGTGCTGCCGGGCCAGACGCTGTGCGTGGTCGGCGAATCGGGCTCGGGCAAGTCGATGATCGCCAACGCCGTGATGGGCCTGCTGCCGCGCCCGCACGTGGCACCCGTGGCCGGGCAGATCCTGTTCGAGGGCCGCGACTTGCTGCAGCTCAGCGAGCCGCAGATGCGCGAGCTGCGCGGACGCCGCATCGGCATGGTGTTCCAGGAGCCGATGACGGCGCTGAACCCGGTGATGCGCATCGGCGAGCAGATCGGCGAAGTCTTCGACGCGCACGGCAGCGTGCCCGCGGCCGAGAAGCGGCGGCGCATCCTGGCCGCGCTGGCCGACGTGGGCCTGCCCGATCCGGAGCTGCTGATCGACGCCTATCCGTTCCGCCTCTCGGGCGGCCAGCGCCAGCGCGTGATGATCGCCTGCGCGCTGGTGCTCGAGCCCGTGCTGCTGATTGCCGACGAACCGACCACCGCGCTCGACGTGACCACGCAGGCGCAGATCCTCGCGCTGATCCGCGAGCTGCAGCAGCGCCGCGGCACGGCGGTGCTGTTCATCACGCACGATTTCGGCGTGGTGTCCGAGATTGCCGACCACGTGGTCGTGATGCAGACCGGCCAGGTGGTCGAGGCCGGGCCGGTGCGCCAGGTGCTCGATGCGCCGCAGCACCCGTACACGCGCAAGCTGATCGCCGCGATCCCCACAGGCAACGCCGAGCGCGACACCCCCACCGGCGAGATCGTGCGCGTGCTGCAGGTGCAGGACCTGTGCAAGACCTACACCTCGGGCAACGGCCTCTTCAAGCGCGGCCGCTCGGTGCAGGCCGCGAAGAACGTCAGCTTCGAGCTGCGCCGCGGCGAAACGCTGGGACTGGTCGGCGAATCGGGCTCGGGCAAGTCGAGCGTGGGCCGCTGCCTGGTGGGGCTCTCGCCGTTCGACAGCGGCCGCATCCTCTTCAAGGGCCGCAGCCTGTCGCAGGGCCCGGCCTTCCGGCGCGAGGCCGCGGGCAGGATCCAGATGGTGTTCCAGGACCCGTACGCCTCGCTGAACCCGCGCCACCGCGTGGGCGCGGCCATCGCGGGCGGACCGATCGCGCAGGGCGTGGGCAAGGCCGAAGCCATGGCGCGCGCGATGGAGCTGCTCAAGCTCGTCGGCCTGGGCGCCGACGCGGCCGAGCGCTATCCGCACGAGTTCTCGGGCGGGCAGCGCCAGCGCATCGGCATTGCGCGCGCGCTCGCCATGCAGCCCGAACTGCTGGTGGCCGACGAGCCGGTGTCGGCGCTCGACGTGTCGGTGCAGGCGCAGGTGCTCGAACTCTTCGCGCAGGTGCGCGAGCAGTTCCAGCTCGCCATGGTCTTCATCACGCACGACCTGCGCGTGGCCGGCCAGATGTGCGACCACATCGCGGTGATGCAGCGCGGCGAGGTCGTCGAATATGGCGAGACGCACAAGGTGCTCGGCGATCCGAAGCACGCCTACACGCGCAAGCTGATCGAGGCGGTGCCGCGGCTGGTGTCCGCCGCGTCGCCGGCCGAGGCATTGGTCGCGTGATGGCGTCCACGGACGACAAGGGACGCGCGCCCTGCGTGGCGATCCTGAGCGCGGTGCTGGACATGGAATACCTTGCCGTGGCTTTCCGCGAGGCCCATCCGGGCATCGACCTGCGCCTGGGCGAAGAGCTCGGCGCGCTCGACCAGATCGAAGCGGCCGTGTGCTGGTTTCCGCCGCACGGCCTGCTCGCCCGGATGCCGAAGCTGCGGCTCGTGCAGTCGCTGGCCGCGGGCATCGAGCACATCACGGCCGATGCAGAGTTGCCGCGCCAGGTGCCGCTGTGCCGCATCGTCGACACCGGCATGGCGGCCGGCATGAAGGCCTATGTCTGCTGGGCCGTGGTGCAGCAGCATCGCGGCATGCGGGCCTACGTCGCGAGTTCCGCCGCCCGCCGGTGGGAGGAACAGCCGATCGTGTCGCCGCGCCACCATCGCGTGGGCATTGCCGGCCTGGGCACGCTGGGCATGGCCTGCGCCGAGGCGCTCGCCGCCATCGGCTACCCGGTGCGCGGCTGGAGCCGCAGCGCGAAAGAGGCCTTGCCGGCCGGCGTCGAGGGCTTCCACGGCGCCGCGCAGCTCGATGAATTCCTTGCGGGCTGCGACACGCTGGTGTGCCTGCTGCCGCTCACCGCCGAGACGCACGGCTTTCTCGATGCCGCGCTGTTCGCCAAGCTGCCGCGCGGCGCGCACCTGATCAACGTCGGCCGCGGCGACCACCTGGTCGAGGCCGACCTGCAGCCGGCGCTCGATGCGGGCCAGCTCTCGGCGGCCACCCTCGATGCGTTCTCGCAGGAGCCGCTGCCGCCGGACCATCCGTTCTGGGGCGACCCGCGCATCCTCGTCACGCCCCACATCGCCACGCGCACCGACAGCCTCGTGATCGCGCGCCAGACGCTCGACAACCTCGCGTCGCTGCGGCAAGGCCGCCGGCCCGCCAACCAGGTCGACCTGGCGCGCGGCTATTGAACTCCCCACAAACCGGAACCGACTTCATGAACGCCAGCACGCACGCGGAGAACGCCGCCAACGACATCGCCGCGCATCTCCATCCCTTCACCAACCTCGCGACCCATCCGCAGCTCGGCCCGCTGGTGATCCAGCGCGGCGACGGCATCTTCGTGGAGGACGACCAGGGCCGCCGCTATCTCGAAGCAATGTCGGGCCTGTGGTGCGCCTCGCTGGGCTTCAGCAACGCACGCCTGGCCAAGGCCGGCAGCGAGGCGCTGCACGGGCTGCCGTACTACCACACGTTCAACGGCCGCTCCAATCCGGCCGCGATCGCGCTGGCCGAAAAGCTCTTGTCGCTGGCGCCGGTGCCGATGTCCAAGGTGTTCTTCGCCAACTCGGGTTCGGAGGCCAACGACTCGGCGGTCAAGCTGGTCTGGTACTACCACAACGCCATCGGCAAGCCTGAAAAGAAGAAGATCATCGCGCGCCGCAACGCGTACCACGGCGTCACCGTCGCGGCCGCGAGCCTGAGCGGCCTCGCGCCGAACCACCGCGACTTCGACCTGCCGATCGACCGCATCCTGCACGTCGATTGCCCGCACCATTTCCGCTACGCCGAGGCCGGCGAGAGCGAGCAAGACTTCGCGACGCGGCTGGCCGCTGCGCTCGAGCAGCGCATCCTCGACGAAGGCCCCGAGACGGTCGGCGCCTTCATCGCCGAACCCGTGATGGGCGCGGGCGGCGTGCTGGTGCCGCCGGCCACCTACTTCGACAAGGTCCAGAAGGTGCTCGCGAAGTACGAGGTGCTGCTGATCGCCGACGAGGTGATCTGCGGCTTCGGCCGCACCGGCCAGATGTTCGGCTCCACCACCTTCGGCCTCCGGCCCGACATCCTGACCGCGGCCAAGGCGCTGTCCTCGGGCTACGTGCCGATCTCGGCCGTGATGGTCAACGAGAAGGTGCATGCGGCCGTGGCCGCCAACAGCGGAAAGATCGGCACCTTCGGCCACGGCTTCACCTACTCGGGCCATCCGGTGGCCTGCGCCATCGCGCTCGAGACGCTCAAGGTCTATGAGGACGAGAACATCGTCGCGCACGTGCAATCGCTGGTGCCGCAATTCCAGAAGGGGCTGCAGGCCCACGCCGGGCGCAGGTACGTCGGCGAGGTGCGTGGCGTGGGGCTCATCGGCGCCATCGAGCTGTATGCCGACCCCGCGAAGCGCACGCCCTTCGATCCCGCGCAGAAGGCCGGCACCCGCCTGGCCGAGCTCGCGCTGGCGCAGGGGCTCATCGTGCGCGCGATGGGCGATTCCATCGCCTTCTGCCCGCCGCTCATCATCACGGCCGAACAGATCGACGACATGTTCGCGCGCTTCGGCCGCGCCATGGCGATCTTCGAGGAAAGCTTCGCGTGAAGGCCTTTTTCACCGACGAGCAGCTGCTGCACGATCCGCAGCAGTTCATGCGGCTGGGCCGCATCTGCAAGCCGACCGACCTGCCAAGCCGCGCGCATGCGCTGCGCGACGCGCTGGCCCTGCGCGGCATTGCGCTGGCCGAGCCGCGGGACTATGGCCGCGCGCCGCTCGAAGCCGTGCACAGCGCCGACTACCTCGATTACCTGGAAACCGCCTACGCGCTGTGGCGCGAACTGAAGGTGCCCGGCGTGGAGCCCGGCATCGAGGTGCTGCCGAACCTCTCGCCCTACTACAACGGCACGCCGGGCGTGGCGCGCGCGCCCTGTCCTTCGCCCTCGCTGGTGGCGCGCACGGGCTACTACATCAGCGACCTCTCGTGCCCGCTCGGCCCGCACACCTGGCGCTCGATCCTGCGCTCGGCCCACACCGCGGTGGCCGCCGCCGATGCGGTGCTGGAAAGCGGCGACGCGGCCTACGCGCTGTGCCGCCCCTCGGGCCACCACGCGCACCGCGACCGCACGGGCGGCTTCTGCTACATCAACAACAGCGCCATCGCAGCGCAGCGCCTCTGCGGGCGGCACGGCCGCGTGGCGGTGTTCGACGTCGATGCGCACCACGGCGACGGCACGCAGAACATCTTCTATGCGCGCGGCGACGTGCTGACCGTGTCGACGCATGCCGATCCCTCGGGCTACTACCCGTTCTACACCGGCTACGCGCACGAGCGCGGCACGGGCGCGGGCGAAGGCTTCAACCTGAACCTGCCGCTCGCGCACGGCGCGGACAACGCGGCGTTCCTGCAGGCGGTGGATGAAGGCGCGGCCGCGCTGCGCGAATTCGCGCCGAAGGCGCTGGTGCTCGCGCTCGGCTTCGACAGCTACAAGGACGACCCCATCAGCGTGCTGAAGCTCGACCTCGACGCCTACCGCCACATCGGCGAGCGCGTCGGCGCGCTGAAGCTGCCCACGGTGATCGTGCAGGAAGGCGGCTACATGGTCGAGGCCATCGGCCCCGCACTCGACAATTTCCTGCAGGGCTTCCAGGCCGCGCGATGAGCACCGCCGCCACGGCTCTCTCATTGCGTCCGGCGGGTTCCAGACGCGCCGGCGTGGCGCTGTTCTTCTGCGCGCTGGTGGCCTTTGCCTCCTACGACGCGTTCTGCAAGTACATGCTGCAGTTCTACCCGGCGCCCTTCGTCAACGTGATGCGCTATGTCGCGGTGAGCGGCATTGCCTTTGCGATGCTGCTGCGCCATGGCGACCTGCGCATGTGGCGCACGCCGCACAAGCCCCTGCTGCTGCTGCGCGGCCTGATGCTCGCGACGGTGGCCACCTGCTTCATGACCGCGCTGATCTGGATGCCGCTGGCCGAGGCCACGGCCATCTACTTCACCGCGCCGCTCCTGATGGTGGCGCTGTCGCCGTGGCTGCTGGGCGAGCAGGTGCGGCGCAGCCGCTGGGTGGCGGTGACGGTCGGCTTCGGCGGCATGCTGCTGATCGTGCGGCCGGGGGCCGACCTGCCGCTGCTCGGCACGGTGCTGATGGCCGTGGCCGCCGTCTGCTATGCCATCTTCCAGCTGCTCACGCGGCGGCTCGCGGGCCTGGTCGCGGGGCCGGTGCAGTACGCCTGGACCGCGCTGGCCTGCTTCGTCGTCACGCTGCTTCCCGCGCCCTTCTTCCTGCCGGCCCAGCAGCCGCCCTGGGGCGACGTGGCGCTGCTGCTCGCGGGCGGCGCCTGCAGCGCGGCGGCGCAATGGCTGCTGCTGGCCGCCTTCGAGCGCGTGGAGGCTTCCACGCTCGCGCCGCTCAACTACTTCCAGCTGCTGCTGGCCGTGGCCTTCAGCACCTTCTGGTTCCGCCGGCCGCCCGACGCGATCGCGATGGCCGGCATCGCGCTGATCATGGCGGCGGGCATCTACCTGGCGCGCGCGGGGCGGGGCCTGAAGATCGCACCGGCCGCGCCGGACGCCATCCGGTGAAGAATCGCCCCTGGCGCAGCATCCCAATGACGAGACAAGCAACATGGCAACTTCCATAACCACTCCTCCTTCTGCCGACGCGGCCCTGTTCGAGTCGGTCGAGTCGACCGACCTCGTCGGGCTGGTCGAGGCCCAGCTGACGCGCGCCATCGTCGAAGGACGGCTGGCCCCCGGCAGCCGCATCGTCGAGGCCGACATCGCGCGCCGCATGGGCGTGAGCCGCGCGCCGGTGCGCGAGGCGGCGCGGCGGCTCGAACGCCAGGGCGTGCTGGTGGCCAAACCGCGCCACGGCTTCGCGGTGCGGACCATCAGCGTGCAGGAGATCGACGATTTGTTCGAGGTGCGCCTGAGCCTTGAACTCACCTCCATCGAGCTGGCCTGCCGCAAGGCCGACGACGCGGGCATCGCGCGCGTGCAGGCGCTGGTCGAGGCCATGGTGCGCGAGGCCAACACGCAGCCGCAGCACCACCGCATCGCCAACGACCTGGCGCTGCACACGCTGATCTGCGAGCTGTCGGGCAATGCGCACCTGCACCGCATCTTCATGAACACGCAGACCGAGATGCAGATGATCATCGCGCTGATCGACGCGGTCTACCACGACCCCACCGCCATGGCCGAGACCCACCGCCCCATCGTCGATGCGCTGGTGCGCCGCGACCCCGAGGCCGCCAAGGCCGCGATGCGCGTGCACCTGGAAGACGCCTGGCAGCACGTGCGCGCGCTGTTCATGAAGCAGCACGGCGCCGCGCCCCTTCCCGCCCATGCCTGAGACCGGAGAGACACACCGATGAAAGTCGTCTACAGCGATACCCACAAGGACCACGACCCGCAGCTCTTCATGGTGCGCGGCAAGCTCAAGCGCAGCAACGAGCAGCCCGAGCGTGCATTCCGCCTGCTCGAGGCGGTGCAGCAGGAAGGCCACGAGATCGTCGCCACGCGCGACTTCGGCGCCGGCCCGCGCGCCGCCATCCACACGCCCGAGTACCTGCGCTTCCTCGAAACCGCCTACGCGCGCTGGCAGCTGCTGGACGACCCGTCGGAAGAAGTGATGCCCAACATCCACCCCTTCCCGGGCCAGCCCTGCACCTACCCCGACAGCGTGGTCGGCCAGGCCGGCTTCCACATGGGCGACAACGCCTGCTCCATCGGACCACGCACCTGGGAGGCCGCCATCGCCTCGGCGAACATGGCCACGCATGCGGCGCAGCTCGTGCTCGACGGCGAGCGCGCGGCCTATGCGCTGTGCCGCCCGCCCGGCCACCACGCCTATGCCGACCGCGCCAACGGCTTCTGCTATCTCAACAACGTGGCCATTGCCGCGCAGCACCTGCGCGGCGTGCACGACCGCGTGGCCATCCTCGACATCGACGTGCACCACGGCAACGGCACGCAGGGCATCTTCTACGGCCGCGCCGACGTGCTGACCATTTCGCTGCACGGCGATCCGCGCAACTTCACGCCCTTCTTCATCGGCCATGCGCACGAGCGCGGCGAAGGCGAAGGCCTGGGGTACAACATCAACAAGCCGCTGCCGCTGGGCACCGACATCGACGGCTACCTGCCCGCGTTGCGCGATGCCTGCGACAGCATCCGCGCCTATGCGCCCGGCGCGCTGGTGGTGGCGCTGGGACTCGACGCGCACGAGCGCGATCCCTACAAGGGCATGAAGATCCAGACCGCCGGCTTCGCGGTACTGCTGGCCGAGATCGCGCACCTGGGCCTGCCCACGGTGCTGGTGCAGGAAGGCGGTTACCTCTCCGACGACCTCGGCCCGAACATCGCGAGTGCGCTGCGCGGTTTTGAAAGCGCAGCATGACGCCAACTGCGGACTTTACCGACGCGCAGGTGCTCAGCGAAGCCTCGCCCGCGCTCGACGACGCCTGGGTGCGCGAGCTCGCGCGCGAGCGCTACGGCATCGAAGGCGACATGAAGCCGCTGACCGGCGAGCGCGATCGCAACTACCGGCTCGAGCGTGCGGCCGACGGCGCCCGCTTCATGCTGAAGATCTCGCACCCGGCCGAGACCGCGCAGGTCGCCGACTTCCAGACCCAGGCGCTGCTGCACCTCGCGGCCACCGACCCCGGCCTGCCGGTGCAGCGCATCGTGCCGACGCGCGAGGGCGCCGCTTCCTTCGTCTGCGACCCGGGCGACGGCCTGCCGCGCGTGGTGCGCCTCTTCAGCTACCTGCCCGGCCTGCCGCTGCCCGAGGCGCCGCGTACGCCGCGGCAGCAGCAGAACCTCGCGCGCATGCTGGCCCGGCTCGACCTCGCGCTTGCGGGCTTCGAGCACCCGGCCGGCGAACTGCCGCTGCCCTGGGACCTGCAGCGCGCCGACAGCGTGCGCGGCCTGCTCGCGCACATCGCCGAGCCCGAGCGCCGCGCGCTGGCCGCCGCCGCGCTCGACCGTTTCGAGCGCGACGCCAAGCCGGTGCTGCGCACGCTGCCCGCGCAGCCGATCCACAACGACTTCAACATCTACAACCTGCTGGTCGACCCGGCCGACACCGACCGCATTGCCGCGATCCTCGACTTCGGCGACATGGTCCGCGCGCCGTGCATCAACGACCTGGCCGTGGCTGCCGCCTACCAGGCCGGCACCGACGGCGATCCGCTCGCGGCCATCGTGCCGCTGGTCGCCGCGTACCACGCGGTGCGGCCGCTGTCGCCAGCGGAGGCGGGCGTGCTGTTCGACCTGATCACGGCGCGGCTCGTGATGGTGGTGGCCATCAGCGGCTGGCGCGCCGCGCGCTATCCCGAGAACGCGCCCTACCTGCTGCGCAACAACCCGCTGTCGTGGGCGCGGCTGCAGGCCTGCGAGCGCGTCGGCAGCGCCGCGGCGACAGCAGCCTTTCGCCGCGCGCTGAAGCTCTGAGAGATCGCCCATGACTTCCCTCGCCCCCTCGACCCAGGCCCTCGTCGAGCGCCGCGCGCGCGTGCTCGGCCCGGCCTACCGCCTGTTCTACGACACGCCGCTGCATCCGGTGCGCGGCGAAGGCGTGTGGCTGTACGACGCCGAGGGCCGGCCCCATCTCGACGCCTACAACAACGTCGCTTCGGTCGGCCATTGCCATCCGCACGTGGTCGAGGCCATCGCGCGCCAGGCCGGCGTGCTCAACACCCACACGCGCTACCTGCACGAAGGCGTGCTCGACTACGCCGAGCGGCTGCTCGCCACCCTGCCGGCCGAACTCGCGCATGCGATGTTCACCTGCACCGGCAGCGAGGCCAACGACCTCGCGATGCGCATCGCACGCGCGCACACCCGGGCCGAGGGGCTGATCGTCACGCGCTTCGCGTACCACGGCGTCACCGCGTCGATTGCCGAGGCCTCGCCTTCGCTCGGCAAATTCGTGCAGCTCGGCGACGCAGTGCGCACCGTGCCGGCACCCGACAGCTACCGCATCGCGCCCGGCGAACTGGGCCGCGCGTTCGCGAACGGCGTGCGCGAGGCCATCGCGGACCTCAAGGCGCACGGCATGCGCCCGGCCGCGCTGATGGTGGATACCGTGTTTTCGAGCGACGGCATCTTCACCGACCCGCCGGGCTTCATGGCCGAGGCGGTGGACGCGGTGCGCGAAGCCGGCGGACTCTTCATCGCCGACGAAGTGCAGCCCGGCCTCGGCCGCACCGGCGATGCGTTCTGGGGCTTCCAGCGGCATGGCGGGGTGCCCGACATCGTCACCATGGGCAAGCCGCTCGGCGCCGGCCACCCGCTGGCCGGCCTCGCGGTGCGGCCCGGGGTGCTGGCCGCCTTCGGCCGCGAGTGCCGCTACTTCAACACCTTCGGCGGCAACCCGGTCTCGATGGCCGCGGGCATGGCGGTGCTCGACGTGATCGAGCGCGAAGGCCTGATGGCCAATGCGCAGCGCGTCGGCCGTTACCTGCGTGCGCAGATCGCGAAGCTCGCCGAGCGCCATGCGCTGATCGGCGACGTGCGCGGCGCGGGCCTCTTCGTGGGCGTGGAGCTCGTCACGGACCGCCGCGCCCGCACGCCCGCCACCGCGGAAGCCGCGCGCATCGTCAACGGCCTGCGCGAGCGGCAGGTGCTGCTGAGCGCCACCGGCGAACATGCCAACACGCTCAAGATCCGCCCGCCGCTGGTGTTTTCCGAAGCCAACGCCGACCTGCTGGTCGAGACGCTCGACCAGGTGCTGGCCGGCCTCTGACCGATCGCATGGCGCCGATCGCCGCCTTGCGCCAGAATCGTTCGCCCCCCACGACCCTTGCCACCATGAACATCGTCGACTCCTTTGCCAACAGCGTCTCCCGCTTCGTCGATATCCGGCGCGACATCCACGCCCATCCCGAACTCGGCTTCGAGGAGCACCGCACCTCCGAGAAGGTGGCGGGCCTGCTCGCCGAATGGGGCATCGAGGTGCACCGCGGCATTGCCGGCACCGGCCTGGTCGGCGTGCTGCGCAAGGGCACCGGCACACGCACCATCGGCCTGCGCGCCGACATGGACGCGCTGCCGCTGCACGAGGCCAACGAGTTCGCCCACAAGTCCACCCACACCGGCCGCATGCACGCCTGCGGCCACGACGGCCACACCACCATGCTGCTGGCCGCCGCCTGGCACCTGTCGCAGCAGGGGCCCGACGATTTCGACGGCACCGTGCATTTCATCTTCCAGCCGGCCGAGGAGATGGGCAAGGCCGGCGCCAAGAAGATGATCCAGGACGGCCTGTTCGAGCGCTTCCCGTGCGACGCGGTCTTTGCGCTGCACAACTTTCCCGTCGGCGACGTGGGCCGCTTCGCGCTCAACGAAGGCGCGCTGATGGCCTCGAGCAACACCTACAGGATCACCATGCATGGGCGCGGCACGCATGCCTCGATGCCGCACACCGGCATCGACCCGGTGGCCGCGGTGGTCACGCTCGCGCAGCAGCTGCAGACCATCGTGCCGCGCACCATTCCGAGCACCGAGCGCGCCCTGCTCGCGGTCACGCAGCTGCAGGGCTCGGATGCGCCCAACGTGATTCCCGACGTGGCCACGGTCGGCGGCACCATCCGCACCTTCTCCATCGAGGCCATCGACAAGATCGAGGCGCGGCTGCGCGAAGTGGCCGCGGGCGTGGCCGCGGCGCATGGCTGCACGGCCGAGGTCTTCTTCAACCGCTCCTCGCCGCCGGTGGTCAACCACCCGGCCGAGGCGCGCTTTGCCGCCAGCGTGATGCGCGAGGTGGTGGGCGATGGCATGGTCACCGACAACTTCCCCGCCGTGATGGGCGCCGAGGACTTTGCCCACATGCTGCTCGCGCGGCCCGGCTGCTACGCCTTCCTGGGCAATGGCGACGGCGACCACCGGCTCGACGGCCACGGGCCCGGCCCTTGCATCATCCACAACACCTCGTTCGACTTCAACGACGAGATCATTCCGATCGGCGCCAGCTACTTCGTGAAGCTGGTGCAGCGCTGGCTGCCGCCGGGCGGCTGAGCGAAGAAATTTTCCACTGCAACGACGATGATGAAAGCGGCCAACCCGATGACCTCCACCCTGTTCACCCGGCGTTCGCTCGCTGCCCTTGCAGCCGCCGCGGCACTCGGCGCCCTTGCGCCCGTGCACGCGCAGCAGCGCGTGATCCACATCGTCGTGCCCTTCGGCACCGGCGCGGTGCAGGACACGGTGGCGCGCGCCTTCAACGCCGAGCTGGGCGCGGCGCTCAACGCCAGCGCCATCGTCGAGAACCGCGCGGGCGCGGGCGGCACGGTGGGCGCGGCGGCGGTGGCCAAGGCGCCGCCGGACGGCAACACGCTGGTGCTCGCGGCCGCGAGCCACAACATCGCGGGCTTCCTGTACAGCAAGCTGTCGTACGACCCGTTGAAGGATTTCGTCGGCGTGGCCAACATCGGCAACGCGGGCTACGCGCTGGCGGTCTCGAGCGGGCTCAACGTGTCGAACACGGCGGACTTCATCAAGGAGGTCAAGGCCAATCCGGGCAAGTACAACTACGCCTCGGCCGGCAACGGCAGCGCCACGCACCTGGCGATGGCGTCGTTCCTCGCCAAGGCGGGGCTGCAGATGACGCACATCCCGACCAAGTCGACCGGCGAGGCCGTCAACGAGGTGCTCGCGGGCCGCGTGCAGGCCGTGATCTCGTCGAGCATCGGCGTGATGGGTTTCCAGGCCGATCCGCGCATGAAGCTGCTCGCGTCCACCGGCCAGGCGCGCAGCCCGTTCCTGCCCAGCCTGCCGACGGTGGCCGAGAGCGGCCTGCCGGGCTACGCCTTCGATTCATGGATCGGCCTGCTCGCGCCGGCGGGCACGCCCAAGGCCGAGGTCGAGCGCCTCAATGCGGCCACCAACAAGGTGCTGTCCGATCCGGCGATCCAGGAGCGCTTCAAGCGCCTGGGCGTGGAGCCGCGCACGCAAAGCGCGGAGGAGTTCCAGAAGCTGCTGCGCGCGGACTGGGATGCGATGGGGGCGGTGGTGAAGGCTTCGGGAGCGAAGATCGACTAATCTTGTGCTGTTGTTCTTGGCGCTCTTGTTCGGGGCGCTGTTGTTCGGGGCGCGTGCACAGGCCACCGGGTACTCCCCTCCGCGAATGTCCCCCGGCCTGCGGCCTCCTCCTTGATTTCGCTGCGGGGAGCACCCGATGCCCTGTGCACAGGGCACGCTGTTGGTTCGCGGCTGATCAACCCGTGCTCTGAACACGAGCACGCTGATGGGGTGCCTTGCGCAGCGAAATAAAGGAGGAGGCCGCAGGCCGGGGGACATTCGCGGAGCAAGGTACCCCGTCGGCGTGATCGCGCCCCGAAGGTCCCGTCTGTGCCCCGATATCACAGAAGCCCCTAACTCCGAAAGAGCGCGTCCCCTACACATATCTTGACGATATATCATTAATATATTTAAAGTAGGACCCTTCCCCACCGCACATCCAGGAGCGCTCACGTGACCCAACCCCGCTGGCAAGGCATCTTTCCCGCCATCACCACCAAGTTCCACGCCGACGAAAGCATCGATGCCGAAGGCACCGCGCGGCATATCGACTTCCAGATCCGCAACGGCATCCACGGCCTCGTGACCTGCGGCTCGCTGGGCGAAGCCAGCACGCTCACGCTCGAAGAGAAGCTGCAGGTGGCGAAGATCGCGCTGGAAGCGGCCGACGGCCGCATCCCGGTGCTGGCCAATGTGTCGGAAACCAGCACGCGCGAGGCGCTGCGCTATGTGGACGGCGCCAACAAGCTCGGCGTGGCCGGCTTCATGGTGATGCCCTCGGTGATCTACGTGGCCGACGCGCGCGAGGCCATGCTCAATGTGCGCACCATCGCCAATTCGGCGCAAAAACCCATCATGGTCTACAACAACCCGGTGGCCTACCGGGTGGACCTGAAGCCCGAGCACATGCTGGAGCTCGCGGACTGCGAATGGATCGCGGCCATCAAGGAAAGCTCGGACGACATCCGCCGCATCACGGACCTGCGCAACACGGTGGGCGATCGCTACCAGCTGTTCCTGGGCGTGGACGACCTGGCCTACGAAGGCCTGGCGCTGGGCTGCGACGGCCTGCTGGCAGGCGTGGGCTGCGCCTTCCCGCGCGAGACGGTGGCGCTGTACGACCTGATGAAGGCGGGCAAGTTCGCCGAGGCGCTGAAGCTCTACCAGTGGATGACGCCGATGCTGCACCTGGACGTGTCGACCAAGCTGGTGCAGAACCTCAAGCTCATCGACGTGCTGGTGGGCGTGGGCAGCGAGCACATGCGACGCCCGCGGCTGCCGCTCATCGGCAATGAGCGCGCGGCCATCGAGGCCATCGTGAAGAAGGCGCTGGCCACGCGGCCAGCGCAGTACCAGTCGGTCATGTAATAACCGCTCTTTTCATTGTTCCAACCCAGGAAGAAGCATGAAGACAAAAGCAAGCATGGTTCCACTTCTCAGCGTCGTCGGCCTCGTGGCACTTGCCATCCCTGGCCTGGCGAATGCGCAGGAGCAGGTCGTCAAGATCGGCCACAGCGGGCCGCTCTCGGGTCCCAATGCCTTCGCGGGCAAGGACAATGAAAACGGCGTGCGCCTCGCCATCGAGGAGCTCAACGCGAAGAAGCTCACAGCCGGCGGCAAGACGCTGAAGTTCGAACTGGTGTCCGAAGACGACCAGTGCGACGCCAAGACCGGCGTGAGCGTGGCGCAGAAGTTCGTGGACGACGGCGTCAAGTACGTCATGGGCCCGTACTGCTCGGGCGTGGCCATTCCGGCTTCGCGCATCTATGCCGACGGCGGCACCATGGTCTCCACCGTGGGCACCAACCCGAAGGTCACGCAGGGCGGCTACAAGAACCTGTACCGCATCATCGCGAGCGACAACCAGATCGGCTCCAGCATGGCCGTGTATGCGGCCAAGGAGCTGAAGGTGAAGAAGGTCGGCGTGATCGACGACCGCACCGCCTTCGGCCAGGGCCTGGCGGAAGAGTTCACCAAGGAAGCGAAGAAGCAGGGCCTCACGGTGGTCGGCCAGGAGTTCACCACCGACAAGGCCGTGGACTTCACCGCCATCCTCACCAACATGAAGGCCAAGGCGCCCGAGGCCATCTTCTTCGGCGGCTATGCGCCGCAGGCCGCCCCCATGGCGCGGCAGATGAAGCAGCTCGCGGTGCCCGGCAAGCTGCTGGGCGGCGACACCGTCTGCAGTCCCGCCACCGGCAAGATCGGCGGCGACGCGGTCAACGACCTGGTGTTCTGCTCGCAGGGCGGCTCCATGCTCGAGAAGGCGCAGACCGGTCCGGCCTTCAAGGAGAAATTCAAGAAGCGCTTCAACGCGGACCCCGATGCGTATGCCGCCTCCTACTACGACCAGGTGCTCTTCATCGGCGAGTCGATGAAGAAGGCCAACTCGATCGACCCCGACAAGGTGGGCGCGCAGCTCTACAAGGACACCTACAAGGGCGTGGCCGCCACCTACAGCTACGACGACAAGGGCAACATGAAGCAGGCGCCCATCACCGTCTTCACCTTCAAGAACGCGGCCCCGGTGCCCATCGCCAGCTACTGAACGGACGACGCCGCATGCAGCGCATCCAGATCATCGATTCGCACACGGGCGGCGAGCCCACGCGCCTGGTCATCGGCGGGTTTCCCGATCTGGGCGGCGGCAGCATGGCCGAGCGCCGCGCGCTGCTGGCCGAGCGGCATGACAAATGGCGCGCGGCAACAGTGCTCGAGCCACGCGGCAGCGACGTGGTGGTCGGCGCGCTGCTGTGCGAGCCGGTGTCGCCCGATGCCGCAGCCGGCGTGATCTTCTTCAACAACGCCGGCTACATCGGCATGTGCGGCCACGGCACCATCGGCCTGGTCGTGAGCCTCGCGCACATGGGGCGCATCGGCGTCGGCGAGCATCGCATCGAGACGCCCGTGGGCACGGTCACGACCACGCTGCATGCCGATGGTTCGGTGAGCGTGCGCAATGTGCCGGCCTACCGGCATCTGCACCAGGTGGCGGTGGATCTGCCCGGCCACGGCACCGTACGCGGCGACGTCGCCTGGGGCGGCAACTGGTTCTTCCTGGTGAGCGAACACGGCCAGCGCGTGGCGAGCGACAACCTCGCCGCGCTGACCGGCTACACCATCGCGCTGCGCCGCGCGCTCGCGGCGCAGGGCATCACGGGCGCCGAGGGCGCGGAAATTGACCACATCGAACTCTTCGCCAACGACAGCGAAGGCGCCGACAGCCGCAACTTCGTGCTCTGCCCCGGCAACGCCTACGACCGCTCGCCCTGCGGCACCGGCACCAGCGCCAAGATCGCCTGCCTCGCGGCCGACGGCAAGCTCGCGCCGGGCGAGGTGTGGACGCAGGCCAGCGTGATCGGCAGCCGCTTCGAGGCCAGCTACGCATTGGAAGACGGCAGGGTCATTCCGACGCTGCGTGGCCGCGCGCACATCAGCGCCGAAGCCACGCTCCTGATCGACGACAACGATCCTTTCGGATGGGGAATCCGGCTCTAGCACCGGCCGCCATGGACACGGATGTGATCGTCATCGGCGCCGGCATCGTCGGTGCCGCCTGCGCGCATGCGCTGGCGCAGGCCGGCCGCCGGGTGCTGGTGCTCGATGCGCGCATCGGCGGTGCCACCGGCGCGGGCATGGGGCACCTGGTGGTGATGGACGACAACCCGGCCGAACTTGCGTTGAGCCGGCATTCGATGGCGCAATGGCGCGCCCTGGCGCCCCGCATGGGCGAGGACTGCGCGTACAGCGCCTGCGGCACGCTCTGGATCGCGGCCAACGAAGAAGAAATGGCCGAGGCCGAGCGCAAGCAGCAGCGGCTGCATGCACACGGCATCGACAGCCGCCTGCTCGATGCACCCGCGCTGACCCGCGCCGAGCCCGCCTTGCGCAAGGACCTCGCAGGCGCGCTCGAAGTGCCCGGCGACGGCATCCTCTATGCGCCGAACGCGGCGCGCTGGCTGCTCGCGCAGGGCGGCGCTTCGATCCGCGTCGAGCACGCGAAGGTCGATGCCATCGAAGACGACGGCACGCTGCAGCTCGCGGACGGCAGCCGCCGCACCGCGCCCCAGATCGTGCTGGCCAACGGCATCGAAGCGACGACGCTGTGCCCCGAACTCCCGATCCGCCCCAAGAAGGGCCACCTGCTGATCACCGACCGCTACCCAGGCACGGTGCACCACCAGCTCGTCGAACTCGGCTATGTGACCAGCGCGCACCACAGCGACGGCGATTCGGTCGCCTTCAACGTGCAGCCGCGGCCCACGGGCCAGCTGCTGATCGGCTCCTCGCGCCAGTTCGGCACCACCGATCCGGCGGTCGAAGCGCCGATGCTCGCGCGCATGCTGCAGCGCGCGCTCGACTACCTGCCGGGGCTCGCGGACCTCAACGCGGTCCGCTCGTGGACCGGCCTGCGCGCCGCGACGCCCGACGGGTTGCCGCTGCTGGGCAAGCACCCCTGGCGCGAGAAGCTCTGGCTTGCCGTCGGCCACGAAGGCCTGGGCGTGACCACCGCGCCGGGCAGCGCGCACCTGCTCGCGGCGCTGATGACCGGCGCCGCGCCCGGATTCGACGCGGCGCCGTATGCGCCGCGCGGCCTGCTGGAGGAGCGCATGAGCGCAGCGCCAAGGGTGCACCAGTGAGCGGCCAGACCCTGCTGCACATCGACGGCCATCTCGTCCGCGTGAAGGCGGGCAGCTCGGTCGCCGCGGCGCTGCGCGTGGCCGGCGGCATGGGCGTGGCGCGCACCTCCGTCACGGGCCAGCCGCGCGCGCCTTTCTGCGGCATGGGCGTGTGCCAGGAATGCCGCGTGTTGATCGACGGCCGGCGCAGGCTCGCCTGCCAGGCGGTCTGCGCCGAAGGCATGCGCGTGGAGACCTCGGGATGACGGCCATGGCGCTGGAGCACTGCGACCTGCTGATCGTCGGCGCGGGCCCCGCCGGCATGGCCGCGGCGGTGGCCGCCGCGCCGAGCGGCGCATCGATCGCCGTGATCGACGACAACCCCGCGCCCGGCGGGCAGATCTGGCGCGACGGCCCCGGTGCATCGCTGCCCGTGGCTGCCCGCACCTGGCGCGATGCACTCGAACGCCATTCCAACATCCGCGTGTGCAGCGGCACGCGCGTCGTCGCGGCGCCTGCGCGCAACGAACTGCTGCTCGAAGATGCCGAACGCGGCTGGCGCATGCAGTGGAACAAACTCATCCTCTGCACCGGCGCGCGCGAGCTGCTGCTGCCCTTCCCGGGCTGGACGCTGCCCGGCGTCACGGGCGCGGGTGGATTGCAGGCGCTCATCAAGGCGGGCCTGCCGGTCGAAGGCGAACGCATCGTGATCGCGGGCAGCGGGCCTCTGCTGCTCGCCGCCGCGGCGACGGTGCGCGCGGCGGGCGCCAAGGTCGTGCGCGTTGCCGAGCAGGCGTCGTTCGCGGCGGTCGCGGGCTTTGCCGCCAGCCTGCTGCGCTGGCCGGGCAAGGCGATACAGGCGGTGACGTTGGCCGATGGGCAGTACCGCACCTCGTCGCGCATCGTTTCGGCGCACGGCGGGGCGCAGGTCGAGTCGGTCCGGCTTCTCCAGGGCGACCGCGAGGTGGAGATCGCCTGCGAGCGCGTCGCCTGCGGCTTCGGCCTCACACCGAACACGCAGCTCGGCCGGATGCTGGGCTGCGCCCTCGCGACTGCCGACGGTGGCGCCCAGGCGCTGGCCGTCGATGCACTGCAAGCCACCAGCCTGCCCGGCATCTACGCGGCCGGCGAATGCACCGGTTTCGGCGGCAGCGAGCGCGCGCTGGTCCAGGGCACCATCGCCGGCCATGCGGCGGTCGGCAACGAGCGCGCAGCGAAGCCGCACGAAGCCGAGCGGGCCCGCTGGAATGCCTTTGCGGCGCGGCTGCACCGAAGCTTCGCCCTCGGCCCCGCCATCAGGCAGATGCCGCAGCCCGGCACCCTCGTATGCCGCTGCGAAGACGTACCCTTCTCCGCATTGGCGGATTGCAGCGGCTGGACCGACGCCAAGCTCCATCGCCGCTGCGGCATGGGTGCCTGCCAGGGGCGCGTGTGCGGCGATGCGGCGCAGTTCCTGTTCGGCTGGACGCCGCCCGCGCCGCGGCCGCCGCTCTCGCCGGCGCGCATCGCAACGCTGGCCGGCCTCGCGGACCATGAGGATGTGGACCGACAATGAGCCCGAAGCAGCTGCAGCAAAAGAAATCAATGTCCGCCACGAAGACCGTGCCCCGCCCCCAGCCCAAGCGACGGGCTGCCGACCTCGCCTATGACGCGATCGAGACGCTGCTGTCCACGCTGCAGCTGGAGCCCGGCAGCCAGATCGTCGAAGCCGACCTCGCCGAGCGCACCGGCCTGGGCCGCACCCCGGTGCGCGAGGCGCTGATGCGCATGGTGTCCATCGGCCTCATCGTGCAGCAGCCGCGCCGCGGCCTGCTGGTGTCGACCATCGACCTGGCCGACCACCTCGACGTGATCCAGACCCGGCGCGTGCTCGAACGGCTGATTGCAGCCTGCTCGGCGCGCCGCGCCACCGCGCTGCAGCGCAAGGAGATCGTGCGCTGTGCCGAGCTGATGGTGAAGGCCGCCCATCGCGGCGACCTGAACGACTACATGCAGGCCGACCGCGCGCTCGACCTCGTCAACCACCAGGCGAGCCATAACGATTCGGCGGTGAAGGCCGTGATTCCGGTCATCGTGCAATGCCGCCGCTTCTGGTATGCCTACCAGCATGAAGGCGAGATCGTGGAAGGCGCCAATGCGCACCTCGAGCTCGCGCAGGGCATTGCAACCGGCGACGAGGCCGCGGCCGTCGCGGGCGCCAACCGCCTGATGGACTACCTCGAGCTGTTCGCCCGCAAGGTGATCGACAACTGAGGTCCCGGTTTGCGGGCGCGTCCGCCAGGCGGCAAGCCCGGGGAATTCCGCGTGCCGCGGCCGGGCCATCGGCGCATACTGGCCCGATGGCCGTCGCCCCCCGCGCCCAACCCGAGGACTTCTTCACCACCGAGGAGTGGCAGTCGCTCACCGCCCGTTCGTCATGGAAGGGCCTGTGGCTGGTGGCGCACTGCTGGGGCGTCATCGGCGCCGCGATGCTCGCGGGTATCGTGTGGCCGTGGACCGTGCCGCTCATGGTGCCGATCGTCGGCGCGCGGCAGCTCGGGCTCTTCATCCTCATGCACGATGCCGCGCATGCGGGCCTGCACTGCAGCCGCAGGGTCAACGACTGGGTGGGTTACTGGCTGTGCTCCTCCACGCTGCGCGGCTACCGGCCCTACCACCTGCAGCACCACCGCTTCGTGCAGCAGACCGAAGACCCGGACCTGGTGCTGTCTGCGCCCTTCCCGATCACGCGTGGTTCGATGTGGCGCAAGGTCGTGCGCGACCTGAGCGGCCAGACCTTCTACAAGCAGCGCTTCGGCCACATCGCCGAAGGCATCCGGCACCGCGCACCCGGCGAATCGGCGCTGAAGGCCTTCGGGCGCGAGCTGGCGAAAGACCGCCGCTTCCTCGCCGGCAACGGCCTCGGCCTGCTGGCCTTCGCGCTGGCCGGGCATGGGTGGGCCTGGCTCCTGATGTGGCTGCTGCCGATGGCCACCTGGCTGCCGCTCGTGAGCCGTGTGCGCAACATCGCCGAGCATGCGCTGGTGGCGCAGAACGAGGCCGATCCGCTGCGCCAGGCGCGCACCACGCACGCCGGCTGGCTGGAGCGCGCGCTGGTGGCGCCCTACTGGGTCAACTACCACTGCGAGCACCACATGTTCACCAGCCTGCCCTGCTGGAGCCTGCCGAAGGCGCACCGCCTGCTGCAGCGGCGCGGCGCCACCGCGCGCATGGAAGTGCAGCCGGGCTACCTGAGCCTGCTCAAGCGCGCCGCGCCCGCCTGACGGGCGCCCGGCCGCTGCTTCAGTCCGCGGCCAGCTCGGGTCCGGGCCAGCCCAGCAGCTCGGCCAGCCGCTGCACGATCCAGCCGGCCTCGGCCGCCGACACGCCGGCTTCGGGCGCCGTCAGCCCGGCATGGATGCGCCGCAGGATCTCGCTCTCGACCGGCACCTCGGTGTGGTGCTGGATCTGCGCGTGGCCCACGAGGTGGCTGGCGAGGTCCTCGCAGATCTCGTAGCGCTCGCGCACCACGCCGATCGGCTCCGACAGGCGCTGGCGCGCATCGCTGTAGACCGCGAAGAACGAGGGCGGGATGAAGATCTGGTTGTCGTCGGACATCGCGGATTGGTTTGTGGCTGCCCCAATGACAAAACGCGCCCGGGGGCGCGTTCGTCGCGGCTCTTGCGAGCCTCCGGGGGCTGGATCAGCCGCCCTTCTTGGCGCGCTTGCCGGGGTTCTTCTTGCTGCGCGTGGCGGTGCCGCGTTCCAGGCTGACCTTCTGGCCGCCACCGGACTTGGGCAGGGCGTAGCCGGGCAGGGGCGTCGGCTTCGGGGTGGCAACGCGGTCGGCTTCGGTACGAATTTTCTTGGGCATGAAAAGCTCGGGTAAAAAAGTGATGTTCGAGGCTCAATTAGGCCACAGCGGGGATTTTGCCTGCCGGAAGCCGAAGCAACCGGCACGGCGGGGTGACTTTCAGAGCTCCAGCAGGCGCACCTTCACGCTCTTGCCCTTCACGCGGCCGCTCGAGAGCTTGCGTGCCGCTTCGGCCGCAATGCCGCGCTCCACGGCCACATAGGTCGAGAACTCGTTGACGTTGATCTTGCCGACCTGGTCCTTGGCGTAGCCGCAGTCGCCGGTGAGCGCGCCCAGCACGTCGCCGGCGCGGATCTTCTCCTTGCGCCCGCCCACGATCTGCAAGGTGGCCATGGGCGGCGCGAGCGGCACGCCCTGGGCCGGCGTGAGCTCGGCCAGCGGGTGCCATTCGGATTCGCGGCCCTGCAGCTGCTCGATCTTGCCGACGCTGCCCATCTCGTCCATGCTGGCCAGGTTCAGCGCAAGGCCTTCGGCGCCGCCCTGCTGGCCCACGCGGCCGGTGCGTCCGATGCGGTGGATGTGGATTTCGGCGTCCGGCGTCACGTCGACGTTGATCACGGCCTCGAGCTGCGCAATGTCCAGCCCGCGCGCCGCCACGTCGGTCGCCACCAGCACCGAGCAGCTGCGGTTGGCAAACTGCACCAGCACCTGGTCGCGCTCGCGCTGCTCCAGCTCGCCGAACAGCGCCAGTGCGCTGAAGCCCTGGGCCTGCAGCACCTCGACGAGGTCGCGGCACTGCTGCTTGGTGTTGCAGAAGGCCAGCGTGCTGACGGGGCGGAAATGGTCGAGCAGCAGGCTCACGGCATGCAGCCGTTCGCTTTCCTTCACCTGGTACCAGCGCTGGCGGATCTTGCTGCCTTCATGCTGCGCCTGCACCGTGATCTGCTCGGGGCTCTTCATGAACTGCTGCGCGAGCTTGGCGATGCCTTCGGGGTAGGTGGCCGAGAACAGCAGCGTCTGGCGCTCCTTGGGGCACTGGCGCGCCACCTTCACGATGTCGTCGAAGAAGCCCATGTCGAGCATGCGGTCGGCCTCGTCGAGTACCAGCGTGTTGAGCGCCTCGAGGTTCAGGTTCTCGCGCTCCAGGTGGTCCATGATGCGGCCCGGCGTGCCCACCACGATGTGCGCGCCGTGCTCCAGGCTGGCGATCTGCCCGCGCAGCGCGACGCCGCCGCAGAGCGTGACCACCTTGATGTTTTCCTCGGCGCGCGCCAGGCGGCGGATTTCGGTCGTGACCTGGTCGGCCAGTTCGCGCGTCGGGCACAGCACCATCGCCTGGATGGCGAAGCGGCGCGGGTTCAGGTTGGAGAGCAGCGCCAGCGCAAAGGCGGCCGTCTTGCCGCTGCCGGTCTTGGCCTGCGCGATCAGGTCCTTGCCGAGCAGCGCCGGCGGCAGCGCGGCCGCCTGGATCGCCGTCATCTGCGTGTAGCCGAGCTGCGTGAGGTTGGCCAGCATCTGGGGCGAAAGCGCCAGCGCGGCAAAACCGTTCTCGGCCTGGGGGTCGCCGGCTGTGGAAGAGGGTGTGGTCATCGTTTTGCAGCCGGACGGCCGCAACAAAAACAAAGGCCTTGCAAGCGCCCGCCGCGGGGCGCTTGCAAGGCCCTTCGTCCGTCGCGGATCAGCGGCGAGGTGCGTTGTTGTTGCCGGAGTTGGTCGGCGGCGGGCCGCGACGCTCCAGGTGGCGGAAGGTGATACGGCCCTTGGTCAGGTCGTAGGGCGAGAGTTCGAGCGACACCTTGTCACCCGCCAGGATGCGGATGTGGTGCTTGCGCATCTTGCCGCCGCTGTAGGCGATCAGCTGGTGGCCGTTGTCGAGCGTCACGCGGTAGCGCGAGTCGGGCAGGACTTCGGTCACTGCGCCGTTCATTTCGATCAGTTCTTCCTTGGGCATGTGTGATTACCTCTGAATTCTCGTTCGATGTGTGTTGGAGATGAAGATGGGCGTAATTGTTTCAGCCTGCGCACGGCAAGGCCAGCGGCGCGCTGCGGGGATGGCGTTCGCGCACCCAGCCGAGGCCCTGGGCGACGGCATAGCGTGCCGCGGCGGCGTGGCTGGCAAAGCGCGGCGTGAAACGCATCACGCGGTCGTGCATGCCGCTGCCCCGGCCGGAGCGGATCGAGACGGACGCGGCGAAATTGCCGTCGTCCTGGTGGCGAATGAGCGGCGAAACAAGGTACTTGCCCACCGCGATACTGTGTTGAATGATGTCCATGAAGCCTTGGCACCCTGCGCGGAAAGTGTGCGCGGGATGCCGAAAAAATAATTGAAAACGGGCGTGGGCCGGCCGGAATGGCGCGGCGGACGCGCTATTCGCTTCAACAAGAACGAAGGCAGTGGTGGCAATCATGGGCGCCCGGTCTGGCGCTCCAACACACTGTGAAGCCGGCTTGAGGAAAAGAGGCCTGAAAAATCCAAGGGACGGTGCAGGTCAGCCGGCGGATGACGAAAAGTGCTTCGTCGTGGTATCGAAACGAACCCGGCATTATAACCCGCGGGGCATGACAGTTGCTTGTGTTTAAAACAACGGTCTCGTGAATCGGCGGTCCGGCGCCCTGTTTTCAAGCATCTGCTGCTATCAAGACAAGAGCAATTTCGCCTGCATCAGGCGGCTTGCGGTGCCGCCGCGGGCAGGCGCAGCGTGCGCGCCCGGCGCGCCGCGCGCAACAGCAGCATCCATCCGGCGAGCTGGCAGGCGCTGCCCACCCAGCCCACCGCCGCCACGCCGAAGAGCTCGATCGCCGCGCCGCCCAGCGCCGAGCCGGCCGCAATGCCCAGGTACACCGCCGACGCATGGAGCGACAGCGTCATCGGCGCGCGCTCGGGCGCCAGCCGGATCAGCCGCACCGCCTGCGCCGGACCGAAGCCCCAGCCGGCAAGGCCCCACAGCGCCGACAGTCCCACGACGAGCGGCAGCGCGAGGCCGCGCGGCAGCATCTGCGCCGCGAGCGAGAGCCCGCCCAGGACCAGCACCAGCATCAGCGCGAAGCCCTGCACCACGCGGTCGGCGCCGAAGCGGTCGGTGGCCCAGCCCCCCGCCGCCGTGCCCACCGCGGCCGCCACGCCAATGGCGCAGAACACCGCGCCGGCGCCGTCCGCCCCCACGCCCAGCGTGTGCGACAGGAAGGGCGCGATGTAGGTGTAGAAGCTGAAGCCGCCCGTGGCCCACAGCACCGTGACCAGCAGCGCCGACGGCACGCCGGCTTCGCGGGCCACCGCCAGGGCCACGGCGGGCCGGGCGGCGGCTCCATCGGGCGCCGCCGCCAGTTGGCGCGGCAGGCCGGCAGCGAGGCCCCAGGCGGCCAGCGCCGCCACCGCGGCAATCAGCAGGTAGGCCGTGCGCCAGCCGCCCCAGCCCGCGATCCACGCGCCCAGCGGCACGCCGAGCGCCACCGCCACCGTGCCGCCGCCGCTCACGATGGCGAGCGCGCGGCCACGCAGCGCGGGCGGCACCATGGCCGCCGCCACCGCGCTCGCAGTTGGCAGGAAGACGCCAGCCACCAGCCCCAGCACCACACGCGCCAGCGCCAGCTGCGCGAAGCCCTGGACCATCGAGGCCAGCAGCGTGAGCGCGGAGAAAGCCGCGAGGCTCGCGATCAGCAGCGGCCGCCGGCCGAATCGCGCGCATGCTGCAGCCATCAGCGGCGAACCGATCGCATAGCTCAGCGCGAACAGCAGCACCAGCTGGCCGGCCCGCGTGGCGCTCACCTGCAGGTCGGCTGCCAAGAGCTGCAGCAGGCCGGCCACCATGAAGCTTTCGGTGCCGATGGCGAAGGCGCCAAGCGCGAGCCACGCCAAGCCGAAGGGCAGGCGTTCCGTCCGAGGTGCAGCGGCAGCGGGTTCGGTGTTCATGGCGGACTCCGGCGAGCGTTTCGAGACCTCCAGAATAGGCTTGCAGGTGGCTCTTCAAAAGAACCACAATCGGCGAAATTCATGGAGCCACTTTTCTTCGAACTCGCGATCCGCCTGCCGAGCGTCGGCTCGCGCCACCTGCTGCGCGAGCTGCACCGGCAGCTGCGCGCCGCCATCCTGGACGGCCGGCTGCAGCCCGGCGCGCGGCTGCCCGCCACGCGCGCGCTCGCGCAGCGCCTGGGCGTGTCGCGCAACACCATGCTCGCGGCCTACGACCTGCTGCTGAGCGAAGGCTATCTGCTGGCGCGTCCCGGGGCCGGCACCTACGTGGCCGGTACGCTGCCGCGATCGCGGCGCGGCCGGCCGGCCCGCACGGCAAGCGCGGCGGTGCGCCGCGACCCGCGGCTGGTGCCGCTCTTCGTGCCGGGCGCTGGCCTCGCGCCCACGCTGCAGTCGCAGCGCTCGCGCGACGACTTCCGCGTCGGCCTGCCCGACGTCGGCGCCTTCCCCTTCGACATCTGGCGCCGCCTGTCCGACCGCGCGCTGCGGCGCCTGGCGCGCGAGCCGGCCGACTACGCCGATCCGCAAGGCCAGCCCGCGCTGCGCGAGGCGATCGCCGGGCATGTGTCGTTCACCCGCGCGGTCGGCTGCACCGCTGGCGACATCGTGGTGACGGCCGGTGCGCAGCAGGCCTTCGGGCTGCTGTCGCGCATCCTCGTGGTGCCGGGGCGCACGGTGGTCGCGGTCGAGCAGCTCTTCTATCCCTCACTGCGCGAGGCCATGACGGCTGCGGGCGCCAGGGTGGCCATCGTGCCGACCGATGCCGAGGGCCTGTGCGTCGACCGCCTGCCGCCCGAGGCGCGCGTGATCTGCGTGACGCCCTCGCACCAGTTCCCCACCGGCGTGGCGATGTCGCCGCAGCGGCGCGCGGCGCTGCTGGCCTTTGCGCAGGCGCGCAACGCGGTCGTCATCGAGGACGACTACGACAGCGAATTCCGCTTTGCCGGCCGTCCGCTCGATGCGCTGCAGACGCTCGACCGCGCCGAGTCGGTCTTCTACGTCGGCACCTTCTCGAAGAGTCTGTTTCCCGCGCTGCGGCTCGGCTTCGTGGTGGCGCCGCCCTGGGCGCGCGCCGCGCTGGTGCGGGCGCGCGAGCTGGCCGACTGGCATGGCCCGGTGCTGCAGCAGGAGGCGCTGGCCGCATTCATTGCCGAAGGGCACCTCGCGCGCCACATCCGCAAGATGCGCAAGGTCTACGGGGCGCGCCGCACGGCCCTGCTCGACGCGCTGGCGCACCATGGCGCCGGCCGGCTCGAGGCGATTCCGTCCAGCGCGGGGCTGCACCTGTCGGCCTGGCTGCGCACCGGCACGCGGGCCGACGCGGTGGTCGAGCGCGCTGCCGCAGCCGGCATCGCGCTGCCGCCGCTGTCGCGCTTCGCGCTGGATCCGCAGGCGCCGGACGTGCCCAACGGCCTGGCCTTCGGCTACGGCCTGATCGGCGAATCGCAGATCGACGGCGCGGTCCGGCGGCTCGCGGCGCTGCTCTGAAGGCGCTTCAGCCGATCCCCAGCATCCGCCGGTTGGCGGCCGCGTCCACGCCGCCCGCCGCAAAATCGTCGAAGGCCCGGTCGGCCACGCGGATGATGTGGTCGGCAATGAAGGCCGCGCCCTCGCGTGCGCCGTCCTCGGGGTGCTTGATGCAGCATTCCCACTCGAGCACCGCCCAGCCCGGGAAGTCGTACTGCGCCATCTTCGAGAAGATGGCCTTGAAATCCACCTGCCCGTCGCCCAGCGAGCGGAAGCGCCCCGCGCGGTTGATCCAGCTCTGGAAGCCGCCGTACACGCCCTGCTTGCCGGTCGGGTTGAACTCGGCGTCCTTCACGTGGAAGATCTTGATGCGCTCGTGGTAGTGGTCGATGTAGGCCAGGTAGTCGAGCTGCTGCAGCATGAAGTGGCTCGGGTCGTACAAGAGGCAGGCGCGCGGGTGGTTGTCCACGCGCTCCAAAAACATCTCGTAGCTCACGCCGTCGTGCAGGTCTTCGCCGGGGTGGATCTCGTAGCCCACGTCCACGCCCGCCGCGTCGAAGGCATCGAGGATCGGGCGCCAGCGGCGCGCGAGCTCGTCGAAGGCTTCCTCGATGAGTCCCGGCGGGCGCGGCGGCCACGAATAGAGGTACGGCCAGGCCAGCGCGCCCGAGAAGGTGGCATGCGCCGTGAGTCCCAGGTTGGCCGAGGCCCTGGCCGCGAAGTGCAATTGCTCCACCGCCCATTGCTGGCGCCGCACCGGGTCGCCGCGCACCTCGGGCGCCGCGAAGCCGTCGAAGCCCGCGTCGTAGGCCGGATGCACTGCGACCAGCTGGCCCTGCAGGTGGGTCGACAGCTCGGTGATCTCGAGGCCGTGCGCGGCCAGCGTGCCCTTGATTTCGTCGCAGTAGGTCCTGCTCTCGGCGGCCTTCTTTAAGTCGAACAGGCGCGCGTCCCAGCTCGGGATCTGCACGCCCTTGTAGCCCAGCCCGGCCGCCCAGCCGGCAATGGCGTCGAGCGAATTGAACGGGGCTTGGTCCCCGGCGAACTGGGCCAGGAATATGGCCGGGCCCTTGATCGTTTTCATGGCTTGTCTTCCTTCTTGGTCGTGGCGGCGTTGAAAGCATACTTTGGCGTGTCGTCCGACCCCGTGCGAGAGGCCAAAGCGCCACAATGGACTTTCCTTTCCGCACAGCACGCCCTGCTCGTCCCGCGATGCCGCAACCAGTTTCCGCCCGGCTGAAGATCGGCTTGTCCGCCTGCTTTTCCCATGCCGATCCGGCGCGTTCGCTCTTCACCAACAAGACGCTGCAATACGTCGAGCAATCCATCGCGCACTGGCTGATGTCGGCCGGCGCCATGGTGGTGATGGTGCCCTGCCCCACGGGCGAAACCGCGCGCGGCGACACCAAGCTCTCGCACTACGCCGAATGGCTCGACGGCGTGGTGATGCACGGCGGCGCCGACGTCTGGCCCGGCAGCTACGGCGAGGAGCCGCTCAAAGATGCCTGGGTGGGCGACCGCATCCGCGACCTGTACGACCTGGCGCTGGTCGAGGCCTTCGAGCAGGCCGGCAAGCCGATCTTCGGCGTCTGCCGCGGGCTGCAGCTGATCAACGTGGCCTTCGGCGGCACGCTCTACCAGGACATCGAGGCGCAGCACGAGCACCCCGAAACCATCCGGCACCGCGACCCGGTGGCCTACGACCAGAACTTCCACCAGATCGAGATCGTGGAGGGCACGCGCCTGGCCAAGCTCTACCCCGAGGTGAAGACCGCCAAGGTCAACAGCATCCACCACCAGGGCGTGAAAGACCTCGCGCCGGGCTTCGAGATCGAGGCCTGGAGCCTGCCCGACCGCGTGCCCGAGGCCATCCGCCGCCGTTCCGACAGGGGCCGCAGCTACATCGCCGCCACGCAGTGGCACCCTGAATTCCACAAATACGGCAGCACCGAGACGGTGGACGACACGCCGATCCTGCACGACTTTCTCTGGGCCTGCGCCACCGCGAAGGTGGCGCCGCGCACCGTGCCCGATGCAGGGCACGGCCGGATCCGCGACCGCGCGGCCCGGGTGCTGCGCCAGGCGCTGCTGCGGCGCTGACAGGCGACGGACTGGCGAGATCGGCCGGTTAGCGCCGCTCGGAACGGTTCGTGCTGCCGCTGACGCCAGCGTCGATGGTGCCGAACACCGTCACCCCGCTGCCGGACGACGAGGTGGCGCGGTCGCTGCTGCCGCCGGCCGACCCCGTGCCGGCGCAGCCCGCCGCCAGGGCGCCCATCGCGATGGCAAGAACAGCTGCAATGAATGGCTTCACGGAAAACTCCAGGCAAGGGTGGGACTTGCGGCCACTATAGGCCGGCGCTTCCCCGGCCCTGCAACAACACACGCGCCGGCGGCAGGGTTGTTGTCGATCAGCGCGGATCGGTGGCCAGCAGCATCGCCACCATCGACTGGAGATCCTGCCGCAGCCGCGCCGCGCCGGCCTCGTCGAGCGCCAGCGTGGCCTCGTCCATGTAGAGCCTGCGGTTGACCTCCACCTGGATGCTGTGCCGCTGCCCGGCCGGCCGGCCATGGCGGCGCACCAGTTCCACGCCCTTGTAGGGATGGTTGTAGTCCACGCTGTAGCCGCGCGCGCGCAGGTGCTCGCAGATGCTTTGCGACAGCGCCGGGTCGGCGGTGCTGCCGTCGCGGTCGCCGATCACGAAGTCCGCATGCACGAGCCCCGGAAAATCGGTGGCGTGGCTGCCCGCCACCGCCGGCATCGAGTGGCAGTTGATGTGGATGCTGTAGCCGTGCCGCGCATGCGCCGCGTCAATGGCCTCGGCCACCGCGGCGTGGTAGGGCCGCCAGCAGTTGTCGATGCGCGCGCGCACCTCGTCCACGCCCAGCAGCCGGTCGTAGATCGGCAGGCCCTCGTCGGTGAGCTTCCAGACCAGGCCCTTGCCGAGCCGCACCTTGGCAAGCACGCGCGGGTCGGTCGACAGGGGCTCGGTCCAGGGGCCGTCGAGCAGCGCGGTGTCCAGCTCGGTGGTGTCGCGGTTGGCGTCCAGGTAGCTGCGCGGAAAGTGCGCCTCGATCCACGCCGCGCCCATGGCGGGCGCAAAGGCATAGAGCTTCTCGACGTGCGTGTCCTCGGCCCGCCGCAGCGTGGCCAGGTCGCAGGCGGGCCGGAAATCCTCGGGGTAGACGGTGCCGCTGTGCGGCGAATCGAGCACCAGCGGCGTGTGCCCGGCAACGCTGGTCACCTGGGCGCGGGTTTGGATCAGTTTCAGGACAGGATGCATAGGCAGGTACCAGGTCAGTCCAATCGGATGCGGGCAAAGGCCGCGACCTTCTTCATCTTCTCGATCTCGCTGTCGATCTGCTTCGCGAACTCGGCCGGCGTGGTGCCGGACGCATAGAGCCCCTGCAGCGCCAGGCGCTCGCGCACTGTGGCGTCCTTGAGCGCCGTGGCCACGGCCTGCTGCATGCGCAGCGCGATGTCGGCCGGCGTGCCGGCGGGCGCCACCAGTCCGAACCACGACGGATCGTTGTTGGCCGGATAGCCGAGCTCGCGGTAGGTCGGCACCTCGGGCAGCACGTCGAGCCGGCCGCTCCAGGACACGGCCAGCGCCTTCAGCTTGCCCGCCTTCACGTGCGGCAGCGAAGAAGCCACCTGGTCGAAATACACCGGCACCTCGCCCGCGAGCACGTCGTTGATGGCCGGGCCCGCACCGCGGTAGGGGATGTGCACCATCGAGGTTCCGGTGCTGCTCTTGAA
Source organism: Variovorax sp. V93 (assembly GCF_041154485.1). NCBI lineage: Bacteria > Pseudomonadati > Pseudomonadota > Betaproteobacteria > Burkholderiales > Comamonadaceae > Variovorax > Variovorax sp. V93. The sequence continues at coordinate 5,363,356 of NZ_AP028669.1, read as the reverse complement.
GAGTTCGCCCCACATATGGCCGATGGTGCCGTTGCCCGGCGAGGCGTACGACACCTTGCCCGGATTCGCCTTCAGGTGCTTCACGAGTTCCGCGAAGCTCTGCACCGGCAGCACGCGCGGGTTGATGACGACCACGCCCGGCGCCTTCACCAGTTCGGTCACGGCGACGAAGCCCTTGACCGGGTCGTAGGGCAGCTTCTGGTACACGGCCGGGTTCACGCCGTGCGTGGAGAGCGTGGCCACGCCGAACGAGAGGCCGTCCGGCGCGGAGCGGGCCACCTCGGCCATGCCGATGGAGCCGCCGGCGCCGGCGCGGTTGTCGATGACCACGGGCTGCTGGAGGATCTTGGCCAGCGGCTCCGACAGCACGCGCGCCGTGATGTCGGTGGCGCCACCGGGCGGGAAGGGCACGATCATGCGGATCGGCTTGCCTTGCTGGGCAAAGGATATTCCAGGAGCGACAGAAACTGCGGCCAGGGCGGAAAGAAGATGGCGACGTTGCATGGGGGTTTCTCCAATGAGACGAAAGTAGTGAAGCAAAAGTTGCTCCGCTACTTGAAGCAAAGGATAGACCAGCTAACATTCTGATCTGGAATGTTTTAATGGGCATCCAGCCATGTCGCTCCGCCGCCTCAATCCGCCGCTGAACCTGCTGCGCGCCTTTTCCACCGTGGTGCGCTTCGGCGGCGTCTCGCGCGCCGCCGAGGCGCTGCACCTGACGCAGGGCGCGGTCAGCAAGCAGGTGCAGGAGCTGGAGCGCTGGATCGGCGTGCCGCTGTTCGAGCGCAGCCGCAAGCGCCTCGCGCTCACGCCCGCGGGCGAGCGCTACGAGAAGGCCGTGCGCGCCGTGCTCGCGCAGCTGGAGGCGGCCACGCTGGAGTTCATCACCAGCGGCGACGGCGGGGGCGCGCTGCACCTGTCGACCCTGCCCACCTTCGGCGCCAAGTGGCTGATTCCGCGCCTGCCCGATTTCCAGCGCCTGCATCCACAGATCACGCTGCATTTCGTGCCCTTCGTGCATGGCTACGACTTCGAGCGGCCCGAACTCGACTGCGCCATCCTGTTCGGCGACGGCCACTGGCCCGGCGCGCGCTCGCACTACCTGGCGGGGCGGGACGTGGCGCTGATCGCGCCGCGCGCGGAGCTGGCCGAAGCCGCCATCCGCACGCCGCAGGACCTGGCGCGCTGCACCCTGCTGCGCCACGTCACGGTGCCGCAATCGTGGCTGCAGTGGAGCGAGGCGCATGGCGTGCGCGGGCTCGATCCACTCGCCGGCCCGCAGTTCGACCAGTTCCAGACCATGATCCGCGCGGTGATGGTCGGCATGGGCGTGGCGCTGGTGCCGCGCTGCCTGGTGCAGGACGAAATCGCGTCCGGGCTGGTCGACGAGCCGCTGCCGGGCGGCGGCTACCGCGGCAACGAAGGCTACTGGTTCTGCTATCCCGAGGGCCGCGGGCAACTGGCCACGCTCGACCATTTCCGCCGCTGGCTGCTGGCCGAAGTCGACCGCGCCGCGGAGCCGGCGCCGCCCGCCCTGCCCTGAGCTCCGCGCCGCGGGCCGCTACTCGGGCTTGGCGCCCGAGGCCTTCACCGCGCCGCCCCAGCGCTGGATCTCGTTCGCCACGAAGCGGTCGAACTCGGCGCCCGTGGTGGGCGCGGGCTCGGAGCCGCGGTCGCGGATGAAGCGCGCCATCTGCTCGCTCTTGAGGATGTCGGTCACTTCCTGGTTCAGCCGCGCCGTGATCTCGGGCGGCGTGCCGCGCGGCGCCATCAGGCCGAGCCAGCCCACGGCCTCGAAGTCCTTGGTGCCGGCCACGCCGCTTTCGCGCACGGTGGGTACGTCAGGCAACTGCGAGGAGCGTTTGGCTGAGGTCACCGCCAGCGCAATCGCCCTGCCCGACTTGATGTGCGGCAGCGCGGCCGTCACCGAGTCGACCATCAGCGGAATCTGGTTGCCCAGGAAGTCCGACTGCGCCGGCCCGCTGCCGCGGTACGGAATGTGGGTGATGAAGACGCGCGCGGCCGACTTGAACATCTCGCCCGACAGATGCTGCGTGCCGCCGATGCCCGCGCTGGCGTAGCTCAGCCGGCCGGGCTCGGCCTTGGCGCGCGCGGCCAGGTCGGCCATGCTGCGGATGCCGCTTTCGGGCGTGGCCAGGAACACCAGCGGAACCGTGGCGATGAGCGAGATGCCCACCAGGTCCTTGCGCGGGTCGAAGCCCGGCTTGGCATAGAGCGTCTGGTTCACCGCCATCGCGCTGCCGGCCACCACCAGCGTGTAGCCGTCGGGCGGCGAGCGCACCACGAACTCGGTGCCGATGTTGCTGCCGGCGCCGGCCTTGTTGTCCACGATCACCGGCTGGCCCAGCCGCTTGCCGAGCTGTTCGGCCAGTGCGCGCGCGAAGATGTCGGTGGCCTGCCCGGGCGGGAACGGCACCACCAGCTTCACGGGCCGGTCGGGCCACGCCGCGGCCTGCGCCAGGCCGGCCGTGCCGGCAAGCAGCAATGCCGCGGCGCCGGCAGCCAGGCCGGCGGCGAAATGCCTGCGCCCCGCGGTCATGGCGCCGAGAGGTGCTTGCCCACGATGCCCGCGAGCTCGAACATCGTCACCTGGTCCTTGCCGAACACCGGCTTGAGCTTGGCGTCGGCATTGATCGCGCGCTTGTTGGCCGCGTCCTGCAGGCCGTTGGCCTTGATGTAGTCCCAGAGCTTCTTGATGACCTCGGTGCGCGCCACCGGCTCGGCACCGATCACCGCGGCCAGCGAATCGCTCGGCTTCAGGCCTGCACCGGGCTTGCGCGGCGCCGCGGCCTTCTTCGCGGCCGGCGCCTTCTTGGCGGCGGGCGTCTTCTTCGCCGCCACCTTCTTGGCGGCCGCGGTCTTGCCGGCCGGCGCGGCCTTGCCGAAGGTCTTGCGCGGCGGGAACTTGCTGCCGCCTTCGCGCGGCGCGAACTCGAAGGTCACCTTGCCCTCCTCGGCGTTCCACGTCAGGAAGGCCTTGAAGGCGCGGCGCGTGCGCATGCTCACGAACTTGTCGAGCAGGTCGGTCTTGCCGGTGGCCAGCAGCTTTTCCATCTGCGCGCGCTCCACCGGCTGCTGCAGGATGATCTTGCCGGTCTTGAAGGTGCAGCTCGGCGTCGGCTGCGCATTGGTGGGCACCGACTTCTCGCAGACATAGTTGCTGCCGTGCTCGAACACCGGCGCGCCGCAGACCGGGCACGGGCCCACCGTGTCCTGCTCGCTGAAGTCGACGATCTCGCCGGTGTCGGCGTTCTTGTCGTCGCCGAAGTCGAACTCCAGCTTCCAGTTCTTCGCCTCTTCGTCGAACTTCAGGATGATCTCTGAGGTGAAGGGCCAGCCGGCCTTGGAGCGGAAGCCTTCCAGCGGGCCGATGTGCTTGTCGGCCAGCAGCGCCTCGGCCTCGGCCACCTCGAAGGTGCGCCCGGCCGGCGACTTGCCGAACGAGAAGCCGCAGGCGTCTTCGCCCGTGCCGCTCTTGCCGGTGCAGGCATAGCGGCGGTAGTTTTCCTTCACCACGCCGCCGCAGTTGGGGCACGGGGTCGACAGCGTCGTGTAGTCGCCCGGCACGGTGTCGCGGTCGTATTCCTTCGCCTTCTTGACGATGTGCTGCGTCATCTCGGCGATCTCGCGCATGAAGGCGTCGCGGCTCAGCGCGCCCTTCTCCATCTGCGCAAGCTTGTATTCCCACTCGCCCGTGAGCTCGGCCTTGGAGAGTTCCTCCACGCCCAGGCCGCGCAGCAGCGTCATGAGCTGGAAGGCCTTGGCCGTGGGGATCAGCTCGCGGCCCTCGCGCAGCATGTATTTCTCGGTGATCAGGCCTTCGATGGTGGCCGCGCGCGTGGCTGGCGTGCCGAGGCCCTTCTCTTGCATGGCCTCGCGCAGCTCGTCGTCGTCGATGGTCTTGCCGGCGCCTTCCATGGCGCCCAGCAGCGTGGCTTCCGAATAGCGCGCCGGCGGCCGGGTCTTCAGCGCCTTCAGGTCGGCCGATTCGGTCTTCACCGTTTCGCCCGGTTTCACCACCACCAGGTTCTTGCCGTCCTTCTCGTCGTCGTCGTTGATCGCTTCCTTGCCCCAGATGGCGAGCCAGCCCGGCTTGACCAGCACCTTGCCGTCGCTGCGGAACGGATATTTCTTGCCGCCAGCCTCCACCGTGCTGATGCGCGTGGTCACCTGGAATTCGGCGCTCGGGAAGAACACCGACATGAAGCGGCGCACCACGAAGTCGTACAGCTTCTGTTCGGCATCGGAAAGGCCGCTCGGCGCCTGCAGCGTAGGAATGATCGCGAAGTGATCCGACACCTTGGCGTTGTCGAAGATGCGCTTGTTCGGCTTCACGTAGCTGCCGTCGACCGCCTGCTGCGCGAAGGGCGCGAGGTGCTTCATGCCGCTGTCGGCGAGCATCTTCATGGTGTCCTTCACCACCGGCAGGTAGTCCTCGGGCAGCGCGCGCGAGTCGGTCCGCGGATAGGTCAGCGCCTTGTGGCGCTCATACAGGCTCTGCGCCAGCGCCAGCGTGGTCTTGGCCGAGAAGCCGAAGCGGCCGTTGGCCTCGCGCTGCAGCGAGGTCAGGTCGAACAGCATCGGCGAGGCCTGGGTGGTGGGCTTGCTTTCCTCGGTGACGGTGGCGGGCTTGCCGCGCGCCGCGTCGGCGATCTCGCGCGCCTCGCGCTCGCTCCACACGCGGTCGGCGCGGATCTCGGCGTCGGCCGTGCCGTCGGGGCCCGGCGGCGGCTTCTTGAAGTTGGCGTCGAACCACTTGCCGGGGTACTGGCCGGCCTCGGCCTGGAACACGCCGTGGATTTCCCAGTAGTCGCGGCTCACGAACTTGCGGATCTTTTCCTCGCGCTCGACCACCACCGACAGCGTGGGCGTCTGCACCCGGCCCACCGTCGTCAGGAAGAAGCCGCCGTCGCGCGAGTTGAAGGCCGTCATGGCGCGCGTGCCGTTGATGCCCACCAGCCAGTCGGCCTCGGAGCGCGAGCGCGCGGCGTCGGCCAGGCCCTGCATCTGCTTTTCGGTGCGCAGCGCCTCGAAGCCGTCGCGGATGGCCTGCGGCGTCATCGACTGCAGCCACAGGCGCTTGACCGGCTTGTTCAGGCCGGTCTTGCCGCCCGCGTACTGCTCGATCAGGCGGAAGATCAGCTCCCCCTCGCGCCCCGCGTCGCAGGCGTTGATGAGCTGCGTCACGTCCTTGCGCTTGGCCTGCTTGACCACGGCGTTCAGGCGCGTCTTCGTCTTGTCGACCGGCTTCAGGTCGAAGTGCGGCGGAATCACCGGCAGGTTCGCGAAGCTCCACTTGCCCCGCTTGACGTCGAACTCCTCGGGCGCCTGGATCTCGACCAGGTGGCCGACGGCGCTGGTCACGACATAGCTGTCGTTCTCGAAATGCTCGTCATGCTTGTCGAACTTGCCGGCCACCGGCGTGAGGGCGCGGACGATGTCCTGTGCCACCGACGGCTTTTCTGCGATTACCAAGGTCTTCATCAACAATTCCTAAAAGTGTTCTCTGGCCGGCGCCGAGCCGCCTCAAGGCGGCCCGCGGCCCCCTCGGGGGCAGCGACGACACGCAGTGCGGGAGCGTGGGGGCCACATACAATCTGCGGCTTCCCGCGTGTGCGCACGCGCACACGCGCATGTGTGCATATTCAACCTAACAGACTTCGGCGATGCCTTCCAAATCCCCACAATTCGCCGGCCGCCGCATCCAGATGCGGCGCTCGGATGTCCACGGCAACGGCGTGTTCGCCGTGGACGACCTGGCCGAGGGCGAGACGCTGATCGAATACAAGGGCGAAGTCATCAGCTGGAAGGAGGCGCTGCGCCGCCACCCGCACGACCCGGCCCAGCCGAACCACACCTTCTACTTCCACATCGACGACGGACGCGTGATCGACGGCAACGTCAAGGGCAACGATGCGCGCTGGATCAACCATTCGTGCGATCCGAACTGCGAGGCCGACGAGATCAATGGGCGCGTTTATATCAAGGCGCTGCGCAACATTGCTGCAGGAGAAGAACTCAACTACGACTACGGCCTGATCATCGACGAGCCCTACACGCCGAAGCTGCTGTCCGAGTTTCCCTGCTGGTGCGGCTCCGAGAATTGCCGCGGCACGCTGCTGACGCCCAAGGACGAAGACGAAGAAAAGAAAAAGAAGAAAAAGGCCAGGAAGAAGGCCGACAAGAAAAAGGCCGAGAAAAAAGAAGCCAAAAAGGCGGACAAGAAAGCCGAAAAAAAGGCCGGGAAAAAGGCGGAGAACAAGGCCGAAAAGAAACCGGAAAAAAAGAAGTCCAAAAAGGACGACGGAGCCGGCAAGGGCTGAGCATGATGGGTACCCAGGCCGCCTGGTTCGAAGACCGGATCGCCGCGGCGGTGGCGCCGCTCCTGCCCGGCTTCGCGGTCGAGGCCGTGGCCGAGATCGATTCGACCAACACCGAGCTCATGCGCCGCGCGCGCGCCGGCCACACCCCGCCGGTGCTGCTGGTGGCCGAGCGCCAGACGGCCGGGCGCGGCCGGCTCGGCCGCCCCTGGCGGAGCGCGCAGCAAAGCGAGGAACAAGGCGCCGCCTCCCTCACCTTCTCGCTGGGCCTGCCGCTCGCACCGCGCGACTGGGCCGGTCTCTCGCTGGCCGTGGGCGTGAGCGTGGCGGAAAGCCTCGATCCCACGGGCGCGGCCAAGGTCGCGCTCAAGTGGCCCAACGACCTGTGGGTGGAGGACCGCAAGCTGGCCGGCATCCTGATCGAAACCGCCATGCCGCATGCGGGCCGCGCCGACGCGCCGGCCCCGCCGCGCTACCTGGTGATCGGCATCGGCATCAACATCGGCCCGCGCGAGGGCGATGGCATGCGCACCCCGCCGGCCTGGCTGCGCCAGTGGCGCCCCGATGCCACCGCGCCCCAGGTGCTGGCCGAACTGGCCGCGCCGCTGGTGCACAGCGTGCAGGCCTTCGAGGCACAGGGCTTCGGGCCGTTTGCCGAACGCTTTGCCGCGCGCGACGCCTTGCGCGGGCGCGAAGTCCAGCTCAGCGACGGCAGCTTCGGCCTGTGCGAGGGCGTGGCCTGGGGCGGCGAGCTCCAGGTGCGCACCACCGGCGGGCTGCAGCTGGTCTCGAGCGACGAAGTCAGCGTGCGCCCGAGCGGCATGGCGTTCTGAGGCCGGCCACCATGAAGCTGCGCCTGCTGCTGATTGCCCTGCTTGCCGCCAATCTGGGCTACTGGCTGTGGTCGCGCGGCGACCTGGCCGGCTTCGGCCTGGCGCCCGCGGGCTTCAACGAGCGCGAACCGCAGCGCCTCGCCCGCCAGGTGCATCCCGAGTGGCTTCAGATCCGCAAGGACGCCAAGGGCGCGCCCTGACGAACCCGCCGCCGCGTCTCAGGCCGCGGCTTCTTCGCCTTCGAAGCGCACTGTGAAACGCGCCCCCGGCGGCTGCCGGCCCGGATGCGCGTCCTCCAGCTTCACCTGCGCATGGTGCTGGTTGGCGATCTCGCGCACGATCGGCAGGCCCAGCCCCGAGCCGTCGGCCTCGTTGCCAAGCACGCGGTAGAACGGCTCGAATACCAGTTCGCGGTCGGCCTCTGCAATGCCCGGACCGTTGTCCTCCACCTGCAGCAGCACCACGTGGCCGAAGGGGTCGGCCAGCACGCGCGCGGTGATCACGCCGGGCCGCTCGGCGGTCGAAGGCGTGTAGTTGATCGCGTTGTCGAGCAGGTTGCGCACCAGCTCCTTGAGTAGCGTCTGGTTGCCTTCGATCACCACGCCGGGCGCGCCCGCCTCGGCGCCGTCGTAGCCCAGGTCGATGCGCTTCTCGATCGCGCGCGGCACCGCTTCGCGCACCACCTCGATGGTGAGCCGCGCCAGGTCGCAGGGCTGGCGGCCGGTGCCGGCGCCGGTGCTTTCGGCGCGCGCGAGCGAGAGCAGCTGGTTCACCGTGTGGGTGGCGCGCACGCTGGCGCGGCCGATCTGCTTGAGCGACTGCTTGAGCTCGTCGGCATTGGCGCCCTCGCGCTGCGCCAGGTCGGCCTGCATGCGCAGGCCCGCGAGCGGCGTCTTGAGCTGGTGCGCCGCATCGGCCAGGAAGCGCTTCTGCGTGTGGATCGAGTCATTGAGCTTGTCGAGCAGTTCGTTGACCGACGAGACCAGCGGCACCACTTCGAGCGGCACCGACGATTCGTCCAGCGGGCTCAGGTCGCCCGGGCGGCGCTCGCGGATGCGCGCCTCCACCACCGACAGCGGCTTGATGCCGCGCACCAGCGCCAGCCAGATCAGCAGCACGGCCAGCGGCAGGATCGCGAACTGCGGCAGCAGCACGCCCTTGATGATCTCGGTGGCCAGCACCGACTGCTTCTCGCGCGTCTCGGCCACCTGCAGCAGCGCCGGCTCCGCGTCGCTGTCGGGGCCCGCGAGCCAGAGCGAGGCCACGCGGACCGACTTGCCGCGCATCTCGCCGTTGCGCAGTTGGACCACGCCGGGAACCGGGGGCTCGTCGGTGCTGGGGTGCGGCACGTCGGGCTCGCCGCTGAGCAGCGCGCCGTGGCTGTCGAGCACCTGGTAGTAGACGCGGTCGGCGCCGTCGGCCCGCAGGATCTCGCGCGCCGGCTGCGGCAGCACGAACTGCGTCTGCCCCTGCTGCACCGTGACCAGCCGCGCCAGCGTCTGCACGTTGTATTCGAGCGCGCGGTCGAACGGGGCATTGGCAATACCCTGCGCCACCAGCCAGGTCACGCCGATGCTCACCGGCACCAGCAGCAGGAGCGGCGTGAGCATCCAGTCGAGGATCTCGCCGAACAGGGAGCGCTGCGCGCGCTGGAAAAGTTTCAAAGGACTCGCCCCCGGTCTATGCAAACGACGTGCCGCGCGTCAAGTCAGTTTTCCACCGCGCTGTGCGCGACCCACGACGCATGAAACCGATACGGCCCAGGCCAAGAACACCGCGGAACCGGCTTTGCCGGGCCGCTGGTGTTGCCCCCGGTAGGGGGTTGGCGAAGCGACACGAAGTGCGCGAAGACTGGGGGCGAGCCAAGTGACACCGCGGAACCGGCTTTGCCGGGCCGCTGGTGTTGCCCCCTGGAGGGGGAGTCGAGCGACACGGAGTGAGCGAGGGACGGGGGTGGGTTTCATCTAGGGAATCTTCTCGAGGCAGTAGCCCAGGCCGCGGACCGTGGCAATGCGCACCGGCCCCTTCTCGATCTTCTTGCGCAGGCGGTGGATGTAGACCTCGATCGCGTTGAGGCTCACCTCCTCGCCCCATTCGCACAGGCGCTCCACCAGCTGGTCCTTGCTGACCAGGCGGCCGGCGCGCTGCAGCAGCACCTCCAGCAGGCCCAGCTCGCGCGCCGAGAGCTCGACCATCTTGCCGTCGATGGTGGCCACGCGGCCGGCCTGGTCGTACACCAGCGGGCCGTGGCGGATCGTGTTGCTGGTGGCGCCCATGCCGCGCCGCGTGAGCGCCCGCACGCGCGCCTCGAGCTCCTGCAGGCTGAAGGGCTTGGCCATGTAGTCGTCGGCGCCGTGGTCCAGGCCCTTGACGCGTTCCTCCACGCTGTCGGCCGCGGTGAGCACCAGCACCGGCAGCTGCGAGCCGCGCGCGCGCAGCCGCTTCAGGATCTCGATGCCGTGCAGGTTGGGCAGCCCCAGGTCGAGGATCAGCAGGTCGAACTCGCTGTGCGTCATGAGCGCGGTGTCGGCCTGCGATCCGTTCGCCACGTGGTCGACCGCCGCGCCCGAGGTGCGCAGGCTGCGCAGCAGGGCATCGGCCAGCACCTGGTCGTCTTCGGCAATCAGAATCCGCATGAGCCACCTCCGGCCGGTTCGGGCGCCGCGCCGGCGCCGCGTTCACATATGTCTCTTCGCCGAGTCTAGCCCCCCGTGTAGGCTTCCAGTCCGATGGTTACCACGGTGGCAATGTCGTTGCCCACGCTGGCGCGGAACTCGCGCTCGGCCTGCGTCACCGCGCTGCGGAAGGCGTCGAGCCACGCGAGCCCGTCGGTGGTGAAGAGCACGCGCCGCGCCCGTGCGTCGAGCGGATCGGGCCCGCGCGTCACCAGGCCCCAGGCCTCGCACTGGTCCACCAGCGCGCCCATCGCCTGCTTGGTCATGCCGGCGCGCTCCGCCAGCTCGGTGAGGCGCGAGCCTTCGCGCGCCAGGTGCCGCGTGATGTGGATGTGCGCGGCGCTCACCTGCGCGCGCGCGGCGAGGTTCGACAGCGCCAGCGGCACGTCGACGTCGTGCGCCATGAGTTCGAGCACGCGCTCGTCGAAGCGGCGCATCGCATGGCCCAGCAGGCGGCCCAGGTGGGTTTGCCGCCAGGCGTCCGGGTCGGACGGAAAAGCTTGTTCGGCCATCGGCTAGATAGTAAAGCAAACTGACCAAAAAATGGGTTTACTCAAACCAACGAGCCCCTACACTACTGTTCAAGCATCCAGCCTGTAATTAAAAGCAGATGGACCGCAATCACACACAAACCGTTGATTTTCAAGGAGATTTCTTCATGGACGCACTCGTCAAAGGCACCAGCATCTCGGTCGCAGGCAGCGAAAAGGCCAAGGCACTGCAGGCCGCCCTGGCCCAGATCGAAAAGCAGTTCGGCAAGGGCACGATCATGCGGCTCGGCGAGGGTGAGGCGCTTGAAGACGTCCAGGTGGTCTCCACCGGCTCGCTGGGCCTGGACATCGCGCTGGGCGTCGGCGGCCTGCCGCGCGGCCGCGTCATCGAAATCTACGGCCCGGAATCTTCGGGCAAGACCACGCTCACGCTGCAGGTCATCGCCGAGATGCAGAAGCAGGCCGGCACCTGCGCCTTCGTCGATGCCGAGCACGCGCTCGACGTGCAGTACGCCCAGAAGCTCGGCGTGAACCTGTCCGACCTGCTCATCAGCCAGCCCGACACCGGCGAGCAGGCCCTTGAAATCGTCGATTCGCTGGTGCGCTCGGGCGCCGTCGACCTGATCGTGGTCGACTCGGTCGCCGCGCTCACGCCCAAGGCCGAAATCGAAGGCGAAATGGGCGACTCGCTGCCCGGCCTGCAGGCCCGCCTGATGAGCCAGGCGCTGCGCAAGCTCACCGCCACCATCAAGAAGACCAACTGCATGGTCATCTTCATCAACCAGATCCGCATGAAGATCGGCGTGATGTTCGGCTCGCCCGAAACCACCACCGGCGGCAACGCGCTGAAGTTCTACGCCTCGGTGCGCCTGGACATCCGCCGCATCGGCACCATCAAGAAGGGCGACGAGGCCATCGGCAATGAAACCAAGGTCAAGGTGGTGAAGAACAAGGTCTCGCCTCCGTTCAAGACGGCCGAGTTCGACATCCTGTTCGGCGAAGGCATCAGCCGCGAGGGCGAGATCATCGACATGGGCGTGACCGCCAAGATCCTCGACAAGTCGGGCGCCTGGTACGCCTACAACGGCGAAAAGATCGGCCAGGGCCGCGACAACGCCCGCGAGTTCCTGCGCGAGAACCCCGAGCTGTCGCGCGAGATCGAGAACAAGGTGCGCGAATCGCTGGGCATTCCGCTGCTGGCGGCCGATGCCAATGCGCCTGCCCCTGAAAAGGCCGAGAAGCCCGCGAAGGCGGCCAAGGCCGACAAAGCCGACAAGGGCGAGTAAGCAGGCGAGCACGCACGGAAGCGGCGCATGGCTTTCGGCGCCCCCTCCCTCAAAGGCCGCGCGCTGCGGCTCCTGAGCCAGCGCGAGCATTCGCGTGCGGAACTGGAGCGCAAGCTGGCAAAGCACGAAGAAGCACCCGGCGAGCTGGCCCGCGCGCTCGACGAACTGGCCGCCAAGGACTTCATCAGCGAGCCGCGCGTGGTGGCTTCGGTGCTGAACCAGCGCGCCGCCCGGTCGGGCGCACTGCGGGTGCGGCAGGAACTGCAGGCCAAGGGCATTGCGCCCGAGGCCATTGCACAGGCCGTGGCCAGTCTTCAGGACACCGAAGTGGAGCGCGCCACGGCCCTGTGGCGCCGCCGCTTCGACGCACCGCCCGCCGATGCGAAGGAGCGCGCCAGGCAAACGCGCTTCCTGCTGGCGCGCGGCTTTTCGGGCGCGGTGGTGGCCAAGGTGCTGCGCAGCGATTTCGACGAAGACTGACGGCCGGCCCCGCGGCGCCGGCCTGCCGGAGCCGGCCTCAGAGCGCCAGCATCAGCTTCAGGTTCTGGACCGCGGCGCCGCTCGCGCCCTTGCCGAGGTTGTCGAGGCGCGCAATCACCACGGCGTGGCGGTGGTCCTCGTTCGGGAACACGCGGATTTCGAGATTGTTGGTGTCGTTGAGCGCCAGCGCGTCGAGCTTGCCGTCGTCGGTCGGCGGCAGCACTTTCACGAACTGTTCGGGCGTGTTGCTCTTGGCGTAGTGCGCGGCCAGCGCCTCTTGCAGGTCGCCGGCCTTCGGCTTGCCGGGCAGCAGGTCGAGGTGCAGCGGCAGCTGCACCAGCATGCCCTGCTTGAAGTTGCCCACCGAAGGAATGAAGACCGGCCGGCGGGTCAGGCCGGTGTACTTCATGATCTCCGGGATGTGCTTGTGCTTGAGGCCGAGCGCGTAGGTCTCGAAAAGCGGCGCCTTGCCGTTTTCGTAGTCTTCGATCATGGCCCGCCCGCCGCCCGAATAGCCGCTCACCGAGGGCAGCGAAATCGGAAAGTCGGCCGGCAGCAGGCCGGCATCGACCAGCGGCCGCACCATGGCGATGGCGCCCGTGGCATAGCAGCCCGGGTTGCCGACGCGGTCGGCCGCGGCCACGGCCTGCCAATGGCCTTGCACCAGTTCAGGGAAGCCGAACACCCAGCCCGGCGCCACGCGGTGCGCGGTGGAGGCGTCGATGATCTTGGGCTTCCTGCCGGGCAGCTGGTCGATCAGCGCGACCGATTCGCGCGCCGCATCGTCGTGCAGGCACAGCACCACCAGGTCGACGCCGGCCATCAGCTCGCGCTTGGCGGCCACGTCTTTTCGCAGCTCGGGCGCAATGCTCACGAGTTCGATCTGCGGCATCGTCTGGAGCCGCTCGCGGATCTGCAAGCCGGTGGTGCCGGCTTCGCCGTCGATGAAAACCTTGGCCATATCGGAGTATGCGTAGGGGAGCTAGAAGAAAGTACGTATTGACCGCAAGGTCACGTCGAGTATTGGTGCGCCGCACCATGATACAGTCCGCGGTTGTTCGCCGCCCCCAGCCGTCAGGCTGCCGTCGCCCGCGAGCAACAGAGCCAAAGACGCCTCAGACCCCAGATCTCCCGTTCTCAACCTCCTCCTTCCGAGAGACATCCCTCATGAAGATTCACGAGTACCAAGGCAAGGAAATCCTTGCCAAGTTCGGCGTGCCGGTGCCGCGCGGCATCCCGGCCTATACGGTCCAGGAGGCGGTCGAGGCCGCCCAGAAACTTGGAGGCCCGGTGTGGGTCGTCAAGGCCCAGATCCACGCGGGTGGCCGCGGCAAGGGCGGCGGCGTCAAGGTCGCCAAGTCCATCGAGGACGTCAAGAAGCTCGCCGGCGAGATCCTCGGCATGCAGCTCAAGACGCACCAGACCGGCCCCGAAGGCCAGAAGGTGCGCCGCCTCTACATCGAAGACGGCGCCGACATCAACAAGGAATACTACGTCTCGGCCGTGACCGACCGCGCCACGCAGAAGGTCGCGTTCATCGCCTCGAGCGAAGGCGGCATGGACATCGAGGAAGTGGCCCACTCCTCGCCCGAGAAGATCATCACCGTGTTCGCAGACCCCGAAAAGGGCCTGACCGACGAACAGGCCAAGCAGATCGCCGACGGCATCGGCATGCCGGCCGACTCCACCGCGCAGACGGTCGACATCCTCAAGAAGCTCTACACCTGCTACATGGAGACGGACGCCTCGCTGGTCGAGATCAACCCGCTCAACCGTGACAGCAAGGGCAAGGTCATGGCGCTGGACGCCAAGTTCAACTTCGACAGCAACGCGCTGTTCCGCCACCCCGAAATCGTGGCCCTGCGCGACCTCGACGAAGAAGACGCGGCCGAAGTCGAAGCCTCCAAGTTCGACCTCGCCTACATCAGCCTCGACGGCAACATCGGCTGCCTGGTGAACGGTGCCGGCCTGGCCATGGCCACCATGGACACCATCAAGCTGTTCGGCGGCGAGCCGGCCAACTTCCTGGACGTGGGCGGCGGCGCCACCCCCGAGAAGGTCACCGAAGCCTTCAAGATCATGCTGAAGAACAAGAACGTGGAAGCCATCCTCGTCAACATCTTCGGCGGCATCATGAAGTGCGACACCATCGCCACCGGCGTGATCGCAGCCTGCAAGGCCGTGAACCTGCAAGTGCCGCTGGTCGTGCGCATGAAGGGCACCAACGAAGTCGAAGGCAAGAAGCTGCTGGCCGATTCGGGCCTGCCGATCATCAGCGCCGACACCATGGCGGAAGCGGCCCAGAAGGTCGTCGCAGCAGTCAAGAAGGCCTAAGGAACAAGTCATGTCGATCTATATCAACAAAGACACCAAAGTCATCACGCAAGGCATCACGGGCAAGACCGGCCAGTTCCACACCGAGAAGTGCCAGGAATACGCGAACGGCAAGAACTGCTTCGTGGCGGGCGTGAACCCCAAGAAGGCCGGCGAGTCGATCTTCAACATCCCGATCTTCGGCTCGGTGAAGGAAGCCGCTTCGCAGACCGGCGCCACCGTGTCGGTGATCTACGTGCCGCCGGCAGGCGCGGCCGCTGCCATCTGGGAAGCCGTCGAGGCCGACCTCGACCTGGCGATCTGCATCACCGAAGGCATTCCGGTTCGCGACATGCTCGAAGTGCGCAACAAGATGAAGGCCAAGGAAGCGGCCGGCGGCAAGAAGACCCTGCTGCTGGGCCCGAACTGCCCCGGCCTGATCACGCCCGACGAAATCAAGATCGGCATCATGCCCGGCCACATCCACCGCAAGGGCCGCATCGGCGTGGTTTCGCGCTCGGGCACGCTCACGTATGAAGCCGTTGCGCAGCTGACCGAAATCGGCCTCGGCCAATCGTCGGCCGTGGGCATCGGCGGCGACCCGATCAACGGCCTCAAGCACATCGACGTGATGAAGGCCTTCAACGACGATCCCGATACCGACGCCGTCATCATGATCGGCGAAATCGGCGGACCCGACGAAGCCGACGCGGCCCGCTGGTGCAAGGAACACATGAAGAAGCCGGTGGTCGGCTTCATCGCCGGCGTCACTGCCCCTCCCGGCAAGCGCATGGGCCACGCCGGCGCGCTGATCTCGGGCGGTGCCGACACCGCCGATGCCAAGCTCGCCATCATGGAAGAATGCGGCTTCACCGTGACGCGCAACTTCTCGGAACTTGCGAAGCTGCTCAAGGCCCAGCTCTAACAAGCCCCCGGCAGTTCTCCGCGCACCACGCAAAAAGAAAAAGCGCCCGCAATCTGGATTGCGGGCGCTTTTTTCACTACAACACAGTGGAACAAGAGACATGGAACTCCTTCAAGGCGCCGATTTCTGGATCGGTCTGATCAAGATTGTCTGGATCAACATCATTCTTTCGGGCGACAACGCCGTGGTGATTGCCATGGCGGCCCGTTCGCTGCCGCCAGCGCAGCAGAAAAAGGCCGTGCTGTTCGGCTCGGGCGCGGCGGTGGTGCTGCGCATCGTGCTCACGGTGGTGGCGGCCAGGCTGCTGGCGCTGCCTTACCTGCAGATCGTGGGCGGCCTGCTGCTGCTGTGGATCGGCCTGCAGTTGCTGAGCGAAGAAGACGAGGGCGATGGAGAAGCCAAGGAATACGGCAGCATGATGGCGGCCGTGCGCACCATCCTGCTGGCGGACCTGGTCATGAGCCTGGACAACGTGATTGCCGTGGCGGCCGCCGCGCAGGGCAACATGGTGCTGCTGGTCCTTGGCCTGGCCATCAGCATTCCGCTGGTGATCTTCGGCAGCACGCTCATGATCAAGCTGATGGAACGCTTTCCGATCGTCGTCATGCTGGGCGCCGCCCTGATCGGCTGGGTCGGCGGCGAAACAATAGCGAGCGACGTGTCGCTGCGCGAGGTGCTGGCCGCCAATCCGTGGCTCCTCCATGCGGCAGCCGCCGCCGGCGCCTTCTTCGTGGTGGCCGTGGGCCGCCTGCTTCAGCGGCGCGCGCAGGCCGCTGCGGGGCGCTGAAACCGTCGCGCGTCCACGCTTCTGAAAACATATGGCAAGTGTCGGCGCGTCGCTTTTCTCCACCCGGCCCCAGCTCTCCTGGGACTTTGCGGGGCTGACCGACGTGGGCCGCGCACGGGCCCACAACGAGGACGACCTTCACATCGACCCCGCGCTCGGCCTGGCCGTGCTGGCCGACGGCATGGGCGGCTACAAGGGCGGCGAAGTGGCCAGCGCCATGGCCGTGTCGCTGGTGCACGCCAGCTTCGCGCGCTGGTTCGCGCAGGCCGGCCTGCAGGCGCCCGCGCGCGTGGTCCGGCGGGCCCTGCAGGCGGCCACCGACGAGGCCAACTCCGCCATCCTCGAAGCCGGCCTGGCCAATGCCGAACTCCACGGCATGGGAACCACCCTGGTGCTGGCCGCGTTCCGGCCCCAGCGCGTGCTGGTCGGCCACATCGGCGATTCGCGCTGCTACCGCCTGCGCAACAACAAGCTCGAGCAGCTCACGCGCGACCACTCGCTGCGCCAGCAGCAGCTCGACGCCGGCGCCATCACGGCCGAGGAAGCGCTGATCTCCCCGCACCGCAACCTGGTGACGCGCGCCATGGGCGTGGAGCCGCAGGTGGTGCTCGAGATGCACGAGCACACCGCAAGGCCCGACGATCTCTATATGCTCTGCTCCGACGGGCTCAGCGAGATGGTCCCGGATGCGCAGCTTTTCACGCTTTTGAATCACGATGTCGAGCTTCAGCAGAAAGCATCACTTCTGGTGGCCGTTGCCAACGACAATGGCGGCCGGGACAATATTTCAGTTGTCCTGGCCAGGGCGCGCGTTGGCAGTGCGCCTGAATAAAAACATGCATTCAGGGAGTCGGCAATGCCGAAGATGATCATTTCGATCGATGGCACTGTCATCGGGCAAATGGCGCTTGCCAAGGACCGGACCACGCTGGGGCGGCGCGCCTACAACGACATCGTGCTCGACAATCTCGCGGTCAGCGGCGAGCATGCCGTGCTGCACATGCGCGGTGGCGAAGTCGAAATTGAAGATCTCAACAGCACCAACGGCACCTACGTCAATGCGATCGTCGTCCAGAAGCAGCAGAAGCTCAAGGACAACGACGTCATCGAAATCGGCGGCTGCCGCCTGCACTTCCGCGCGCGCAGCAGCGCGGCTTCCGATACCGGTTCCACCCGCGCTGCGCGCGGCGACTACGCGGCCTCCGTTCCACTGTCGGCTGCGCCCACCGAAGCCGGCGCGCTGCTCGAACTCGGCATACCCGTGCTGCGCGTTCTCTCGGGCACCGACCAGGGGCAGGAAGTGCCGCTGCAGAAGGTGGTCACCACCATCGGCAAGCCCGGCGTTGCGGTGGCGGTCGTCACGCGCCGCCGGCAGAGCTACCTGGCTTCCACCATCATGGGCGGCGTCACGCTCAACGACGCGCCGCTCGGCGCCGAGCCCGTCGGGCTGCAGGAAGGCGACGTGCTCGAGCTCGGCGGCGCCACGCGCATGCAGTTCGTGCGGGTCTGATTTTTCTTGCGGCGCAGCAGTGGCGGCGCCAAGGGTGCGCTGGTGACTGCCATGAGGCGCCATGGACTGCGCATTGCCATCACACTGCTGCCGGTCCTGCTCGCGCTGGCACATGCCACCGGCCTCTGGCGCCTGGATGCCATCGACCGGCTCGACCACCTGATCTACGACACCCGCCTGCGCGCCACCATGCCGGGCACGCTCGACCCGCGCATCGTGATCGTCGACGTCGACGACGCCAGCCTCACCCGGCAAGGGCAATGGCCCTGGTCGCGCGACAAGCTGGCCCGGCTCACCCGGGAACTCACCGGGCGGCAGCAGGCGGCGGCGCTGGGCTTCGACGTGATGTTCGTCGAGCCCGACCGGAGCGCCGGCCTCGACAAGCTGCGCCAGATCGCACGCGGCCCGCTGCGCGACATGCCGGGCCTGTCTGAGGAAATCGACCGGCTCGCCCCCACGCTCGACAACGACGCCATCTTTGCCGCCGCCATGCAAGGCCAGCGCGTGGCGCTCGGCTACTACTTCACGCGCACCGAAAGGCCCGGCGCCAAGGGCCAGCTGCCGCCGGCCCCCGTGCTGCAGGCCGAGGCCTTTCCGCCGGGCCGCGGCTATGCCACGGCCTGGAACGGCTTTGGCGCCAGCCTGCCCCTGCTGGCCGCTGCCGCGCCGGCGGCGGGCTTTCTCAACACCCTGGTCATGTCCAACGGCGACGGCGTCATCCGCGCCGTGCCGCTCATTGCCCGCTATGAAGGCGACCGTGCCCTGCCCGGCTACTACGAGTCGCTGGGGCTCGCCGTCTACCGGCTCGCCAGCGGCACGCCGCCCGTGCGGCCGGCCTTTGCGTCGGGCGGCGCCGCGCCCCCGCTCCAGTCCTTGCTGGTCGGCGGCCTGCGCATACCCGTCAACGAAGCCGCTTCCATGCAGGTGCCTTTCCGCGGCCCCGGCGGCGCGCACGGCGGCTCGTTCCGCTACGTGTCCGCCGGCGACGTGCTCGAAGGCCGGCTCGCCCCCGGCGAGTTGAAGGACCGCATCGTGCTCGTCGGCGCCACCGCCCCGGGCCTGCAAGACCTGCGCGCCACCCCCGTCGGCGCTGCCTTTCCCGGCGTCGAAGTGCATGCCAACATCGTCTCGGCCATGCTCGACCACCGCCTGCTCGCGGTGCCCGACTACGCCCCCGGCTACGAAGTGCTCAGCGTGCTGGCCGCGGGCCTGGTGCTGGCGCTGGGCCTGTCGCTGCTGCCGGCTCCGCGCGCGGTGGTGCTTGCCATTGCCACCGTCGCGGCCCTGGTCGGCGTCAACGCCTGGCTCTACCAGCACCACAGCCTCGTGCTGCCGCTCGCTTCCGCGCTGGCCATGGCCGCGCTCGCCTTTGCCTTCAACATGGGCTGGGGCTACTTCGTCGAATCGCGCGCCCGCCGCGGCCTGGTGCGGCTCTTCGGCACCTACGTGCCGCCGCAGCTCGTCAACGAAATGCTCGCAACGCCCGGCCGCTACAGCATGCGCGCCGAGAGCAAGACCATGACCGTCATGTTCTGCGACATGCGCAACTTCACCCGCCTGTCCGAGCAGATGGCCCCGGCCGAGCTGCAGGCCTTCCTGAACAACGTGTTCAACCGGCTCACCCACGTCATCAGCACCCACCGCGGCACCGTCGACAAATACATGGGCGACTGCGTCATGGCGTTCTGGGGCGCCCCCATCGACACCCCCGACCACGCCACCCTGGCCGTGCGCGCCGCGCTCGACATGGCCGAGGCCGTGCGCGACATCAACAACATCCACCGCACCACCGGCCGCCCCGAGATCAGCGTGGGCATCGGCATCAACAGCGGCGTCATGAGCGTGGGCGACATGGGCTCGGCCGCGCGGCGCAGCTACACCGTGGTGGGCGATGCGGTCAACCTCGCCTCCCGCCTCGAAGGCCTGAGCGTGCACTACGGCGTGGAGATCGTCGCCAGCGGCGCCACACGCGAACTCGCGCCCGGCTTCGTCTGGCAGGAGCTCGACAGCGTGCTCGTCAAGGGCCGCGCCCAGGCCGTGGCCGTGTTCACGCCGCTGGGCGCCGCCACACAAGCAGAGTCACAAACCCCTGCCGCACTGCAGCAATCCGCCCAGCTGCAGCGCTGGGCCGAAGTGCTTGCCGCCTACCGCCGCCAGGACTGGGCCGTGGGCCGGAACTTGCTGGATCCGCTCTTGGCCGCGGATGCCAAAAAAGTCCTTTACCAGCTCTACGCACAACGATTAGCCTCCATGGCGTTGCGGCCCCAGGACCCCGAATGGGACGGCGCAACCCGGTTCGAAACCAAATGACGGCAGCAGAAGACACAAGCAGAGGGGCTCTCACAATGCAGGTTCGCGTGCTGGGTTGCTCGGGCGCCATTGCCAAGGACTGCCGGACCACCTCGTTCCTGATCGACACCGACCTGCTCGTCGATGCGGGCACCGGCGTGGGCGACCTCACCCTCGAAGAAATGGCCGGCATCGACGACGTGGTGCTCACCCACAGCCACCTCGACCACATCGCCGCGCTGCCCCTCATGCTCGACGCCGTGGCCGGCCGCCGCACCCGCCCGCTGCGCGTGCACGCCCTGCGCGCCACCATCGAGGCGCTGCGCGCCCACGTGTTCAACAACGTCATCTGGCCCGACTTCGAAAGCATTCCCAGCCCCGAGGCGCCCTTCGTGAGCTTTCACGACATTGCCGTGGGCCAGGTGCTGCAGCTGGGCAGCGCCGCCCCCAAGCGCATCGAGGTGCTGCCGGCCGTGCACACCGTGCCCGCCTGCGGCTTTGCCGTGAGCCGCGCCGAAGGCGGCGCCAACTGGGTCTTCACCGGCGACACCGAGCGCAACACCCCCTTCTGGGACCGCCTCAACGCCCTGGACGTGGCCATGCTCGTCATAGAAACGGCATTCAGCAACCGCGAGCAAGCCCTGGCCGAACGCAGCCTGCACCTGTCGCCCCGGGCACTGGCCGATGAGCTGGCGCACATCGATCCGGGCAAGAAGTTTCCGATCTACATCACCCACACCAAGCCGGCGGAAACCGAGGAGATCATGTGGCAGATCGAGGATCTGGCTGGGCACCAGGTGGCGGGGTTGGCGCAGCGGGATATCCGGTGGCTGAAGGCGGATGGGGTGCTGACGTTTTGAGTCTGCGGCGGGAAAGGTGCTGACAAAATTGTCACGACTCGTAGCTTTTGCGGGCTCTTTGTGTCACTCGATGTAACTCAATTGCGCACAAAGTACTCGATTTTGGTGGCGCAGCCCCTCTAAACGAGATGGCACAGATGCTGCGGAAGTTACCGCGCTCCGGGCTTGGCTCCCGGGCTCTACAACCAACCTGGAGTTTTTGAATGAACCGTCGTTCTATCGCACGCAACGTGCAAAAGGGTTTCACCCTTATCGAATTGATGATCGTTGTGGCGATCATCGGTATCTTGGCTGCTGTGGCTCTGCCGGCGTATCAGGATTACACGGTGCGCGCGCGTGTGACCGAGGCGATTGTCATTGCTTCTGGCGCGAAGGCGACCATTGGTGAGAATGCCGCGAATGGTGCCTCCCTTGATTCTGGTGTCGACGCCATTGCATCGGGATCGGGCCTGAAGAACCTTAGCACCATGAGTACGGCTGCTGCGACCGGCGTCATCACGTTGGTGACAACGTCGGCTGCAGGTGCTTTGACCCTCACGTTGACCCCGACCGCTAATGGCTCTGCTTTGCAAAGTGGTGTTCTTCCGGGTGGCCCGATCAAGTGGACGTGCGCAGTTTCCAGTGCTGCAAAGAACAAGTTTGTTCCGACTGAATGCCGCATCTAAGTGTTTGAACTGACAAAAAAGCCCCGGCAGGGGCTTTTTTTATTTTGACGCTACGGTCTATCCAAATCCGTTGATGAATCGACTTTCGCGACTCTCGCTTGCTCCCGTCTGGGTGGTTATGGCCTCCGCCTTGCTCTCGCTTGCCTGGCTGCTGCCCAATCACTCAAAGCCATGGACTTCGTTTCATTCTGATGCCTGGGCTGCAACGATATTGGCGGTAATTGGCTTGGTGGTCATCGTGCGGGCGCAGCAAGTGGTGGCGTGCCAGGGCCTAGTGTTGGTGGTCGCACTCCTGCTTCCGTTGCCTTTTGCACAATATGCTTTTGGGCTGATACCGTTTGCTGGTCAAGCCTGGATCGCGAGCGCGTACATAGTGGGTTTTTTGCTGGCACTCGTGGTCGGGCAGCAGTGGCAGGATTGGAAGCCGGTCTGGATGGGCGATATCCTATTTTTGGCGATAGGCATCGCCTCAATTGTTTCGGTGGCCATGCAGCTTCAACAATGGCTCGATCCGGGGAATGACGGCACTCTCGATATCTGGGTGGTTGGCTCGGATGGCTCGCGCCCATACGCGAACATGGCGCAAGCCAATCAGCTCGCCACGTTGCTGCTATGGGGTCTGGTGGCGTGTGGCTGGGGTGTCTGGCGACGGCAGCTCGGGCGCATCGCGGCTTTAATCGCCTCAGCGTGGTTATTGGTCGGTCTGGCGTTGACGCAGTCACGCAGTGCGGTGCTAGGGTTGGTGGTTCTGGTGTTGGCCTCGTGGTGGTGGGGTCGACTTTGGGGCGCAAAAAGCGTACCTCGATACGTCACCGGCTTGGCTGTCTTCTATGTTTTGACGTTGCTAGTACTGGGACCGCTTCGGCGATTCATGATGCTCGAAGCGCCGGGATCGATGGTGCAGCGGCTTGGCCAAGAAATGAGGCCAGAGTTGTGGCGAATGCTGTGGCATGCGGCTTGGCAACGTCCTTTGACCGGTTATGGCTGGAACCAAGTGGTGCCGGCCCAAGCGACAGTGGCGGAGCAATATCTGGCACTCCATCATCCGTTTTTTCAGTCGCACAATCTGTTCCTCGATTTCATTCTTTGGGCTGGGTTCCCTCTGGGCGCGCTCTTGGTGGCCTGTGTTTTGGCATGGATTGCAACGGCTTGGCGTCGGGTGTGTATGCCGCAGGAGGCCCTGTATCTCCTTTTGGTGTTGGTGGTCGGAGTTCACGCAATGCTGGAATTGCCGCTGCACTATGGCTATTTTTTGTTGCCGACCGGTCTGGCGATGGGGGCCTTGAATGCAAACTTGAAGATTTGGCCTTTGGCACGGTCCTCGCGGTTCGCCAAGCGGTGGCTATGGCTCGGAGCTTGGTGCTTGGGAGCGACTCTTTTGGGGTTGGTCGTGCGTGACTACTTTCGAGTGGAGGAAGCCTACAACACTTTGCAATTGGAGAAAGCGCAGTTTCAGAACGGCCGCGTGGCTGACCCGCCTGAAGTTTTGCTGTTGACAGATCTGCGCGAAATTCAACGCTTCATGAAGTATGAACCTGTTGCTGGGGTCTCCATGGCTGAGCTCCAGTGGGCGCGAGAGGTCACCCTCATATGGCCGAGCCCCCGTAGTTTCATGACGCTGGCGGTTCTGTTGGGCCTCAACAACCAGCCGGTGGAGGCGAGCCAGTGGCTGGTAAAGATGTGTCGCATTGTCCCAAGGGATCAATGCGAAGCTGGGCCATTGAGATGGGAACAAGCACAGAAGTTGCACCCTGCATTGGCGAGCATCCTTTGGCCCGCCGGAGTCACATCGGGCCAAGCTCTCGGTCTCTAGCGATCGATTTGCTCGGTCAAAACTCGATGTAATCTCAACTCATCAAAACAAGTGCAAGAAATCGTCCTCGGGTGGCCTCGTTCACACAAGCGCCTCATTGTGCTTGTCTTGGACCTTTTTCTGGCGCTACTTGCAACGTGGCTTGCATTCACTCTTCGATTGGACACTTGGCATCAGCCTGTGAGGATGGAATGGACCGTGTACGCCATCTCACCTTTGCTGGCCATTCCGGTCTTTGTGAAGTTCGGTTTGTACCGCGCAATCTTTCGATACACCGGTTTGGCCGCGATCCTCGCAACAAGCAAAGCCGTTGCGACATACGGGCTACTTTTTCTTCCAGTGGTAGTTGTGCTCTACCTGCGTGAAGGCGTACCGCGCAGCCTCAGCATTCTGCAGCCGCTCATTCTGCTGCTGCTGGTCGCCGGAAGCCGGACATTGGCATGGCACTGGCTGGCTACCGGCACCCGCACCTCGAGCCGCTTGTTGATTTACGGAGCGGGAAGCGCTGGCGCACAAACGGCGGCCGCCCTAGCCAGCGCTCAGCAGTACACACTGCTCGGTTTCATCGACGATGATGAGCGCAAGGCGGGTCGCACCATCAACCGGGTCCCCGTTATGTTGCCAGCCGCCGTCCCGGCCTTTGTCAGCAAGTTCGCCGTAACCGACATCTTGCTGGCATTGCCCAGTGCTAGCCGAGAAAGGCGCAACCAGATCATCAAGCATCTGTCTGCGTTACCAGCGCGCATCCGTACGATTCCGGGTCTGGCCGATTTGGCAAGCGGTCGCGTTACGGTGCAGGATTTTCGCGATTTGGATATCGAAGACTTGTTAGGTCGGTCGCCGGTTGCGCCAGACCTTGAGTTGCTGGCGCGCAATCTCGCGCACAAGGTGGTGCTGGTCACTGGTGCCGGCGGCAGCATCGGCAGCGAATTGTGTCGCCAGATTGTGCAGCAGGGGCCGAGCCAGCTCCTGCTGATCGATCACAGCGAATTCGCCCTGTATCGGATTCATCAGGAACTGGAACTTTTGATAGGCCGCAACGGGCTCCCGGTGCGCACCGTCCCGCTGCTCGCCAGCGTGTGCAACTTCGAGCGCATCTCCGAAATATGCGTCATGTACAAGCCCGCGTCGGTCTATCACGCTGCAGCCTACAAGCACGTGCCGATGGTCGAAGCCAACCCAGGCGAAGGCGTACTCAACAACGTCTTCGGCACGCTGAATGTAGCCCGCGCAGCGCTGGCTGCAGGGGTGGAGCATTTTGTCTTGGTTTCCACCGACAAGGCCGTTCGCCCGACCAACATCATGGGTGCGACGAAGCGGGTTGCAGAACTCGTGCTGCAGGCGCTGGCAAGTTGCGGCGACACGGCATTCGAAGAGGTCTGTGTGGGTGAGGGCGGAGCGACAATCTCGACGACTTGCTTTTCAATGGTTCGATTCGGGAACGTGCTGGGATCGAGTGGCAGCGTGGTGCCGCTCTTCCGCTCGCAGATCGCGGAAAGGAGGCCACTCACGGTCACCCATCCCGAAATGACGCGTTATTTCATGACGATTCCGGAAGCCGCCCAACTCGTACTGCACGCAGGAGCCATGGCGGATAGCGGTGACCTGTTCGTTTTGGATATGGGCGAGCCGGTGAAGATCCTCGATCTTGCAAAACGAATGGTCGCCCTCGCCGGGCTGACAGTCCGGAGCGAGGCGCACCCCACTGGAGACATCGACATTGGTTACAGCGGGCTGCGACCCGGCGAAAAACTGTTCGAAGAACTGCTCATCGGGGAGAATCCGCTGCCGACTAGCCACCCCCGCATCATTCGCGCCAGAGAAGACTATATGGCTTGGCCTGACCTCAAAGTTCATTTGCGGACACTGCTAAGTGCCGCGCGCAGTGGCAACATCGCGGCAATGAAGGATGTTTTGCGCTTGCTGGTACCTGGCTACACGCCGAAAACACCATCGATTGAATAGGACATGAACTTCGCAGAGATCAAACTCGCCATAGTCGGGCTCGGGTATGTCGGCTTGCCCTTGGCGGTGGGATTCGGCAAGTTGATGCCCGTCGTCGGCTTTGACACCAATCAGCGCCGAATCGCAGAGCTCAAGGCGGGTCACGACAGAACATTGGAGACCGACCTTGCGCATCTGCGAGAGGCGAACTGGTTGACTTACAGCGCAGACCCAGCCGATCTGCGCAATTGCAATGTCTTCATTGTGACCGTGCCAACGCCAGTCGACAGTGCGAACCGTCCCGATCTCACCCATTTGCTGAGTGCCAGCGAAACAGTGGCAAAGGTCATGCCGCAAGGCGCAGTCGTCATCTTCGAGTCGACGGTTTATCCCGGTGCAACCGAAGAAGTCTGTGTGCCCGCCCTGGAGAAGTATTCGAACAAGGTGTTCAACAAGGACTTTTTCTGTGGCTACAGTCCAGAGCGCGTGAATCCAGGGGACAAAGTCAACACGCTGGCGAAGATCAGGAAGATCACCAGCGGCAGCACGCCCGAAGTGGCCGACGCGGTTGACCGCCTCTACAACAGGATCATCACGGCGGGCACGTACAAGGCGAGCAGTATCAAGGTGGCCGAGGCCGCCAAGGTCATCGAGAACACGCAGCGAGACCTGAACATCGCATTAATGAATGAGCTTTCCGTCCTGTTCGAAAGGCTTGGGATCGACACGCTCGACGTGCTTGAGGCGGCCGGGAGCAAGTGGAATTTTCTTCCGTTTCGGCCCGGCCTTGTCGGAGGCCACTGCATCGGCGTCGATCCGTACTACCTCACCCACAAGGCAGAGCAAGTCGGCTACATCCCGCAGATCATCCTGGCGGGGCGTCGCATCAACGACAACATGGCGCGCTACGCCGCGCGCAACACGATCAAGCTGATGCTCCAAGCAGGCATGGACGTGCCACGATGCAAGATTGGCGTGTTGGGCATCACTTTCAAGGAGAACTGCCCGGACATTCGCAACAGCAAAGTTGTCGATTTGGTGCGAGAGCTGGAAGCTTGGGGTGCGCAGGTTGTTGTGACTGATCCTTGGGCGAACGCGGAAGAGGTCGAGCATGAATACGGCCTTCAACTCGCAACGGTGAGTGAAAGCAGTCCAGTAGATGCGCTGGTGGTTGCGGTAGGACACACCGAGTATCGAGCGCTCTCGCCAGGGGTGTTGCACAGCTATTGCCGTCACGCGGCGCCTGTGCTTACGGACGTGAAGTCGCTCTACGATCGGCATGACGCAGTGGCCGCCGGCTTCACTGTATTCAGACTTTGAGATGAAGAACTTTGCACTGATCGGCGCAGCCGGCTATATCGCACCGCGGCACATGCGTGCAATTAGGGAAACTGGCAACACGCTTTCCACAGCCTTCGATGTCAATGACTCCGTTGGCATCATCGACAGCCTTGCGCCGGAAGCTGATTTCTTTACGGACTTCGAATGCTTCTACGAACACAGTCAGCGGCTTAAGCGATTGCCATCCTCCGCGCTGGACTACGTGTCGGTCTGCTCGCCCAATCATCTGCATCACCCGCACATTGCAGCAGGACTTCGCCTCGGCTGCGACGTGATCTGCGAAAAACCACTGGTTCCCACGACCGACTTGCTTGACGAACTTGAGCGGGTCGAGCGCGAATGCGGCAAACGCGTTTTCACCATTCTTCAGTTGCGTCATCACGAATCCATTCACCGGCTGCGCGACAACGTCGCCAAAGCGCCCACTGATACCAAATTCGACGTTGAGCTGACCTACATCACATCGCGTGGCAAGTGGTATGCGGCGAGTTGGAAAGGCGATCCTCGCAAGTCCTTTGGCGTTGCAACCAACATTGGCGTGCATTTTTTTGACATGCTGCATTTCATCTTCGGACGGGTATTGAGCAACGAGCTGCACTACTCCAGCGAAGGCAAGGCGGCCGGCTTTCTGGAATACGAGCGCGCTCGGGTGCGCTGGTTTCTCTCCATCGATGCAGGTGATCTGCCGGATGAGGCCAGAGGCAAGAAGACGACCTATCGATCGATCATTGTGAATGAGGAGGAGCTTGAGTTTTCTGAAGGATTCACGGACCTCCACACCGTCAGCTATCAGGAGATTCTTGCTGGCCGAGGCTACGGTTTGACAGATGCGCGTCAAGCCGTCGAAACCGTGCAGGCCATCCGTACGGCGCAACCCGATCCTGTGCACTCGTGCGCGCATCGTCTTGTAGGGCGTCTGAAATTATGAGCGCGCTGTCTCACGAATCAGCTATCGTCGACAAGGGCGCCAACATCGGCAAAGGAACCCGTCTCTGGCATTGGGTGCACGTGAGCGCGGGCGCGACGATCGGCGCGAATTGCTCGCTGGGTCAGAACGTCTATGTCGGCAACGACGTGCGGATCGGCAACAACGTCAAGATCCAGAACAACGTGAGTGTCTACGACGCCGTGACGCTCGAAGACGATGTGTTCTGCGGTCCCAGCATGGTTTTCACCAATGTCTATAACCCCCGGTCGGCCGTGAGCCGCAAAAGCGAGTACCGACGCACGCTCGTGCGCCAAGGCGCCACGTTGGGAGCCAACAGCACCATCATTTGCGGTGTAACCATTGGACGCTATGCCTTTGTGGGCGCTGGCGCCGTGGTGAATCGCGATGTGCCGGACTTTGCCCTAGTGCTCGGCGTGCCGGCTCGGCTTGTAGGTTGGATGAGCCGACATGGCGAGCGTCTGGAGTTTGCCGGCGAGCACGCAACATGCCAGGCCACGGGTGAAAGATACGTGCTGCGCAGCGGCGTTTGCGCTCTCGAAATCGAGGTATCAACATGAGCGAAAAGCTCGAGTTCGTCGACCTCAAGTCCCAGTACGTAGCGCTGAAGGGACAGATCGCGGAGCGTATGCAACGTGTACTAGATCACGGTCAGTACATCATGGGTCCGGAGGTGAAGGAATTGGAGGGGAGGCTTGCGGCGTACGCTGGCTCGAAGCATTGCATCACGGTTGCCAGTGGTACCGAGGCCTTGTTGATTGCCCTGATGGCGATTGACCTGAAACCCGGCGACGAAGTCATCACCACGCCATTCACCTTTGCCGCAACTGCCGAGATGATCGTGCTGTTGGGCGGCGTACCAGTTTTCGTGGACATCGAACCCGACACCTGCAACATCGATGCGGCGCTAGTTGAAGCGAAGGTGACCAGTCGTACGCGTGCGATCATGCCCGTCAGCTTGTACGGCCAATGCGCCGACATGAATGAGATCAATGTGATCGCCGCGCGCCACGGCTTGGCGGTCATCGAGGATGCAGCGCAGAGTTTTGGCGCTACTTACCAGGGCCGCAAGAGTTGCAACCTCAGTACCTTGGGGTGCACAAGCTTTTTCCCTAGCAAGCCTTTGGGATGCTACGGGGACGGTGGCGCAGTATTCACCAATGACGACGCGCTGGCACAGGCATGCAGGGAGCTTCGTATACATGGGCAGAGCGCACGCTACACACACACACGAGTTGGTGTCGGTGGTCGCATGGATACGCTGCAGTGCGCGGTGGTGCTTGCCAAGCTGGAGCGCTTCGAATGGGAACTACAGCGCCGCAGCGAACTCGGCACCCGCTACCGTACGCTGCTGGCCGGCTCAAGGGTGGGCCTGCTGGCGGTGCGGCCCGATCGCGATTGTGTGTGGGGTCAGTTCACCGTGTTCGTCAATGATCGAGCGGCAGTGCAGGCGGTATTGCATCAACAAGGTATTCCGACTGCTGTGCATTATCCGAAGCCACTCCACCGTCAGCCGGCGTACGCCCGCTACGGCCACGATGATGCCTGTCCTAACAGCGTCCGCGCTGGCGAGCGCGCAATGAGCTTGCCGTTCAGCGCGGATTTGAAGGATGCTGATCACGACCGCGTGGTGCGAGCCTTGATCGAAGCCGTTCGACAATGAGCCAGTTTCGATCGCTCTGCCTGCATGCCCACTCCTGCCGATTTCGGCTCCTCTGACTGACATGGCTTCGACGCTGCGCGTCGACACGGCGGTCTATGGCTCGGCCGTGCTGATCGACCGACTGTTGGGCTTCTTCCTGTTGCCGCTGCTCACGCGCGCCATTGTCCCGGCCGACTATGGTGCCTGGACTCAGACAGCGGTTGCGGCTAGTCTGCTGGTCCCGCTCGTGTTGTTCGGTTCGTCAACGGCCGTGGTGCGCTACTTTTCCACGGCCGCGGGCGCGCGGGTTCGTGGGCGCTTCTTTGCCCAACTCGGCGCGGTCGCGCTTCTGCTGCTTGCTCTGTGCGTTGCGCTGGCGTCAACGCTCCCGCTGCCACTGGCCGCGTTCATCTACGGCGAAGCTGGCCATGAAACCCTGATACCCATTTTGCTGGTGTTGCTGGCAGCGGACGCCACCACGGAGTTCAGCGTGGCCTGGTTGCGGGCGGCCGGGCGCATCGGCGCGGTGGCCTCCGCACTGGTGCTGCGTAGCGTGGTGCGCTACGGCGTAGTGCTCATGCTCGTAAGCGGCGTCCCCGTACCGTTGCTCGCTTGGTTTGGCCACTACGCTATGGCGCAATTGGCCCTGGCACTGGCGGTATTGGCTGCGACGCTGTGGGTGTTGTGGCGTACGCCTGTTCCTTCGGAGCCTGTCTCACCACCGCGTCTGCGAGAGTTGCTGGCCTTTTCCGCGCCACTGGTCGTGCTATCGTTGTTCACGTCCTTGAACGGTTTTTTGGACCGCTTCGTGCTGGTGCAATGGCTGGGACTCGACGGAGTGGCCGTGTATGCCGCCGCGGTGTCGCTATGCACCATCCCGGCCGCGTTCTACAGTGTGCTTGGCTTCACCTTGTTCCCGGTGCTGGCGCGCCATTGGCAGGTGCCTCACCTCGACAAAGCTGCGCGGCTGATGACGCTGGCGCTCCGAGTGTTCTTGTTCTTGTGCGTGCCGGTCGCTGTGCTGCTGGCCGTGGGAGGCCATTGGGTGCTGCCGTTGTTGACCACTGGCGCCTATGCCGCGCCGCCGCTGGTATTCGCGCTGCTCGGGCTATCGGTCAGCGCCGCGGGTAGTTACCAGATTCTGCTTTACGCACTGCTCCTCGATGGGCGCAGCCGGCAGGTGCTCGGATTGGCAGTCCTGGCTACTGTCATCAATCTTGCATTGAATCTTTGGCTCGCACGCCATTGGGGTGTGGTCGGAGCGGCTTGTGCTGCGGCGGTATCGAACCTCGTGATGGTAGGCGTGTCCACGCGACTTGTTCGCAAGGTGCTGCACTGGAGCTTCCCCTGGGCCGGTGTGTGGTCAACCGTACGACACGCCGTGTTCGCCGCGCTGCCACTCGTGACATTGCTGATCTGGGGTGCGCCATCACTGCCGCTGGCAGCGGCGGCATTCGTGCTTGGTGGGGTGGCCTACTTGGTACTCGACTGGCGCAGCTCGGATTCGATCGCACGCAAGGCGTTCGGCCAATGAGCCTTACAAGAGAAACCACCCGATGAATCATCACGCCTTCGATAAGCAATTCGATCTCAGTCGGCACGACTACCTGTCCGGTTTGGACATGGTGACCTGGCTGCGCCACTATCACGTGGTGCGTGACCTCGTCACTAGCGCGCCGCAGCGCGTGCTCGAGGTTGGCTCAGGCGACGGCGTGGTGCGACGCTGCGTGTTGCCCTTGGTGCCGGTCTATTCAGTATTCGACATCAACGCCAGACTGGAGCCCGACTACGTCGGCGACCTGAAGCTCGGCGACACTAGCCTGACCGGCCGCTTCGACGCCGTGGTAGCCACCGAGGTGATGGAGCATTTGCCCTTTGCTGATCTGCCTGCCTGTCTGGCCAATTTGTACGCGTGGTTGCAGTTTGGGGGGCAAGCCTTTGTGTCGCTGCCGCATCGAAAGAGCAGCGTCGCCGTGCTGTCGCCGAGTCAGAAGCTGCACACTTGGCGTTTCCCGAACGGCCTGTTGAGCCTGAGCGAGGCTTACAACCGTTTCGTGCGTGGTCGCATCTGGATCGACCCAAACCACTGTTGGGAAATCGGCGATGGGCGTGTCACGCAGATCGCCGTGGAGCAGCATTTTGCTCAGGCCGGCTTCACATTGATCAAGCACTTGGCGCTGCCTTATTGCGACTATTGGGTCTTGTCCAAGCCGGTGCCGGGTGCCGTATGAGCGACCGTGCGGTAATGCGAATTTTGATGTTCGCCTACTTCTATCCCCCGCTTGGCGGCGCTGGAGTACAACGTTCGCTCAAGTTCAGCAAGTACCTGCCCGATTTCGGCATCGTGCCAAGTGTTATCAGTGCCGACAGCAGCGCTTACACGCAAGACAGCAGCCTGCTCTCCGAAGTACCGGCAAAAATCGAGGTGATGCGTCTGCCTCACACGCCGGTGCTGACCCGGCTGATGGCGTTGGCGCCGCGGCGCGACCGTGCCCGACGGGTGTCTGCAGTGCCTACGCCCTCGCGGCTGGACAAAACAGATTCGGCGAGTCGCTGGCGCGACCGTGCGCTGCGAGCTTTCGGCACCCTGCAATACCCCGACGACAAAACGGCGTGGGCGCGCCATGCTGAGCAAGCGGCGCTGCGTCTAATGGAGCACACATCGATCGACCTGGTGTATTCCAGTTCGCCGCCGGTGTCGGCCCACCTGGCGGCGATGCGCGTGGCACGCCACGCGCGAGTGCCATGGGTCGCAGACTTTCGTGACCTGTGGACGGCCAATCCGGCGTATGCAGCGCCGGGTTGGCGGCGCGCAATTGATCGCCGCCTAGAAAGTCGGCTGCTCGCCGCCGCCAGCGGCATAGTCACCGTATCCGAGCGCTTGGCCGCCACGTTGGCTGACCGAACTGGTCCGAATGTGCCGGTGATGAGCATTCCCAATGGGTACGACGAGGCAGACTTCGCCGGAGTCGTAGTGCCCACACACGCATCAAGAGGTTTCTGCATCGTGCACGCCGGAACCTTTTATGGTCACCAGTCGCCGGACAGCTTCTTGCGGGGCGTGGAAACGCTGTTCGAGCGCGAGCCGAAGATGCGCGAACGTTTGCGCATTCGCTTTGTCGGTAGCGTGGGCTCCCGTTTCGAGCCGCAGCTATTAGCGTTCGAGGCGCGTTATCCCCGCGTTCTGGAACGCACCGGGTATGTCGATCATCGCCAAGCACTCGCCGAAATGCTGGCCGCTGATGCGCTGCTGTTAGTAATAGGTGGGCAAGCCGAAGCCGCGGTAGGTGTGATGACCGGCAAGTTGTTTGAATATCTACGGGCTGCCCGGCCCATCCTGCTACTTGGCGCAGTCGATGGCGAAGCTGCACAGTTACTTCGCACAGTCGGTGCCGGTGCAGCGCTGGATCACGCGGAACCTGCGCGGATAGCGGAACTGCTCTCGAATTGGATGGCTGGTGGCGCACCGGTGCCCGTAGCTGAGCGCGCCATCGCATATGAACGTCGCGCGCTGGCAGGTCGACTTGGCGCGTTCCTGGCCACTGTACATGACCGTTTCCATGGACGAGACTGAACGCATTCAGCGCCGCTATGAGGAGCGTGACGCGAGTGCCGCACTTACGGGCTTCTGGTCGCTCGGCAACCCCGCGGTGCTACACGCCGCGCACGAGCGTGAGCGGTGTGTGCTTGCAGCGTTGACCGCGCGTGCCGTTGACCTGCGTGCGCTGCGTGTGCTGGACGTGGGTTGCGGCCTTGGCCTCGAATACCCGAACTACCTGCGCTGGGGCGTGGCGGCGGCGAACGTGGTAGGCGTCGATCTGAGCTATGCTCGTTTGGCTAATGCAGTGAGACACTTCGGCATGCCGGTGGTGCAGGCCTCCGGTGTAGCGCTGCCGTTCGCCGATGCCAGCTTCGACCTTGTGGTGCAGAACGTGGTGTTCAGTTCCATCATCGACGATACGATGCGTCGCGCCACCGCAGCCGAGATGCTGCGCGTGTTGCGACCACACGGCCATGTGCTTTGGTACGACGCTTTTCGTTCGCGCGGGCGCGACCCACATTTTCGCAGCGTACCGCGTGCCGAGGTATGTGCATTGTTCGCCGGCATCGACTGGTCGTTCGCAACGCTGACCAGCGACGTCGGCATCACCGTGCGCGCGCAGCGGTGCCTGGGTGGTTGGTCGTTGCCATTGCTCGACGCCTGTCGAGTTCTACGCACCCACCTGCTCGGCCTCGGGGTCAAGCGATGACGTTGCATCTATGCCTGATCGGCGATGCCGCCAGCGTTCACCTGAGGCGGTGGGCGATGGCAATGGTTGACCGGGGTTTTCGCGTGACAGTGATCAGCGCGACAGCGCAGGAGATAGATGGCGCGCGAGTCATTGCGCTACCGTCGGTGCGGCGCGGTCACCAGTGGTTTCTGCGCCTGCCGGCTCTGCGCCGCGTGGTGCGCGAACTGGCACCTGACATAGTGCACGCACACTACATCACAAGTTATGGCATGTGGGGCGCTGCCTGCGGGCGCCGACCACTGGTGCTCACCGCGTGGGGCAGCGACATCCTCGTCACGCCGCATCACAACTCGGTGCTGAAGGAGTTGACTGGGTGGACACTGAGGCGTGCGTCACTCATCACTGCCGATTCTCGCGATGTGCTTGCTGAAATCCGTGGATATCGGCCGCGCGGGGCGCTGCATGAGATTTTCTGGGGTGCCGACACTGAGCGCTTCCGTCCATATGATGGTTCGCGGGAGCCAGGATTTCATATCGCCAGTATGCGTTCGTGGGAGCCGAACTACCGTATCGATGTGGTTGTACGCGCGTTTGCGCAGTTCGTTGCGGCACGTCCGGCCAGTGCGGCGGTGTTGCACCTGTTTGGCGGCGGGAGCCAGGCGACCAGTCTGCATGAACTGGTCACCCATTTGAAGATAGCCGAGAAGGTATCGTGGCACGGCTGGCTTGCGCCGCAGGAGTTGGCTGATCGACTGGCTGCTTGCGACTTGTCGGTCACCGTGCCGGAGAGCGATGCGACTTCGGTGTCGCTATTGGAATCCATGGCTTGCGGCCTGCCGGTTATTGTCTCCGACCTGCCAGCCAATCGGCAGTGGGTTACCTCGCGCGGTGGTCATGTGATACCAGTGGGCGATGTGGATTCGCTGGTCGCCGCGATGTGTGCCGAGTTCGACGACGCGCCGATGCGCGAGAGAAAGGGAACATTCAATCGCGCGCGCATCGAGGAGCTTGGCTCCGCTCGCCGTCAGATGGATCGCATGGCGGAACTCTATCTCTCGTTGCAGCGCTCGTAGGTGACGTCTATGAATATCATCACAATTGTCGGCGCGCGCCCTCAATTCATCAAAGCTGCGACCCTCAGCAAGGTGCTACGGGAGTCTGCCGATGTACGAGAGCGCTTGTTGCACACAGGGCAACACTTCGATGACAACATGTCGAGTGTTTTTTTTCGAGAACTCGGTATTCCCGAGCCACATTGGAACCTCGGCATAAGTGGTGGTCTCCACGGTGCGATGACCGGGGCGCAACTCGCCGGTATTGAAACGGTGTTGGTGAACGAGCAGCCAGACGCCGTGCTGCTATACGGCGACACCAATTCGACACTGGCTGGGGCGTTGGCCGCGGCAAAGCTGCACATTCCGGTGGCGCACGTCGAGGCTGGCCTGCGTTCGTTCAATCGACGCATGCCCGAGGAAGTCAATCGCGTATTGACCGACCATCTGTCGCACTGGTTGTTTGCGCCGACAGAGGTGGCACTGGAAAACTTGCAGCACGAAGGTATCGCCAGTTCGCTAGTCCACCGAGTAGGGGACGTGATGTATGACGCCGCGCTGTATTTCTCCGCGATCGCCAGTGCTCGAAGCGAGCGCCCGTCGGCGCTTGCCGCCATTTCGGGCCGTCCTTTCGTGCTGGCGACCATTCACCGTGCCGAGAATACCGATGAACCGCGGCGGCTCAGCATAATCCTAGAGGCGTTGACCGCGCTGTCCGGGGAGATCGATGTGATCTGGCCGCTTCACCCGCGCACGCGAGGTGTGCTGGCGCGACTCGGCGCGGACGTGAGCGCTACCACGCGGCTGCACTGTATCGAGCCGTTGGGGTATCTCGACATGATTGAAATGGAGCAGTCGGCTCAGATGATCGTCACCGACTCAGGCGGCGTGCAGAAGGAGGCCTTCTTTTTTCAGAAGCCTTGCGTCACACTGCGAGACGAAACTGAATGGGTCGAGCTAGTCGACGCTGGATGGAATCGTCTTGCGCCTCCCACCTCGCTCGCAGTGCTGCAGGAGGCCTTTCGGTCGGCCTTGGGCTCATCGGGTAAGCCAGTACGCCCCTATGGGGAGGGCGATGCTGCGCGGCGCATTGCAGAAATCTTGAGAGGAGCGCAGGGGTGAGAATCCTGCTGATCAACCACTACGCAGGCTCTATGTGCCATGGCATGGAGTACCGACCCTACTATCTGGCGCGGGAGTGGGTTGGCGCCGGCCATTCGGTGTGCATCGTCGCGGCTTCGCATTCACACGTGCGGAGTGTTCAGCCGAAGCTCGCTGGGCGTACGCAGCGGGAACTCATCGACGGAGTGGAATACCTGTGGTATCTCACGCCGTGCTATCAAGGAAATGGCGTCGGTCGCGTACTAAACATCACTGCGTTCTGCATTCAACTCATTTGGGATGCCGCACAGCTTGCGCGCAACTTCCAACCGGACATCGTGGTGGCATCCAGTACCTACCCGATGGACATCTGGCCGGCGCATCGCATTGCGCGACTGGCTTCGGCGAAGCTGGTACATGAGGTGCACGATCTGTGGCCACTTTCGCCCATGGAACTCAATGGCATGTCAACACGGCACCCGTTCATTGCCATATGTCAGGCCGCTGAAGACTTTGCCTGCAGGCACTCCGATGCTGTGGTGTCCATGCTGCCCAAGGTCCACGACCATATGGCTGCGCACGGGTTGGATCTGTCCAGGTTGCACATCGTGCCGAATGGCGTGTCGAGCGAAGAGTGGGATCACACCGGCGACGCCCTTGAACTTGAGCTTGCGCGGCATATTCAGCAGGCACGTGGTGAGGGACGTGTGGTGGTGGTCTACGCGGGGGCGCACGGCTTGGCCAATGCGCTGGACTCTCTGCTCGATGCTGCGGCAATGCTGCTTTCGGAGCCGTTCAGCTTCATTCTGATTGGCGGCGGAACTGAGCGAGAGCGTCTGAAGCAGAGAGTTGCTTCGGAAGGCTTGTACAACGTGGCCATGTTCGGCCCTATCCCGAAGCGCCAGATATCGACCCTGTTGTCTGCCGTGGACGTGGCGTACATTGGTTTGCAGCGCGTGCCGCTGTTCAGATTCGGTATCGCCCCCAATAAATTGATGGACTACATGATGGCCGGTTGCGTGGTACTCAGCGCAATCGAAGCCGGCAATGATCCCGTTGTCGAGGCAGGATGCGGTGTTTCAGTGGAGGCCGAATCTGCTCCGGCCATTGCTCGGGGCCTTCGGGAGATCTCGTCAATAGAACCAGGTGCTCGGCGGGAGATGGGGTTGCGTGGGAAAGCTTATATCCAGGAGCATCACACTTGGCCTGTCTTGGCCAAGCGATTCATCGAGGCCGTGTCGTGAAAGCCAAGGAGTCATCAACAGAGGCGGGGCAAGAACTCGATGCCATACGTGAGCGCTATCAGCGAAGAAACCTTCAAGCGCCGGATCAACGCTATAGCTTTCTGAATCCTGCCGTTTGGCAAACGGTGCACGAACGTCAGCGGGCGTTTCTTCGACTGCTGTCTCGTCTGGGTTGGCTCGATTTGCGCGAAAAGAGGCTCATCGAGGTGGGATGCGGAAGCGGCGGAAATCTGCTGGAGTTGTTGCGCTTTGGCTTTGATGTCAGCAATTTGCAAGGGATTGAATTGCTGGAAGAGCGCTATGCCGAAGCGCGTCGCGCATTGCCGATGGAACTAAAGCTTGTGCAGGGGGACGCCTGCGAGTTGGATGTGCCGCCTGAAAGCCAGGACATTGTTTTTCAGTCCACCGTTTTCTCGTCTTTGCTCGACGACACATTTCAGCAGCGCTTAGCCGATGCCATGTGGGGGTGGGTCAAGCCCGGAGGGGGAGTGCTCTGGTACGACTTCACTTTCAACAACCCCCGAAACGCTGATGTACGAGGTGTTTCATTGCGGCGGGTACGCGAGCTGTTTCCAAGCGCTCAGGTGAGCGCACAACGCGTCACGTTGGCTCCGCCCATTGCGCGACGCGTTGTGCAAGTACATCCTTGTCTCTATAGCTTGTTCAATACCGTTCCACTGCTTCGCACTCATGTGCTCGCATGGATCTCCAAACCATCGTACTGACATGGCTCTACAGTCAACTTTTCTACCTTTTGCGCTGCCTGACACTGGTGAAGAAGAGATAGCGCAAATTGCGGAGGCTCTTCGCTCCGGATGGGTGACTACAGGTCCAAAGGCCAAGCGATTCGAGAACGATTTTGCGAGCTTTCTCGGCGACGAACGGTTGCACTGCATGGCCGTAAATTCAGCGACTGCGGGCCTTCATCTGGCGCTCGAGGCTGTCGGTGTAGGGCCAGGCGACGAGGTGATCACCACCACGCACACCTTTACTGCGACTGCAGAGGTCGTGCGCTATCTTGGAGCCGACGTTGTGCTGGTCGATGTCGACCCGACCACGCTATGCATCGACATTAAAAGTGTAGAAGCTGCAATCACGCCTCGGACGAAGGTGGTCATCCCGGTTCACTACGCGGGACTTGCGGCGGATATGACGGCGCTTCTGGAGGTTGCACGCCGGCATGGACTGAAGGTGATCGAAGATGCGGCACATGCCCTCCCGGCAACCGTTGGCGGCCGGCTCGTCGGCACGCTCGACTCCGATTTCACGGTCTTCAGCTTTTATGCCAACAAGACCATCTCTACCGGGGAGGGAGGCATGCTGGTTACGCGCAGTGCAGACTTGGCCGAGCGTGCCAAAGTCATGCGACTGCATGGCATCAACCGCGATGCATTCGACAGGTTTCGCTCTACGACCCCTTCTTGGTACTACGAGGTTGTTGCGCCCGGGTTCAAGTACAACATGACAGACATAGCTGCTGGAATGGGAATCGCACAGCTTGCAAAGCTGCCGCGCTTTCTTGCGCGCCGGCAGTATCTGGCCGAGCGCTATGGCGAACAACTGGCTTCACTGCCGTTGCTGCTTCCCGCCTCACCTCCGCCCGGCGAGATACACGCATGGCATTTGTACGTCATCCGCCTTACGGAGAATGCGGCCATATCGCGTGATGTCCTGATCCAGGCCTTGTCGGACAAGGGCATTGGGACCAGTGTGCACTACATACCGCTTCACCGCCAACCCTATTGGCGCGATCGCTATGGATTGAATGCGCAGATGTTCCCCCATTCGGAAGCCGCGTATCAGCGGATGCTCAGCATCCCTCTGTTTACCGCCATGGATGATGCGGATCAAGATCGAGTGATTGCGGCGCTGCAAGAGCTGTTGAGTTGAGCGAAGTTGATGGCTAAACGGGTATTCGACATCAGCGTGGCACTGGTGGCTTTGCTGGTCTTGTCACCGATTCTGGCTGCCATTGCCGTCTGGATCAAACTCGACTCACCGGGCCCCGCACTGTTTCGTCAGGAGCGGGTCGGCTTGGCCGGTAGGTGCTTCCAGATCCTCAAGTTCCGCACCATGCGCCACGATTCTGAGACGGACGGATCTCTGATCACGGTTGGTGAAGATGCACGTATTACTCGGGCTGGAGCATTCTTGCGGCGATACAAGCTAGATGAGTTTCCGCAATTTTTCAATGTGCTGTGCGGTGAAATGAGCGTGGTCGGCCCGCGGCCCGAGGTGCCGCGTTTTGTCGCACTCTATTCATCGGACGTGAAGAAAATCATCTTGAGTGTTCAGCCCGGCATCACCGATCCGGGATCACTTGCATTCAGAAATGAGTCTTCGCTGCTCGCGAAAGCGCCCGATCCGGAATCACACTACGTAAATCTGGTCTTGCCGATCAAACTCGAACATAGCATTCAGTACGTGCACACGAGAAATTTCTGGAGTGACATCCAAATCATTGGAAGAACATTAGCAGCGATTTTTCGCGGATAGACCGCCGCCCGCGAGGTCGCGCATACATATCGACGCACAGTTGCTAGGGGACATCAAGAGCGTACTGCGCACCGCTGGCGTGGTCAACGCGCCGAAAGGCCCTGCTTGCGAGTTGCAGGCGTGCGTCAGGGCGTGTAGTCGAAAACCACTTCCACCCGCTGGCGCGACTTGACGGCACGGCCCTCGACTTCACCAGGAGAAAACTTCGCGGCCATAAAGGCCTCGCGTGCCACTTGCTCGAAGGCCGGAGGGAGTGTCGGCTCCTCGGCATCCACGCGCTGAACGCGACCTTGTTCGTCAATAAAGAGCGACAGAATGCCGACCAGGCGGGTGCTCACTATTTCACCGGGCGGAGGCTCAAGGACGATGGTCGTCTTGGCAATAGGCGGCATTGATAGCCTCTTGCGTGGCAAGTAGCTGTCGCTTTCAGCCTCGAGTATGACCGCGGGAGGAAGCGCGGCAGGCGACGGGTCTGACGACCGTTCCTCCTCGGACGCGGATACACGGCCGGACGTATGAGCCGCTTCGGCCGCCTGAAGGGGCTCACGGGGTGGTAAAGGCAAAGGCGAGGGCGGCGCAGGAAAAAGGGGGACCGTTCGCACCCGCATGGAGGAGGCGGCGTCTCCGATCGCGCCGGTCGGCGCACCCTTCGGGGCGACAGGCGAAATCCGCGACGAAAGCACTGCAGCGTGAAGCGCCAACGAAAGCGCCACGCTCACAAAAAATACGTATCGCATCCTTGTCTGGCCCGACGCATGCGGGGCCAAGACCGCCTTCATCGAAGTTCAGTCCACCAGTTCGCGCCAGGAGGTTCTATGCACGCTACCGGAGCCAGACGATGTCGCCACCGGCGGCGTCTCGATCACGTTGTCGCCATTGCTCTTCTGATAAATGATGCGGGCATTGCCATTGCTGTCCTGCACCCAGGTCATGCCCATGATCAGCCCGTCGGTGCTGAAGAGTCCACCGGCCGGGTTAGTCGTCACGACGCCGCCATTGGCCACATTGAGGTAGTAGCGCCAGGCCGTGCCGCCCGATGCGCAGGCGTCGCCGTTCGGGATGGCGGTGGCAACCGACAAGGTACTGAATTGCAGGCCCAGGTTGGTATTCACACGTTCACGCGAATGCGGCAGGTCGATCCACCAACCGCCCTTGGTCGCCCAGTCGACCGACGTGTTGGACACCGAGGCCGCAGTGGCGGTCGCCACGGGCCCATTCAACGTGAACGTTTGCCTGACGAAGTTCGTGGTATCGGCGCGCACGTCGCTCCATCCGGTGGCGGTCAACGTGTCTTTCACTGCATAGATGCTTTGCTGCGTCGAATCCGCGATGTCGGATGCGCCGAGATACCGGCCTGTTGCAACCACGACCACGGGCTTGCCTGAGATCTCCACGGTTTCCGGCTTTGTGGTGATGGGCTGCGGCGTCGTGTCGTTGACCTGGAACTTGGCGAGTCGCATCGCAGCCCGGTTGGGTAGCAGGAGACCGTCGATGTCGAAGCGCCAGAGGTTGCCTTGCTGGTCGCCGCCGTAGAAGCGCTTGGCTGTGTTGTCGCTGGAGCTTTCGATCCAGGCGTTGATCTTTGCGAGGCCGCTCGGGTCGTCGCTGCTGCCGTCGCTGGTGGCAATGTCCAGCAGCAGGGCGCCGGTGTTTGCATTCAGAACGTAGAGGTGGCCCTTGCCGTCGCCACTGGTGTTGTTGTAGCCCGAGGCAAAGGCAACGATCCAGGTGCCGTCGCCGCGCTTGGCGATCACCGGGTTGCCGAAACTGAAGCCCAGGTTGGCATCGGTGAACTCCCAGAGGGCCTTGGGATCATTGGGGTCGGTGATGTCCAGTGCGTAGTAGCCGCGGCCGCCGCTGTTCAGGCCACCGACAACAATGGTCTTCCAGGTGGTGCCAACTTTGATGTCGCCCATGACGGGCGCTCCGTCCACGGAGTATTGGTGCCTTGATCCGTAGCTCGTGTCCGCCATCTTGTAGAGGTTGGGCATGACGGTACCTGGAACGTAGGCCCAGAGCTCGTTGCCACCAGTGCTGCCGGTCGCAGCCGAGAAAGCGTGCAGCATGCCGTCGTTCGAGCCCACGTACACCACGGGCGTGCGGGTTGACTTTGCTGTAACGAAGTCGGCGTAGCCGGCGTCGGCATAGCGGAAGGGGGGCTTCCCAACATAGACCGGCGCACCGTTGATGATGTCGCCCAGCACATGTTCACGCTTGCGATAGAGCGCGGCAATGCTGTTGTTGGATGCGTCGACGCTGGCCGTTTCGTAGGTGCGCACGCCGCGCAGGTAGTTGACGAGGTTCGTGCCGTTGTTGGCCAGCGCCTTGTTGCTGTCTGAAAGCTGCGAGCATTGCGCGGCAATGAGGGTCTTGCCGCAGAGATTGTCGAAGTAGCCCTTTTGCGCGGA
Source organism: Variovorax sp. V93 (assembly GCF_041154485.1). Taxonomy (NCBI): domain Bacteria; kingdom Pseudomonadati; phylum Pseudomonadota; class Betaproteobacteria; order Burkholderiales; family Comamonadaceae; genus Variovorax; species Variovorax sp. V93. The sequence goes on along the minus strand of NZ_AP028669.1, from coordinate 5,321,682 downwards.
ACTCAGATTGTTGTATTCGAAGCTCTGTAGAGCCGAGCCGTTGCTGAAATAGATTCTTCTGTCCGAAGCGGCCGTTGCATCGAGTTTTGCCTGCGCGGACCACGTGGCGGTATTCGCGATGACGCCCGTCGAACCGTTGATTGCAAAGGCCTGCAGATCGCCGGTCCACAACTGCGTGGTGTAGCTCGCCCGGAAGACCAGGTTGTTGTCGCCGGCCACCAATTGCAGCGAACTGGTCGATGCCGTGGCACCCGAGCCCGAGACCTGCTGCACCGACGTGACGACGCCGTTGATGGCTTCGCTCAGCGCACTGGCATTGAGCGCCGAGTAATACTGGCCGCGGCCATTAATGGCTGCGTGCCACAGGTCGTCGACGTTGGTTGCGTTGCCTCCCTGGCCGTCATCCAGATCCGCACCTTCGGGCACAGGCCAGTCCAATGCACCACTGGTCAGGTCCACATAGGAACCAGCGGTCTGGGTCAGGTAGTTCTTGTCGTAAGGCAGAGTGCCGCTCACGCCAAGACCAATCGTGAACGAATTCATGTGCTGCCATGCGGCCTTGTCGCTCCCCACTGGGCGCACGATGTTGCTGCAGACGTCCTGGCTGCTGCCGGAGCTGCTCGAAGTGCAATTGCCGAGGGCGCTGGTCCGCAAGTCCGTCGCGAAGTAGTACTGGGCCACGTCGGCCAGCGTGTTACCGGTGCCCCCCGAGGTGGACGGTGTTTGGGTTGGCGTGCCCGCAACAGGCGTTTGCGCCACAGGTGTTGTGTTGGAAGTGGTTGCCGTAGACCAGGAACTCCACGATCCAGCAGAGTCTGAATTGACCGTCACACCATCGCCCTTGGCCGCCTGGTAGGTCGTGTTTGTGTTTCCGCTCGTGAAGCTGCTGCTGTCGGTTGGAGGACCATTGCCCGTAAACGACTCGGTGGGTGTCCCGGTGTTGACCCAGGCCGAAGTGGTGGACGTGCTGGTACTTCTGGACGTCTCGACACCGTCGGTTGTCACTACCGTTTCGGAATAGGATCTCGTGGCCGATTGAGGCGTCGTATAGGTTCGAGACTGTGTCTCCGTGTAGCGCTGATTAGTCACCTTGGTGACGGCGTACTTCCCCTTGTTCTGTCCGCTCGCCACTGGTGTTGAAGAAACAGTGGTGGAGGTGCGGGTCCAGGTTCTGGTCTGCGTCTGGGTGGAAAGCGCGTTCCTGGTCAGCGCCACGGTGTAGGGTGTCACGGTGGTGATGATGACCTGGCTGTCATCCCGCATCGGGCGGGCTTCAGTACCGTCTTGCTGTCCGATCTCGGTGGTACCGTCGAGCTTCAGGCCTTTGCTCATGTTCCAGTAGCCGTCGGTCGAGAGGAGCGCATAGTTGCGCTGGCAAGAGTACTGAACGGGGTCGTAGCTCTGGTCAGGAGCCTTGTTCGCAAAATAGCGTCCCGCCTTGGACAGGGCCGAGCGCAACGGCGTCCAGCCGGTCGGCGAGGCGCTGTAAAGACTGCTGTAGAAGTTGGTTTTTTGCGCGAGATCGAAATCCTTGACATCGCGAAAGTAGTTGTTGCCATCCACCGCAGTTCCGTCGCTGATTGTGCTGAAGCCAACGCGATAGCTTGAGTCCAGCGCCGAGATTGCACGGCCCATGGCGGTGCGCATCAACAAGTAGCGCTTGCGGTAGTACGAATACCAATTGGCGTAGTTTTGAGCCTCGGCGGAAGTGCTGGTGACCGTGACCTGCTGAAAAAGGTTGGTCCACGAGTTGGTCGAAGTCATGCACTCGTTGTAGAAAGTGTTCCGAATGGCTCCGCTGCTGGTGTATGCCCAACCCATCTTGGGCTGAGTGCCGCTGTAGGTGTAATAGAACCGATTGTTGAGATTGACCGTTGAACTCGAAGCGTCATAGCCATCGCTACGCGCTGCTGTAAAAATCGCATTGGGATAAGACGTCCCATCCGCGTTGAGCGGTGGCGAATAGGTCATGGTAGGGTCATAACCCACGCCGTTGCATTGCGCGGAGCGGTACCCATACTTGCCGCTGGACATTTGGTCCGGCATGTAGTCGTTGTCCATACTTCCCGAGTCGTCCAGAACGAACAACAGGTTTGGCTTGGCTTGAACCGCGGGCAGCGTAGCCAGGGGTTGGTTCGAGAGGTCTGTGGATGCTGCATCGACGATGGGGGCGAATGATCCCAGCAGCAACGCACAGATCATCACCGCACAGCAGATGGCCTGCCTTTGGGGCTTCAGGCCGATGGCAAGAGTGAATCTATTTTTCATGGTGTTGGGTTCTCTGTCTGGCGCAGGAGCGGCACTTCCTCATCAGAAGTGCACAATGGTTTCGGTGAAGCTGGCTGTGTTGCGCGCACCCAGCACGCGCACCACGATGCGGTAGTACGGTCCGGAAGCGCCACCGGCAAAAGGCTGTTCGGCGTAATTCATTTCGCCCTTCTTGGTCACGCTGGCACCGCTACTCGAAATCGGCTTGGCGCAGCTGATGCTTGCGTCAGTGAGGTAATTGCCCGCCTTGGAGCACAGCCTGAAGATGACGAAGCGGGCGTTGTTGTTGTTGATGGTGCCGGCATCCGCAGTCGTAACGGTGCACCCGTTGTATGTGCCCGTGGTGGCGGACTGGCAGGTGTTGCCGTCCCAGTCGATCAATTGGCGGTTGTTGCTGGCGGCGAGTTGCCGGCCGGTTACATCGATCGGCGGTTTTGCCGTCACGCCGTCGGCGGCAAGCTCCTGCGTGCTTGCGTAGTAGCCGCTCGACGCGGCGTCGGTGTTCAGGCTGGCGCTGTTGGCGGTCAACCAGTCGATGGCTTTGCGCGCGGCTTGGTCCGCGGCAGAGGTGGCATCCTGCTTGAAACCCATGTTGCCCAGCACCAGCGTGCTGGTGTCGACCGAGCGCACCAGTGCCAATGTTGCAAGCAAAAGCGCGACCAGCGTCAGAAGGGCGAAGAGCAGCGAGACACCGCGTTGAGCACGCCGGCGTTGGAAGAGATTCAATGGTCTGATTTGCATGGCGATGGCTCAGGAATTCCAGAGGACGTTGCGCAGCGGCACGATCGTGTCGTAGACCTTGAAGCGGTAGTGCTGCCATTCCGGGACGTGGCTCACCTTCAGCGCAATGCACTTGCTCGCACCATGGCAAGTCGTGGTACCAGTGATGGTGGCGTTGGCGCCTACGTCCCACTGGGGTGCGCTCGCTGTGACGTTCTCCTTTTCGTACTGGTTGCTGCGCGCCACTACCGCGATGCGGATCGCGAGCACCTGCAGCCAACCGGCGTTGGTGGTCGGCGTAACGTTGTCGTAGGTGTCGACAACGCCATCGCCATTGGTGTCCTTGCCGTACATGGCCTGGACATTGACGATCTGCGGATAGAGTTCCAGCGGCGGGTCGGTCACCACCCCATTCACGGGAGAGCGCTCGACCATCTGCAGGCTATTGGCGCTGCTGATCGAATAGCTGCGATAGACCATCGACCCCATGTTCAGCAGATAGCTGCCCGACGCGTATCCGCTCGTCGGAAATATGCTGTTCTGGTTCCACTTGCTTGCAGCGGTGGCGGCATGAGGTACACGAGTAGGTCCCAATGTGGTGGCAGGGGATGTCGTGTCGTTGGTCACGCTGAACAACGTGCAGCCCAGGCCGCTGCCCTGGATTTTTGGGACGGCAATCATCATGTTGCCGACCACTGCTCCGAACGAGGACGTCACCTCGAAATAGTTGCTGGACTGTGGGTGATCCTCCTTGAGGACCATGGGCGCCGAAAAGTTCGTGGTCCGCCCTTGCAAGACAGTGATCGTGTCTGGAGCGTTGGTATCGGTGCTGGTGCCATTGGTAATGACGACCGGGACCAACGGAAAGACGAACGACGCGCCACCGGCGTCGTACTTGCCCGTCACCGAGCAGCCGAGTGCATCTGGGCTGGCGGCTGCACCGTAGCCCGCCATTTGCACATCGCGTTGAAGTGTGAAGAGCGACAACGCGCCATTGACTTGCGCATCGCTGCCCATGGTGATCGAACGCTTCTTGCCTTCGGCGAGCGCGAGAACCTGGCTGATGACAAGCACCGTGAGCAGACCCAGCACAAGGCCGACCATGAGTTCGACCAGGGTGAAGCCACGCTGGGAAGAATGCTTGGAGAAGATGGGTTGAGCGGTGCGCATCTCAGTTCGCAGCCTTCGAGACGGTTGTGTGCGTGACGTACTGGTGCGTTTCACCATTCGGCATCGTCCAGCTGATGGTGACGGCAACGTCGCCGGAGCTTGCGTTGACAGTGACTGCACCGGTCCCTCCAGGCAGGCTGCTGCTGACCTTGCTTTGCCATTCGCTGCATCGCGCTTGAGAGGCGCAACCGGTGCCGTTGTAGCTCGCCAGATTGGTGAGGTCGGACCACATGCGCCCATTCAGTTCGCTGGCGAGATAGGCGGCATCGGCGCGCACCTTGGAGTCAGTCTGTGCGCGCGTCATCGAGGCCTGCAGGCCGACCAGCCCGAGCACGCCCAGCATGAAGATCAGCAGCGCTACGAGCACTTCAATCAAGGCGATGCCTCGCGAATGCGAGGTTTGGGGAGGCTTGCGCCGCACCTGGTTGAGTTGGCCGGGCGCGCGCACGCGATTCACTCGGTTCAGCATTTGCGGGGATCCTTTGCCGTGCTGTCGACAATGGCCGGCTCGCACATGCGCACCGAGCCCGAGGGCGAGACGACGATGCGCAATGCACGGGTGCCTGTGGCGGTTCCGATGACGTCGATCTGGCCAATGGCATCGCTGTTGGCAACGCGCCCAAAACCATTGAAGGTGACGGTCGTACCTTCGGTCGATCCGTCAACGGCTTGAACCGCAGCCACCGTGACTCTTCCGCCGCTGTCTCCTGCGGGGCGCCCCGTAACGATCATGGGAGAGCTGATCGTCGATGGGGCGTCGGAACAATGCCCAATCGGGGAGTTCACGCTCACGATCCAGGCGCCGCTGGCGCCTGAAAGAGAGCAGTCGTCGCTCAGCACGGCCGGGTCATTGAGCGACACCAGCCAGAGCGACACATTCTGATTGCGCCGCACAGCCTCGCCGCGCGCCAGTTGGAGCCCGTTTTGCAGCGAATCGGCAACGTTGCGAATGCGGGTGTTTTCCAGCCAAGTGCCGATGCTTGGCATGACGGCGAAGAGGATCAGCGCCAACACCGCAATGGTGACGACCAGTTCGACCAGTGTGAAGCCGCGTTGCCGCATGGTGATCGACATGGTTCGATCAGCAAGCGCTGCTGCTTGTAAGCCAGCACGATTGGGTTACGGTGCTGCCTTTAAACTGGGTGGTCGCGCGGTCGCCATTGTGGTTGAGGGTGTAGGTGTGTCCGACCGCTTGCCCCGCGCTTCCGGTGGCGGTGATGACATAGTTCTGCTGGCTGTTTGAAGTCGTACAGGTGTAGCTGAAGTACTTGGTGCCGGAAGGCGTGAATGCGGCCGCGGCATTGGCGGCGCAATTCGTTCCGGAGGGACCGTAGTTGCGGTTGTCCTGGTAGTACTGCTCCATCGTTGCCCGGTAGGCGGACAGCGTATTGAAGGCCTCCGGCAACTGGCCGCGGCGAACATAGTCGTTGTAGGCTGGAATCGCGATCGAGGCCAGGATGCCGATGATCGCCACCACGATCATCACTTCGATCAGCGTGAAGCCGGACGAACCGCCCCGTGCCTGGACAGCGCGACGCAGATAGCTTGCTTGTTTCTTCAAGAGACACCTTTCGGACCGATTCCGGGCCTTCCGCCAGGGGGCTGGCAACAGTTGTAGATAGTTGTCTAAGAATGTCTCTAAATGTGTTTTCCCGCAAAGCCGCTCGTCTCCCACCCGCCGCCATTCGTCGGCCCGGCCGGTCGGCACAATCGGCGGAATGACTTCCCGCGCAGCGCCTGCCGAGGCCGCCGCTCTCTCGCCTAAAGCCGTCGGCGCCCTGCGTGCCGGGCTGGTCGCGTTCCCGTTTCTCTGCCCCCTCGTCGCCGGTCCCTCGGTCCAGGCCTGGCAGCTGCTGGCCACCTGGGTCTGCCTCGCGGCGATGCTTCTGGCCGTTCCTGTCGCCGTGCCGGCGCGCGCCATCTGGGTATGGCTCGGCGCCGGGGCGGCAGCAGTCGTGCTTTTTTCGTCCCCGCATGCCACGGCCGCCGCATGGCTGCCGGCGGTGATGGCGCTGGCCGCCATGGCGGCCGCGGCCTGTGTGGGGGCAGGCATGGCACGGGGCAGGCCGGCCGTATCGGGGGCGCTGGCGGTGGGCGTGCTCGTGGCCGGCCTCGTCAGCGCGGTGCTCGGCCTGCTCCAGTACTACGGCCTGGCCGAGCCGCTGGTGCCGTGGACCACCACGCCCGCGCTGGGCCAGGCGTATGGCAACCTGCGCCAGCGCAACCAGTTCGCCACGCTGATCAGCATGGCGCTGGTGGCGGCGCTCTGGATCCATGCGGCGCAGCCCTCGGCGCGCATTCGGCGCTGGCTGGTGGCGGCGGCGCTGCTGCTGCTGGTGGCCGCGGCGGCGTCCACCTCGCGCACCGGGCTGCTCCAGCTGCTGTCGATCGTGGGCGTTGCCGCCTTCATCGCGCGGCGGGAGCGCCGCGGCGTACCGGCCGAGCGCGCTGGCACGCCCTTCAGCCTGCCGCCGCCGCTGGTGCTGCTGGCAATGATCCCGGTCTATTTCGCCATCGCCTGGGTGCTGCCGCAGCTTGCGGCGGGCGAGGTCGAGGGCATGATGCAGCGGCTGCAGGGGGGCGCGCCGGGCGACCACACGCGGATGATCCTCTGGCGCAACGTGCTCTCGCTGATTGCCGCGCATCCGCTCGCGGGCTGGGGCTGGGGCGAGCTGGCCTTCGCGCACTACAGCACGCTGTACGACGGACCGCGCTTCCCGGAGATCCTGGACAACGCGCACAACCTGCCGCTGCACCTGGCGGTGGAAATGGGCATTCCGGTGTCGGTGCTGGTCTGCGGCGGTTTTCTCTGGATGGTGATGGGGGCCAGGCCCTGGCGCGAGCGCGACTCGGTGCGGCTCATGGCCTGGGGCATGCTGGGCGCGATCGCGCTGCACAGCCTGCTCGAATATCCGCTCTGGTACGGGCCGTTCCAGCTGGTGTTCGGGCTGTGCCTGGGCATGCTGTGGCCGGCGCGTGGCGCCGCAACGGCTTCATCGCTGCGGCAGCGCTTCAAGGCCCGGTGGCTCGAGCCGCCGATCCTGTCTTCCGTCGCGGCCGCGGCGCTGATGGCGGCGGTCGGCTATGCCGCCTGGGACTACATCCGCATCAGCCAGATCTACCTGCCGCGCGACGAACGCCTGCCGGCCTATGAAGACGGCACGCTCGCCAAGGCCAAAAGATCATGGCTCTTCGCCAGGCAGGTCGACTTTGCCGAACTGACGCTCACGGCCGTCACGCCGGCCAATGCGGCCGCGATGCACTCGCTGGCCGAGCGCACGCTGCATTTCTCGCCCGAGCCGCGCGTGATCGTCAAGCTGATCGAAAGCGCCGAGCTGATGGGGCAGGGCGAGGAAGCCCGCGACCAGGCGGAGCGCTTCCGTATCGCATTTCCAGAAGAGTACGAGCGCTGGCTGAAGGGGCTGCCCGTGGACGGGCTGGCGCCCTAGCCTTGGGGGGCTGCCAGGTAGCTGCCCGACTTGCCGCCATGCTTTTCGAGCACGTGCACGTCGGTGATCCGCATGCCGCGGTCCACCGCCTTGCACATGTCGTAGATGGTGAGCAGCGCCACCTGCACGGCGGTGAGGGCTTCCATCTCGACGCCGGTCGGCCCCACGGTCTCGACGGTGGCGGTGCACACCACCTGCGGCGCATTGCCTTTTTCGGCCAGCGCAAACGCGAGCGCCACGCGCGTGAGCGCGAGCGGGTGGCACAGCGGGATCAGGTCGCTGGTCTTCTTGGCGGCCTGGATGCCCGCGATGCGGGCGATGCCAAGCACGTCGCCCTTCTTGGCGGTACCCGATTCGATCAGCGCCAGCGTGGCGGGCTGCATCTCGATGCGGCCCGTGGCCACGGCCACGCGATGGGTGGCGGGCTTGGCCGCAACGTCGACCATGTGGGCCTGGCCCTGGGCATCGAAATGGGTGAGGGAGCTCATGTGTGAACGATCGGTGTGGAGGTGCATCATACGAGCCCGAGCCAATGGACGAGGAATGCCGCGCTTGACTCCCTTTGCCACCAGAAAGACTTCCGCCGCGCCCGCCTTGCGGTCGCTCTGTGCTGCCGTTTTGATAGCGGGCCAGGTCCTGCTGCCGGTGCCGGCCCGCGCCCAGATGCAGGTGCTGCCGGGCCTGGGCGACGGCGGCGAAATGACCGCCAGTGCCGAGCGCCAGCTGGGCGACCAGATTGCGCGCGAGCTCTACCGCGACACCGACTACATCGACGACCCGGTGGTCGCCGCCTACGTGCAGGACATCTGGCAGCGCCTGCTGGCCGCCGCCCGCCAGCGCGGCGAGCTCACGCCCGAGCTCGACGAGCGTTTTGCCTGGACCATCCTGCTGGGGCGCGACCGCAACATCAATGCCTTTGCGCTGCCGGGCGGCTATCTGGGCCTCAACATGGGCCTGATTGCCACGGTGGGCAGCCGCGACGAGCTGGCCACGGTGCTCGGGCACGAGCTGTCGCACGTCACGCAGCGCCACATCTCCCGCATCATGAACCAGCAGGGCAAGCAGATGCCGCTGATGCTGGCGGGCCTGATCCTCGGCATGATCGCGGCCGGCAAGAGCCGCAACGCCGATGCGGGCCAGGCCGTGATGATGGGCAGCCAGGCGCTGTTCATGCAGAACCAGCTGAGCTTCTCGCGCGACATGGAGCGCGAGGCCGACCGCGTCGGCTTCGGCGTGATGACGCAGGCGGGCTTTGCGCCGCAGGGCGCGGCCGCGATGTTCGAGAAGCTGCAGTACGCCTCGCGCCTGAACGACAACGGCTCCTACCCCTACCTGCGCAGCCATCCGCTCACCTCGGAGCGCATCTCGGACATGCAGGGGCGCTTCCAGTTCCGCCTCGATGCCGCCCCGGCCATGCCGCTGGCCATGGACCACGCCATGATCTCCGCGCGTGCCCGCGTGCTCACGCGGCCGGGTGTGGACGTGCTGCGGCTGTGGGTCGATGCGGCCTCCAGCGGCGAGTTTGCCAAGAGCAGTGCGGCCCAGCAGGCCGGCACGCTCTATGCGGCGGCGCTGTCGGCCAAGGAGCTGCGCGACTTCCGCGCCGCACGCGCCATGGCCGAGCGGCTGACGGCGCGCACCGCCGACGACGCCTCCGCAGCCAGGCTGGCGCGCTGGCTCAACGCCGAGATCGAACTGGCCGGCGGCAACGCGCCCAAGGCCGCGGGCCTGCTCGATGCCAAGTCGAAGGAGCGGCCGGAGATGCTGCTTGCGGCCGATGCCGCCGTGGCCACGCGGCAGCCCGCGCCCCTGGTGCCGGTGCTGCGCGACTGGGTGGCCACGAATCCGCGCGATGCCACCGCCTGGCGGGCCCTGGCCAACCTGTATGGCGCGCAGAACGATTCGGTGCGCGCGGTGCGCGCCGATGCCGAGGCCAATGTGGCCATCCTCGACTATCCGGCCGCACGCGACCGCCTCAAGGCCGCGCAGGAACTCATGCGCAGGCCCGGCACGCCCATTGACCACTACGAGGCGTCGATCATCGACACCCGCGCACGGGCCGTGGAGGTGCTGGTGAAGCGGCAGGCCGAGGAGCCGCCGCTGAAGTGAGCCGAGCAGCGATAAAGAAAGCGCCGCCCGCCTTGGCGGCTCAGCCCTTGGAGAGCAGCCCGCCCAGCGCGGCTTCGATGACCAGGCCCAGCAGCGAATAGATCAGCGAGCCGATCAGCGCCGCCACGAAGCCGTTGACCTGGAAGCCGGACAACAGGCCCGATGCGGCCCAGAACAGCAGCGCATTGATCACGAACAGGAACAGCCCGAGCGTGACGATGGTGACCGGCAGCGTCAGCACCACCAGCACCGGCCGCACGACCATGTTGAGCAGGCCGATGACGGCTGCGGCAATCAGTGCGGAGCCGAAGCTGGCAACCTGGACACCGGGATAGAGATAAGCCACCGCCAGCAGCGCGACAGCGCTGAGCAGCCATTTGATGATGATGCGCATGCGGCGCAGGATACCCCAGAGGCCCCAAAACAACGAGCCCCGGCGCGTTGCCGCACCGGGGCTCGTTCAGGGACGGGGTTGCGCGCTTATTCGGCCAGTTCGTTCGCAAGCACCAGCAGCGCGCCCATGCCCATCACGGCGCCGGGAAAGGCCCAGCCCGACTGGCGCGGCGGCGCCTGGTCGAGCGTGACCGGCTCCAGGTCGACGCCGATCTTGGGGCGGCGCGCATCGACCACGAGCGTGGCCGAATGCTCGCGCTTGAGCTGCTGCGTCAGGTCGGCCAGCGGGCCCTTGGCCAGCACCGGCGTCACCTGGCCGCCATTGCGCTCGAGCAGCGGCAGCAATTGCGCCTGCACCTTGCTGAACCATTTGGCGCGCCAGTTCTCGCGTGCGCTGTGGCTCACCCACTTGCTGATGCGGTGCGTCATGCGCGGAGCGCAGGCCACGAGTACCCAGTGGCGTGCCACGACGCTGCTGGCGTCGGGGGCAAGCTCGGCGAACTGCTCGGCCGCATAGCCGGCGTCGTCGACGTACAGAATGACCTTTTCCATGGGTGCTCCTTCAAGTAATTAGAGTGGCAGAGACCGGGCAGCAGGGGAAGAGCATTTTCGCCAGGCCCCTGCAAGTGGCCGTCAGCTGGACGTGGCGGCTTCGGCCGGCTTCTGGCGAGCCTGGCGCATGGCCACCCACTTGCCGACGGCCAGCACCAGCAGCGCGCCGGCAATGCCTGCGGCGTACCGGATGGTATCGGTCTGCGGCAGCTTCGGCACCCAGGTCCAGGCCGCGGTGTTCGACAGCGCGGGGTCGGACACCGCCATGGTGCCCGCAATCCAGCCCAGCAGCATGCCGCCGAGCGTGATGATGACCGGGAAGCGGTCCATCAGCTTGATGACCAGCTGGCTGCCCCAGACGATGATCGGAATGCTCACCAGCAGGCCGAAGATCACCAGCGGCATCTGGTGGGCCTGGCCGGCGCCTTGCGCGGCACCGGCAATGGCAATCACGTTGTCCACGCTCATCACCAGGTCGGCCACGATCACGGTCTTGACCGCACCCCACAGCTTGTCGCTGCTCTGGATGTTGCCGTGCGCATCGTCATGGTCGGGCGCCAGCAGCTTGATGCCGATCCACACCAGCAGCGCGGCGCCGACGAGTTTCAGGAACGGAATGGCCAGGAGCGTGAGCGCGAAGAAGATCAATATCACCCGCAGCGCAATGGCGCCGGCCGTGCCCCAGAGGATGCCCTTGGTGCGTTGCGCAGGCGGCAGCTTGCGGCAGGCCAGGGCAATGACGACGGCGTTGTCGCCGCCGAGCAGGATGTCGATCATGATGATCTGACCGACCGCGACCCAGAATTCCGGGGTCATGAACTGTTCCATAGATTCCTCTTGTCTTCGCGCGGTCCGTCCATCCTGGGCTGGATGGCGCCGGTCCGGCGCATGCGTTGCATTTCGATCCATCCCGTGCGGGTAGGCCGAAGCGATGGCGAAGACCGGGCGATGACCGGGGATTCAGGAACGCTTCGACCAAACCTGCGCAGGTTCAAATCGAAGGTCTTGCTCGACAGCGCGCGCCCGGGGGCACGTGTTGTCCAACAGGCCGGAAGTGTTGTGCTTCGTATTGACGACCTGTCGATGGCCGCCGTGGTGCACGGCGGCTGGGAGCTACTCCCCTTCGTGAGGAGAATTAGAGCATTGCAAACCCTGTTCTGGCAACCTCGAAATTACCGAGATCCAAAAAGAATGCTCTCGAAAGCCTTGTGGTTGCTGGTTATGTTGCTATGTGTTGTGTAGCGCATATAACCTTCGACTGACGCGGGACATTGCCGGACTATGATCGCCGGCTCGCTGTTTTTTCTCTCTTCATGGCCGCCATTCACATCACCGACATCGAGGCCGCCATCAACCATTGGCGGGAGAAGAGCCCCTCGCCCGACGGCATCACGCTGGCGCCCGAATTGCGCGCGCTCGCCGAGGTCTACGCGCTCATGGTGTTCCACCACGAGGACGAGGTCGACGAGTTCGGCTTCCCCGAAAAAGCCTGGGCCGCCTGGCTCGACTGGTACAACAGCACGCCCGACACCCCCTGCATCGCCATCTGCTCCACCAGCCAGGGCGACGATCAGTGCAAGGGCTGCGGCCGCAGCTTCGACGAGGTGCAGCACTGGCCCGCCATGTCGCCGGCCGAGAAGCGCGTGACCTGGCGCCGCATCACCATGGAAGACTCGGCCTGGCGCTTCAACAAATATGCGGAGCGTGCGCGCGAGGCCGAGCCGCCGCAGTGGCCCGACGATCCCGCCGAGCCCCTCGGTCCCGACGACGCGCCCTGAAGGAGGCCGCCCCATGCGCCGCCTTGCCCAGGCTCCGAACCTCGCGATCGCGGCCCTGTGGGTGCATGCGCTGCGCGAGGAGGGCGTGGAGGCGACGGTTCAGCGCGAATACCTGGGCGCCGTCATGGGCCAGCTGCCGCCCGACCAGTGCCTGCCCGAGATCTGGATCGACGACGAAGCGCAGTTCGAGCGCGCGCAGCAGGTGCTGCATGCGGCCCAGCACCGGCCGCAGCGCAACTGGCAGTGCATCTGCGGCGAGCGCATCGAAGGCGGCTTCGAGCAGTGCTGGCACTGCGGCCGGATGATGCCGGTGGCCTGAGGCTACTTCCAGCGCAGCAGCTCGACGTCGATGCTGTGGGTGCCGTCGCCCAGCGTCAGCGTGTTCTCCTGGATCGTCGCCTGCAGCTGCATGCTGCGCTGCGCGAGCGCGGCCAGCGCCTGCGAGGCTTCCGTCGGCACCCGGTAGACCTGCAGGTTCTGCGGCCGCGTGAGCTTGTTCTCGATGCCGCGCCACCAGATCTCGGCCGCATGGTTGAAGCAGTAGACGATCACCTCGTCCGCCTTGCCGCAGGCCTTGATGATGGGCTTGTCCTCGGGCTGGCCGACCTCGATCCACAGCTTGGTCTCGCCCGTGAAATCGCGCAGCCAGACATCGGGTTCGTCCACATTCGACAAGCCCGCGCCGAAGGCCAGCGTGCCGTCGCCCTGGCAAACGTCCTGCAGCTTGTGCGCGTTGAGCGCGAGCGCGACGAGCCGGATCATCATCCGCTCGTCGGTCTCGCTCGGATGGCGCGCCAGGGTCAGCGCATGGTCGGCGTAGTAGCCGTGGTCGATGTCGGCCACCGCGAGGGCAGCCTTGAAGATGGTGGATTTGAGGGCCATGGGTGCGCGAGTGTATGCGCCCCCACGGGCCGCGTCAGAACGCCACCGAGGCCTGCAGGTATACCGTGCGCGGCTGGCCCACGTACTTGCCGCCGTTGTTGTCGACCGAGCGGTTGTAGTAGCGGCGGTCGAACAGGTTCTTGACGCCGACGGCCAGCTTCAGGTGGCTCATCGAGGGGCCGAAGTCGTACGCCGCGCGCAGGTTCATGGTGGCGTAGCCCGGAATGTTGCCGAGCCGGCCGTTCGGGTCTTCCAGCGTGATGTATTGCGCGCCGTCGTCGGGCGAGCCCGGCGAGCGCTGCTTCGATTGCGCGTACACGTCGGCATTGAAGGTCCACGGCCCGCGCTCGTAGCGCGCGCCGAGCGTGGCCACCTGGCGCGAGTAGAAGGGCAGGTCGCGCCCGGCAAAGGCCCCGGCCTTGGCAATCGCCTGCGTGTAGGTGTAGGTGGCCGACACCGACAGGCCCTTGAGCGAATCGCTCAGGCTGCCGAGCTGGTAGCGCAGCGCCGACTCCAGGCCGCGGTGCCGCGTGGCGCCCAGGTCGGTCCACTGGCCGACGTCGCCGGTGATCGAGCGGGCCAGCAGCAGCTCCTTGTCGAAGTTGATGTTGAACAGCGTCAGCTCGCCGCTCCAGGCCTCGCCCTTGTAGTGCGTGCCGATCTCGTAGGTCTTGGCCTTCTCGGGGTGCAGGCCGGTGGTGGACTGCGCGAGCTGCGCATATTGCTGCGGCCCGAACGAAACGCCGGCATTCGCGAACACCGACCAGCGCTCGTTCATGCGGTAGAGCACCGACAGCGTCGGCAGCACCTCGTTGGAATCGATCTTCGGATAGTTCGCGCCGGTGACGCGGCCGTTGGCCAGCGTGAAGACGTCGTTGTGCGAGCGGATCGATTCGTAGCGCACGCCGGGCGTGACCGTCCAGTTGCCGAAGTCGATGCGGTCGTCGATGTAGACGGCGTGGGCGGTGGTGCCGCCCTTGCTCGACTGGTAGGCGGGCTGGGCGAGGGCATAGGCGTCGAAGCCCGGGCTCGGCCGGTAGTAGGCGCTGCGCGTCGCCACTTCGGAGGCTTCTTCCTTGAGGTAGCGCGCGCCGACGCTGATCTCCTGCACCACGCTGCCCGAATCGATCAGGCGCGAGTAGCGGGGCTCGAAGGCGTAGGTCTTGTAGTTGCGCGGCGCGCTGGTCAGGCGCCGCCGGCTGGCGTTGGCGCCGGTGCCTTCCTGCTCGAGGTAGCTGCTGCGGAAGGAGTCCGTGTAGTAGCTCAGCATCTCGAACTTGTTCACGCCGTCGTCGTGCGTGTACTTGATCGAGCCGTCGGTGCGGCGTCCGGAAAACTCGTCGAAAGGCCGGTCCGACTGGAACGGGTCGGCCGCGAACTGCGCGGTGGTCAGCCCGCCCGGCATGCGGCCCTTGCCCTCGAAGTGATGCAGCGTCACCGCGATGTCGTCGGTCTTCGACAGGCGGTAGGCGCCCTTGAGCATCAGGTCGTCGATGCTGGTGTGGTCGTTGCTCCGGCGAAAGCCGTCGCCGTGCGTGCCCGAATAGAGCAGCGCCAGGCCCAGGCCGTTCTCGTTGGTGCCGCCGATGAACAGGCTGGGCGTGGTCTTGGTGCCGCCGCCGTGGCCCGCGCTTTCCACGCCCACACTCACTTCGCCCGCGAACTGCTTGGGAATAGCGCGCGTCACGAAGTTGATGATGCCGCCCACGTTCTGCGGTCCGTAGCGCACCGAGCCCGCGCCGCGCACCACGTCGACCGCTTCCAGGCTGCCGAGCGACAGCGGTGCCAGCGACAGCTGCGGCTGGCCGTAGGGCGCATAGGCCAGCGGCACGCCGTCCAGCAGGATGGTCGAGCGCGGCGACAGCCGCGAGGTGAGGCCGCGCACGCCCACGTTGAGCGAGATGTCGCTGCCGCCCGTGCCGTTGCTCTCCTGCACTTGCACGCCCGGAACCTGGCGCAGCGCCTCGCGCACGCTGGTGGCGCCGCTTTCCTGGATCTGCGTGCGCTCGACGATGCTGCGCGCGCCCGGGTGCTCGAGCACCTTGGTCTCGCTGGGCGTGCCGAGCCAGTCGCCCGTGACGGTCACCGCCTCCAGCGACTTCGCGCCGGATGCGGCACCGGCCGGCTCGGCCTCGGCCGCCAGGCTCTGGAAACTGATGGGGAACAGCGCCATGACCAGTGCGGCGCACTTCTTTTGCTTGAACAAGGCTTCTCCTCGGATATCCATAAAAATCGAAAGCTGCAGGGCGTCCGGCTCAGGACGTGGTGCGGTTGCCGCCCGAAAGCGCGATGTCGCGGGCCGCGGCCGCCGCGCGGCGGCGGCGCCACCAGAGCCAGATGCCGCTCAGGCCCAGGCCGCCGAGCGCCAGGCCGAGCAGCATGGTGATCGCCTGGTGCACCGGCCCGCCCAGCACGCCCGTGTGCAGCGGGTAGATCACCACCACCGCGCCGTTGCCGGCGTCCAGGTCCTGCCAGCGGCGCACCGCCAGCACTTCGCCGGTCAGCGGATGCAGCCACACGGAGCTGATGCCGTTCGGATGCGGATCGTCGGCCAGCCGGAAGCGCACGCGCATCGGGCGGTTCGGCCTGGCCGGCACCTGCACGTAGCCGATCGGCTGGCCCGGGAATACGCTTTGCGCGCGGGCCACCAGTTCGTCGAGCGAAAGCCGGGCGCTCATGGGCGAGCCCTTGGGAACCGCGGGCGGCTTGACCAGCTCCTGGCCCATGGCGGTGGAAATGAAGCCGCCGAGCGGCCGCCAGGCCATGTAGGCGCCCGTGAACACCGACACCGCAATCAGCAGCCCGAGCACCGCGCCGCCGGTGCGGTGCAGGTCGAACAGCCCGCGCAGCAGGCCGCGGTCGAGCGAAATGCGCAGCGACGGCGGCCAGCGCGCGGGCCACCAGAGCACCAGGCCGGTGACCAGCAGGAAGAGGTAGGCCAGCGCCACGAAGGCCAGGATGCCCTTGCCTGTGTCTTCCAGCAGCAGGCTGCTGTGCAGCTCGAAGAGCAGGTTGTAGGCGCCTTCGTGCGAGCCGCGCCGGCCTTGCTCCGCGCCGGTGGCGGGGTCGAGGTAGAGGGTGCCGTCCCAGGGGCCGCGCACGTACACCCAGAGCGTCTCGCCGGGGCTGCGCGGCGGGCGCAGCGTGAAGGTGGTGTCGGGGCCGAACTCGGCCACGAGGTGCTGGCGCAGCGGTTCGAGCGGCAGCGTGGGCATCCCCGTTCCCGCTTCGGCCGCGCTTCGTGCGACGAAGAGCGCGGGATGCGCATGGCGGTCGATCGGCAAGGCCACCACCAGCACGGCGCCCAGCAGCGCCGTGAGGGCCAGGACCGGACCGAGCGAGAGGCCGATCCAGCGGTGGATCTTGAGCCAGAGGCGTCGGAGGGATGCGCGCAGCATGGACAACAGGGGCGTCGAAAAGGCCCCGCCTGGTTGTTGGCTGGCGCGCCGCACGGGGCGCGTTGGCTGGAAAGGGGGCGTGGCACGAAGAAAACAGCCGCCCTCGGGCGGCTGCTGCATCGGCGTGCGGGGAGGCTAGATTCTACTGGCGAGCTCCGCCGCCTTGCCCACGTAGCTCGCGGGCGTCATGGCAAGCAGGCGCTCCTTTTCCGCTTCGGGAATGTCGAGCGAGCGGATCAGGCCGTGCAGCGCCTCGGCCGTCACGGTCTTGCCGCGCGTCACTTCCTTGAGCTGCTCGTAGGCGCCCTGCACGCCGAAGCGGCGCATCACGGTCTGGATCGGTTCGGCCAGCACTTCCCACGAGGCGTCGAGGTCTTCGGCCAGCGCTTCTTCGTTGAGTTCCAGCTTGCCCAGGCCCGTGGCCAGGCTCGCGTAGGCCAGCGTGGCATAGCCGAAGGCCACGCCGATGTTGCGCAGCACCGTGCTGTCGGTCAGGTCGCGCTGCCAGCGGCTGATCGGCAGTTTCTCGCTCAGGTGGCGCAGCACCGCGTTGGCCAGGCCCAGGTTGCCTTCGGCATTCTCGAAATCGATCGGGTTGACCTTGTGCGGCATGGTCGAGGAGCCGATCTCGCCCTTCTTGAGCCGCTGCTTGAAGTAGCCCAGGCTCACGTAGCCCCAGACGTCGCGCGAGAAGTCGATCAGGATGGTGTTGGCGCGCGCCACCGCGTCGAACAGCTCGGCCATGTAGTCGTGCGGCTCGATCTGGATGCTGTAGGGCTGGAAGCTCAGGCCCAGGCCGAGCGGTGCCGGCGTTTCGATGACCTTGCGGCTGAACGCCTCCCAGTCGAAGTCGGGCCAGGCGGCCAGGTGGGCGTTGTAGTTGCCCACGGCGCCGTTCATCTTGCCGAGCAGCTGCACCGAGGCAATCTGCGCGCGCGCCTTCGAGAGCCGCACCGCCACGTTGGCGATTTCCTTGCCCACGGTGGTCGGGCTGGCGGTCTGGCCGTGCGTGCGCGACAGCATCGAGACGCCGGCGAACTGGTGCGCCATTTCGCGCAGCTTGGCAATCAGGCCGTCGATGGCCGGCAGCATGACTTTTTCGCGCGCGGCCTGGATCTGCAGCGCATGGCTGGTGTTGTTGATGTCTTCGCTGGTGCAGGCGAAGTGCACGAATTCGGCGGCGGCCAGCAGCTCGGGCCGGGCTTCGAACTTGGACTTGATCCAGTATTCGACCGCCTTCACGTCGTGGTTGGTGGTCTTCTCGATGTCCTTGATGGCCAGCGCGTCGGCCTCCGAGAAGTGCGAAACCAGCCCCAGCAGGTACTTGCGGGCGCCGCCCGTGAGCGGCTTGAATTCGGCAAAGCCGCAGTCCGACAGCGCGATGAACCACGCCACTTCGACCTGCACGCGCCGGTGCATGTAGCCCTGTTCGCTCATCAGCGGGCGCAAGGCCGCGAGTTTGGCCGCATAGCGGCCATCAAGTGGGGAGAGGGCGGAAACGGTGGAGAAGCTCATTCCCCGAATTTTAGGTGGCTTGGCGCCGATGCACGTTTGCCACGGATCGGGGCCCGCTCTTTGGCCCTTCCCCTAAAATGACCATGAACAAACGTCATCAATGCAAGGGGAGAGAGCTTTCATGAAACTGATCGGATCGGCCGCCAGCCCTTATGTGCGCAAGGTGCGCGTGGTGCTGGCCGAAAAGCGTCTCGACTACCAGTTCGTGATCGAGGACGTCTGGGCGGCCGACACCACCATCGCGCACTCCAACCCCCTCGGGAAGGTGCCTTGCCTCATCATGGAAGGCGGCGACGCGATGTTCGATTCGCGCGTGATCGTCGAATACCTCGACACCCTGTCCCCCGTGGGCAAGCTGATTCCCCAGCAGGGCCGCGAGCGCGCCGAGGTCAAGACCTGGGAAGCGCTGGCCGACGGCGTCATGGACGCCGGCGTGCTCTGGCGGCTGGAAGCCACCTGGTCGGGCCGCAGCGATGGCGAGCGCAGCGCCGCCTGGATCGAGCGCCAGCGCGCCAAGGTCGAAGGCGGCATCGCCGCCATGGCCAAGGGGCTGGCCGACAAGCCCTTTTGCAGCGGCATCCACCTGAGCCTGTCGGACATCGCCGTGGGCTGCGCGCTGGGCTGGCTGGGGTTGCGCTTTCCCGAGATCGACTGGCGCCATGAGCACGCCAATCTCGCAAAGCTGTACGACAAGCTGATGCTGCGGCCCAGCTTCATCGACACCCAACCATGAAAAAAGGCGCCTCTGGCGCCTTTTTCGTTTCAGGGCGCCGGCGTATGCCGCGCCCCGCCCGTGCGGGAAATACAAAAATGCTGCGAGGCGCCCCGACGCGAAGGAGGGAGGGAGGGAGGAGGAGAAGAATCGCCTCGGGATTTCGACCAGGCAAGACGCCCGGAAGACCTCGCAACATGAAAACTGGAAGGCATTTGCTGCACTCGTTCGTTATGAGCACAGTGTGCCAGTCCGGTTCCCCCTCCAGTGGTAAACGTTTGTGACCGTTAGTTCACGGCGGCAAGCCGTCAGCCCCCGGCCGCGAGCTGGCTCTCGATGACCTTGACGAAGGCGCTCTCGTCGGGCGCCGTCATGCTGGACCAGGCCTGCACCACCTTGCCGTCCCGCCCGATCAGGTACTTGTAGAAATTCCACTTCGGCGTGGTGCCCGAGGCCAGCGCGAGCTGCTTGAACAGCGGGTTGGCATTGGCGCCGCGCACCGACGACTTCGCGAACATCGGAAACTTCACGCCGAAGGTGCTTTCGCAGAAATCGGCAATTTCCTTGTTCGAACCCGATTCCTGCGCGAAATCGTTGGACGGGAAGCCCAGCACCACCAGCCCGCGCGAGCGGTATCTGCTGTCCAGCGCCTCCAGCCCCTTGTATTGCGGGGTAAAGCCGCAGAAGCTCGCGGTGTTCACCACCAGCACCACCTTGCCCGCGTACTGGCACAGCGATTGGGGTTTTTCGTCCTGCAGCCGCGGAAAGGTGTGTTGCAGGATGGGCGGGCAGGCGGCGGCCGCGGCACCGTCGGCCGCGGCGGATGGGGCAGCAGCGGGAGTTGGAGACGGGCTGGGAGAAGGGGCCTGGGCGACCGCCGTGCCAGCGGCAAGGAGGCATGCGGCCAGGACGGCGGGGATTCGCATAAGAGGGCTCCTGAAGACAAAAAAGTGTGCATTTCGCGCCATAAGACCGCGCTTATCCACACATCATCGCGCGTCTGTCATGGGTGCGCCAAACGAGCCGACTAAAATCGACGGCCTTAGAAAGACTTTGATGCTTTATCCGGAACTCTTCAGACAACTCGAATCTGTCCGCTGGGACATGGACAAGGACATTCCCTGGCAGTCGTTCGATGCTTCGCTGCTGTCCGAAGAGCAGGCGCAGACCATCAAGATGAACGCCATCACCGAGTGGGCGGCACTGCCGGCCACCGAGATGTTCCTGCGCGACAACCGCCACGATAGCGACTTTTCCGCTTTCATGTCGATCTGGTTCTTCGAGGAGCAGAAGCATTCGCTGGTGCTCATGGAGTACCTGAAGCGTTTCAGTCCCCAGCATGCGCCCACCGAGCAGGAACTGCACGAGGTGCGCTTCGACTTCGACCCGGCCCCCCCGCTCGAAACCCTGATGCTGCACTTCTGCGGCGAAATCCGCCTCAACCACTGGTACCGCCGCGCCGCCCAGTGGCACACCGAGCCGGTCATCAAGCACATCTACACCACGCTGAGCCAGGACGAGGCCCGCCACGGCGGCGCCTACCTGCGCTACATGAAGCGCGCCATGGAAAAGTTCGGCGACGAGGCGCGCGCCGCGTTCACCAAGGTGGGCGTGCTGATGGCCAGCGCGAGGCGCACGGCCCAGGCGCTGCACCCGACCAACCTGCACGTCAACAAGGCGCTGTTCCCCAACGACACCATCCAGAGCCGCATGCCCGACCCCGACTGGCTCGAGCACTGGCTGGACAAGCAGATCAAGTTCGACGCGGTCTGGGAAAGCAAGGTCGGCGAGCGCATCCTGCACAACCTGAGCCTGCTGATGAACCGCAGCTTCAAGACCGTGCAGGAACTCAACCGCTACCGCAAGGAACTGGCCGCCTCGCTCGGCCCCAGGCCCGAGTACCAGGGCGCATAGCACCTGTCACAAACCCGGTGGGTCGCCCGTCTTGTGAGCATGGACGATCCCACCCTCGCCTTCAACAGCCACCGCCGCCGCCTGCAGGGCATCGCCTACCGCATGCTCGGCTCCGTCGCGGAAGCCGAAGAGGTGGTGCAGGACGCCTGGCTGCGCTGGCATGAGGCCGACAAGGCCGACCTGGGCAGTGCCGAAGCCTGGCTGGTCACCGTCGTCACGCGCCTTTCGATCGACCGGCTGCGCGCCGCGAAGGTCCAGCGCGAGCACTACGTCGGTGCCTGGATGCCCGAGCCCACGCTGACCGGCGGGCCGGACACCCCGGAGCAGCTGCTCGAACGCGCCGACAACATTTCCGTCGCCTTCCTGGCCGTGCTCGAGCGCCTGGCGCCCGAGGCGCGCGCGGCCTTCCTGCTGCGCGAGGTGTTCGATGCCGACTACGACGAGGTGGCCCGCACGCTCGGCAAGAGCGAAGCCGCCTGCCGGCAGCTGGTGCACCGCGCCAAGGCCCAGGTGCAGGAGGCGCGCCCGCGCTTCCAGGTGCCGCGCGAAACCCACCAGCGCCTGCTGCGCGCCTTTGCCGATGCGGCAGCGCGCGGCAGCCTGCAGGAGCTGAAGGCGCTGATGGCGGAAGACGTGGAACTCATCGGCGACGGCGGCGGCAAGGTGCAGAGCTTCAGCAAGGTCCTGCGCGGCAGCCAGCGGCTCGCGCAGCTGTACTTCGCGCTTTGGCGCCGCATGGGCACCGCGGTGCGCATGGAACTGGTGGAGATCAACGGCGAGCCCGGACTCTTGCGTTTCATCGACGGGCAGCTCGAATCGGCCCAGACCTTCGAGATCGAGGACGAGCGCATCGTGCGCGTCCGCGTGCAGCGCAACCCCGACAAGCTCGCGCGCATCGCGCAGCTCTATTCGTCGAAATAATTTTCGGACGGCGTGTCACAGGGCCGATGGCCGGCCCGTCTTCAGTGGGTAGCAAGCAGATTCTTCATCTCAACCACCTGGAGCACGCACCATGAGCAACCCCATCGCCCCCCGCCTGACCTGGTTCAAGATCGCGCCCAAGGCCTTCCAGGCCATGATCGCCGTCAACGGCACCATCGAGTCGAGCACGCTCGGCAAGGTGCTGATCGACCTCGTCTTTGCCCGCGTCTCGCAGATCAACGGCTGCGCCTACTGCCTCGACATGCACGTGCGCGACCTGCGCCAGCAGGGCGAGGACTGGCAGCGCATCAACAGCCTGTCCACCTGGCGCGAAGTGAGCTTCTTCAGCGAGCGCGAGCGCGCGGCGCTCGACTGGGCCGAGACGCTGACGCGCCTGCCCGATCATCACCAAGCCCGCGATGCCGAATTCGAAGCGCTCCAGGCGCATTTCAGCGAACTCGAGATCGTCGAACTCTCGATCGCCATCGCGCAGATCAACGCGTGGAACCGCATGGGCGTGGGCATGCGCCTGCCGGTGGCGGCCAAGGCGATGCCCTGAGGCCTCGAATCAGCGTCGCTCGACCACCATCGGCGCGATGCGCAGGCTCTCGCGCAGCTGCGTGACGGCCTCGCCGGCTTCGCTGCGCGAGGTAAAGGGCCCGGCCTGCAGGCGGTGCGTGCCGGCTTCGCTGAACACGCGCAGCTGCGGCGCCAGGGTGGGCAGGCCGCGCGCGGCCTGGCTCCGCAGGCTCTCGGCGCCATCGCGCTCGCGGAAGGCACCGAGCTGCACCCAGAAACCCGCGGCTGCGGCTGAAGGCGAGGAGGGCGCCGCGCCCTGCGAGGCAGCTGCGGGCGCGGGCGGCGGTGCCGTGGGCGGCGCCAGCGGCGGGAGGTCGGTGACCATGATCGGCTGGCGGGGCGATGCGGCCTCCGGCTCGGGCGCCGGCGCGGCCTGCGCGATCCGGTCGGCGGGCGCCGTGGATGCCATGGGCGTTTGCGGCGCGACCGGCATCGCCCCGGCCGGCGCTGCAGCGTTCATCGCCACCGGCGCCACCCAGGCCGAGGGCACGGCCACCGGTGCAGGCTCGGCGCGCGGCGGCTGCGAGGCCGAGGCATACGCCGTGCCCGAATCGCGCCGCCATGCGCCCGTGCGGATGTCCTCGTTCGTGATGCGCTCGATTTCCACCGGCGCCACGCCGCGCAGCAGGTCGAGCTTGAGCGCCGCGGTGTAGCTCAGGTCGATGATGCGGCCGTCGACGAAGGGCCCGCGGTCGTTCACCCGCACGATCACCTCGCGCCCGTTGGCCGGGTTGCGCACCCGCACGTAGCTGGGCAGCGGCAGCGTCTTGTGTGCGGCCGTCATGGCGTACATGTCGTAGGGCTCGCCGCTCGCGGTCGAGGCGCTGTGGAACTTGCGGCCGTACCACGAGGCGATGCCCGATTCGCGGAACGGCCGGTCGTCGGTGATCGGCTGGTAGGCCCGGCCCAGCACCGTGTAGGGCTTGCTGGTGCCGCCGCTGTTGCGGATGGCTTCGATGCGGGGCTCGGCATCGGGCACGCGGTCCAGGTCGGACGGGATGTTGCTGCCCGGGCCGTCGCGGCCGCCCAGTGCGCCGCCGCCGCTGCGCGTGCCGCTCGCGCAGCCCGCGAGAAGGACGGCGACGGCGATGGCACACACCGCCGCTGCTTTTCGATGCATTTCGCGCCAGAAACACCGCGGAACCGGCTTTGCCGGGCCGCCGGTGTTGCCCCCGGTGAGGGGGGTGGCGAAGCGACACGAAGTGCGCGAAGCCTGGGGGTGAGCCAAATCAGCCAAATACCGCCTTCCACAAGGCCAGCATGGCGTCGCGCTCGGCGGCCAGTGCGGGCGGGGTGACCTGGGTCGGTTCTTCGTTGAGGCGTGCACGGTGCTGCACGCGGCGCAGTTCGCGGTAGGCGGCGGCGGCATTGCGGCCGACGCCTTCGGGCAGCAGGCCGGCTTCTTCGGCGCGCAGCAGCAGCGCGATGTTGCCGACGTTGGGAATCAGCTCCGGATGCTCGCCCGAGGCCGACAGCACCAGGAACTGCACCGCGAACTCGGCATCCACCATGCCGCCGGGGCTGTGCTTGACGTCGAAGCGATCGGCCTTCACCGGCCGCGCGCCGCGCAGCTTGTTGCGCATTGCGATGATCTCGGCCTTCAGTGCCTCGCGGTCGCGCGGCGCCACCAGCACGGCTTCGCGCACCTGGTCGAAGCGCGTGCCCAGCGCTGTACTGCCGAGCACGAAGCGCGCACGCGTCATGGCCTGGTGCTCCCAGGTCCATGCGGTGTTGCTGCCGCGGCCCAGCTGGTAGCGCTCGTAGGCTTCGAAGCTGGTGGTCAGCAGGCCCGAATTGCCGTTCGGCCTCAAGGCAGTGTCGATCTCGAACAGGTCGCCCTCGCGCGTCTTCACGGTGAGCCAGTTGATCAGCTTGCGCACGTAGGCCGCATAGACTTCGCCCGCGCGTTCGTCGTCGTCTTCGTAGACGAACACGATGTCGAGGTCGCTGCCGTAGCCCAGTTCCTTTCCGCCGAGCTTGCCGTAGCCGATGATCGCGAACTGCGGCAGCTCGCGGTGCCTGTTGCGCACATGCGGCCAGCACCAATGGGCGGTCACGCGCAAGGTGGTGTCGGCCAGCGCGCTCAGGTCGTCGGCCACCTGCTCCACCGTGAGCCGGCCGTCCACGTCGCGCGCCAGCGTGCGGAACACCTCGGCATGGTGGGCGTGGCGCAGCAGGTTCAGCAGGCGCTCCTCGTCGGCCTCGCCGGTGCGGCTGAGCGAGGCGTGGCGCGCCTCGAGTTCGCGCTCGAACTCGGCCGCCATGAAGCGGCCCGAGAGCATTTCGTCGCTCGCGAGCTCGTCGATCACGCCCGGGTGCTGCATCAGGTAGCGCGCGGGCCACTTCGCGGCGCCCAAGAGCCGCAGCAGCCGTTCCTGCACCGCGGGCCGCTCGACCAGCAGCGCCAGGTAGCTCTCGCGCCGCAGCAGCGGCTCGATCCAGTCGGCCCAGCGCAAGGCGGCGTCCACATGGCGCGGCGTCTGTCCGGGGCCGTCGCCGTCGGGCTCCTTCAGCCATTGCCCGGTGCGCTGCACCAGCTGGCGCAGCCGGGCGCGCGTTTCCTCGCGCAGCGCCAGCACGCGGGGCTGCTCGCACCAGTTGCGGATGCGGTCGGCAAAGGCCGGCGGCAGGTCGTCGAGCAGGTCGGCCAGGTCGGTGGGGGCGGCGGCCTTCTTGCCGTTGCATTTGCCGTTGCAGGGCTTCTCGCCGCCGAGCAGCTTGTCGAACTCCTGCGCCACGAACTCGCGGTGCGTGTCGAGCTGCTCGAGGAACGGGCAGCAGCTGGCGTAGCCCATGGTCTGCGCGACCCAGCGCAGGTCGTCGTCGGCCACCGGCAGGACGTGGGTCTGCTGGTCGTCCAGGTACTGGATGCGGTGCTCCACGCGGCGCAGGAACTCGTAGGCCGCGGCCAGGGTGTCGGCGGTTTCCTGCGGCATCAGGCCGGCGCGCGCGAGCCGCTGCAGCGCGTCGAGCGTGGGGCGCGTGCGCAGTTCGGGAAACTGGCCGCCGCGCACCACCTGCAGCAGCTGCACGGTGAACTCGATCTCGCGGATGCCGCCGCGCGAGAGCTTGACGTCGTTGGCGCGCTCGGGCCGCCCGGCGCTGCGGCGGGCCGACTGCTCGCGGATCTGCCGGTGCAGCGTGCGCAGCGAATCGAACACGCTGTAGTCCAGGTAGCGCCGGAACACGAAGGGCAGCACGGTGGCGCGCAGGCCCTGCGCAAGGCCTTCCGAGACCACGTCGCGCGGCGCGACGACCCGGCTCTTCATCCAGGCAAAGCGCTCCCACTCGCGGCCCTGCACCTGGAAATATTCTTCGAGCGCATCGAGCGACACCACGCTGGGCCCGGAATTGCCGTTCGGCCGCAGCGCAAGGTCGACGCGGAACACGAAGCCGTGCTCGGTGATGTCGCCCACCAGCGCATAGATGCGCTTCACGGCGCGCGAGAAATATTCCTGGTTCGAGAGGCGGCTGCGGCCGTCGGCATCGCCGCGGGTTTCGCCGTCCAGGTCGTAGAGGTAGATCAGGTCGATGTCGCTCGACACGTTGAGCTCGCGCGCGCCGAGCTTGCCCATGCCCACCACCCAGAGCTGCGCGCGCTGGCCTTCGGGGCCCAGCGGGGCGCCGTGCACCGCGTCGAGTTCCTGGCAGGCGTCGCGGCAGGCGACGTCGAGCGCGAATTCAGCGAGCTCGGTGACGGCGGTGGTCACCACGGCCAGCGGCGCCTTCGCATCGCAATCGAGGGTGACAAGCCGTTCCATCACGAGCTGCCGCACAATGCGCAGCGCATCGCCGACGCCGTCCCCGCGTTCGCGCAGTGCCTCGTAGGCCTTCGACATCGACTCGCGCCGTGGCGCGCCAGGGGAAAGCAATGCAAGCTCGGCCGCATACCTGCGGCGCAGGCGCTGGACGAAGCGCGAATAGGAAGAGAACGCGACCTCGGTCGCTTCTGTCGATGGCGTGGCTGGCAACTGGTTCACACTGGTGTCGGCTTCCGCGGAACCCCTCTGAATGCTGGCGGTCATAATTCCGGACACAGCGCGATCCTCAATGAACGACACGGCGTCTTCCCCTTCACGTCTGCTCAAGATCACCGCTGCGACGGCGCGCTGGCTGCTGGGTTTACTGATCGCTGCATGGCTTCTGCTGGCACTGTCAGTGGTTGTCCTACACGCGTGGATTGTGCCGCGAATCGGCGATTACCGTGGCGCGCTCGAGGCACAAGCCAGCAAGGCCATCGGGGTACCCGTGCGCATCGGGTCGATCACGGCCCGTTCCGATAGTCTCTTTCCCGCTTTCGAGTTGCGCGACGTGGTGCTGCACGACGCCCAGAAGCGGGAAGCCCTGCGTCTCGTGCGGGTGGTGGCGAGCGTGTCGCCGCGCTCGCTGTGGCGCCTCAATTTCGAGCAGCTCTACATCGAGGGGCCGCAGGTCGACGTGCGGCGCGACGTGCTCGGCAAGCTGCACGTGGCGGGCCTCCACATGGACACCGACACCACCGGAGAGACCCGCGCCGCCGACTGGTTTTTCGCCCAGCGCGAGCTGGTGGTCGAAGGCGGCACCGTGCGCTGGACCGACGAGCAGCGCCAGGCCGAGCCCCTGCTCCTGACCGACGTGCGCTTCGTGGCGCGCAACACGGCCCGGCGCCACGGCCTCAGGCTCGACGCCACGCCGCCGGTCGGCTGGGGCGAGCGCTTCACGCTGCGCGGGCAGTTCCGCCAGCCGCTGCTGTCGGTGCGCTCGGGCCGCTGGCAGACCTGGGACGGCCAGGTCTATGCCGACCTGCCCTACATGGACGTCACCCGCCTGGGCCGCTATGTCTCCCTCGATGCCCGCATCCGCGAAGGCAGCGGCGCGCTGCGCCTCTGGGCCGACGTGAAAAGGGGGCAGATCGTGGGCGGCGCGGCGGACCTCGGGCTCGACCGCATCGACGCCTCGCTGGGCCGGGGCCTGCAGCCGCTGGTGTTGCGCGCGGTGACCGGACGGCTGGCCGGCCAACTGGACGAGGAAAAGCTCGAGTTCTCGACCGCCGCCCTGCAGTTCGACACCGCGGACGGCATGCGCTGGCCCGGCGGCAACCTGTGGCTGCAGCACTCCCCCGCGCGGGGCCGCACGCCGGAGCAGGGCGCCTTGCGCGCCGACCGGCTCGACCTGGCCGCGCTGGCCCTCATTGCCGACCGGCTGCCGCTGGGCGATGCCACGCACCGCGTGCTCGACGCCTATGCGCCGCGCGGGCTGGTCGAGCGCATCGACCTGAACTGGCAAGGCTCGCTGGGCGCCCCTGAACGCTACCAGGCCAAGGGGCGGGTCAGCGGCCTGCGCGTCGCCTCGCAGGCGGCGGCCACGCCTGAAGCCGCCCCCGCCCCACCGGCCACCGCGGCCAGGCCCGCCGGCGCCGCGCCCGCCGCCCAGCGGCCGCATGCCGGCTCGCCGGGCCTGAGCGGGGCCACCGTCGAGTTCGACGCCACCCAGGCCGGCGGCAGCGCCGCACTGTCGATGGCGCAGGGCACGCTCGAATTTCCGGGGGTATTCGAGGAACCGGTCATTCCCATCGACCGTCTCGCGGCCCAATTGCAGTGGAAGCTCGACAAGGGCCACGCGCAATTGCAGGTTTCCAAGCTGCGCTTCGCCAATGCCGATGCCGACGGCGAAGCCGAAGCCAGCTGGCGCACCAGCGATCCCGCCGTGTCCCGCGGGCAGTCGCTCTACCCCGGCGTGCTCGACCTGCAGGGCAAGCTGACCCGCGCCGACGGCACGCGCGTGTTCCGCTACCTGCCGCTCGAGATCCCCCAGCACACGCGCGACTACGTGCGCGACGCGGTCACCAAGGGCACGGCCAGCAGCGTCGACTTCCGCGTGCGCGGCGACCTGCACGACATGCCGTTCATGGACCCGAAGCAGGGCGAGTTCCGCATCGTGGCCAAGGTGGCCGACGTCAACTACGCCTATGTGCCGCCGGCCTCGGCCATTGCCGCGTCCACGGCATCCAAGGCGCCGGCCTCCGCGGCCCGCAGCGGTGCGCCGGCGCCGGCCTGGCCCGCGCTCACGGGGCTTTCGGGCGAACTGGTGTTCGAGCGCGCGGGCATGCTGGTGCGCAACGCGCGCGGCCGGCTGGCGGGTGCCACCGGCATCGAGGTGACCAAGGCCGAGGCGCAGATTGCCGACATGTCGCACCATGCCTCGCTGCTGCGCGTCGATGCCCAGGCCAAGGGCCCGCTCGCCGAACTGCTGCGCGTGGGCGCGCCGCTGGCCGGGGAAACCGGCGAGGTGCTGTCCCGCGCGCGCGCCACCGGCACGGCCGACTACCGGCTGCACCTCGAACTGCCGCTGGCCGCGCTGGAGGCGGCCAAGGTCCAGGCCAGCATCGCGCTCGCCGACAACGAGCTGCAGCTGGTGCCCGAGGCACCGTCCTTCACCCATGCGAAGGGCGTCGTCGGCTTTACCGAAACGGGCTTTTCGCTGGCCGGCGTCAACGCCAGGCTGCTCGGCGGCGACGTTCGCGTCGAAGGCCGCGGCCGCTTTGCCGGGCCCAACCGCGAGCTGGCATTGAAGGCGCAGGGCACCGCAACGGCCGAGGGCCTGCGCGCGGCGCGCGAGGCCGAGTGGCTCACGCGCATCGCGGCCAAGGCGAGCGGCGGCACGCCCTATGCGGCCACCTTCTCGATGCGCGACGGCGCGCCGGAGTTCTCGCTCACCAGCACGCTGCAGGGCCTGGCGCTGCAGCTGCCCGCCCCGCTCGTGAAGACGGCGGACGAACAGATGCCGCTGCGCATCGAGAAAAAGGTGCTGCAGCGCGAGACCCGGGCGGGTGCCGCCGTTGCCGTGCAGGACCAGCTCTCGATGGAGCTCGGCCGCATCGGCGCCGCCCAGTATGTGCGCGACATCTCCGGCGCCGAAGCGCGCGTGCTGCGCGGCAGCATCGGCATCGGCCTTGCCGCGGGCGATACCGCCCCCTTGCCCGACAAGGGCGTGCTGGCCAACGTCAACGTCGCGAAGCTCGACATGCCTGCGTGGCAGGCGCTGGTCGGCGACACCGGAAGCAGCGCGGCCGAAGCGGCGGGCAATGCCGAGCGGCCCGAAGACGCGGCCACGGGCTACCTGCCCACGCGCATCGCGGTGCGTGCGCAGGAACTCGGCATCGCGGGGCGCACGCTGCACAACGTGGTGCTCGGCGGCACGCGCGACGGTGCGCTCTGGCGCGCCAACATCGACGCCACCGAACTCAGCGGCTATGCCGAGTACCGCCACACCCAGGCCGGGCGGCTCTATGCGCGGCTGGCGCGGCTCAAGATTGCGCCCACCGAAGCCAGGCAGGTCGAAACCCTGCTCGACGAGCAGCCGGGCACGCTGCCCGCGCTCGACATCGTCATCGACGACTTCGAACTGCTGGGCAAGCGCCTGGGCCGTGCCGAGATCGATGCCGTCAACCGCGGCGGCGCGGGCCGCGAATGGATGCTCAACAAGTTGAGCTTCACCATGCCCGAGGCCAGTTTCTCGGCCAAGGGCACCTGGGCCGCCGCGCCGGGCGGCACCCCCGGGCGTGCAGAGCAGCGCCGCACGGCCATGACCTTCAGGCTGGAGATCGCGGACGCGGGCGATCTGCTCGCGCGCTTCGGCATGCCCGGCGTGCTGCGGCGCGGCAGCGGGCGGCTCGAAGGCGAGGTCAACTGGCGCGGCTCGCCGTTCTCGCTCGACTATCCGAGCCTGGGCGGGCAGCTCCAGGTCAACGTCGAATCGGGCCAGTTCCTCAAGGCCGACCCCGGCCTGGCCAAGCTGCTCGGCGTGCTGAGCCTGCAGGCGCTGCCGCGCCGGCTCACGCTGGATTTCCGCGATGTCTTCAGCCAGGGCTTCGCCTTCGACTTCATCCGCGGCGACGCAAAAATACACAACGGCATCGCGAGCACCAACAACCTGCAGATGAAGGGCGTCAACGCGGGCGCGCTGATGGACGGCTCGGCCGACATCGTGCGCGAAACGCAGGACCTGCGCGTGGTGGTGGTGCCCGAGATCAATGCCGGTACGGCCGCGCTGGTGGCCACCGCGATCAACCCCGCGATCGGCCTGGGCACCTTCCTCGCGCAGTGGGTGCTGAGCAAGCCGCTTGCGGCCGCCGCCACGCAGGAGTTCCATATCGAAGGCACCTGGGCCGACCCCAAAATAGCCAAGGTGCCACGATCCATCCTGCCGAACGCACCTGGCCTTCCCGCGGCGCCGGCCGGCGGGCAGGGCAAGAAAACGGAGACCACGCAATGAAAGTCGCAGCCATCCAGATGGTGTCGGCCATCGCCCGCGAAGCCAACCTCGCACGCGCGCACGGCCTGCTAGCGCAAGCCGCCGCGGCCGGTGCCGAACTGGCGGTGCTGCCCGAGTATTTCTGCATGATGGGCGCGCGCGACACCGACAAGCTGGGCCTGCGCGAGACCGCGGGCGCGGGCACCGTGCAGGGCTTTCTGGCCGACGCGGCGCGCGAGTTCGGGCTCTGGATCGTGGGCGGCACGCTGCCCATCGAAAGCGGCGACGCCGAGCACGTGTTCAACAGCTCGCTGTGCTATTCGCCCGATGGCCGGTGCGTGGCGCGCTACGACAAGATCCATCTCTTCTTCTTCGACAACGGCAGCGAGCGCTACGACGAGCGCCGCGTCATCGCGCCGGGCGCCGAGCCCGTGCTGTTCGAGCTGCCCTCGCGCGACGGCCATCGCTGGCGCGTGGGCATGAGCGTCTGCTACGACCTGCGCTTT
The DNA here is from genome assembly GCF_041154485.1 of Variovorax sp. V93. NCBI lineage: Bacteria > Pseudomonadati > Pseudomonadota > Betaproteobacteria > Burkholderiales > Comamonadaceae > Variovorax > Variovorax sp. V93. The sequence continues at coordinate 5,290,584 of NZ_AP028669.1, read as the reverse complement.
CCCGAGCTCTACCGCGCGCTCGCCAAACGCGGCGCCGAGCTGCTGCTGGTGCCCAGTGCCTTCACCCGCACCACGGGCGCCGCGCACTGGGAAGTGCTGCTGCGCGCGCGGGCCATCGAGAACCTGGCCTGGGTGGTGGCGCCCGCGCAGGGCGGCACGCACGAGAACGGCCGCCATACCTGGGGCCAGTCGATGGTGGTCGACCCCTGGGGCACGGTGGTGGCGCAGCAGGCGAGCGAAGAGGGCGTGGTGCTGTTCGACATCGATGCCGGGCAGATCGAGCGGGTGCGTGCGCAGCTGCCCGTTCTTTCGCACTGCGTGCTCTAGTGTTGTGAACAGGCCCTAGATGGAGGAGGCTTTGGCTGTCGCACCGCCCCGGTGGGCGCTGTCGGCGTTCGCGCGCCTGCGCTCGCTCTGGCAGCGCTGGTTTCTCTGGCTGATCCTGGCCGTGCTGGTGTCGGCGCTGCTGGTCACCGTGGTGTGGCTCGCGGGCCGGCACGAGGTCGAGCAGGTCCAGGCGAACCTCGACCGCGACACCGCCGACGCGGTTTCGGACCTTCGCATCGGCCTGCAGCGCAACGCCCAGAGCCTGCGCGCCACCCAGGCCTCGGGCCTGGACCGCACGCATTGGCCCGACGCCGCGGCCTCCCTGCTGCGCGAGCACCGCGAGTGGCTGCGGCTCGAATGGCGCGACGCCGCGCTGCGTCCGCTCGAAGCGGTGAACACGCCCTACCGCATGCGGCTGATCGCCGACGAGAGCCGCGGCGCCGACCAGTCCGACGTGGGCCTCGCCTGCGCGGCCGCGCGCAAGCTCGGCGCGCCGGCCTATTCGCCGAGCCACTACGTGCCGATCCTCGGCGGAGGCGGCGTCGAGGTGATGGAACTGTGCGTGCCGATCGATGCGGGCGGCTTCCTGGTGGCGAGCTACTCGCTGCGCGACACGCTCATCGAGCTGGTCGGCCCCACGCTCACGCGCGGCCAGGAAGTGGCCTTTACCGAGGCCGACGGCACGCGCCTGGTGGCGCTCGGCACCTCGCGCCGCACCGGAACGCGCGTCTTCACCTCGCAGCAGCTGATCGACCTGCCCGGTGCCGCGCTGATGCTGCGCGTGGACGGCTGGCGCGCCGCGCCCGATCTCTTTCCGAACGTGCTGACGGCGCTGGTCACGGCCATTTCGATCGCGCTGGTGTCGGTGCTGGTGCTGCTTGCGCGCGACACGCGCCGCCGGCTGCGCGCCGAACGCGACCTGGCCGATGCGCTGGCCTTCCGCAAGGCGATGGAAGACTCGGTCATCACCGGCCTGCGCGCGCGCGACCTGCAGGGGCGCATCACCTACGTGAACCCCGCGTTCTGCGAAATGGTCGGCTTCAGCCCCGAAGAGCTGATGGCCGGCAGCGGCGAAGACATCGAGGCCCCCTATTGGCCGACCGAGCTGGCGCACGAATACCAGCAGCGGCAGGCCCGGCGGCTGGCCGGCGGCATGCCGCCGCGCGAGGGCTTCGAATCGGTCTTCATGCGCAAGGACGGTACGCGCTTTCCGGTGCTCATCTTCGAGGCCCCGCTGATCAACGCGCATCGCGTGCAGACCGGCTGGATGAGCGCCTTCATCGACATCAGCGAGCAGCGCCGCATCGAGGAGCTCTCGCGCGCCAGCCAGGAACGGCTGCAGGCCAGCGCGCGGCTTGCCACGGTGGGCGAGATGGCCTCGCTGCTGAGCCACGAGCTCACGCAGCCGCTGGCCGCCATCGCCAGCTATGCGACGGGGTCGCTCAACATGCTCGGGCCGCACGCCAAGGGCGAGCAGGCCGAGGTGGCCATGGCGGTGCGGCGCATTGCCGAGCAGGCCGACCGCGCCGGCCAGGTGATCCGCAGCGTGCACGACTTCGTGCGCCGCCGCGACCGCACGCGCGAGGCGGTGGCGCCGCAGGCGCTGATCGATGCGGTGCTGCCGCTGGTGCGGTTGCAGGCGCGCAAGCTCGGCGTGAGCATCGAGGTGGCGCTCGAAGACCGCCTGCCTCCGGCCGTGTGCGACCGCACGCTGGTCGAGCAGGTGCTGCTGAACCTGGCGCGCAATGCGATGCAGGCCATGGATACGGCGGAGCACGTGGGCGAGCGCGTGCTGCGGCTGCGCGTGTCGCGCGTTGTCGCGGTCGGCGGCCCGGGCGCGGAGGACGCCCGGCGCTGGCTGGAGTTCTCGGTCGCCGATCTCGGCTGCGGCATCAGCGAAGAGGTGGCCGGCCGCCTCTTCACGCCTTTCTTCACCACGCGTGCCGACGGCATGGGGCTGGGCCTCAGCCTGTGCCGCACCGTGGTGGAGCAGCATGGCGGGGTGCTCGTGTTCGAGCCCAACCGCCCCCGGGGCACCGTGTTCCGGTTTACCCTGCCGAGTACATGATTTACTCCCAGGCTTTTGCGCCCGTTTCTGGAATCGACATGACATGCAACCGCTGATCGACGGCCTGATCTTCATCGTGGACGACGACGCCAGTGTGCGCGAGGCACTGGCCTGGCTGCTGCGCTCGCGCCGCCTCGAGAGCGAACACTTCGCGAGCGCCGAGGCCTTCGAGCTGCGCCTGGCCGAAGGCCCGCTGCCCGATCAGCCGCTGTGCCTGCTGCTGGACGTGCGCATGCCCGGCACCAGCGGGCTGGTGCTGTTCGACCGGCTCGCCGAGCGCGGCCTGCTGGACGCCATGCCGGTGATCTTCCTGACCGGCCACGCCGACGTGCCCACGGCCGTGGACGCGGTGAAGCGGGGCGCCTTCGACTTCTGCGAGAAGCCGTTCTCCGACAACGCCCTGGTCGACCGCATCGAGCAGGCGCTGGGCGCTTCGCTGCGGGCGCTGGAGGTGCGGCGCGTGCGGCGCAGCCTGGCTGGCCGCGTCGCCGAACTGACCGACCGCGAGCGCGACGTGATGCGGCTCGTGGTCGAGGGCCTGCCGAACAAGCTGATCGCCGATCAGCTGGCGATCAGCGTGCGCACGGTGGAGGTCCACCGCGCACGCGTGTTCGACAAGATGGAAGTGAAATCGGCGGTCGAACTGGCCAACCGCCTCAGAGATCTCTAGCTGTCACGAGCTTCGGTTTTTCGTGTGAACACCGCGGAACCGGCTTTGCCGGGCCGCTGGTGTTGCCCCCTGGAAGGGGGTTGGCGAAGCGACACGAAGTGCGCGAAGACTGGGGGTCAGCTTTTTTCCGCGACGAAGATCTCGACGCGGCGGTTCTGGGCCCGGCCGGCCGGCGTGCCGTTGTCGGCGATCGGTTCGCGCGAGCCGCGGCCGTCGGTGGTGATGGCCGTGGTCGAGACGCCGCGGCTGACCAGGTGGTTGCGCACGCTGTCGGCGCGGCTCACCGAGAGGCGCTCGTTGCCTTCCTCGCTGCCGGTGTTGTCGGTGTGGCCCACCACGCGCACGCTGGCTGCGGCGGCGCTGCGCAGGCCTTCGGCCACCTTGTCGAGCACCTGCGCCAGGTTGCGCTTGACGTTGGCGCGGCCCACGTCGAACGACAGTTCGTTGGGAACCACGAGATGCAGCTGGTTGTCCGCGGTCTGCTCGATCACCACGCCCGTGCCCTTGGTGGAATTCTCCAGCTCGGTCTTGAGCGCCGCCAGGCGCGCAGTCCAGCTGTTGGCCGGCGCAGCCGCCTGGGCGGCTGGTGCGGCGGCCGATCCCGGCGCGGGCGACTGCGAGGCGCACCCCGCAACGAACAATGCGGCCGCAGCCGCACCCGAAACAACAAGCTTCCTCATGAGTTTTTCCCTCTTTGTGAACATGAAACGATGGCGATGGGCGCCGGCCGCTCCCGCACGGCCGGCTTTGTTTTTATATCAGCCGATCCGGTCAGCCCCGCGGCGCGCGCTCGCCCACGTAGATCTCGACGCGGCGGTTCTGCGCCCGGCCGGCATCGCTGTTGTTGTTGGCGATCGGCTCGTGCGAACCGCGTCCTTCGATGCGGAAGGCCGCGGCGCTCACGCCGCGCGCCACCAGGTAGTCGCGCGTGCTGGCGGCGCGGTCGACCGACAGCGGATTGTTGATGGCGTCCGAGCCGGTGTTGTCGGTGTGGCCGATGATGCGCACCTCGGCGTTCGGGTTGTTGCGCAGGCCGCTCGCGAACTGGTCGAGCACCGGTGCGAAGTTGGGCTTGATGTTGGAGCGGCCCACGTCGAAGGAGACGTCGCTCGGGATCTGGAGCTTGAGCTCGTTGTTCGGGGTTTGCGTCACGGCCACGCCGGTGCCCTGGGTGGCGGCTTCCATCTGGCGCTTCTGGTTTTCCATGCGCTGCGACCACAGGTAGCCGCCGAGCGCGCCGGCCGCGGCGCCGACCACGGCACCGGTGCCGATGGCGCCGCGGTTGCCGCCGGTGGCGGAACCGATGGCCGCACCGCCCAGCGCGCCGATGCCGGCGCCGATGCCGGTGTTGCGCTGGGTATCGGTCATGCCGCCGGCACAGCCGGACAGGACGAGGGCGGCAGCGGTGGTGGCGAGTACAAACTTTTTCATGGCAATCCCTTTCAAGGTTGAATCAGGCGGGCCACAGCTTAGCCTCGGCGAACCTGCAATGGTACGGCCTTCCCAACTTGCAGGAAAGAAGAAAACTTTCTGCAAAGCCCCGTGAATGCTGCGATGATTGCTACTAAAGTAATAGCTGATAGCCTGTTCTCCGACATTCCGCTGCGACTCTCGGCTACGCAAGTAATTCACGCTTCGGGCGGCGGATTCTTTTTCTCGCCGGCGCCGTTGCCATCGGCGGCCTCGCCGTCGTCATGCAGTTCGCCCTTTTTTCGACCGGAAAACATGGTCCACCAGACGATCAATATGAACACGAGCCCGGCCCCGAGGGCTTCAAGCAAAATCAAACCCATGAGAAATGGACTCCAGTGGCTGGTTGGGCTCGCGATCGTAGCAACGCTGGCCGGCTGCTCGATCGCCCCGCGCGCGCCCGACACCCCGGCCCGGCCGGCCGCCACGCCGCCGCGCGACCTCGGACCGCTGACCGGTTCGCTCGCGCATCCCAAGAGCCGGTGGGTGCCGGTCGGCTGGTCGGAGCTGCCGGGTTTCGGCGACGACCCGCTGCACGAAGCCTGGATCGCGCTCCTGGCCAATTGCGCACGGCCCAACGCCGCCTTTGCGCCACTGTGCCGCGAGGTGCGCCAGCTGGCCATCGCCACGCCCGAGGAACAGCGCCAGTGGATGACCGACAGGCTGCAGCCCTACCGCGTCGAATCTCTCGCGGGCTCGAGCGAAGGCAAGCTCACGAGCTACTACGAGCCGGTGTACGAGGCCTCGCGCGTGCCCACCGCCACCTTCAACATTCCGATCTACCAGGCGCCCGACGGGCTGGTGCCGCGCCGGCCCTGGTACACCCGCCAGGAAATCGAAACCCTGCCCGAAGCCCAGGCCGCGCTGCGCGGCCGCGAGATCGCCTGGATGGCCGACCCCATCGACGCGCTGATGCTCCACATCCAGGGCTCGGGGCGCCTTCGCATCACCGAGGCCAACGGCATCCAGCGCACCGTGCGCGTGGCGTTCTCGGCCACCAACGAGCAGCCGTACAAGAGCGTGCAGCAATGGCTGATCGGCCAGGGCGTGACCAAGGTCGGCAAATGGCCCGAGGACACCAAGGCATGGGCCGCGCAGAACCCGCAGCGCGTGACGCAGCTGCTGTGGAGCAATCCGCGCTACGTGTTCTTCCGCGAGGAAACCATGAGCGAGCTCGATGCGGCCTTCGGCCCGCGCGGCGCGCAGGGCGTGCCGCTGACGGCCGGGCGCTCCATTGCGGTCGACCGCGACAGCATCCCGTACGGCACGCCGGTCTGGCTCGCATCGAGCGGGCCGGCGGCGCAGCTGCAGAAACTGGTGGTCGCGCAGGACACCGGCAGCGCCATCCTGGGCGCCGTGCGCGCCGACTACTTTGCCGGCACCGGCGCCGATGCCGGGCGCCTGGCCGCCAGCATGAACCAGCCGCTGCGCCTGTGGGCGCTGTGGCCCAGGCAAATGCCGGCGCCCTGAACGCCGAGCAGATGCGCCTGACCGCAAGCTGAGCGTTTCACGCGGATGTCATGCGAATTGCCTAACTTCGCGGGTTGGATTCCTTTTCAACCCACGAAAGCGATTGCGCATGACCGCAAACAACCGTACCGACGCCAACGGCATCGATCTTGACGACATCGGCACCAACCCCAGCCCGAATCCGTCCTTCACCGACCTGATCGCCTCGCGCCTGAGCCGCCGCCATCTGTTCGGCCTGGGCGTCGGCACGGCCAGCACCGCGCTGCTGCAGGCCTGCGGTGGCGGCGGCAATGGCGGCGTGGCTTTCCCGATCATTCCGCCTGCACCGGCCCCCGCTCCTGCGCCGGCCCCGGCGCCAGCCCCCGCGCCGGCTCCCGCACCGGCCAAGCTCGGCTTCAATGCCGTGGCCAAGAGCCTTGCCGACGTGGTCACCGTGCCCGCCGGCTACACCGCCAGCGTGCTCTATCGCCTGGGCGACCCGATCGCCGCAGGCGTGGCCGCCTACAAGAACGACGGCACCGACGATCCGGCCACCTACGACCGGCGCGCCGGCGACCACCACGACGGCATGACCTTCTTCGGCATGAACGCGTCGAACAAGTGGGACGCAGCCAGCGCCGCGCGCGGCCTGCTCGTGATGAACCACGAAGCCATCACCCCGCTGTTCCTGCATCCCGCCGGCCAGACCATCAGCGGCACCGGCAACGCCGCGGTGCGCACCTCCGCCGACGAAGTGCTGCGCGAGTTCTACCTGCACGGCGTGAGCGTGATCGAGATCAACAAGAGCGGCAACGCCTGGAGCTACAAGCAGGACTCGAGCTTCAACCGCCGCGTCCACACGCTCACCGAAATGGCGTTCTCGGGCCCGGCCGCCAAGACCGACTACCTGAAGACCAAGTATTCGACCGACGGCAGCAAGACCCGCGGCACACTCAACAACTGCGCCAACGGCACCACGCCCTGGGGCACCTACCTGACCTGCGAAGAAAACTGGGCCGGCTACTTCCGCCGCATCAAGGCCACCGACGACCCCAGCCGCAGCGCCAAGGAGATCGCCTCGTTCACCCGCTATGGCGTGGCCAGCACCGGCCGCGAACTCTGGGCCACCGTCACGCCCGACACGGCCGACAACCTCTACGGCCGCTGGAATGCCCAGGTGGTCGGCGCCACCGCCACCGACGACTTCCGCAATGGCGCCAACACCTACGGCTGGGTGGTCGAGATCGATCCCTTCAACCCCTCCAGCACCCCCAAGAAGCGCACCGCGCTCGGCCGTTTCGGCCATGAAGGCGCCTGCCTCGGCCCGGTCGTGGTCGGCAAGCCGCTGGTCTGGTACATGGGCGACGACTCGCGCAACGAGTACATCTACAAGTTCGTCTCGGCGAAGAACTGGGATGCGGCCGACGTGGGCGGCGGCACCGCGGCCGGCGACAAGTACATGGACGACGGCCGCCTCTACGTGGCCAAGTTCAACGCCGACGGCACCGGCGCGTGGCTCGAACTGAAGCTCGGCGTCAACGGCATCACCGCGAGCAATCCGGCCTATGCCTTTGCCGATGCGGCCGACGTGGTGGTCAACGCGCGCCTCGCGGCCGACGCCGCCGGCGCCACCAAGATGGACCGCCCGGAGTGGACGGCCGTCAATCCGAAGACCGGCGAGGTGTACGTCACCCTCACCAACACCAACGCCGCCTCGCGCCCCATCACCGCCACCGACGGCGCCAACCCGCGCTTCTACAACGACAAGACGACCACTGGCTCGGACCAGAAGGGCAATCCGAACGGCCACGTCGTGCGCTTCGCCGACGACAACGCCGACCCGGCCTCGCTGAGCTTCAAGTGGGACGTGTACCTGTTCGGCGCGCGCTCCACCGCCTCGGCCGACGTCAACCTGTCGCAGCTGAGCGCCGACAACGACTTCTCCAGCCCCGACGGCATGTGGTTCAGCCACGCCACCGCCGGCCTGCTCTGGCTGGAGACCGACGACGGCGCCTACACCGACGTCACCAACTGCATGCTGCTGGCCGCGCTGCCGGGCAAGGTCGGCGACGGCGGCGCCAGGACCATCACCAACATCGATGGCGCCACCACGCGCACCCAGGACACCTTCGTGGGCAAGGCGCCCGGCACCGACGGCCTGCGCCGCTTCCTGGTCGGCCCGAAGGACTGCGAGATCACCGGCATTGCCGAATCCGGCGACGGCCGTGCGCTGTTCGTGAACATCCAGCACCCGGGCGAGGGTTCGAAGGACATCGCCAATCCTGATGGCTACATCAGCCACTGGCCGGATGGCGCCAAGAGCCGCCCGCGCTCGGCCACGGTGGTCATCACCAGGGATGACGGCGGCCTGATCGGCCTCTGACCGGTTGCGCTGCCGCTGCCTCCTACCGGGGCAGCGGCAGCGCCGTCTTGTAGCGCACCTGCTTGAGCGCAAAGCTCGAGCGGATCTTCTCGATGCCCGGAATCGGCGTGAGCTGTTCCAGGATGAATTTCTCCAGCGCCGCCATGTCGGCCACGGCGATGCGGATCAGGTAGTCGCTGTCGCCCGTCATCAGGTAGCACTCCATCACCTCGTCATGCTCGGCAATGCGCTGCTCGAAGTCGGCGAGCGACTGCTTGCTTTGCGTCGTGAGGCTGATCGAGATGAACACATTGAGCCCCAGGCCCAGCGCCTTGGCGCTTGCGAGCGCCACGTAACGGTCGATCACGCCGTTCGCCTCGAGCATCTTCACGCGCGCGAGGCAGGGCGAGGGCGAGAGGTGCACGCGGCGCGCCAGCTCCACGTTCGAGAGCGCGCCGTCGCGCTGCAGCTCGTCGAGAATGCGCAGGTCGATGGCATCGAGTTGCATGAAATGCCGACAAATAAAGAATCGCCGGAATTTTATGCTGCGAAGCCCGCATGGGATTGCGTGCGCCGGTAGCTAATTTGCCGCTTAGCGGCCTAAAGTGCCGGCATGAACGCCCCGATTTCCACCGACCAGATGCGTGCGCTGCTGCTCGACACGCCGCTCTCGCACGACCCCGATCCGGCCGAGACCGCCGAATGGCGCGACGCCTTCCTGGCGCTGGCCCAGGCCCACGGCCCCCAGCGCGCCCGGCAGATGCTGGTGGAACTGGCCCGCCTCGCGCGGCAGCAGCGCATCGGCTGGCAGCCCGAGCTTGCCACGCCCTACGTCAACACCATTGCGGTGGAAGACCAGCCGCCGTTCCCCGGCGACCTCGCCATCGAGGAGCGCCTGGCCTCGCTGATGCGGTGGAACGCCCTCGCGATGGTGGCCAGGGCCAACCAGGCGTATGGCGAACTCGGCGGCCACATCGCGAGCTATGCGAGCGCGGCCGACCTGTTCGAGACCGGCTTCAATCACTTCTTCCATGCGCGCAAGGACTCGGGCGACGATGCGCACCGCGGCGACCTCGTCTTCTTCCAGCCGCACAGCGCGCCCGGCGTCTATGCCCGCGCCTACCTCGAAGGCCGCCTCGGCGAAGAAGACCTCAAGCACTACCGCCAGGAACTCACCGCGCCCGCCTTCACCCGAGGCAGCGGCGCGCGCGGCCTCAGCAGCTACCCGCATCCCTACCTGATGCCGGACTTCTGGCAGTTCCCGACCGGCTCGATGGGCATCGGCCCGATCAGCTCGATCTACCACGCGCGCTTCATGCGCTACCTCACGCACCGCCATCTGCTCGACTGCGAGGGCCGGAAAGTGTGGGGCGTGTTCGGCGACGGCGAGATGGACGAGCCCGAATCGATGAGCGCCCTGACGCTGGCCGCGCGCGAGAAGCTCGACAACCTCGTGTGGGTGGTCAACTGCAACCTGCAGCGCCTGGACGGCCCGGTGCGCGGCAACGGCCGCATCATCGACGAGCTCGAAAAGCTCTTTGCCGGCGCGGGCTGGAACGTCATCAAGCTCATCTGGGGCAGCGACTGGGACGGCCTGTTCGCGCAGGACGTGAGCGGTGCGCTGGCGCGCGTGTTCGCCGAAACCGTCGACGGCCAGATGCAGACCTTCGCGGCCAAGGACGGCCGCTTCAACCGCGACAACTTCTTCGGCCAGAACCCCGAGCTCGCGCGCCTGGCCGAAGGCATGACCGACGAGCAGATCGACCGCCTGAAGCGCGGCGGCCACGACCTCGTGAAGATCCATGCGGCCTACGCCGCCGCGGCCGCGCACAAGGGCCGGCCCACCGTGATCCTCGCCCACACCAAGAAGGGCTACGGCATGGGCAGCGCCGCGCAGGGCAAGATGACCACGCACTCGCACAAGAAGATGGGCGACGTCGATTTGCTCGAATTCCGCGACCGCTTCAGCCTGCCGCTCACCGATGCGCAGGCCATTGCGATGGACTTCTACCGCCCGCCCGAAGACAGCGCCGAGATGCAGTACCTGCGCAGCCACCGCGCCGCGCTCGGCGGCGCCATGCCGCGCCGCGAGACAGCGTGCGACATCGTGCCCAAGCCCGACATCGCAAGCTACGCGCAGTTCGCCACCGCAGCGGCCGGCAAGGAGATGAGCACCACCATGGCCTTCGTGCGCATGCTGGGCAACCTCATGAAGGACGCTGCGCTCGGCCCGCGCATCGTGCCCATCGTGGCCGACGAGGCGCGCACCTTCGGCATGGCCAACCTGTTCAAGCAGGTCGGCATCTATTCGAGCGTGGGCCAGCGCTACGCGCCCGAAGACATCGGCTCGGTGCTGAGCTACCGCGAAGCCACCGACGGCCAGATCCTCGAAGAGGGCATCAGCGAAGCCGGCGCCATTGCCAGCTGGACCGCCGCGGCCACCAGCTACAGCGTGCACGGCCTGGCGATGCTGCCCTTCTACATCTACTATTCGATGTTCGGCTTCCAGCGCGTGGGCGACGCCATCTGGGCCGCGGCCGACCAGCGTGCACGCGGCTTTTTGCTCGGCGCCACCTCGGGCCGCACCACGCTCGGCGGCGAAGGCCTGCAGCACCAGGACGGCAGCAGCCACCTCGTGGCCGCGACCATTCCCAACTGCAAGGCCTACGACCCGGCCTTCGCGGGCGAGATGGCGGTGATCGTCGATGCGGGCATCCGCGAAATGATGGTCGAGCAAAAGGACGTGTTCTATTACGTCACGCTCATGAACGAGAACTACGCGCAGCCCGACGTGCCGCAAGGCGCGGAGGCCGGCATCCTGCGCGGCTGCTATCGCTTCGGCGTGTATGCGCCGGTTTCAGGCGAGGCGAAGAAGAAGGTCACGCTGATGGGCTCGGGCGCGATCCTCACCGAGGTCGTGAAGGCCGCGCAGTTGCTGGCCAACGAAGGCATCGAGGCCGAGGTGTTCAGCGTCACGAGCTGGAGCGAGCTCGCGCGCGACGGGCAGGCTTGCGAGCAGCGCGCGATCGCGGGCGAGAAGAAGGAAGCCGGCGTGCCGTTCATCGCGCAGCAGCTCGGCACCGGCAAGGGCCCGATCATTGCCGCCACCGACTACGTGCGCGCCGTGCCCGAGAGCCTGCGCGCCTTCCTGCCCGAGGGGCGCCGCTACCTCACGCTGGGCACCGACGGGTTCGGGCGCAGCGACACGCGCGCGGCGCTGCGGCAGTTCTTCGGGGTGGATGCGGGGAGCATTGCGCGGGCTGCGCGCTACGCGCTCGGCACCGCCTGTTGAGTTCCGGCGAGCCCCGGGGCTAGCGGCTGCGGCCCGCACGGTTCCTGGATCAACCGCCGGCCAGGAGCGCGAAGCTCGGCTTCATCGTCATCAAGGCTGCGACAACGCCGAACAGGGCGATCACGCTCACACGCCCCACGAAGGCGGACCCCTCGCTTGCAAACGCCCCGACCTGCTCATCCGAAGCCCTGCCACCGAGCGCCGATTCGACCCGCGACTCCCAAGGGGCGACGAATTCGCTTCGCACCACCATGGCAGCGGCAATGACGGCGAATGCCGCCAGCAGCCATGGTGTCCACAGTGGCCAGCCGCCGAGGAACACCAGAGCGATTCCGGCGAGCACGCCCAGGTTGAGCAGCAAGTGTGCGAGCCGGCCGGCGCGCAGCGCCATCCTTGCGGGCTGCGATCGGCCTTTCCGGGCAATGGCAAGAAGCAGTTCGCCGGCCACGAACGACAGAAGTGCCGCGAATGTCGCGCCGGCGTGGATCATCAGGGCAGTCGTGTACAGCATCGGCGTGCTCAGGCAACGCCTGCCTCGCCGAATTGAGGACGGCACTTCAGGTGGCCTTTGAGTTGGGTTTTCATGCGTTCGATCTCCGTTCAGGTCGTTGAGCGATTTCGTGTGCCCAAAGAATACGAGTGAAGGCTCGTATTGGCCTACTCGCATTCCCGGGACGCGCGTTACACCATGCGGACCGGCCTTTCACGGGCAGAAGATGCGTCATCTACTCGCATTCCTGGCGGCACAGGATGTGCGGGCGTGCCGCTTGCGCAGGCCTGCGTTAGAGTCGCAGGCCCCATCCCTTTCGCGACTCATGACCGCCCGCTTCCAATCCATCGCTCCCGGTGCCCGCCTCGCCGACCAGGTGGCCGACGCATTGGCCGCCGAAGTGCGCAGCGGGCGCCTGTCGGAAGGCGACCGCCTGCCGACCGAGGCCGCGCTGGCCGAGCAATTCGGCGTGAGCCGCACCGTGGTGCGCGAGGCGGTGTCGCGGCTCAAGTCGCTGGGGCTGCTCGATTCGCGCCAGGGCAGCGGTGTGTACGTGCGTGCCGCGGGCGTGGAGCCGCTGCGCTTCGAGATGCCTCACGTGGCTTCGCGCGAAGCGGTGATCCAGATGGTCGAGCTGCGCCGCGCGCTCGAAGCCGAGGTGGCCGCGCTCGCGGCCGAACGGCGCACGCCCGACGATGTGCAGCGCATCCAGGAGGCCATCGGCGCGCTGCATGCGGCCGTGGCCGCAGGCGGCAACGGCGCCGAGGAAGACGTGCGCTTTCACCGCGCCATCGCCGAGGCCGCACGCAACCCGTTCCTGATCGGCACGCTGCAATACCTGCGGCAGTTCCTGCATGGCGCCACGCGCGTCACGCGCGCCAACGAGGCGCGCCGGGCCGATTTCGCGCGCGAGGTGGCGCAGGAGCACGCCCGCATCGTCGAGGCCATCGAGGCCGGCGATCCGCTGCGGGCCCGCGAGGCGGCCAAGTCCCACATGGACAACGCGATCCGCCGCATCGAGCAGGCCGATCCCGCGTTCTGGCAGCAGGAGGGCGCGCAGCTCGCGCGGCCGCTGGTCGAAGGCTGGCCGGTCGGCAGCTGAGCCGCGACACACCAGGTCACCAAAAAGGCACTGCGGACGGGGGAATGTTCGGGTTTACCCGAGGCGAAGCTCCGAAATCAAATTTGTATGATGACCTGACAAATAGGGGCGGCCGCGCGAACCAGCGACGGCAAGGCCTCTTTCTCATCCAAAGCGGGACAACCCTTCTCATGACTTCCTCCACCCTTCCGGTTGGCGCTCTGCCCGTGTCCGCCGACGCCGCGCTCGAAAAGCGCGCCTATGCCAAGGTGTTCTGGCGCCTGGTTCCCTTTTTGATGCTGTGCTACGTGGTCGCGTACCTCGACCGCGTGAACGTGGGCTTTGCCAAGCTGCAGATGGGACAGGACCTGGGCTTCAGCGAAACGGTGTTCGGCCTGGGCGCGGGTATCTTCTTCCTCGGCTACTTCTTGTTCGAGGTGCCGAGCAACCTGCTGCTCAACCGCGTGGGTGCGCGCATCTGGATTGCGCGGATCATGATCACCTGGGGCGTGCTGTCGGTCTGCTTCGTGTTCGTGGAAACGCCGACCAGCTTCTACATCCTGCGCTTCCTGCTCGGCGTGGCGGAGGCGGGTTTCTATCCCGGCGTGATCCTCTACCTGACCCACTGGTATCCGGCGCACCGGCGCGCGCGCATCATCGCGGTCTTCATGTCGGCCATCCCGGTGGCGGGCATCTTCGGCAACCCGCTGTCGGGCTGGATCATGGACGCCTTCCACGGCGTGTCGTCGATGCACGGCTGGCAGTGGATGTTCATCATCGAGGCCATTCCGGCCGTGCTCGTGGGGGTGATGGTGCTGCTCTACCTGGACAACGGCATCCAGCATGCGCGCTGGCTCTCGCCCGAGGAGAAGAGCCTGCTGCAGCGCGAGGTCGAGCGCGACCAGGCGCATGGCGCCAAGGGGCCGCACTCCGTGGGTGCCATGTTCCGCGACATGCGCGTGTGGTGGATGGCGCTCATCTATTTCGCCTTCGTGATGGGCCAGTACGCGCTGACCTTCTGGCTGCCCACGCTGGTCAAGGCCACGGGCGTGAAGGGCAACCTGCACATCGGCCTTTTGAGCGCCATTCCGTTCATCTGCGCGATCGTCGCGATGAACCTCTTCGGCCGCAGCGCCGACCGCCGGCAGGAGCGCCGCTGGCACCTGATCGTGCCCGCGCTGATGGGCGCCATCGGCTTCACGGTGGCCGCGTCGTACACGCAGAATACGGTCGTGTCCCTTGCATTTCTTTCGCTCGCCGCGGCCGGCGTACTGACCTGCGCGCCGCTGTTCTGGTCGCTGCCCACGGCCTTCCTCTCGGGCACGGCGGCGGCCGCCGGCATCGCGGCCATCAACTCGGTGGGCAACCTGGCGGGCTTCGTCAGCCCCTACCTCATCGGCTACCTGAAAGACCTCACCGGCAGCACGCAGATCGGCATGTATGTGCTGGCCGGCGCACTGGTGCTCGGCGCCATTGGCGTGTGGCTCACGCCCAAGCAACTCGTGAATCGCTGATCGAAAGAACCCTCACATGACTTCCAACACCAACACACCCGTCGTCGGCGTCGTGGGCCTCGGCGCCATGGGCAGCGGCATGGCGCAGTCGCTGCGCCGCGCGGGCTACGAGCCGCATGTGTTCGACGTGCGCCTCGATGTCGCTCACGCCTTTGCGCGCGACGGCGGCGTGGCCTGCGACACGCTGGCCGCACTCGGCGGGCAGTGCGACATCGTGGTATCCGTGGTGGTCAACGCGGCGCAGACGGAGTCGGTGCTGTTCGGCGACGGCACCACGCCCGGCTGCGCGGCGTCGATGAAGCCCGGCAGCCTGTTCGTGATGTGTTCCACCGTCGACCCGAACTGGTCGGTCGCGCTCGAGGCGCGCCTGGCCGCAGAAGGCATCCTGTACCTCGACGCGCCGATCTCCGGCGGCGCCGCCAAGGCCGCGAGCGGCCAGATGACGATGATGACCGCCGGCACGCCAGCGGCCTATGAAAAGGCCGGCGCCGTGCTCGACGCGATGGCGGCCAAGGTCTATCGTCTGGGCGACCGCGCGGGTGCGGGCAGCAAGGTCAAGGTCATCAACCAGCTGCTGGCCGGCGTGCACATTGCCGCGGCCGCCGAGGCCATGGCGCTGGGCCTGCGCGAAGGGGTGGACCCGGCCGCGCTGTACGAAGTCATCACGCACAGCGCGGGCAACAGCTGGATGTTCGAGAACCGCATGGCACACGTGCTGGCGGGCGACTACACGCCGCTGTCGGCCGTCGATATCTTCGTGAAGGACCTGGGCCTGGTGCTCGACGTGGCGCGCGCCAGCAAGTTTCCGCTGCCGCTGTCGTCCACCGCGCACCAGATGTTCATGCAGGCATCGACCGCGGGCTTCGCGCGCGAGGACGACAGCGCGGTCATCAAGATTTTTCCCGGCATCGAACTGCCGGCCGCAAACGGAAAAGCTTCGTGAGCGATCTCAAGACCATCGACACGCCGCTGCTTCGCATCGGCTACGAAGAGTGGAACCCCGGCGGTACCGCCACCGTGGTGCTGATGCATGGCTGGCCCGACAGCACGCGCAGCTGGCATGGCGTGGCGCCGAGCCTGGCCGAGGCCGGCTGGCGCGTGCTCGCGCCCGCCCTGCGCGGCTTCGCACCCACGCGCTTCCTGCATGACGGCACGCCGCGCAGCGGCCAGCTCTCCGCGCTCGGGCGGGATCTGCTCGATTTCATCGACGCGCTCGGCCTCGACAAGCCCGCGCTGGTCGGCCACGACTGGGGCGCCCGCGCGGTGGCCAACGCCTGCGGGCTGAGGCCCGAGGTGGCGCGCGCGCTGGTGCTGATGTCGGTCGGCTACGGCACCAATGCGCCAGGCCAGCCGATGGCGCTCGAGCAGGCGCGCAACTACTGGTATCACTGGTACATGGCCACGCCGCGCGGCGAACGCACGGTGCACGACGACCGCATCGCCTTCACCCGGATGATGTGGGACACCTGGGCGCCCGCGGGCTGGTACGAGAAAGCCGAATTCGAGGCCACAGCCGCCGCCTTCGCAGGCGACGACTGGGCGCGGGTGGTGCTGCATTCCTACCGCCACCGCTGGGGCTACGCGTCCGGCGATCCGCGCTATGCGGCGGACGACGCCGCGCTCGATCCGGCGCCGGTGCTGCCCGTGCCCACGCTCGTGCTGCATGGCGCGGCCGACAGCTGCAATCATCCCGATACTTCGGCAGGCAAGGAGCGATTCTTCAGCGGCCCCTACCGCCGCGAACTGCTCGACGGCGTCGGCCACTTCCCGCAGCGCGAAGCGCCCGCGGCGGTGGCGGCCGCGCTGCTGCGCTTCCTGCCCGCCATTGCCTGAATCCAGAAAGAGAAGACGACACCATGAACATCCTCATCACCGGCGGCTGCGGTTTTCTCGGCGCGCGGCTCGCCCGCACGCTGCTCGCAGGCGGCCCGCTGGCGCTGGCCGGCGGCACGGCACAGCCGATCTCCCGCATCACCCTGGCGGACCGCGTGGCGCCGCCCGCCGACCTGCAGGCCGATGCCCGCGTGCAGTTCGTGCAGGGCGACCTGTACGAGCAGGCCGCCAATGGCACGCTGCCGCTGGCCGGCACCCACGCCGTGTTCCACCTGGCCGCGGCCGTGAGCGGCGAATGCGAGGCCGACTTCGACCTGGGCATGCGCAGCAATCTCGACACCACGCGCGCCCTGCTCGACGCCTGCCGCCGCGCGGGCCATGCGCCGGTGTTCGTGTTCTCCAGCTCGGTCGCGGTGTTCGGCGATTCGCCCGAGCAGCGGCTGCCTGCGGTGATCGAGGACACCACCCTGCCGACGCCGCAGAACAGCTACGGCATCCAGAAGTTCATCGGCGAGCAGCTGGTGGCGGACTTCACGCGCAAGGGTTTCGTGCAGGGCCGCAACGTTCGGCTCATGACGGTCTCGGTGCGGCCGGGCCGGCCCAACGGTGCGGCCTCGAGCTTTTTGAGCGGCATGCTGCGCGAGCCGCTGGCCGGTGAGCGCGCGCGCTGCCCCGTGGCGCCCGAGACGGCGGTTGCGCTCGCATCGCCCGGCAACACCGTCGCGGGCATCGTGCGCGCGGCCACGGCCAGCGCTGCCGAATGGGGCGCGCGCACCGCCGTCAACCTGCCGGCGCTGACCACCACCGTGCGCGAGATGGCCGGGGCGCTCGAGCGCATCGCCGGCAAGGACGCCACCGGACTGATCGACTGGGAGCCCGATGCAGCCATCGCGAAGATCGTGACCAGTTGGCCCAGCCGCATCCATGCGGCGCGCGCCGAGGCGCTGGGCCTCCAGGCCGACGCGAGCTTCGACGCCATCCTGCGCGACTACGTGCGCGAGAACCCGCAGGCGGTGAAGCTGCCGGTGAAAGGCTGACCATGGCGAAGCTTCTGCTCGGCTGCATCGCCGACGATTTCACCGGCGCCACCGACCTCGCCAACAACCTCGTGCGCGCCGGCATGCGCGTGGTGCAGGCGATCGGCGTGCCGGCCACGCCGCTGGCCGCCGACGTCGATGCGGTGGTCGTCGCACTCAAGTCGCGCACCATCGCGCCGGCCGAGGCCATTGCACAGTCGCTCGAGGCACTGCGCTGGCTGCAGGCGCAGGGCGCGCAACAGATCTACTTCAAGTACTGCTCCACCTTCGACAGCACGCCGCAGGGCAACATCGGCCCCGTGACCGAGGCGTTGATGGAAGCGATGCAATGCGACTTCACCATCGCCACGCCCGCCTTCCCCGACAACAAGCGCACCGTGTTCAAGGGCTACCTGTTCGCGGGCGATGTGCTGCTCAACGAGAGCGGCATGCAGAACCATCCGCTCACGCCCATGACCGATCCGAACCTCGTGCGGGTGCTGCAGGCGCAGTGCACGCGCAAGGTAGGGTTGATCGACCATGCGGTGGTGGCGCGCGGCGCGGCGGCCGTCACCGAACGCATCGAGCAGCTGAAAGGCGAGGGCGTGTCGATCGCCATCGTCGATGCCGTGTCGAACGACGACCTGCTGCGCCTTGGCCCGGCGCTCGCGAAGATGCCGCTGCTCACCGCGGGCTCGGGCGTGGCCATCGGGCTGCCGGCCAACTTCGGCCTGGCGCCGTCGTCGCAGGCCAGTGCGCTGCCGACGGCCGCCGGACTGCGCGCCGTGGTGTCGGGCAGCTGCTCGCTCGCCACCAACCGGCAGGTGCTCGACTTCATCCAGCGCGGCGGCGCGGCGCTGGCCGTCGATCCGCTTCGCATTGCCGCAGGCGTGGACGTCGTGGCCGAAGCGCTGGCCTGGGCCGCGCCGCTGATCGGCAGGCAGCCGGTGCTGGTGTATTCCACCGCCGAGGCCGGCGCCGTGAAATCGGTGCAGGGCAGGCTCGGGGTCGAGGAAGCCGGCGCGATGGTCGAGCGCACCATTGCCGCCGTTGCGCGCGGCCTGGTCGAGCGGGGGGTGCGCCAGCTGGTGGTGGCGGGCGGCGAGACCTCGGGTGCCTGCGTGCAGGCGCTGGGCATCGCGCAAATGCAGATCGGTCCGCAGATCGACCCCGGGGTGCCGTGGTGCCATGCGCGCACCGACGTTGCGGAAGGCCTGCCGGTGCACATCGCGCTGAAGTCGGGCAACTTCGGGGGGGACGATTTCTTCACCAAGGCCTTTACAGTGCTGGCATGACCGAGAACCAAGCCCGCGAAGAAATCTGCCGCGTCGGCCGCAGCCTGTTCGAGCGCGGCTACGTGCATGCCACCGCGGGCAACATCAGCGTGCGGCTGGACGATGGCTTCCTCATCACGCCGACCGATGCCTGCCTGGGCTTTCTCGATCCGGCACGCCTGGCAAGACTCGATGCGCAGGGCCAGCAGACCGGCGGCGACCGCGCCAGCAAGACCATTGCGCTGCACACCCGCATCTACGCCGCGGCGCGCAGGTTCGATGCCAACACGGCCTGCGTGATCCACACGCACAGCACGCACTGCGTCGCGCTCACGCTGGCGAACACGCCGGGCGACGAACTGCTGCCCGCGCTCACGCCGTATTTCGTGATGAAGGTCGGCCACGTGCCGCTCATTCCGTACCACCGCCCCGGCGCGCCCGAAGCGGCCGAACTCGTGGCGCAGGCCATCGAGCGCCATGGCGCGGCCGGCACGCCGGTTCGCGCCGTGATGCTCGAACGCCTCGGTCCCAATGTCTGGCACGAGAGCCCGGCCGCCGCGATGGCCGTGCTGGAGGAGCTCGAGGAAACCGCCAAGCTCCGGCTGCTCGCCGGCACCGCCAGGCCCGAGCCGCTCGGCAACGAACAGATCGATGAACTGCGCCGCACCTTCGGCGCGCGCTGGTAGCCAGCAGTAGTAGTAAAAACACGCCATGCCCCAATTCGCCGCCAACCTCTCGATGCTCTATCCGGAGCTCGACTTCCTCGACCGCTTCGAAGCCGCCGCGAAGGACGGCTTCAAGGCCGTCGAGTATCTTTTTCCCTATCCCTACGAGCGCCGCCAGATCGCGGCCCGCCTGAAGGACAACGGCCTGCAGCAGGTGCTCTTCAACGCCCCGCCGGGCGACTGGGACCGCGGCGAGCGCGGCCTGGCCTGCCTGCCGGGCCGCGACGCCGAATTCCGCGAGGGCATGACCACGGCCATCGACTATGCGGTGGCGCTCGGCTGCCCGCGCATCCACGTCATGGCCGGCCTGGTGCCCGAAGGCCTGGAGCGCGAGGCCGTGCAGCCCGTGTACATCGACAACCTGCGCTGGGCCGCGGCCGAGGCGGCCAAGGCCGGGCGCGACGTGCTGATCGAGCCGATCAACACGCGCGACATTCCGCGCTTCTTCCTGAACCGGCAGGACCATGCGCACGAGATCGTCGACATGGTGGGCGCGCCCAACCTCAAGGTGCAGATGGACCTGTACCACTGCCAGATCGTCGAGGGCGACGTGGCCATGAAGATCCGCAAGTACCTGCCCACCGGGCGCGTGGGCCACATCCAGATTGCCGGCGTGCCCGAGCGCCATGAGCCCGACATCGGCGAGCAGAACTATCCCTACCTGTTCGACCTGATCGACGACGTGTCGGCGCAGTGCGGCTGGCAGGGCTGGGTCGGCTGCGAGTACCGGCCCCAGCGCGGTTCGGAACCCGGCGGCACCTCGGCCGGACTGGGCTGGCTGCGGGCGCTGCGACAGCGCGCATGAAGCTCGAGTCGCTGCGCATTCCATCGCGGCTGCGGGGCTTTGCCGCGGGCGATGCGCAGGTCTTCGACGTCACGCTGGCCGGCGACAGGGTGCAGGCCGTCGTGCCAAGCGCATCGCAGTCGCAGGCGCGCGGCACCTTGTTGAGCGCGCTGGTCGAGGCGCATGCGCACATCGACAAGAACTACACCGTGCAGGAAGTCGGCGCGGCCGAGGGCAACCTGTTCGCGGCCATCGATCGCATGGCGAAGCACCGCGCGGGCTGGAGCGGCGAAACGCTGCGTCCGCGCATGGAACGCGCGCTGCGCGAGGCCTGGCAGTCGGGCACGCGCGCGCTGCGCACCCACATCGACTGGGTAGAGGGCGAGCCGCCCGCCGCGCTGGCGGTGTTCGAAGCGCTGCGCGAAGAGTGGCGCGGCCGCATCGAGCTGCAGTTCGTCTCGCTCACGCCGCTGGACCTGTTCGCCGATCTCGCGGCCGGCGAGCGCATTGCGCGCGAGGTGAAGCGCGCGGGCGGCGTGCTGGGCGCCTTCGTGTATCGCAACGAGGGCCTGGTGCACAAGCTGGGCCGCGTGTTCGACCTCGCGCAGGACCACGGCCTGGGCCTCGACTTCCATGTCGACGAAGGGCTCGACGCCGATGCGAGCGGCCTGCGCAGCATCGCGCAGCTGGTGCGTGCGCGCGACTTCCGGCGCGGCGTGGTCTGCGGCCACTGCTGCTCGCTGGCGATGCAGGACGATGCCGTCGCCAACGAAACGCTGGCGCTGTGCGCGGGCGCCGGCCTCCACATCGTCGCGCTGCCGACCACCAACCTCTACCTGCAGGGCGCCTGGGACCGCACGCCCGTGCCGCGCGGCATCACGCGCATCCGCGAGGCGGCGGCACGGGGCTTGCGTGCGAGCCTGGCAACGGACAACGTGCAGGACGCCTTCTATCCCTATGGCAGCTACGACCTTCTCGAAACCTTCGGCCTCGGCGTGCAGACGGCGCACCTCGCGCCCGCTGACGAATGGCTCGACGCGATCACCCTCAGCCCCGCGAAGGCGCTCGGCCTTGCGTGGGACGGCCGCATCGCACCGGGCTGCCCCGCGGACCTGGTGCTGCTCGCAGCCACCGGCGAGCATGAACTCGTCGGTCCGCGCGGACGCCGGCGCATCGTGATCCGAGGCGGTCAAAAAATTCTGGAGCCAACACGATGAGCATGGGCAAACCAATGGCCAACTACGCCGCCGCCAAGCGCGTGGGCGATTTCGTCTTCATGAGCGGCGTGGTTGCGGTCGATCCGGCCACGCGCCGTGCCGTGGCCGGCTACGACGCCATTCCCGAGGAAGCCCGCACGGCCCTGCAGGGCCTGGGCTATGCCACGGGGCAGATGTCGGTCGACATCTTCGAGGCCCCCATCGTGGCGCAGAGCTGGTTCGTGCTCGAGCGCATCCGCCAGATCGCGGCCGAACACGGCGGCACCATGGAAGACGTGGTGAAGCTGGTGCAATACTTCCGCCACCTGCCGCACTACGCGTTCTACAACCGCGTGCGCGGCCTGTTCTATCCGGGCGAGCCGCCGGTCAGCACGGTGGTCGAGGTGTCGCGCTTCCTGCCGGGCGACGAGGTGCTGGTGGAGGTCGAAGCCACCATGTACCTGCCGAAATAGGCACTCCCCCAAGCTTCGCGCACTGCGTGTCGCTTCGCCAACCCCCTCGCCGGGGGCAACACCTGCGGCCCGGCAAAGCCGGTTCCGCGGTGTTCCGCAAAAAGTCCCGCCCTACCTGACGCCCGCGCCTTTCAGCAGGAATTCGGTCACCTGCTCGATCAGGTAGCGCCGGTCTTTATCGTCGCCCTGCTGCGCCACGTCGCGGAAGTACGCGGCCTGCGTGGCGTGGTCGGCATAGAACTGCGTCACCGCCCAGATGTGGAACAGCACCAGCATCGGGTCGGCGGTGTCCATCAGGCCCTGGTTCATCCAGTTCTGTATGACGGCGGCGGCCTGGTCGGTGCGCTGCTTGCTCGTGTCCATCATGGTGTTGAGCACCGGCGCGCCGCGCATCATCTCGGCCGTGAAGATGCGCGAGCGCAGCGGGTGCTCGAACGAGAACACCATCTTGCGGCGGATCAGGTCGCCCAGCACCTTGCGCGGGCCGAAGGCCTCGTCGGCAAAGCCGAACACCACGATCCAGTCGTTGAGGATGTCCTGCAGGATCTGCCGGTAGAGCGCTTCCTTGCTCTCGATGTAGTAGTGCAGCTGCGCCTTCGAGAGCCCGGCCTTGTCGGCAATGGCCTGGGTCGATGCGCCGGCCAGGCCCTCGCTTGCAAACACCTCGATGGCGGCCTGGTTGATGAGGCCGAGCACCTGCGTGTACTTGCGCGAGCGGCCGCGCGTGGCGGGCGCCTCGCCGTCGCTTTCTTCCTCGATGCTCACAGCTGAAGCACCAGTTCCAGGCCCTTGGCGCGCGAGCAGCACAAGGCCACCTTGTGGCGCCGCTCGCTGCCCGTGAGGCAGAAGTCGCGGTGCTCGGCGCCTTCACCATCGCCCTCGACCACGCAGGTGCCGCACAGGCCCTGCTGGCATGACACGGGAATGTCGATGCCCACTTCGCGCAGCGCATCGACGGCGGTCTGGTCGGCCGCCACCGGCACGCTGATGCCGCGCTGCGCGAGCTTCAGCGTGAAGGGCAGGCCGGTGCTCGTGTTCGCATCGGTGGGGGCGGCGAAGTATTCGGCGTGCAGCGTGTCCCCGGGCCAATGCGCCGCGGCCTCGCGCACTGCCTTCATGAAGCCGCCGGGGCCGCAGACGTACAGGTGCGTATCAGGCGCGCGCTCGGCCAGCAGCGCGCGCAGGTCGATGCGCTGCGAGGCGTCGCCCTGGTCGAGGTGCAGGCGCAGGTGCGGCGCCAGCGCAGGCGAATGCAGCGCATCGGCAAAGGCCAGGTGCTCCTCGCTGCGTGCGAACACGCAGAGCGTGAACGAGTCACCGCGCGCCGCGAGTGCCTGCGCCATCGCCAGCAGCGGCGTCATGCCGATGCCGCCGGCCAGCAGCAGGTGGTGCTTCGCTTCCTCGCGCAGCGCAAAGGTGTTGCGCGGCGCGCTGATCGCGAGCAGGTCGCCCTTGCGCACGCGCTCGTGCATCGAGGCCGAGCCGCCGCGGCTTTCGGCTTCGCGCTTCACGCCGATCACGTAAGAGCCGGCATTCGACGGCGCGCGCGCCAGCGAATACTGGCGCGAGAAGCCGCCCGGCATGTGCACGTCGATGTGCGCACCGGCCTCGTAGCCCGGCAGCGCGCGGCCCCAGGGGTGGATCAGCTCGAAGGCCAGGATTTCCGGCGTCTCGCGCGAGATGCGTTCGACGCGGACGGTGAGCGTGCGTTCGAGGCTCATGGTGTTGTCTCCCTGGCTAGATGCTCTGCAGCTTGCGCGCAACGCGTTCGATGAAATGGGTGCGGTCGCGCGCGGTGACGGCGTTCATGTCGTGCAGCTGCAGCCACGTGACCTTGCAGCGCCACGCGAACAGCGCCCGCAGCGCGCGCGTGAAGAGCCGCCGGCCCGGGTCGCCGATGAGCATCACGAACCAGCGCGGCGAGCCGCCCGTGGTCACCACCGTCAGCCGCCGGATGTGCCGCATGCCCGACCTCGCGAGCTGCCCCTTGCGTTGCGCCGGCAGGAAGGCCACGCCCGGCAGCCACACCCGTTCGAGCCAGCCCTTGAGCATCGACGGCGGCCCGTGGAACCAGGTGGGATAGACGAACACCAGGTGCTCGGCCCACAGCAGCGCTTCGACATGCGGCTTGACGCGTTCGCGGATCAGTTCGGGGTTGTCGAGATAGGCGATGCGCTCTTCGCGCGTCAGCGTGGGGTCGAAGCCTTCGGCGTAGAGGTCGATGGCCTTGACGGGGTGCCGCGGCTGGAGGGCCTCGAGCGCGGTGCGGTAGAGCGCGTGGTTGAAGCTGTCAGGGTTCGGATGGCAGTGGACGACGAGCGTTTTCATGGGGAGGGCCGGTTCGCCGGTTCGGCGAGACGGGGTCAGAGCCCAGGGAATGAAGAGCCGCGCAGTGCCTTATGGCAACCCAGGCGCCGGCATCTGACCCCGGCGCAAGCCCCGCGCGGCCCGCGGGAAAAATCGGCGCCTACTTTCCAGCGAGCTTCTTGCGGACGTCGACACCGACGCCCTTGTTGACGAACTGCGTGGTCACGACCTTCGAGAGATCGACCTCGCCGGGCTTGTAGAGGCCGGCCTTCACCATCTTGTCGTAGAAGTCCTTCACGCGGGCCTCGTCCATCGCGCCGATGCCCTTGGTGAGCGACTCGCCGCTGTCGACGATGCCCATCTTCTTCATGAGCTCGATCGAGCCCTGCGACGCGGCGACGGGCGAGTCGGGGTTGATCTTGGCGATCATCTCGTTGGCGGCCTTGTTGTCGCCGTAGAGGTAGTTGTTCCAGCCGATGATCGAGGCCTCTACGAACTTGCGCACCGTCTCGGGCTTGGTCTTGACGAGGTCGGCGCGCGTCTCGATGGTGGTCGAGTAGGTCGAGAAGCCGTTGTCGGCCAAGAGCTGCACCACGGGATCGAAGCCGGCCTGGGCCTTGATCGAAAGCGGCTCCGAAATGGCGTAGCCCTGCTGGATCGACTTCTTGTCCGCGAGGAACGGGCCGACATTGAAGGTGTAGGGCTTGAGCTGCGAATCCTTGAAGCCGTGCTCCGACTTCATCCACTGCCAGAAGCTGAACTGGCCGTCCTTGCCGATGAAGGCCACGGGCGCCTTGGCCATGTCCTTGAAGGTGTCGAAGCCCTGGCCCGGATGCGCGAACATGGCCTGCGGATCCTTCTGGAAGAAGGCCGCGACCACCACCGTGGGCACGCCGTTCTTGACGTTGTCGAAGGACTGCAGCAGGTTGCCTGTCATCAGGAAGTCGACCTTGCCGGCCGGCAGCATCGGCCGGTTGTTGACCATCGGTCCGCCCTGCTGGATGTCGACGTCGAGGCCGTACTTCTTGTAGGTGCCGTCCACCAGCGCCTGGTAGAAGCCGCCGTGGCCGGCCTGCGCCTTCCAGTTGGTGGCGAACACCACTTTTTCCTGCGCCTGTGCGGCGAAGGCGGCGGCCGAGAGGGCGAGGGCTAGAGCAAGCGGACGGATTGTCAGAGCGGGAACGCGCATGGCAGTGGACTCCTGGTGTGAATTCGACGGGATATTCTCATGTCAGCTTGGCCATCGTTCGATGGACGAGGCTGCAAGTTCGGTGCAGTTCGGGGCGCGTGCACAGGCCGCCGGGTACTTCCCTCCGCGAATGTCCCCCGGGGCTGCGCCCCTCCTCCTTTATTTCGCTGCGGGAAGCACCCGACGCCCTGTGCACCTGGGCACGCTGTCGGTGAACCGCGATCAACGACCGTTGCTGATAACGCTCCCGTCGATGGGGTGCCTTGCGCAGCGAAATAAAGGAGGAGGCCGAAGGCCGGGGGACATTCGCGGAGCAAGGTACCCCGTCGGCGGGAGCGCGCCCCGAACAGCAGCGCTCGAAACCACCAACGCGACAGACGACCAAGCGACGCTTCATTTCAACGCTCGACAGCCATATCGGAAGTCCAGCCGCGCGTCTTGCCGGGGTTCATCAAGCCCATCGGATCGCTGCGCTTCTTGAACTCGATCTGCTGCGTGTCGATGGTCTTCATGCCGCCGTCCTCGATGGTGACCACGTGCGGGTTGAAGATCTTGCAGCCGCCCTGCGACTCGATCTCGCGGATCACTTCGTACTGGTGAGCCTCGCCCTTCCAGCGCACGAGCAGGATGCCGAAGGTGCCGCATTCGCCGCCGGCGCGCGCGAAGTCCTGGTGCTGCAGCACGTCGTCGCCGAAGATTTGCAGATGCCGTTCGACCACGGCCGGGTCGAAGGGTTGGGCGTAGGCCACCTGCAGGTAGGTCCAGCTGCGATCCGCTTTCAGCGCCTGCAGCGTCGTGTGGTTGAACGCGCATTCATAGGCGGGCGGCAGGCCCTCGGCGAGCAGATCGGGCTCGGTACCGGCGACGGAGATGGTGCCGCGATGCGCAGCGGCCAGCGCGCGGAAATCGGCCATCGACTCGGGCGAGACCATCGCGAACACCGCATGCCGGTCGGCAGGAAAGCGATCGCGCATGGCCGTGTAGTAGGGCGAGAAGCGCGCCTCGACCGTCGAGAGCAGGAAGATGTCGAGCGTCGGCGCCTGCGCGGCGATGCCGAAGTCCAGTGCGCCGCGGTAGGTGTCGAACAGCACCGTGCAGTGCACCCACTCGACGGCCGGGCTCAGCGCCACTTCCACGTCGAGGATCACGCCGTTGGTGCCGTAGGCATGGTGCACCTGCTGGATCTCGTCGCCATGCAGTTCGATGATGCGCGGCTCGCGCTCCACCGTCATCACGCGCGCGCGCAGCAGGTTGCCGGGGTCGCGCAGGATGCCGTGGCGGAATGAGCCGATGCCGCCGAAGCCGCCCGCGATGAAGCCGCCGATCGTGGCCACGTGCCAGGTCGAGGGCCACATGCGCAGCGCCTGGCCGGTCTCGCGCGCCGCAAGGTCGATGTCGTGCATGCGCGCCCCTGCCTCCACGCGCATGCGGCCCTCCTGGATGTCGAGCACGCGGCACATCTGCGTCACGTCGAGCACGACGCCGCCCTCGAGCGGCACGCACTGGCCGTAGTTGCCGGTGCCGCCGGCGCGCACGGTGAGCGGCAGCTTCCACTTCGCAGCCACGGCCGCGGCCTGGCGCACGTCGTCCTCGGTGCTGACCTTGACCACGAGGTCGGCCACGCAGCCCGCGAGCTGCGCGCTGAGGATGGGGCTGTACCAGTAGAAGTCCTTCGACAGCTGCTTGCGCTGGGCCGGCGCGGTGACGAGGTTGAGCCCGCGCAGGTCGGCGCGCACGGCCTCCCAATCGACGGCAGGCACGATGGTCCTAGCGTTCACGGCGCATTTCGCTTTCGTGCCAATGGCCGAGCACGAGGCGCGACAGTGCCGCGAACACGATGAAGATCACGATGCCCAGCAACGACACCAAGAGCAGTGCCGCGAACATCATCGGGATCTCGGTGCGGAAGCTCGATTCGAGGATGCGCGAGGCCAGCCCCGTCTCCTTGCCCGCCGTGCCGGCCGTGAACTCGGCCACCACGGCGCCGATCAGGCTCAGCCCACCCGCGATCTTCAGGCCCGCCATGAAGTACGGCAGCGCACTGGGCGCGAGCAGATGGCGGAAGGTCTGCCACGGCGAGGCCTTGTAGAGCTGGAACAGGTCGCGCAGGTTGCTGTCGGCGCTTTTCAGGCCGATGACGGTGTTCGACAGGATCGGGAAGAAGGCCACGATCCAGGCGCACAGCAGGAGCGCCGCGGTGGTGCTCGACACGTAGATCAGGATCAGCGGCGCGATCGCGATGATCGGCGTCACCTGCAGGATCACCGCGATCGGGAACAGGCCGATCTCCACCCACTTGAAGAGCGCGAAGGCAATCGCCAGCAGCACGCCGCCCACGATGGCCGCGCCGAGCGCGAGCAGCGTGAGCTTCACGGTGAACCACAGCGCGCTCGAGAGCGAGGCCCAGTTGTCGAACAGTGTCTTCAGGATGAGCGAGGGCGCGGGCAGGATGTAGTGCGGGATGTTGTTGGCGCGCACCATCCATTCCCAGGCCAGCAGCAGTGCGATGACGATGCCCGCGGGCACCGCGATGCGCAGCATCGATTCGCGCCGGCGCAGCCTGTCTTCGTGCGCGCGCAGCGCGGCCTCGGAAGGCGCCGTGTCCGCGTCGGCGAGCGCGACGGGCTCAGTGATCGATGTCGACGCCATGCAGGGCTCCATGCAGGGATTGCGACACCGCGGTGCAGTGCGCGTTGTAGCGGCTCGAGGTGCGGAAGTCTTCGCCACGCGGATAGGGCTCGTCGATGCGGATCTCGTCGATCACGCGGCCCGGGCGCGCGGCCATCACCACGATGCGGTTCGAGAGGTACACCGACTCGTAGACGCTGTGCGTGACGAACACCACTGAGAAGCGGTGCTCGCGCCAGATCGCGAGCAGGTCGTTGTTGAGCTTGATGCGCGTCATCTCGTCGAGTGCGGCAAAGGGCTCGTCCATCAGCAGCAGGCGCGGATGCGTGACCAGCGCGCGCGCGATCGACACGCGCATCTTCATGCCGCCCGACAGCTCGCGCGGGTACACGCCCGCAAAGCGCGAGAGGCCGACCATCTCGAGCGCCTGCTGCACCACCGGCGCCGCCGCATCACGGCTCTGGCCGGCGAGCTTGAGCGGCAGCCAGACGTTGTCGAACACCTTGGCCCAGGGCATGAGCGTGGGCTCCTGGAACACGAAGCCCAGGTCGCGGTCGCTCTGCGTCTTGCCGCTGTTGGCGCCGGACCAGTGCATTTCGCCCGAACTGAGCCGGGTCAAGCCGGCGATCAGCCGCAGCGCGGTGCTCTTGCCGCAGCCCGAGGGGCCGAGAAAGCTGATGAAGTCGTGCTCGCCGATGTCGAGGGTCATGCCCTGCAGCGCGAGCGTGCCGTTGGCAAAGCGCTTGCTGACGCGGCGCAGGCTGACCAGCGGCGGGGAAGGCGGGGAAGAGGGTGCGAGGCTTTCCATGGTGGGTGCGAGCCTAGCGCCAGGCGGGAACATTGGCGAGGCGCGACAGCGGGAAGCGGTCCACCTCCTGCAGCAGTTCAACGAAGCGCCGCCCCACGTGGTCGAGCACCGCGGCGCCCTTTTCGGCGGTGGCGCGCGTGGCATCGCCGGCCGCGCCCGCGGGATTGATGTCGTGCATCTGCCAGCCGAGCTTGCCGCTGGGCGTGATCGAGAGGAATTTGTTCTCGGCGGCGAGGTCTTCGGTCATCGAGCGGAAGTTGCGGAACTGGTCGGGACGCACGTCGTCCGGCGCAAGGTGCAGCATCACCGAGCTTTCGAGGTCGCCGGCATGGATGCCGTGCCGGCCTTCGTGCGCGGTGAAGAGCCCTTCGGGCAGGCCCAGCGTATACCAGTTGGCGGCCACGACCATCATGCCGTGTTCCTCGCGCAGGTCGCGCGCCACGATGTCCATCACGCTCATCTGGCCGCCGTGGCTGTTGTAGAGCACCAGCTTGCGCACACCGGCCTTGGCCACGCAGGCGCCGATGTCCTTCCACAGCGAGATCAGCGTGGTGGCCGAGACGGTCAGCGTGCCCGGATAGCGCGAATGCTCGTTGCTCTTGCCGTAGGCGACCGTGGGCAGGAAGAGCACCGGCAGCTCGTCCGGCAGGTGCGGCAGCGCGGCCTGCACCATGCCGTCGATGGTGGCGGTGTCGGTCGACATCGGCAGGTGGGGGCCGTGCTGCTCGGTCGCGCCCACCGGCAGCACGGCAATGAGCCGTTCGCGGTCGAGGCGGGAGAACTCTTCGCTGGTCAGGTCGGACCAGAAGCGGCTGCGCAGGGGGTGCGGGTTCATCGTGGCGTACCTTGTGATGGCGGGCAACAGGGCCGGAATGATGAGCTAAATTATCCAATCGGTCAAAAAAAGATGGCTTGGCAATAACCCCCATGCCGCTGCCGCGTGAAATGCGGCGGCCACTTGATGGCGGCCTTCCTTGGGCATATAAGTCATTCATGGTTCCTTGACTCGTCGCAAGACGAAAGGGGGCGCTATGAAGAGGCGCATCTACTGGCTGATGCCGGACCTGGCGAGCGCCAGGCAGGCGATGGACGATCTGGTGTGGGCACGCGTCGACGTTGCGCACATTCATTTCGCCGGACCGGAAGGCATGGACATGGCCGGGCTCCATGCGGCCAACGTGTGGCAAACCTCGGACCTCGTCCACGCAGCCAAGACCGGGTGGGTGGTCGGCAGTGCCTGCGGCATCTTGGTCGGCCTCGCGGCCGCGCTGCTGTTCCCGATCACCGGCGACGGCCCCGAATGGGAGGTGGCTGTGCTGGTGGCCATCGTGGGGGGCGTGGTCGGCGCCTGGTCGGCCAGCATGATCGGCATTTCCATCCCGAGCCCCAGGCTGCAGCGTTTCGAGGGCGCCATCGCGCGGGGACAGATCCTGCTGATGGTGGACTTGCCGCGCTCGCGCGTGCGGGACATCGAGGCGCTGCTGCGCTCCGCGCATCCCGAAGCCCGGTTCGAGGGCGAAGAGCCGCAAGTCCCGGCGTTTCTCTGAAGCGCGCATGAGCCCCGAACCCATGCCGAGCCGAGGGAGCGCACATGATCATGGCCGTCGCCCTGCTGCTCGTCGTGCTCGCCTCGGTGCTGTTCCACGTCTTCAATCCGTGGTGGACGACGCCCCTTGCTTCGAACTGGCAGCTGATGGACGACACCCTGACCATCACGCTGGTGATCACGGGGATCTTCTTCATCGCCATCAACGTGTTCATCGCCTACATGCTGGTGCGCTTTCGCCACCGCGAGGGACACCGTGCGGCGCATGAGCCCGAGAACAGGAAGCTCGAGCGCTGGCTGATCGGCGGCACCACCGTCGGCATCATGGCGCTGCTGGCGCCCGGCCTCGTGGTGTACGCGAACTATGTCAGGGAACCCCACGACTCCCTCGTGCTGGAGGTGCTGGGCCAGCAATGGCAGTGGCGCTTCCGCTTCCCGGGAGAGGACGGCAAGCTCGGCGCGACCGATGCGCGCTTTGTCAGCGCCACCAATCCGTTCGGGGTCGACCCCGCCGACCGGGCCGGGCAGGACGATCTCCTGATCGCCGGCAACGAGGTGCACCTGCCGCTCGGCAAGCCGGTGCTGGTGCTGATGCGTTCGAACGATGTGCTGCACGACTTCTTCGTGCCGAACTTCCGCGCCCGGATGAACATGGTGCCGGGACAGGTCAGCCGCTTCTGGTTCACGCCGACCGTCGCGGGCCGCTACGAAGCGCTGTGCGCGCAGCTGTGCGGCGTGGGCCATCCCAACATGCGCGGCTACGTGGTGGTGGAAGATCCGGCGAGTTACAAGGCCTGGCACGCGGCGCTGCCGACCTTCGCCAGGTCGCAGGCCAAGGCGCCCGAGCCCCCGGCCGGTGCCGCGGCGGCCGGCGGCACGCGCGTCGAACAGGGCCGCGCGCTGGCGGACGCCAAGGGCTGCGTGGCCTGCCACACGGTCGACGGCAGCCCGCGCGTGGGGCCGACCTGGAAGGGCCTGCACGGCAAGACCGAAACCATGGCGGACGGCTCCACCGCGCTGGTCGACGAAGCCTATCTGCGCAGCTTCATCCGCGACCCGCAGGCCCGCCACGTGAAGGGCTTCCCGCCGGTCATGCCCAAGATCGAAATGACCGATGAAGAACTGGCCGCGCTGGTGGCCTACATCCAGAGTCTGGGCAGTCCGCCGGCGCAGGCTGCCGCCGAACAGAAGGCCCCGCGATGAACTCTTCTTCGCCCACGGGGCATGCCATGTCCCACGCCGACGACGCCGGGCACCCCGCGCCGCAGAGTTTCCTGACCCGCTACGTCTGGAGCCAGGACCACAAGGTGATCGCCGTCCAGTACGCCTGCACCGCCATCGCGGTGGGCGTGGTGGGCGTGGTGCTGTCCAACCTGATGCGGCTGCAGCTGGGCTTTCCGGGCCAGTTCGAGTTCATCAACGCCGAGCGCTACTACCAGTTCGTGACCATGCACGGGATGATCATGGTGATCTACCTGCTCACGGCGCTGTTCCTCGGCGGCTTCGGCAACTACCTGATTCCGCTGATGGTGGGGGCGCGGGACATGGTGTTCCCCTACCTCAACATGCTGAGCTTCTGGGTCTACCTGCTGTCGGTGGTGGTCCTGATGGCGAGCTTCTTCGTCGCGGGCGGACCGACCGGCGCGGGCTGGACGCTGTACCCGCCGCAGTCGATCCTGCCCGGCACGCCGGGCCATGCGGGCGGCATCGTGCTGATGCTGGTGTCGCTGCTCATCTTCATCGTGGCGACCACGATGGGCGGCCTCAACTACGTGACCACCGTGCTGCAGGCACGCTGCGAAGGCATGACGCTGCTGCGCATGCCGCTCACGGTGTGGGGCATCTTCGTGGCCACCATCCTCGCGCTGCTCGGCTTCCCGGCGCTGTTCGTCAGCGGCGTGATGCTGCTGCTCGACCGCACGCTGGGCACCAGCTTCTTCATGCCGGCGCTGGTGTCGATGGGCCAGGTGACGGGCTACAAGGGCGGCAGCCCGCTGCTGTTCCAGCACCTGTTCTGGTTCTTCGGCCATCCGGAGGTCTACATCGTGGCGCTGCCGGCCTTCGGCATCGTGTCCGACCTGATCAGCGTGCACGCGCGCAAGTGCATCTTCGGCTACCGCATGATGGTGTGGGCCATCGTCGCCATCGGCGCGCTCAGCGTGGTGGTGTGGGCGCACCACATGTTCGTGAGCGGCATGAACCCGTACTTCGGCTTCTTCTTCGCGACCACCACGCTGATCATCGCGGTGCCCACCGCGATCAAGGTCTACAACTGGATCCTGACGCTGTGGCGCGGCGACATCCACCTGACGGTGCCGATGCTGTTCGCGCTGGCCTTCCTGTGCACCTTCCTGATCGGCGGGCTCACGGGCCTGTTCCTCGGCAACGTGAGCGTGGACATTCCGCTGTCGGGCACCTATTTCGTGGTGGCGCACTTCCACATGGTGATGGGCGTGGCGCCGCTGCTGGTGGTGTTCGGCGGCATCTACCACTGGTTCCCCAAGGTCACGGGCCGCATGCTCGACGACCGGCTCGGCCGGCTGCATTTCTGGATCACCTTCCTCGGCACCTACCTGATCTATTTTCCGATGCACTACCTGGGCGTGCTGGGCATGCCGCGGCGCTACTACAACTTCGACGGCTACGCGTTCATCCCGCCCTCGGCATTCAGCCTGAACACGTTCATCACCGTGGTCGCGCTGATCGTCGGCGTGGCGCAGCTGCTGTTCATCGCCAATCTCGCCTGGAGCGCCTGGCGCGGGCAGCGGGCCGACGCCAATCCATGGCGCGCCGCCTCGCTCGAATGGCAGACGCCCGCCACGCCGCCGGGCCACGGCAACTGGGGGCCGCGGCTGCCGGTGGTCTACCGGTGGGCCTATGCCTATGGAGAGCCGGGTGCGGCGGAGGATTTCATACCACAGAACGCACCGCCGGAAGCCGGGCCCGGGGAGCCCGAGCCGCAGGGCCAGAGCGAGGTCCGGGGAGCGCCGGCATGAGCGCGGGCACCGCTTGGAGCCTCCGCGGCGGCCTGCCTCGCGACGCGCACGCGAGCGCGGCCAGCATCGGCCTGTGGGTCTTCATGGGCGTGGCCACCGCGTTGTTCTCGCTCTTCATCGTGGCCTACGTGATGCGCATGGGCGGCGACGATTCGATGACGATCGCGCTGCCGTGGCAGCTCTGGCTCAGTTCGGCGCTGCTGGTGGCGGGCAGCGCGGCGCTGCAATGGGCCGGCGGCGCAGCGCGCCGTCGCGCCCCGATGCGGGCCCGCCGCCTGCTGCTCGCCGGCGGCCTCTTCGCAGTGGCCTTCCTGGGCGCGCAGCTGTGGGCCTGGCAGGCGCTGCTGAGCGCGCAGGTGATGCCGGCCGGAAATCCGGCGGGCAGCTTCTTCTACCTGTTGACCGCCATGCACGGGCTCCACCTGGCGGGCGGGCTGGTCGGGTGGGCCTGGACGGCGAACGCCGCATGGCCCGATCCGGCCCGGGCCGCATGGCGCATTGCGCTGTGCGCGCGCTACTGGCACTTCATGCTGGCGGTGTGGCTGGTGCTGTTCGCGCTGCTGGGCTGGGTGACGCCGGAGGTGGCGCGCTTCATCTGCGGCACATCCTGAGGAGGCGTCCCATGAACAACACCGCAACGATCGCCGCAAGGCCCTTGAGTCCGACCCTCGCCGCCAGCGGCTGGCGCGGGCTGATAGCCGACTGGTCCTCCGACCGCCAGGCCTTCCACGTGTCGTGGGGCAAGGCGATGATGTGGATCTTCCTGCTCAGCGACACCTTCGTCTTCAGCTGCTTCCTGACCGGCTACATGACGGTGCGCGCCTCGACCACCGTGCCGTGGCCCAGCCCGAGCGAGGTGTTCGCGCTCCATGTGGGGGGCGCCGACATCCCGCTGCTGCTGATCGCGATCATGACCTTCGTGCTCATCAGCAGCAGCGGCACGATGGCGATGGCGGTCAATTTCGCCTACCGCCGCGACCGCGTGAACGCCGCCACGCTGATGCTCGTGACCGCGACCTGCGGCGAAATCTTCGTCGGCATGCAGGCCTTCGAGTGGTCCAAGCTGATCCTCGAGGAGGGCGTGCGGCCCTGGGGCAATCCGATGGGGGCCGCGCAATTCGGCTCGGCCTTCTTCATGATCACGGGCTTCCACGGGCTGCACGTGTCGGCCGGCGTGGTCTTCCTGTTCACCGTGGCCTTCAAGCTCTTGCGCGGCGACTACGACAAGGCCGGCAACTACCAGATCGTCGAGATCGCCGGGCTGTACTGGCACTTCGTGGACCTGGTGTGGGTGTTCATCTTTGCGCTGTTCTATCTCTGGTGAGGACCATCATGGACCCCGTCGCAGGCCAGCAACATCCGATCAGCCTCTATCTCAAGATCTGGGGGCTGCTGTTCGTGCTCAGCACGATGTCCTACCTGGTCGACTACTTCCATTTCCAGGGGTACCTGCGCTGGGCCCTGATCATCACTTTCATGCTGCTGAAGGCGGGGCTGATCGTCGCGGTCTTCATGCACATGGCCTGGGAGCGGCTGTCGCTGGTCTATGCCATCCTGGTGCCGCCCCTGTGCCTGCTGGTGCTGGTCGGGCTGATGGCGGCAGAGGGCGGCCATACCTTCCTCACGCGGCTGCAGTTCTTCCACTGAAGCCGCTGCGGGCCGCTCAGCGCTTCACCACGTAGCGCGTCACCACCGGCGGCGACTCGCCGATGTGGAAGGCCAGCCGCCGCTCGCGCAGCGCCATGTCGGCGGCCGTGGCGCGGTTGAAGCGGCGCAGGTGGTCGGTCCAGCTTTCGTCCACGATCTCTTCCAGGTAGCGGCCCGGCTCCGCGATGTCGTGCAGCAGTTCCCAGCCGATGGCGCCCTGGCCCAGGCGCGCGCGCCGGGTCTGGTGCATCACCAGGTGGAAGGCGGCCGCGCGCGCGGGGTCGATCATGTATTCGATGGTGATGACCACGCGGCCGTTTTCCTCCGGCGT
Source organism: Variovorax sp. V93 (assembly GCF_041154485.1). Classification (NCBI taxonomy): domain Bacteria; kingdom Pseudomonadati; phylum Pseudomonadota; class Betaproteobacteria; order Burkholderiales; family Comamonadaceae; genus Variovorax; species Variovorax sp. V93. Next base: position 5,255,108 of record NZ_AP028669.1, on the reverse strand, counting down.
TTCCGCCGGCGGGCCCGCGGCCCAGCCGGCACGCGCCGGGCTCATGTCGGCTTCCTCGCCCGAGACGTCGGTGACCCAGCGCAGCGCCGCCAGCATCAGCAGGGTGCCGCTCGCGGCGGCGATCTCGAGGCTGGAGCGCAGGTCGGTGACGGTGGCCACCTGGCCCCAGAGCGCCGCGCCGATCGCGCTCGCGCCCATGATCGCCATCTGGTAGGTCGACATGCCGCGCGCGCGCACCCAGTCGGGCAGCGCGAGCTGGGCCGACACCGAGAGCGAGTTGGCCACCGTGATCCAGGCCATGCCGCCGAAGAACATCGCGGGCACCGCCACCCAGGCGTTGGGCGCGAAGGCCATCACCGCGGTGGCGAGCGACTGCAGCACCGTGCCGCGCAGCACCAGCTGGTCGCGCCCGAGCGCCTGGCGCAGCCGCGGCAGGAACAGCACCGCGATGATCGCGCCCGCGCCCATGGCGGCCAGCAGCAGCGTGAAGGTGGCGGCGCCGCCGCCCTTGAGGTTGCGCGCCAGCAGCGGCAGCAGCGCGAGCAGGGCGGTGGAATGGAAGAAGAAGATCGTGATGCGCGAGAGCACGGCCCGCATGCGCTGCGACTGCCAGACGAACTGCACGCCCACGCGCATCGCGCTGATGAGTTTTTCGCGGCCCAGCGGATTGGGCGTGTGCTCGCGCCGCCAGCGCAGCACCACGAAGCCCGAGGCCACCGACAGCACCGCGTTGAGTGCGAACACCCAGACGCTGCCCGCGCTGGCAATCAGCATGCCGGCCGTGAGCGGGCCGATGATGCGCGAGGCGTTCATCGCGATGCCGTTCAGGCCCAGCGCCGCCGGCAATTGCGGCCGCGGCACCAGCTCGGGCACGATGGCCGAGAACACCGGCCAGCGCAGCGCCAGGCCGATGCCGTTGGCAAAGGTGAGCGCCAGCAAGAGCGGCGCGGTCATCAGGTCCATCGCAATGGCCGCGCACAGCACGATGGCCGTGCCCGCCAGCCAGAACTGCGTGGCCACCAGCCAGCGCCGGCGGTCCAGGATGTCGGCCAGCGCCCCGCTGGGCAGGCCCAGCAGGAACACCGGCAGGGTCGAGGCCGACTGCACCAGCGCCACCCAGATCGGCGAGGTGGTCAGCGAGGTCATCATCCACGCCGCCGCCACGTCGTTCATCCACATGCAGATGTTGGCGATGAGCCAGGTGCTCCACAGCATGCGGAACACGGGCAGCTTGAGCGGCTCGAGCGCCGCGAACTTCGGCGGCTGCGGCCGGGCCGGGGGAATGGGTGTCTCTTCGGGGGAAATCGGTGGCATGTCGCCCGATTGTGCCTATCCCCTGTCGCTGCGCGCCAGCCGGTGTTCGAGCCGCCGCAGCATCGTCGTGAGCACCAGCGTCATCACCCAGTAGACCACCGAGATCGCGAGGTACGGCTCCCAGTAGCGCGCATAGGCGCCGGCCACCGTGCGCGCGGCGTAGGCCAGCTCGGCCAGCCCGATGGCCGAGACCAGCGAGGTGTCCTTCAGCAGCGCGATCGCGTTGTTGCCCAGCGGCGGCAGCATGCGCCTGAAGGCCTGCGGCAGCACCACGTAGCGCATCACCTGCAGGGGCGTGAAGCCGATCGAGCGGCCGGCGTCGAACTGCCCGCGCGAGATCGACTGGATGCCGGCGCGGAACACCTCCGAGATGTAGGCCGCCGAATTGAGCGTGAGCGCCACCACGCCCGAGATCAGCGCGCCATGCTCCTGCTTGAGCTCGCGTGCCAGGTCGCCGCTGATCAGCAGGCCGGTCGCCGGATGGATGAACACCGGCATCACCGCGAAGTGGATCAAGAGGATCTGCACGAACAGCGGCGTGCCGCGGAAGAAGCTCACGTACACCGTGGCCGGCCAGCGCAGGAAGAAGCGCGCCACCCAGCTCCAGGGCGCATGGCGCGGCCGGGCGAGCCGCGCGAGCGCCAGGCACAGGCCCCAGCTCGAACCCAGCAGCACGCACACCACCGTCATGCGCAGCGTCATCCAGGCGCCGTGCCAGAACAGGTCCTTGTATTCGACCAGGATGTCCCAGCGGAACCATCCGAACAGGAGGATCGGCTGTTCCATCTATTGCGCCCTCGCGCTCGGACCGGCCGCGCTCATCGCGCGTTCGGGTCCTTGTTGAACCACTTCTTGTAGATGGTGGCGTAGCTGCCGTCGGCGCGGATCGCGGCCAGGCCGGCCGTGAGCTTGTCGAGCAGCGCCTTGTCGCCCTTCTTCACGACGATGCCGAAGCCTTCCTCGGGGAAGGACTTGTCGTCGATGGTCTTCAGGTCGGGGTTTTGCGCAACGCGGTAGGCGATCACGCCGTTGTCGCCCATGGCGGCATCGACGCCGCCGCCGGCCAGCTCGGAAATGATGAGCGGCGTGCTCTCGAATCGGCGGATGTTGGGGCTGGTCTTGCCGAACTCGCGCGAGGCGATGTCGTCGGCCGTGGAGGCGCTCACCACGGCAATCTTCTTGCCCGCGAGGTCCTTCAGCGAGGCGACCGTGCTGTTCTTGGGCAGCGCGATCAGCTGGCGCGCCGCGAAGTAGGGCGGCGTGAAGTCGTAGCTCTGCTTGCGCTTCTCGTTGATGGTGACACCCGAGATCACGAGGTCGACGTCGCCGTTGTTGAGCGCGCCGAAGATGCCGGTGAACGGCGTGTTGACCACCTTGATCTTCAGTCCCTGCTGCCTGGCGATGGCGTTGATGATGTCGATGTCGAAGCCGACGATCTGCTTGTCCTTGTTCTCGAAGGCGAAGGGCGCGTAGGTGGCGCTGGAGGCCACGGTGAGTTCGCGGTTCTGGGCCTGGGCGCCGAAGGCGAGCGTGGCGGCGGCAAGGCCGAGCGCCAGGGCGCGGCGGATGGGGTTCATTGCGGGGTCCTCTTCGTCTTGATCCGCCGGCTGGCGGCGTGTGTGTATGGGTGGGCGGGAATTCTAGGTTGCCGCTAGTGCGCCAGGTGCCCGAGCGGCCAGGCGCTGCTGGCCTTCACCTCGCCCAGCGAGAAGCTGGTGTGCAGGTCTTTCACGTTCGGCAGGTTCATGAGGTGCTGGCGCGCGAAGGCCGAGAAGCTGTCCAGGTCCTGCGCCACCACCTGCAGCTCGAAGGTGCCGGTGCCGCTGATGTAGTGGCAGGCCACCACCTCGGGCAGCTTGCGGATCGCGTCCTCCAGTTTCAGCGTTGCATCGTTGGTGACGCGCTCGGTGTCCACGCGCACGAAAGCGAGCACGCCCAGCCCGATCTTGTGGCGATCGATCTCGGCGTGGTAGCCCTTGATGAAGCCGGCTTCCTCCAGCGCGCGCACGCGGCGCCAGCAGGGCGCGGCCGAGAGCCCCACGCGCTGCGCAAGCTCGGCGTTGGTGAGGCGTCCATCGGCCTGCAGTTCTTGCAGGATTGCGAGGTCGAACTTGTCAATGCTTTCCATGGATGGCAATATTAAGCAAGATTCTTCCTGGAAGCTGCTTTTTTGAGGCACAGAACGCAAACACCTGTCGCGCACCCCGGCATACACTTTGCGTGATCATGGGCTCGCGCCCGACCCGGGCACAGACCCACACCCCATCAGCCAGGCCCAAAAGGCCCTGCCACACGGAGACAGACATCAATGAACGCACCGCTGCCGGAGCACATTCGCAAGGCCCTCGAAACGGTCACGCTCGACGATAAATACAGCCTCGACTACGGCCGGGCCTTCATGAGCGGCGTCCAGGCGCTGGTCAAGCTGCCGATGCTGCAGCGCCTGCGCGACAAGCAGGCCGGCAAGAACACCGCGGGCTTCATCAGCGGCTACCGCGGTTCCCCGCTCGGCGGCTACGACCAGGCGCTGTGGAAGGCCAGCAAGTTCCTGAAGGAACAGAACATCGTGTTCCAGCCCGGCGTGAACGAAGAACTCGCCGCCACCGCGCTCTGGGGCACCCAGCAGCTGGGCTTCTCGCCCGCGGGCACCAACAGGTTCGACGGCGTCTTCGGCATCTGGTATGGCAAGGGCCCGGGCGTGGACCGCTGCTCCGACGTCTTCAAGCACGCCAACATGGCGGGCACCACCGAGTGGGGCGGCGTGATCGCGGTGGCGGGCGACGACCATATTTCCAAGAGCAGCACGGCCGCGCACCAGAGCGACCACATCTTCAAGGCCTGCGGCACGCCGGTGTTCTTTCCGGCCAACGTGCAGGAAATCCTGGACCTCGGCATCCACGCCTTTGCGATGAGCCGCTTCTCGGGCATCTGGTCGGGCATGAAGACGATCCAGGAAATCGTCGAGTCGAGCGCCACGGCCATGATCGACCCGGACCGCGTCGAGATCGTCATTCCCACCGATTTCCAGATGCCGCCCGGCGGCCTGCACATCCGCTGGCCCGACCACGCGCTCGAGCAGGAAGCGCGCCTCATGCACTACAAGTGGTATGCCGCGCTCGCCTACATCCGCGCCAACCGGCTGAACCACAACGTGATCGAAGGCCCGAACGACCGCTTCGGCATCATGGCCAGCGGCAAGGCCTACAACGACACCCGCCAGGCCCTGATCGACCTGGGCCTGGACGACGCCACCTGCCGCCAGCTGGGCATCCGGCTGCACAAGGTGGGCGTGGTGTGGCCGCTGGAGGCGCAGCTCACGCGCGACTTCGCCACCGGCCTGCAGGAGATCCTGGTGGTCGAAGAAAAGCGCCAGGTCATCGAATACCAGCTGAAGGAAGAGCTCTACAACTGGCGCGCCGACGTGCGCCCCACCGTGCTCGGCAAGTTCAACGAGCTCGACGGCGATTTCTCCGGCGGCGAATGGGCCATGCCCAACCCCACCGCCAACACGCTGCTGCGCGCCAACGCCGACCTGAACCCGGCGCTGATCGCCAAGGCGATTGCGCAGCGCCTGCGCAAGCTCGGCATCCTGGAGCAGGCCGGCGCAGACATGCGCGCGCGCATCGACGCCCAGATGGCCATCCTCGAAGCCAAGGAGCGCTCGATGGAAGTGCTCAAGGTGGGCGGCGTGCAGGGCGCCGACCGCCAGCCCTGGTTCTGCTCGGGCTGCCCGCACAACACCAGCACCGTGGTGCCCGAGGGCTCGCGCGCGATGGGCGGCATCGGCTGCCACTTCATGGCCACCTGGATGGACCGCTCCACCATCGGCTTCACGCAGATGGGCGGCGAGGGCGTGCCGTGGGTCGGCCAGCAGCCTTTCACCACCGACCAGCACATCTTTGCGAACCTGGGCGACGGCACCTACTTCCACAGCGGCCTGCTCGCGATCCGCCAGAGCATCGCGGCCGGCGTGAACATCACCTACAAGATCCTCTACAACGATGCCGTGGCCATGACCGGCGGCCAGCAGGTCGGCGAGCGGCCCGAGGGCCACTCGGTGCTGCAGATCGCCGAGAGCCTGCATGCCGAGGGCGCCAAGAAGGTCGTCATCGTGACCGACGAGCCCGAGAAGTACGAGGGCGTGAACATCCCGGGCGACCATGTGGCGGTCAAGCATCGCGACCTGCTCGACGAGGTCCAGCGCGAATTCCGCCAGATCGCCGGCACCACCGCCATCATCTACGACCAGACCTGCGCCACCGAGAAGCGCCGCCGCCGCAAGCGGGGCACGGCCGTCGATCCGGCCAAGCGCGTGGTCATCAACGAGCTGGTCTGCGAAGGCTGCGGCGACTGCAGCGTGCAGAGCAACTGCCTGTCGGTCGAGCCGCTGGAAACCGAGTTCGGCCGCAAGCGCACCATCAACCAGAGCAGCTGCAACAAGGACATGAGCTGCCTCAAGGGCTTCTGCCCCAGCTTCGTCACGGTCGAGGGTGGGCAGCTCAAGAAGAAGGCCCGGGACAAGGCCGATTCGCCGCTCGCACTCGGCCCGCTGCCCGAGCCGGCCGTGCCGGTGCTGGCGCAGGACCAGGTGTGGGGCATCGTGGTGGCCGGCGTCGGCGGCACGGGCGTCATCACCATCGGCCAGCTGCTGGGCATGGCGGCGCACATCGAGGGCAAGGGCATCGTCACGCAGGACGCGGCCGGCCTCGCCCAAAAGGGCGGCGCCACCTGGAGCCATGCGTTGATCGGCCAGTCGCAGGAGGCGATCCGCACCACGCGCGTGGGCACCGCCGCGGCCGACCTCATTCTGGCGGCCGATCCGCTGGTGGCCGTCAACGCCGAAACCCTGGCGCGCATGCGCGAAGGGCGCACGCACGTCGCGCTCAACACGCACAGCACGCCCACGGCCGCCTTCGTGCGCAACGCCAACTGGGTGAACCCGCAGGACGACTGCGCCAGCCAGATCGCGCGCGCCGTGGGCACCGACGCGCTCGGCACCTTCGATGCCGATGCCGCGGCCACCACGCTGATGGGTGACAGCCTCTATGCCAACCCGATGCTGCTGGGCTTTGCCTGGCAAAAGGGCTGGATTCCGCTGGCGCTCGAGTCGCTGCTGCGCGCCATCGAGCTCAACGCGGTGGCGGTCGAGAACAACAAGACCGCCTTCGCATGGGGCCGCCAGGCGGCCGTCCATCCGGACGAGCTGCAAAAGCGCCTGCGCCCGGGCCAGGTGATCGAGTTCAAGAAGCGCGAGACCGTCGAAAGCCTGGTGGCGCGCCGGGTCGAATTCCTCACGGGCTACCAGAACGCGGCCTATGCCGAGGAATACCGGCAGTTCGTGGACAAGGTCCGGCAGGCCGAATCGGCGCTTGGCAAGACCGCGCTGGCCGAAACGGTGGCGCGCTACCTGTTCAAGCTCATGGCCTACAAGGACGAGTACGAGGTGGCGCGGCTGCACGCCGACCGTTCGTTCCTCGACCGCGTCGAGGGCATGTTCGAGGGCGACTTCAAGCTCAACTACCACCTCGCGCCGCCCATCATCGCCAGGAAGAACGCCAAGGGCCAGCTGCAGAAGCAGAAGTTCGGCCCCTGGATGCTCGCCGGCTTCAGGCTGCTGGCCCGGCTCAAGGGCCTGCGCGGCACGGCCCTGGACATCTTCGGGCGCACCGAAGAGCGCAGGACCGAGCGCGCACTCATCGCCGAGTACCGCGCGAGCATCGAGGAAGTGATGGCCGGCCTTCGCGCCGAGAACCATGCGCTGGCGCTGGAGATCGCGAGCCTGCCCGAGCAGATCCGCGGCTACGGCCACGTGAAGGAGCGCAACCTTGCCGCGGCCCGCACCCGCTGGAGCGAGCTGCTCGCCAAGTGGCGCCATCCGCAGCAGGCGCAGCGCGCCGCCGCGTGATTCCGGCGCGGGGCGCGCCCCGGCGGCCCCCCGCCTCGGGCGTTTGCTTCTGAAAAGATAGCGACCGGAGCCCGTGGAAAGCCCCGCTCCGCGCGCCGGATAAGCGCGCGGAGCGGGGCATTGCCACGAATACAATGCCCGCTGCTGCGCGCGGCCGAGGCCGCCTCAAGCTCTGACTCGCGGCCTTTTCCCCGGGGCCGCGGAACCGCGGGCCCGGTCCGCGCTTCTGACATTCCTCTCTTCTCTCTGCTGGAGACTCTCTTGTTCATTTCCTCTGCTTTCGCCCAGACCGCACCCGCAGCTTCCGGCGGTGGCGACATGCTGTCCTCGCTGGGCAGCATGCTGCCCCTGGTGCTGATGTTCGTGGTGCTGTATTTCGTGATGATCCGCCCGCAAATGAAGCGCCAGAAGGAAGCCCGCGCCATGATCGAGGCGCTGGCCAAGGGCGACGAAGTGGCCACCGCCGGCGGCGTGCTCGGCAAGATCACTTCGCTCGGCGACCAGTACCTCGGCCTCGAAATCGCCAATGGCGTGGAGATCAAGATCCAGCGCAGCGCTGTGGTCCAGGTCCTGCCCAAGGGCGCCGTCAAGCAGTAAGCCCAGCAATCAACGCGCGGCTCGGCCTTGCGCTTCGTGGCGCATGGCCTCAAGTTACGCCGGTGTCCTGTTTCTGAAAAGCGCTTTCTCATGAACCGTTATCCGGTCTGGAAGTACGCGATCATCGTGATCGTGCTGCTTGTGGGGTTGATCTATTCCCTGCCGAACTTCTTCGGCGAGGCGCCTGCCGTGCAGGTGTCCGCGGCCAAGTCCACCGTCAAGGTCGATGCGGCCACCCGGAGCCGGGTCGAGGAGGCGCTCAAGGCCGCCGGGCTCGCGCCCGACCTGCTCACGCTCGAGGCCGGCTCGCTGCGCGCGCGCTTCGCCACGCCCGACGAGCAGCTCAAGGCGCGCGACACCCTGCAGCGCACGCTGGTGCCCGATCCGGCCGATCCGCCCTACGTGGTGGCGCTGAACCTGGTCTCGCGTTCGCCGGCCTGGCTCACGTCGCTGCATGCGTTCCCGATGTACCTGGGCCTGGACCTGCGCGGCGGCGTCGACTTCCTGCTGCAGGTCGACATGAAGGGCGCCATCGACAAAAAGGCCGAATCCTTCGCGAGCGACCTGCGCACCACTTTCCGCGACAAGGGCATCCGCGGCACCTCGGTGAGCCGCAACGGCCAAACCATCGAGGTCCTGTTCCGCGACGCGGCCGCGCTCGAAGCGGCCAAGCGCCTGATCCAGGACCAGTTCCAGGACCTCGCCACCACCGACAGCCAGGACGGCAGCAACTGGCGCCTCGTGGCCACCATCAAGCCCGAAGCCGCGCGCCGGCTCCAGGACGCGGCGCTCAAGCAGAACATCACCACGCTGCACAACCGGATCAACGAACTCGGCGTGGCCGAGCCGGTGATCCAGCAGTCGGGCCTGGACCGCATCGTGGTGCAGCTGCCCGGCGTGCAGGACACGGCCAAGGCCAAGGACATCCTGGGGCGCACCGCCACGCTCGAGATGCGCCTGGTCGACGAAAGCGCCGAAGGCCGCGCGGCCGAGCTGAGCGGCGGACCGGTGCCCTTCGGCTCCGAGAAATTCCTCGAACGCAACGGCCGCCCGGTGATCGTGAAGAAGCAGGTGCTCGTCACCGGCGAGAACCTCACCGACGCGCAGCCCGGCTTCGACCAGCAGAGCAACCAGCCCAAGGTCGACCTGACCATGGACGCCAAGGGCGGCCGGATCATGCGCGACGTGAGCCGCGAGAACTACAAGAAGCGCATGGCCATGCTGATCTTCGAGAAGGGCAAGGGCGAAGTGCTCACGGCCCCGTCGATCAATGGCGAGCTCGGCAACCGCTTCCAGATTTCCGGCTCGATGACCGTGGTCGAGGCCAACGACCTCGCGCTGCTGCTGCGCGCCGGCTCGCTGGCCGCGCCGATGGAAATCATCCAGGAACGCACCATCGGCCCGAGCCTGGGCGCCGACAACATCGAGAAGGGCTTCAAGAGCGTGATGTATGGCTTCCTGGCCATCATGGTGTTCATGTGCGCCTACTACGCGCTGTTCGGCCTGTTCTCGTCGATTGCGCTGGCCGTCAACCTGATGCTGCTGGTCGCCATTCTCTCGATGCTGCAGGCCACGCTCACGCTGCCCGGCATCGCGGCCATGGCGCTGGCCATCGGCGTGGCCATCGACTCCAACGTGCTGATCAACGAGCGCGTGCGCGAGGAGCTGCGCAACGGCGCCTCGCCGCAGGCGGCCATCCACGCCGGCTACGACCGCGCCTGGGGCACGATCCTCGACTCCAACGTGACCACGCTGATCGCGGGCATCGCGCTGCTGGCCTTCGGCTCGGGGCCGGTGCGCGGCTTCGCGGTGGTGCACTGCATCGGCATCGTCACCTCGATGTTCTCGGCCGTGTTCTTCTCGCGCGGCCTCGTGAACTTCTGGTACGGCCAGAAGAAGAAGCTCAAGACGGTGTCGATCGGCACGGTCTGGCGCCCCAAGACCGACGGCACGGCCGTGGCTGAAGGCAAGTAAAGGTCAAGGACAAGCGCCATGGAATTCTTCCGCATCCACAAGACCATCCCGTTCATGCGCCACGCGCTGGTGCTGAACATCATCTCCTTCGTCACCTTCGCGCTGGCGGTGTTCTTCCTGCTGCACCGCGGGCTGCACCTGTCGGTGGAGTTCACGGGCGGCACCGTGATGGAGGTGGCCTACCAGCAGTCGGCCGACATCGGCAAGGTGCGCGAGGCCATCGGCAAGCTCGGCTACCCCGACGTGCAGGTGCAAAGCTACGGCACCTCGCGCGACGTGCAGATCCGCCTGCCGGCGCAAAAGGGCATGAACTCCGACCAGCAGAGCGCACAGGTGATGCAGGCGCTCAAGACGGTCGATCCCTCGGCCACGCAGCGCGGCATCGAGGTGGTCGGCCCGCAGGTCGGTGAGGAGCTCACCACCAACGGGCTCAAGGCGCTGGGCATGGTGGTGGTGGGCATCATGATCTACCTGGCGATCCGCTTCGAATGGAAGTTTGCGCTTGCCACCGTGCTCGCCAACCTGCACGACGTGGTCATCATCCTGGGCTTCTTCGCCTTCTTCCAGTGGGAGTTCTCGCTCGCGGTGCTGGCGGCGGTGCTGGCGGTGCTGGGCTATTCGGTCAACGAGTCGGTCGTGATCTTCGACCGGGTGCGCGAGAACTTCCGGCGCTACCGCAAGATGAACACCGTCGAGATCATCGACAACGCGATCACCTCGACCATCAGCCGCACCATCATCACGCACGGCTCGACGCAGCTGGTGGTGCTCTCGATGTTCTTCTTCGGCGGCCCGACGCTGCACTACTTTGCGCTGGCGCTGACCATCGGCATCTGCTTTGGCATCTACTCGTCCTGCTTCGTGGCGGCGGCCATTGCCATGTGGCTGGGCATCAAGCGCGAAGACCTGATCAAGGGCGGCCCGACCAAGCGCGACGGCGGCTCCGAGGACGACCCGAACGCCGGCGCCGTGGTCTGATTGCGCCGGATCAAGGGGACCGCACCGCGCAAGCCCGCAACCATGCCGCAGGTGATGCACACTTGTGCGGTGGCGCTTGCCGATGCAAGCTCTCGGCTTTCGCCGAAAAATAGAGTCCCGTTGGCCTTTCTGATCCTTCAATGAGCACCGCGCGGTCCGCTTCCTCCCTGCAACTCGCACACGAGACGCGTGAGCGCTTCGTCCGTGCCACCGAGGGCGTCATCGTCCCGCTGGCGCAGGCGATACGGGACCGCCTGACGCAGCAGGCCTCGGAAATCGGCAGTGCGCGCGCCATGCAGGAGAGCCGCGACGACTTCGTGGCGTTCCAGGGCCAGGCCTCGCAATGGGTGTCGCTCGCGCAGGCGGGCTGGCGCAAGTCGGTGGACGCTACAGCGGGTGCGGCGCCCGCCGCGCCCGCCGCGAAGCTGCGGCTCGAACTCATCGGCGACGATGCCATGGAGAGCAGCATCCTGTCGTCGCGCCTCGCGCAGCTGATCCACGACAAGGCCAGCTTCGAACTCAGCGACCTGCGGCTGCGCATCCAGTTCCTGGAAGGCACCGCAGAACTCGACGCCCACGACGTGCTCAGGCCCGAAACGCTGGCCCGGCTGCTGGTGGACCAGTGGCTGGCGGCCGGCCTGAGCCGCGCGCTCTGGGCCCGCGTGCAGGACACCGTGCAGCAGCAGCTCGTCGGCGTGGTCGTCAAGGCCTACGAAGACGCCAACGCCTTCCTGGTCTCCCGGGGCGTGATGCCCGAAATCGATCTCAAGAGCTTTGTCCGCCGCACCGGCAGCAGCACCGGCAGCGTCAGTCCCACCGGGCCGGCGACGATGCCGGCATCGCCCTACGCCGGCGGCGCCATGCAGCGCCCGGGCGCCGCGCCGGCCTTCACCACGGGCGGCTCGCCGTTGATGGTCGCCCGCCAGCGCGCGCAGACGGCGCTCCTGAGCCTCAAGCGCTTCGTCGCCGCTCGCATCGGCGCGGAGCCGCCGGCCTCGCCTTCGCCCTCGATGACGACGACGGGAATGGACGGCCATGCGGCCGTCGCCGGTGCGACCGGCGCCGGGGGCGCCCGCGCCGTCTCCCGGACCTTTGTCGGCGCGATCGCCGAAGCCGAGGCCGCCTACCGGGTGGCTGCCTCGCAGTACATGCAGGGTTCGGTGCCGGGCTCCGCGGAGCAGGCCACCCTGATCCAGCAGACCGCGGTCGACCTCCGGCGGCGCAGCACCGAGCTCAAGAAAAGGGCGCCCACCACCGCCGACAAGGCCACGGTCGAGATCGTGGCGCTCATGTTCCAGGCCATCCTCGCCGAGGAGCGCATTCCTTTCTCGGCGCGCGTGTGGTTTGCCCGCCTGCAGATGCCGGTGCTGCGCGTGGCCATTGCCGAGCCCGAGTTCTTCGGCACGCTGCAGCACCCCGCGCGCATGCTGATCGACCGCATGGGCTCCTGCGTGATGGGCTTCGATGCCGCCGCCATCTCGGGCAGTGCGCTCGAGGGCGAGATCCGCCGCGTGGTGCAGGTGATCGAGCAGTATCCCGAAACCGGCCAGCGCGTCTTCAAGCTGGTGTTCGACGAGTTCGTCGCCTTCCTCAACCGCTATCTCACGCAAAGCGACGCCACCCAGCGCGTTATGAGCGTGGCGCAGCAGGTCGAGCAGAAGGAAACGATGGCGATCCAGTACACCATCGAGCTGCGCAAGATGCTCAACGACATGCCGGTGCGCGAGGAGATCCGCGAGTTTCTCTTCAAGGTCTGGGCCGAGGTGCTGGCGATTGCCGCGCTGCGCTACGGCGCGCAGGGCGAGCAGACGGTGATGCTCAAGCGCGTGGCCTCCGAGCTCGTGTGGGCGGCCAGCGCCAAGCCCAACCGCGCCGACCGCGCCCGCGTGATCCAGGACCTGCCGCAGCTGCTGCAGCGCCTGCGCCTGGGCATGAACCTGCTGGGCATCATCGACGAGCCGCAGGAGGCCCACATCAAGGCCATCGGCGCCACCCTGTCCGACGCCTTCCTGTCGAAGACCGAAGCCATTCCCGCGGCCAAGATCGAGGCCATGGCCGAGCGCCTCGCGCACCTGGAAGATTTCGTCAGCGACGACGGCGGCGCCTCCAGCCTGCCGCTCGATGCGAACAGCATCGAACTGCTGCTGGGCGTGGATGCGGCCTCGATCGAGGTCGTGGCCGACACCATGGGCGGCGTTCCGGCCGAAGACATGCTCGCGTGGGCCCACGAACTGGAGGTCGGCAACTGGTTCATGCTCGACCACAACGACCGCGTGAGCCAGGTGCAGTTCGTCTGGCGCAGCGACCGCAAGCAGCTGCACCTGTTCGCCTCGGCCGACGGCCGCAGCTTCCTGATCCAGGTCGGCCGGCTGGCCAACTACCTGCAGGCCGGCCTGCTGGTGCCGGCCGAAGAGGAAACGCTCACGGTGCGCGCCACGCGCGAGGCGCTGGCGAAGCTCGACGCGAATCCGGAGCGCCTGCTGAACTAGCCAGCTAGTGTGCGGTTCTGCCTTCGCGGCTTTCGCAGAGTTCGTCGAGCACCAGCGCATCGGGCTCGATGCCGGTGCTCCAGTGCACCATCAGCACGATGATCTTGAGCTCGTCGAGCGCGACCGGATCGCCCGGCGCCGCCATGGCGCGCTCGATGACGATCTCGCGCAGGCCGCAGGACAGCACGTTCGACGACTCGAGAAAGCGGATGAAGCCCAGGCAGTCGGCGCCCAGGTGCTCCTGCTCGGCCTGCGAATAGACCCGCATGGCGCTGTCCGACTGGGGCAGGGCTGCCTCGGGCGCGCCGCGCAGCGTGACCGTGGCTACGGCGTCGTTGCCGGGACTTCGTTCGAACTGCATGCCCTGCGTGGCAAGGCTCAGGCCATCGAGCCAGTGCAGCGCATCGCGGATTTCCTCTGCCTCGAAGCCGTGGGCGCTGAGCTTGCGGCCCAGTTGATGGGGTTCGGGGCAGGCATCGCCGCGCCAATAGTTTTCGTAGACAAACACGAGCACTTCGAACATGGGCCCAATATAGCCGAGGAAATGTGGCTCGCTCCCAGGCTTCGTGCACTTCGTGTCGCTTCGCCCACCCCCTACCGGGGGCAACACCAGCGGCCCGGCAAAGCCGGTTCCGCGGTGTTTCACGAAAAAGCGGGCGCGGGCGTCAGCCGATGGCTGCTCTCTGGAACAGGCCGCCGGGCAGCCGCGCAACGTGGCCGTCGAGCTCGAGTTCGAGCAGCCGGGCCTGCAGCGCGGCGGCGCTCCAGCCGGTGCGCGCGCTCAGCGCGTCCAGGCTCACGGGGTCGAAGCCGAGCGCGTCCAGCAAGGGCTCTTCGCGCGCGCCGGGCACAGCGCCGGCATCGCCGTTCGCGGCCGCCGGTACCGCCGCCGCGCTGCCTGCGTGCAGCGACGGCAGCTCCTCGAGGATGTCGTTGACCGATTCGACCAGCTTCGCGCCCTGGCGGATCAGCGCATGGCAGCCGCGCGACTGCGGCGAATGAATCGAGCCCGGAATGGCGAACACTTCCTTGCCTTGTTCCGAGGTGAGCCGCGCGGTGATCAGCGAGCCCGATGCCAGCGCGGCCTCGACCACCAGCGTGCCGCGGGCCAGGCCGGCGATGAGGCGGTTGCGCTTGGGGAAGTTCTGCGTGAGCGGCGGCGTGCCGAGCGGCAGCTCGCTCACGATCAGCCCCTGCAGCGTGATGCGGTGCGCCAGGTCGCGGTGCCGCGCGGGATAGACGCGGTCCAGGCCGGTGCCCACCACGGCCACCGTGGCGAGCCGCGGCATGTCGCCGGCCGCATCGAGCGCGCCCTGGTGCGCGGCGCCGTCGACGCCGAGCGCGAGGCCCGACACCACCGGCAGGCCCGCTTCGCCCAGCGCGCGCGCAAAGGCGCGGGCATTGGCGGCGCCCTGGGGCGTGGGGTTGCGGCTGCCGACCACCGCAATGCTGTGGCCGAGCTGGGTCAGCTCGAAGTCCGCGGCACCGAGCACGTAGAGCATCAGCGGCGGATCGGCCATCTCGAGCAGCGAGGTGGGGTAGGCGGCATCGCCCAGCGTGACCAGGCGGCGCGCGCCGCCGTCATCGTGGCCGGGCTGCAGCCACTGCCAGGTCTGGTCGAGCTGGGCCTGCAGGCCCGGCGGCGGCTGGTGCAGGGCGTCGGCCTGCGCTGGCGAAACGACCTGGCGCAGCGCCTCGCCCGTCTGCGCAAAGATATTCTCGGGCAGCCCGAAGGCCGCCAGCAGCCGGCGCGCGGCGCCATCGCCGATGCCCGGCGTCAGTGAAAGCCGCAGCCAGCCTGCGAGTTCTGCTCGGTCCAAATGAAGCGGAGAAAGAAGAAAGCGGAAAAAGCGTCAGGGATTGACGAGGAAGTCGCCCGCCTTCGGAGTGTCGGTGATCTCGAGCACCAGTGCGTACGAAACCTTTTCGAAGGGCCGGAACACCATCAGCAGGCCGATGCGTTCGTTCGGCAGCTTGATGGTTTCCTTGCGCGCGCCGGTGCGGTCGAGAATGGTCTCGCCGTTCTTCAGGATGGCCAGCACGTGGCCGCTGTCGATGCCGTCGCGCGTGCCCTTGTTGATGGCCACCACCTGGTTCTGCGCCGCGAACTGCACCGCATTGCCGTAGACCGAGATGATGCGGCCCTCGACCTGCGAGGAGGGCGCGCGCGGCACATAGCTCAGCAGCTGGCGCGGCGGTTCAGGCAGCAGGCGGTCGCCGGCGCGGATTTCCTCGCGCGCCGCGATGATGTCGATGCTGGCCGGCACCACGGTGATCACGTCCTTGTCGTCGGTGGTCTCGACCGTGGTCGATTCGCCGCGCTGCAGCTGCGCCTTGCCCAGGTACTGCGCCTCGTAGCCGAGGATTTCGCCGGTTCCCGGGTCCTTCAGCGGCGTGGCGCTGCGGAACACGCGGAAATTCTTCAGCGGGCCCGGCGTTTCGAGCAGCGGCGTCTCGGCGTTGCCGCGCGCATAGGCGCGGTCGCCGCGCGACAGCAGGACGCGGCTGTCGTTGCCGGCAACGATGCGCGGCGCGGCCTGCAGCGTGTCGGCGTCCACCACGATCGGCTCGCTCAGGAAGGGCTCGATGATGCTCGGGTTGAGCGTGGGCAGGGCCATGCCGGCCAGCGAGTCGAAGCGCGTGCGCGGCGACAGCTTGATGGTGCCGCCATCGGCGCTGCCGCCAGCGCCGCGGCGCATGGTCAGGCGTGCGCGGCCGCCGGTCTTGTCCAGGTAGAGGACCTGGCCCGGGTAGATGCGGTGCGGATTCGCGATTTCGCTGATGTTCATGCCCCACAGTTCCGGCCAGCGCCAGGGGCGCAGCAGGTAGAGGCGCGAGATGGCCCACAGCGTGTCGCCGGGCTTGACCGTGTATTCGTCGGGCGCGTTGGGCGCCAGCTCGCTCAGCGGAACGCCGTTCTGGGCGGTTTGCTGGGCGGTGGCGCGCTGCTGCGGCGTGACGGGGTAGTTCTGCGCCCACGCCGCCGTCGTGCCGCCAGTGATCACCGCAAGGGCAGCCAACGTGGCGAGAAGATGCGGGCGCTGGCGGACAGTGATTCGGAGCTTTTTCATGTCTGGATGGGTGAGCGCGCCGCGTATCGGCGTGCATACGAATCTCACAATTTGCTACGAATTCTGCGCCCGAAGCCCTTGGGAGGGCAACGTTTTCAGGCGATCCGGAGTCGCCGCGTCGCGGAATTGGCGAAAATAGCCACAACTTTCTCCCTGTTTCATGGCCAAACGAATCATTCTGAGTTACCCGGACAAGCGCCTGCACACGGTTGCCAAGCCCGTGCAGGGCGTCGACGCGCGCATCAAGGCCCTGGTGGCCGACATGCTCGAGACCATGTACGACGCCAGCGGCATCGGCCTGGCCGCGACCCAGATCGACGTGCACGAGCGGCTGGTCGTCATCGACGTGTCCGAGGAACGCAACGAGCCGCTGGTGCTCATCAATCCCGAAATTATCTGGGCAAGCGACGAAAAGGTGTTGAACGAAGAGGGCTGCCTCTCGGTGCCGGGCATCTACGACGGCGTCATGCGCTCCACCTCGGTCAAGGTCCAGGCGCTGGACGAGAACGGCGAACTGCGCACCATCGAGGCCGAAGGCCTGCTGGCCGTGTGCATCCAGCACGAACTCGACCACCTGCTGGGCAAGGTGTTCGTCGAATACCTGTCGCCGCTCAAGCGCAACCGCATCAAGAGCAAGCTGCTCAAGCAGCAGCGCGAAGAGGCCAAAGAGGGCCGGGCGTGACAGCCTCCCTGCGGCCCTGGGCCCTCGGCCTTGCCGCAGCATGGCTCGTGCTGGCGGGCTGCGCGAGCGAACCCACGCGCATCGTGCCTGGCACCACCGCCGCCGAAACCCTGCAGCGCCTGGGCGCACCCACGGGCCGCTATCCGCTCAACGGCGGCGGCGAGCGCCTGCAGTATTCGCGCATGCCGGCGGGTTTCGAGGTCATCGACATCGACCTCGATGCCGCCGGCAAAGTCGTTTCCGTGACCCAGGTGCTCAACGAAGCGCGCTTCGGCCACGACATCAAGGTCGACCGGTGGCGCCAGAACGACGTGCTCGCCTTCTACGGCCGGCCTTTTGAAACCAGCCGCGTCAGCTCGTTCGACGGCGTGGTCTGGACCTGGCGCTACAAGGCCGTGAACGAGCGCCGCATGCTCTATATCTACATCGATCCCACCGGCGTGGTGCGCCGCTATCACACGGGGGATGACCTCGAACTCGATCGGATCCGCGATTGACCCCGCTGAAAGTCGTTTTCGCGGGCACGCCCGAGTTCGCGCGCGCCGCGCTCGAAGCCATTGCCGCTGCCGGCCATGAGATCGCGCTGGTGCTGAGCCAGCCCGACCGGCCCGCGGGCCGCGGCATGAAGCTGCAGGCTTCGCCCGTCAAGCAATGCGCCCTCGCCCACGGCTGGCCGGTGGCACAGCCGCGCAGCCTGCGGCTGGACGGCAAGTACCCGCAAGACGCCGCAGCCGCGCGCGACGCGCTGCTGGCGGCCCGGCCCGACGTGATGGTGGTCGCGGCTTACGGCCTCATCCTGCCGCAATGGGTGCTCGACCTGCCGGCGCACGGCTGCCTCAACATCCACGCCAGCCTGCTGCCGCGCTGGCGCGGTGCGGCGCCGATCCACCGCGCCATCGAGGCCGGCGACGCGCAGACCGGCATCACGATCATGCAGATGGACGCCGGCCTCGACACCGGCGACATGCTGCTGCGCGAAGCCGTCGACATCGGCAGCGACACCACCGCGCGGCTGCACGACCGGCTGGCCGAGCTGGGCGGGCGCCTGATCGTCCAGGCGCTGGCGAACATCGGCCACCTTGTGCGCACGCCGCAGCCCGCCGAAGGCGTCACCTACGCCAGCAAGGTCGAGAAGCACGAAGCCCAGATCGACTGGACCCAGCCCGCCGACGCCATCGTGCGGCGCATCCGGGCCTTCGACCCGTTCCCGGGCGCCAACAGCCTGCTCGACGGCGAGACCATCAAGCTCTGGGCCGCGCATGCGGTGCCGCCGGCCGAGGTTACGGCCGCGCCGGGCACCCTGCTGGCCGTGAGCGATGCCGGCGTGGCGGTGGCGGCAGCCGGCTCGGTGGTGATGGCGACCGAACTGCAGCGGCCCGGCGGCAAGCGCCTGGCCGTGGCCGACTTCCTGCGCGGCTTCGACCTGAAGCCCGGGCAGCGGTTCGGCTGATGTTCCTTTCCGCAGCCATTCGCCGCCGCCCCGAATTCCGCGCCGGCATCCGCGACATGTCCTCGGCCGCGCTGGGCATCGGCGCCTGGGGCCTGATGACCGGCGTGGCCATGGTCAAGTCGAACATGAGCGTGCTGGAGTCGGTGGCCATGACGCTGCTGGTCTACGCCGGCAGCTCCCAGCTCGCGGCCATTCCGCTCTTGTTCGCGGGCGCGCCGGCCTGGGTGATCCTGGCCACGGGCTTTTGCGTCAACCTGCGCTTCGTGGTCTTCAGCCTGCACCTGCGGCCCTACCTCATGCACATGCCGCGCTGGCGCCGCATGACGCACGGCTACCTGACGGCCGACCTGAGCTACGCGCTCTTCACCCGGCAGTACGCGGCGCCGCCGGCCACCGTTGCCGAGCAGCAGTCGCAGGAGGCCTATCTCACCGGCAACTACTTCGTGACCTGGTGCTCCTGGATGGGCATGAGCCTGCTGGGCATTGCGCTGGCCAACTTCATCCCGCAGAGCTGGGGCCTGGGCTTTGCCGGCGTGCTGAGCCTGGTGGCGATCGTCTGCTCGATGGCCACCACCCGGCTGCGCGTGCTGGCCGCGCTGGTCGCCAGCGCCACCGCGGTGGCCGCCTATGCCCTGCCGCTCAAGCTCAACATCGTGGTGGCCATCGGTGCCGCGGTGCTGCTGTGCTTCTGGCTCGAGAAGCGGTTCGGGCTCGACCCCGACGCGGAGGACGACAAGTGAGGGGCACCGACCTGTGGACGATGGGCGTGATCGTCGGGCTGGCCGCGGTCACGGTGCTGACGCGCTGCTTCTTCTTCATCCTGGACCGGCCCTGGGGCCTGCCCGAGTGGGCGCACCGCGCACTGCACTACGCGCCCGCCGCCGCGCTGGCCGGCGTGATCGCGCCCGAGATCGTGATGACCCAGGGCCACCTGATCACCACGCTGCACGACGCGCGCCTGTATGCGGCGGTGGTCGGCGCCGCTTACTACTACTGGCGGCGCGGTGTGCTCGGCACGATGCTCGCGGGCATGGCGGTGTACCTGCCGCTGCACCTCGGCCTGGGCTGGTAGGGCCGGCGACTCTCCCGTTCAATCCAGTTTCACGCCGGCGGCCTGGATGATCTTGCCCCAGCGTTCGCTCTCGGCCCGCGAGAGCTTGTAGAAATCCTGCGGTGTGCCCGGCAGGGCCTCGAAGCCGAACTCCGCGAACAGCTTCACCACCTTCGGGGCCTTCATCGCCTTGTGCAGTTCGCCGTTGATGCGCGCCACCGCTTCGGGCGGCATGCCGGCCGGGCCGATCAGGCCGTGGAAGGCATAGGCGTTGACGTCGCTGAAGCCGGCCTCGACGAAGGTGGGCACCTCGGGCAGTGCGCTCGCACGCTGCGGCAGCGCAATCGCCAGCACCCGCACCTTGCCCGCCTTGATGATCGGCAGGCCCGAGGCCAGGTCGAGCATCATCGTGGGCACCTGGCCGCCCATCACGTCGGTCATTGCGGGCGCGGCGCCCTTGTACGGCACGTGCGTGATGCTCAGGCCGGCCTTCTGCTTGAAGAGTTCCATCGCCATGTGGTGCGGCGAGCCGTTGCCGGGCGAGGCATAGCTCACCTTCTCGGGGTTGGCCTTCACGTGGCGCACGAACTCGGCCACGTTCTTCGCGGGAAAGTCGGGGTGCACCACCAGCGCCACCGGAAAGCGGCCGATGGCGCCGATGTAGGTGAAGTCGCTCGCGGGCTTGTAGGGCAGCCTGGCGAACATGTGCTCGTTGAAGAGCAGCGCCGCGTTCTCGGCCTGCATGATGGTGTAGCCGTCGGGCTTGGCCTGCATCATCACGGACACGCCGATGTTGGTCGATGCGCCGGGGCGGTTGTCGATGATGAGCGGCTGTCCGAGCGAAGGCTGCATCGCCTCGGCCAGCGCGCGCGCGAGGTTGTCGGTGCCGCCGCCGGCCACGTAGGGCACGATCCATTTGACGGGCTGGCTCGGGTAGGCGGCGGGCTGCTGCGCCGATGCGAAGGGGCTGGCCAGCGCGAGGGCCGCGGCCATGAGGGAAATCAGTCGCTTCATCGTTTCTTGTCTCCGTTGCTTGTTGTCTTGAAATCTGGTTCAGCTCATTCGCCGCGCAGCGTCTGCCACAGTGCGCGGTCGCGCTCCGCGGTCCACACCACGGGGTGTTCGATGCCGCGCAGCTCGTCGTACGTGCGCGAGACGTCGAAAGGCAGCACGTGCTGGAACACGGGCCAGCTGCCGAAGCGCGGCGCCATCGCCGCCTCGGCGCGTGCGAAGCAGCCCTTGAGCGTTTCGCCCGCGGCGATGCCGGCTTTCACGCTGTCGAGCAAGGTCTGGAGAAAAGCCTGGGTCAGCCCGATGGCTTCGAAGCATTCGGCTTCGCCCTGCAGCACGGCGCCGCGGCCCGGCACCAGCACGCGCGGCTTCAGGGCCCGCACCGCATCGAGCGTGCCGGTCCAGTCGCCGATGTAGGCATCGCCCGCATAGACGCCGCAGCGGTTCTCGACCACGTCGCCCGAGAACAGCACGCCGCAGTCGGGCAGCCACGCGACCGTGTCGCCGCTCGAATGGCCGCGGCCCAGGGCCATCAGCCGAAGCTCGCGGCCCTGGCCGGGGCCGAGCCAGAGGCTCATCTCGCGCTCGAAGCTCTGCGTGGGAAAGGTCAGGCCTGGAATCTCTTCGACGCCCGCGAAGAGGCGCGGGAAGCGCCCCACCTCGGAATCGAAGTCAGCCTGGCCGCGCGTGCGGATCCAGTCGAGCGTGCCACGGCTCGCGATGACGGCCTCGACCTCGCCGAAGGCGCTCGCCCCCATCACGCGCACCGCGTGGTAGTGCGTGAGCACGATGGTCTTGATGGGCTTGTCGGTCACCGTGCGGATGGCCGCCAGGAAGTCGCGCGCCATGCGCGGCGTGGGGCGCGTGTCGATCAGCACCACCTGCTCGTCGCCGACGACGAAGCCGCAGTTGGGATCGAAGTCGCTGATGTAACCGTAGACGTCGGGCGCGAGTTCGCGCAGTTGCGGCTTCTGCTCGCGCGTGTCGGAGGCCGAGGCGAAGGAGATGTTGGCGGTCATGGTGCGGTGCTTGTCGTGGGGTCTTCGGCCGCGGCGTGGATGCAGGCCAGCAGCACGGCCTGGTCGCCGCACTGGCTGGCCAGCAGCAGCACGAGCCGGGCGTTGAGATCGGCGCTCTGCGCTTCGCTCAGTCCTTCGTGCGCGGCCAGCAAGGCGGCGTAGAAGCCGTCGGGGTCGGGGATGCGGGGCTCGGTGATCATGGGGCGTGGTGGTCGTGGGCGAGGGCCGTGCGCAGCGCGCTGGCGATCGCATTGGGCGTGGCCTGCGCCAGCGTCGCGGCGCGGTAGGCGTCGGGCCGCACGAGGACGAAGCTGCCCGCATCGTGGATGCCAAGGTGGCACGTGAACTTCTCGTCGGCTTGCAGCGTCGGCAGCCCGCTGTCGCCGCCGATGGCCAGCAGACGCAGCGGCAGCGAGGCCGTGGCGTCCATCGCCGCTCTGGCTGCGGCGCGCGTGGGTGCGAGCCACAGGCCCAGGCACTGCGTGCCCTCGGCCAGCAGCTGCATCAGCGTGGTCTCGCGGCCATCGGCCCAGCGCAGCGGCAGGTTCTGCACCGTGCGTGCGCCTTCGGGCAACTGCGGCGCGGGTGGATAGTCGTTGGCAACCGACATGCGGCCGGTGTTGACCAGCGCACGCGCAAATGGATGGCGCGCGGCCAGCGCCACCACCGCGCGGCGCAGCGTGTGCTCGGCCGGCGAGCGTGGCGCAAGGAAGCGCGCCGAGCGGCTCGTGACTTTCAGATTCTCTTTCGCGGCCGGCTGCCGTTCGGCGTCGTAGCTGTCGAGCAGCGCATCGCCGGCCTGCCCCTGCGCGACCAGCGCGAGCTTCCAGCCGAGGTTCGCCGCATCCTGGATGCCGCTGTTGCCGCCGCGCGCGCCGAAGGGGCTCACCACATGCGCTGCGTCGCCGATGAAGAACACGCGGCCGTGGCGGAAGCTGTCGAGCAGGTGATCGCGGTAGCCGTACGGGCCGATCCAGACGAACTCGAACTCCACGCCCGGTCCGAGCTGCTCGCGCAGCCGCGCGCCCGCCACTTCGGGCCGGCTGATGTGGGCGGTGTCGCAGTCCTCGGGCATCTGGTAGTCGATGCGCCAGACGCCATCGGCCATCAGGTGCTGCCAGACACCGCGGCCTTCGTTGAAAGGTGCGTCGACCCAGGTCCAGCGCTCGGTGGGCAGCGGCTTTCTGAAGCGCACGTCGCTGATGCACCAGCGGTCGGTGCTGCGCGAGGCGTGCGCGTCGATGCCGAGCTGCGTGCGGATCGGGCTGTTGGCGCCGGTCGCGTCGACCAGCCGGTCGGCCTCGATCGTGTAGCGGCCGGCCGGCGTTTCGATGCCGATGCGCACGCCATCGCTCAAGGGCTCGATGGACGTCACGCGGCTTCTCCAGCGCACATCGGTGAGCCCGAGTTCGAGGATGCGCTCGACCAGGAACCACTCGATGTAGAACTGCTGCAGGTTGATGAAGGGCGGCTGCCTGGAGACGCTCTCTGCCTGCAGGTTGAAGCTGTAGACCTCCTGTTCGCCCGAGAAGGTGCGCCCGAGCGACCAGGTGATGCCCTTGGCCGCGATGCGCTCGTAGATGCCCAGGCGCTCGAATATTTCGAGGCTCTTCTGCGCGTAGCAGATGCCGCGCGACGACGCGCCGCGCACGCCCACGGTGTCGTCCTCGTCGAGCAGCACCGCGCGTATGCCGCGCTGCGCGAGGTCGCAGGCCAGCGTGAGGCCCGAAGGCCCGGCGCCGACGATCACGATCGGGTGGCGAACGGTTTTGGTGCTGCCCAGTTCGGGCGGCGGCACGAAGGGCCAGACCGGCAACTCGTAGGCCGGTGCAAATGCAAAGCTTTCCATGTCTCTTCTACAGCGCGTGGGCGAATTCGGCGATGGCATCGGCCGCCTGGGGGATCAGCTCGGGCTGGCCCGCGAGATAGTGGTTGCCGCCCACGATGTCGACGTTGCGGATGCGCGCGCCGCCCGCGGCCATCCACGCATCGCGTGTGCTCGGAAAGGTCGACTGGTCGCCGGTGTAGGTCAGCAGCAGCTTGGGGCAGGTGGTGCGCGCGAGGTTGGTGGGCCCGTCCGCCTGCGAGCGCGAGGACCATTGCGAGAGGAACGCGGTGAGCGAGGTGGTGCGGCCCATCGCGTTGGCCGAGTAGTTGACCTGGCGCGCATCGCCCCACACGCTGCCCGGCAGGCGGTCGTTGGCATCGAGCGACAGGTCCACGCAGCGCGGGTCGGCGTGCGTGCGGTAGACGATGAAGGCCTGGTCGCGCGGCGCGCCCGGGGTGCTGCGCAGCAGCGCGAGGCGATCGACGCACCACTGTTCGATGCGATCGAGCCGCGCCTGCTGCGCCGCGCTGAAGCGCGCGAGAAAGCCCCGGTCGTAGGGCATGCGGTGGCGCGGGTCGTACATGTCGAGTTCGGGATCCACCGAGAGCGGGTCGTGCTCGTCGGTGACGGACGGGTCGATCCAGTCGCGCATCAGCCGCGTGCGGCCCAGGTGCGCGGCGCACAGCGCGATGCCGTCCACCGGCGGCAGGTCGTCGGGGTGCAGGTGCGTGGGGTCGCCGTCGGGCAGGTGGGTGGCGGTGAGATTCTCGGCCTGTGCCTGGTAGAAGGCCGAGAGCGCCGCGCCGCCGGAGTTTCCGACCAGGAACACCTTCTCGTAGCCCGCCGCGCGCAGGTACTGCACGCCGGCACCCAGGTCCTGGATCGCACGCTCCATCAGCAGCACAGTGTCGTTTCCCACGTAGCGCGAGTTCAGGCCCATGCAGCAGATGCCGCGCTCGGCCAGCGGGCCGATCAGGTAGTGGCCCATGAAGTTGCTGGTCGGGTGCATCACGATGGCCGCGACCTTCTCCGGGCCCGGCGGCGCGCGAAAGGCGCCGTAAATGCGCGGCCGCAGCAGCTGCAGGCCCGACTGGCTTTCCATCGCCGCGCCGGGCTTCACGTCGATGACGGCGAGTTGCAGCTCAGCCATGCGCCGCGTCCTTCGCTGCGCGCAGCCCGGCCTTGCGCATGGTCCACGCATCCAGCTCGGCACGCGCGCGCAGCGCATGCGCCTCCATCTCGGCCTGCGGCACGGTCGGCGTGGTCAGTTCCACGCGCAGGCCGTTGGGATCGAAGAAGTAGATCGATTCGATGATGTGGTGGTCGGTCACGCCCAGCACTTCGACGCCCGCGCCTTCGAGCCGCGCCTTGGCGGCGAGCAGGTCGGCCACGGAATCGACCCGCAGCGCGATGTGGTTCACCCACGCCGGCGTGTTGGGCGAAGGCAGCGCGGCGATGCCGTCGCCCAGGTCGAAGAAGGCGATGTACGAACCATCGCGCATGCGAAAGAAGATGTGCACGTAGGGGCAGTACTCGCCCGTGCTCGGCACGTGGTCGCTCTTGATGACGTGCGCGAGCGGCAGGCCCAGCAGGTCTTCGTAGAAGCGGCGGGTTTCCTCGCTGTCGCGGCAGCGCCAGGCGAAATGGTGCAGCCCGCGAACTGGCGGGGCCGCGGGGTCGGTCGTCGGCATGGCTTCTTGTCTCCGGTAAGCCGCGATTGGGCAATGCCTCGTCTTATGATGCAATCGAAATTAATTCATAGATTGATGAAATAAACATATGAATTTGACCCTGCGCCAACTGCGCGCCTTTGCAGCCGTGGCCGAGACCGGCAGCTTCACCGCGGCCGCGCGGCAGCTGCACCTCACGCAATCGGCGCTCAGCGTGCTGGTGCGCGAGCTCGAGCGCGAGATCGGCGTGCAGCTGCTCGACCGCCATACGCGGCGCGTGCAGCTCTCGGAAGCCGGGCGCGAGTTCCTGCCTTCGGTGCACCGGCTGCTGGGAGACCTCGCGGGCGCGGTGGCCGGCGTCACGGATTTGCGTGACAAGAAGAAAGGGCTGTTGCGGCTTGCAGCGCCGCAGCTCATGGCCTGCACGCTGATGCCGCACGTGATCGCGTTCTACCGTGAGGCGTTTCCCGACGTCGACGTGCGCCTGGCCGACACGCTGCCCGAGCACCTGCTGGCCGGCGTGATGGCCGGCGACGTGGAGCTTGCGGTGGGGCAGGACGTGGCCGTCGACGGCGCCGTCGAGCGCCGCACGCTGTTTCGGGACCGGCACTGGCTGATCTGCCCGCCCGGCCACGCCTTTGCGAAGCGCCGCAAGGTGCGCTGGAACGAACTCGGCCCGTACACCTTCATTGCGCCCACGCGCGACTTCCGCCAGCGCGTGCTGCCCGAGCTGGCGCCGGCCGAGCGCGAGCTCATGCTGCGCCCGGGCACCCAGGAGGTGTCGTACATGACCACTGCGCTGGGCATGGTGGCCTCGGGGCTCGGGCTCACGGTGTGCCCGACCTATTCGGCGCCGCTGGTGCGCGCCCACGGCCTGCAGATGGTGCGGCTCGAATCGCCCGACTTCCACCGCGAGGTCTGCATCTACAGCGCAGCGCGGCGCACCCTGTCGCCCGCGGCCGCGAGCTTCGTCGAGATCCTCGAGCGCTTTGCCAGGACGCAGCCAAAGGGGTGAAAAGGATCGGCGCGCCGCAACAGGCGCTCGGAGCGGCGCCGGGGCCAAACCTACAATGGAAGGCGACTCGTCTTCCACCACCTCCTCCAGATCCATGAACGTCATTCGATTCACCGACCTCTGCGCGCAGGGCAAGGCCGCCGGCCAGCGCGTCTTCATCCGTGCCGACCTCAACGTGCCGCAAGACGATGCCGGCCACATCACCGAGGACACGCGCATCCGCGCCTCGGTGCCCTGCATCCAGCTGGCGCTCGATGCCGGCGCCGCCGTGATGGTCACCTCGCACCTGGGCCGCCCCACCGAAGGCGAGTTCAAGCCCGAGGACTCGCTCGCCCCCGTCGCCAAGCGCCTAGGCGAACTGCTCGGCCGCGAAGTGCCGCTGGTCGCCAACTGGGTCGACGGCGTCGACGTCAAGCCCGGCCAGGTCGTGCTGCTCGAGAACTGCCGCGTCAACAAGGGCGAGAAGAAGAACGACGAGGCACTGGCCCGCAAGCTCGCAGCGCTCACCGACATCTACGTGAACGATGCCTTCGGCACTGCCCACCGCGCCGAAGCCACCACCTACGGCATCGCGCAGTTCGCCAAGGTGGCCGCGGCCGGCCCGCTGCTGGCGGCCGAGATCGACGCCATCACCAAGGCGCTGGCGCAACCCAAGCGGCCGCTGGTGGCCATCGTGGCGGGTTCCAAGGTCAGCACCAAGCTGACCATCCTAAAGAGCTTGTCGGCCAATGTCGACCAGCTGATCGTCGGCGGCGGCATCGCCAACACCTTCATGCTCGCGGCCGGTCTCAAGATCGGCAAGTCGCTGGCCGAGCCCGACCTGGTCGACCAGGCCAAGGCAGTGATCGAAGCCATGCGCGCGCGCGGCGCCGACGTGCCGATCCCGGTGGACGTGGTCACGGCCAAGACCTTCGCGGCCGATGCGCCCGCCACCGTCAAGGCAGCGAACGACGTGGCCGACGACGACCTGATCCTGGACATCGGCCCCAAGACCGCCGCGATCCTGGCCGCGCAGTTGCGCGAAGCCGGCACCATCGTCTGGAACGGCCCGGTGGGCGTGTTCGAGTTCGACGCCTTCGCGGGCGGCACCAAGGCCATCGCCCAGGCCATCGCCGAGAGCAGCGCGTTCTCGATTGCCGGCGGCGGCGACACGCTCGCGGCCATTGCCAAGTACGGCATCGAGAAGCAGGTCGGCTACATCTCGACCGGCGGCGGCGCCTTCCTCGAAGTGCTCGAGGGCAAGACGCTCCCGGCTTTCGAAATCCTCGCCAAGCGTGCCGCAGGCTGATTTTTCGCGCCCGCGCCGCGGTGCCCGCTTCCTGTTGTCACACAAAGTGTATACAGTAGCGGATACAAAATGGAGACACGCTCAATGATCACGGATCGCCTTCCCCGCCACGCCACCAAGATCGTCGCCACGCTCGGCCCGGCGTCCAACACGCCCGAGCTGCTGGAGCAGATGATCCTGAACAAGGTCAGCGTGGTGCGGCTCAATTTCAGCCACGGCACTGCGCAGGACCACATCGACCGTGCGGCCATGGTGCGGGAGGCGGCGCGCAAGACGGGCCGCGAGGTGGCGATCATGGCCGACCTGCAGGGCCCCAAGATCCGCGTCGGCAAGTTCGCGCAGGGCAAGGTCTGGCTCGAGCCGGGCGCCAAGTTCGTGCTCGACGCCTCGCGCACCGAGCCCGGCGATGCCGAGGCGGTCGGCCTCGACTACAAGGACCTGCCGCGCGACGTGCGCCCCGGGGACCGGCTGCTGCTGAACGACGGCCTCATCGTGCTCACGGTCGACGCGGTGCGCGGCGAGGCGGTGCACACCACCGTGAAGCTCGGCGGCGAGCTCTCCAACAACAAGGGCATCAACAAGCAGGGCGGCGGCCTCACGGCGCCGGCGCTCACGGCCAAGGACATGGAAGACATCAAGACCGCGATGAGCTTCCAGGCCGACTACGTGGCGGTGAGCTTTCCCAAGAACGCCACCGACATGGAAATGGCGCGCCAGCTGTGCAACGTGGCCGCGGCCGAGTACGGCCACAAGCCGGGCCTGATCGCCAAGATCGAGCGCGCCGAGGCCATTCCCAAGCTGGAGGAGATCCTGCGCGCGAGCGACGGCATCATGGTGGCGCGCGGCGACCTCGCGGTGGAGGTGGGCAATGCCGCCGTGCCGGCGCTGCAGAAAAAAATGATCCGCATGGCGCGCGACATGGACAAGGTGGTGATCACCGCGACCCAGATGATGGAGTCGATGATCACCAACCCCGTGCCCACGCGCGCCGAGGTGAGCGACGTGGCCAACGCCGTGCTCGACGGCACCGACGCCGTGATGCTTTCGGCCGAAACCGCCTCGGGCCGCTATCCGCTCGAAACCGTGCAGGAGATGAGCCGCATCTGCGAAGCTGCCGAAGCGGCCGAGGACAAGACGCTGGACGCCGACTTCAGCGGCAAGACCTACAGCCGCATCGACCAGTCGATTGCGATGGGCGCGCTGTTCACGGCCCACCACCTGGGTGCCAAGGCCATCGTGGCGCTCACCGAGTCGGGCTCCACGCCGCTTTGGATGAGCCGCCATCGCGCGCACATCCCGATGTACGCGCTGACCTCGCGGCTGGCCACGCAGCGCCGCATGGCGCTCTACCGCAACGTGCGCCCGCTGCTGATGGATTCGGAGAGCGACCGCGACACCGCGCTCGAGCAGGCCGAGGCCCACCTGAAGAAGCGCGGCATCGTGCAGACCGGCGACGTCTACGCCATCACCTGCGGCGAGCCGATGGGCGCCCCCGGCGGCACCAACATGCTGAAAATTTGCCGCGCTAGCTAGGGGGCCTCAAGGGGCCCATTCGTGAAACACCGCGGAACCGGCTTTGCCGGGCCGCTGGTGTTGCCCCCGGACGGGGGAGGCATCGCGACACGAAGTGCGCGATGCTTCGGGGGCGGGCTTATTGCTAGCCATTCCTGAACAGGAAGCTGTAGGCGTTGAGGGCCGGCACGCCGCCCAGGTGCGCATAGAGCACCTTCGAGCCGGCCGGGAATTCGCCCAGGCGCACCTTCTCGATCATCCCGTGCATCGACTTGCCCTCGTACACGGGGTCGGTCAGCATGCCTTCCAGGCGCGCGCAGAGGCGGATCGCTTCCAGCGTGCCTTCGTTGGGCAGGCCGTATTCGGGGCCGCCGAAGCGGCGGTCGAGCACCACGTCCTTGTCGGTGATGTCGCGGCCCAGTTCGACCAGTTCAGCCGTGCCCTTGGCAATGCGCACGATCTGCTCGAAGGTCTGCTGCGGCTTGGCCGAGGCGTCGATGCCGATCACGCGGTCGGCCCGGCCGTCGGCCGCGAAGCCCACCACCATGCCGGCCTGCGTGCTGCCCGTGACCGAGCAGGTCACGATGTAGTCGAACTTGAAGCCCAGCTCGGCTTCCTGCTGCCGCACTTCTTCCGCAAAGCCGACGAAGCCCAGGCCGCCGCGCGGATGCTCCGAGCAGCCGGCCGGAATCGGGAAGGGCTTGCCGCCGGCCTTGCGCACGTCGGCCATGGCCTCTTCCCAGCTCTTGCGGATGCCGATGTCGAAGCCTGCGCTGTCCAGCCGCACATCGGCGCCCATGATGCGGGACATCTCGATGTTGCCGACGCGGTCGTACACCGCATCGGAATAGTTGACCCAGTTCTCCTGCACCAGCACGCACTTCAGGCCCAGATGCGCGGCCACGGCCGCCACCTGCCGCGTCTGGTTCGACTGGATGCCGCCGATCGACACCAGCGTGTCGTAGCCACCCTCGAGCGCCTCGGGAATCAGGTATTCGAGCTTGCGCGTCTTGTTGCCGCCGAAGGCGAGGCCGCTGTTGCAGTCCTCGCGCTTGGCGTAGAGCTCGACCTCGCCGCCGAGATGGGCGCTCAGGCGCTTGAGCGGGTGGATCGGGGTGGGGCCGAAGGTCAGGGCGTGGCGGGGGAATTTCTTGAGGTTCATCGATGTGCTCCAGAGAAGTGGAATGCCATCGATCGTAGGAAGAAGCTGCCGAAACGTGCTTGCAAACTTTGGTGGAATTGCGGTGCAAAAGAAGACAAGATCGGGGATTCCGAGTTTTTTGAGTCGTGAAAACAAAAATGAGCACAACAAAATTGCGCTCCACGCCGGCGCAGACGGCCGAAGCGGCGGCGGAGCTCGACCGCACCGATCGCGCCATCCTGCGCGCCCTGCAGCGCGACGCCTCGGTGTCGAACGTGGCGCTGGCCGCCAAGGTCAACCTGAGCGCGCCCGCCTGCCTGCGCCGCGTGGAGCGGCTCAAGGCCGCGGGCCTCGTCAAAGGCATCGTGGCGCTGCTCGACGCCCAGGCGCTCGAGCTCGGCATGCTGGTGATGATCGGCGTGGTGCTCGACCGCTCCACGCCCGATTCCTTCGCCGATTTCGAGAAGGCCGCGCAAAAGGTCTCGGGCTGCCTCGAATGCCACGTGGTCACGGGCGAGTTCGACTACTTCATGCTCGTGCGAACGCGCGACAACGACAGCTTCAACCGCCTGCATGCCGAGCAGCTGCTGTACCTGCCGGGCGTGCGGCAGATCCGGACTTTCGTGGTGCTCAAGCAGGTGCTGTCGACCACGCAGCTGCCGATCTAGGAGCGCCTGCGCTGCGTGTCAGTGCCGTCCCACAAGGGGGCTCGATAGAATTGGGGCAGTTTTCTCTCGTCTTTCCGCCTTCTTTTTCCCCTATTTCCGCGAGGTATTTCCCATGGCACTCGTCTCGATGCGCGAACTGCTGGACCACGCAGCCGCCAACGGCTACGGCATTCCGGCCTTCAACGTCAACAACCTCGAACAGGTCCAGGCCGTCATGGAGGCCGCCAAGGAAACCGGCGCGCCCGTCATCCTGCAGGCCAGCGCGGGTGCCCGCAAATACGCCGGCGAAGCCTTCATCAAGCACCTGATCCAGGCTGCGATCGAGCAGTACCCGAACATCCCGCTGGTCATGCACCAGGACCACGGCCAGAGCCCGGCCATCTGCCAGGGCGCCATCGACCTCGGCTTCTCGTCCGTGATGATGGACGGCTCGCTCAAGGAAGACGGCAAGACGCCGGCTTCGTTCGACTACAACGTCGACGTGACCCGCAAGGTGGTCCAGCTGGCGCACAAGGTCGGCGTCACGGTCGAAGGCGAACTGGGCTGCCTGGGTTCGCTCGAAACCGGCATGGCCGGTGAAGAAGACGGCATCGGCGCCGAAGGGGTGCTCGACCACTCCGCGCTGCTGACCGATCCCGAGGAAGCCGCCCAGTTCGTCAAGGCCACGCAGCTCGATGCGCTGGCCATCGCCATCGGCACCAGCCACGGCGCCTACAAGTTCACCCGCAAGCCCACGGGCGACATCCTGTCGATCTCGCGCGTGAAGGAAATCCACGCCCGCCTGCCCAACACCCACCTGGTGATGCACGGCTCGTCGTCGGTGCCGCAGGACCTGCTCGAGATCATCCGCAAGTACGGCGGCAACATGAAGGAAACCTACGGCGTGCCGGTCGAGGAAATCCAGGAAGCCATCAAGTACGGCGTGCGCAAGATCAACATCGACACCGACATCCGCCTGGCCATGACCGGCGCGGTGCGCAAGTTCCTGGCCGAGAACCCCGAGAAGTTCGACGCCCGCGAGTGGCTCAAGCCCGCGCGCGAGGCCGCCAAGCAGATCTGCAAGCAGCGCTATATCGAGTTTGGCTGCGAAGGCCAGGGCCCCAAGGTCAAGGGCGAGACGCTGCAGGTCGTCGCCGCCAAGTACGCCAAGGGCGAGCTCGCGCAAGAAGTGGTCTGAAGACAAACTTTTTCCGCGAATCGCAGGCCACCGTTCGCGGTGGCTTTTTTCTGCGCGCACAATCCGTTTTCCCCCGTCACCCGTTTCCGCACAGCAGCACCGTCCCATGACCACCGTCCACACCTCTTCCATCCAGAGCCTGCCCCTGCTTGCGCGCGGCAAGGTGCGAGACAACTACGCCGTCGGCGAAGACCGCATCCTGATGGTCGCGAGCGACCGGCTCAGCGCCTTCGACGTCATCATGGGCGAGCCGATCCCGGGCAAGGGCGAGATCCTCACGCAGATGGCGCTGTGGTGGTTCGACCGGCTCGGCCAGCTGTGCCCCAACCACCTGACGGGCGAGGCGCCCGAGAGCGTGGTCAGGCCTGAAGAGGTGCCGCAGGTCACGGGCCGCTCGATGCTGGTCAAGCGCCTGACGCCGATCCCGGTCGAGGCCGTGGTGCGCGGCTACCTGGCCGGCAGCGGCTGGAAGGAATACCAGGAAAGCCGCTCGGTCTGCGGCGTGCCGCTGCCCGAAGGGCTCACCAACGCGAGCAAGCTGCCGCGCCCGATCTTCACGCCCGCGGCCAAGGCCGCGGCCGGCGAGCACGACGAGAACATCAGCTACGACCGCGTGGTCGAGATCGTCGGCCCCAAGCTGGCGCAGCAGATCCGCGAGACCAGCCTGGAGATCTACGAGACCGCCGCGCAGATCGCGTTGGCCAAGGGAATGATCATTGCCGACACCAAGTTCGAGTTCGGCCTCGACGAGGCCGGCACGCTGGTGCTGATGGATGAGGTGCTCACGCCCGACAGCTCGCGCTACTGGCCGGTCGAGGGCTACCAGGCCGCGCTGGCCGCGGGCGCCAATCCGCCGAGCTACGACAAGCAGTTCGTGCGCGACTGGCTCGAGGCCACCAAAATCAACGGCAAGCCCTGGGACAAGACCCCGCCGGCGCCGCGCCTGCCGGCCGAGGTGATCGAAAAGACCGCGGCCAAGTACCGCGAAGCGCTGGAGCGCCTGACCGGCTGAAGAAGAAGCGGGCTCGCCCCCTCAGCGGCTCGCCGAGTTCAGCGTCGCCACGGTCCGCCCGCTTGCGTCGAGCAGCGCGAGCCGTCCCGGGCCGGCCAGGCGATAAGTAGTGGTGGTCTGCAGCGCCGAGATGAATTGCGCTTCGTTGGCGCCGCGCACCGGGTCCGCGCAGGCCATGCGGGTCGAGGTCAGCTGTCCAATGCGCAGCGTGACGCCGCTGCGTGTGAACGACCCCGACACGCGGTTGCAGCCGCCCGTTCCGCTGACGCGCCCGCTGCTGCGGTCGAACTGGATCTGCGCCTCGCCGCCGGGCGCCACGGGTTCGTCGCCCAACTGCACCAGGCGCCAGACCGGTCCCTCGATCGGCTCGTCGAGGCTGATGCCGCTGCCGCAACCGGCCAGGGCGGCGGCCAGCAGTGCGGTCGCGAAAACGGGGAGCGCGATGCGGGCGCGGTGGCGGGCGGGGAGACGCATGGCCGGGATTTCCTTTTCAATTGCAACAAGTTGAATCGTTGCCATCGTATGCGACGCCGCCCCGGCTCGCCAAGATGCGTCCGCTCCCCCGCAATTTGCCGCCAGGCGGCTCAGTTCAGCTCAGCACCACGCTGCTGAGCCGGCGGCGGTAGGTGGCCACCACCGGATCGTCCGGCGGAATCTGCCCGTCCGCCACTTTCACCTTGGGCGGCTCGATCAGGTCGAGGATCGCGATGTAGGTCTTGCGCGCGAGCTCCTCGTTCCAGGCCTTGTCGCGCATCAGGATCTCGAGCAGCTCGTCCATGGCGTCGGTCCAGCGCTGCTCGACCATCAGCAGGCGGGCGCGGGCGAAGCGGGCGTCGAAGTCGCGCTTGCCGGCGGCGATCTTCGCGTCGAACTCGGCGACGGCGGGCGCGGCGCCCGACACCGGCGCCGCAAAATCGAGGGCGTCCATCCAGCGCTGCAGCGAATCGAAGCGGCGCACCAGCGTGGTCCGGGCGATCACCGGCGCGAACGCCACCTTGGCATCGTCGAT
This sequence comes from Variovorax sp. V93, assembly GCF_041154485.1. Classification (NCBI taxonomy): domain Bacteria; kingdom Pseudomonadati; phylum Pseudomonadota; class Betaproteobacteria; order Burkholderiales; family Comamonadaceae; genus Variovorax; species Variovorax sp. V93. Next base: position 5,221,247 of record NZ_AP028669.1, on the reverse strand, counting down.
GCGGCCCATCTGCAGCAGCAGCTTGATGTAGTCGAAGCGCGCGTCATCGTTGGCCGGGTCGGTCGCCACCGCATGCTGCAGCCGCTCGAGCGCACCCTCGGTGTCGCCTTCGGCCAGCGCTTCCTGGGCTGCGGCCTCCTGGGAGGCGGCTTCGACCTGCTCGGCGGCGGGCACGTGCTTGTCGAGGAATTCGCGGATCTTGTCGGCCGGAATGGCGCCGACGAAGCCGTCGACCGGTTGGCCGTCCTTGAACATCACGCAGAACGGGATGCTGCGCACGCCGAACATTTCGGACAGCTGCGACGAGATCTGCGGCACCTTGTCGGCGTCCAGCTTGGCCAGCGTGAAGCGGCCGGCGTACTCGGTTTCGAGCTTTTCGAGCACCGGGCCGAGCTGCTTGCATGGTCCGCACCATTCGGCCCAGATGTCGAGCAGCACCGGCGTGGCGACCGAGCCTTCGATCAGTTCAGCCTGAAAATTTTCGAGAGTGATGTCGATCATCGGGAACAACTGGGGGTGAAACGTAAAATTGGAACCATGAACGAAACCATTCAGGTCGGTGTTGTGATGGGCTCGAACTCCGATTGGGAGACGATGCGCCACGCGGTCGAGATTCTCCAGCAATTCGGGATCCAGCACGAAGCGAAGGTGGTCTCGGCCCACCGCATGCCCGATGCGCTCTTCGCCTATGCCGAAAGCGCCGCCGGGCGCGGGCTGGCGGCGATCATCGCGGGCGCGGGCGGCGCCGCCCACCTGCCGGGCATGCTGGCTGCCAAGACCACGGTCCCGGTGCTCGGCGTGCCGGTGGCCAGCCGCCACCTGCAGGGCGTCGATTCGCTCTACAGCATCGTGCAGATGCCCAAGGGCGTGCCGGTGGCCACCTTTGCCATCGGCAATGCGGGGGCAGCCAATGCGGCGCTGTTCGCGGTGGCGATGCTGGCGGTGAACGATCCGGCGCTGCGCAGCCGGCTCGATGCCTTCCGCGCCGCGCAAACCGCCGCGGCCGAGGCGATGGTCCTGCCGCCGCCGGTGGACGGCGCCGTCGTGTCGCCCTTTTCGCCGCAGGGCGGGGGTGCGCTGTGAGCAACAACGATCTGCCCATTCTTCCGGGCGCCACGCTCGGCGTGCTCGGCGGCGGCCAGCTGGGCCGCATGTTCGCCCACGCCGCCCAGCGCATGGGCTACTTCACGGCCGTGCTCGACCCCGACGCCGACAGCCCGGCCGGCCGCGTGAGCCACCACCACATCCACACCGACTACGCCGACGTCGACGGCCTGGCGCGGCTCGCGGGCCTGGCCGATGCGGTCACGACCGAGTTCGAGAACGTGCCGGCGCCCTCGCTGGAGAAGCTGTCGGTGGCTCGGCCCGTGGCCCCCGACGCGGGCGCCATCGCCATCGCGCAGGACCGCATCGCCGAAAAGGCCCATTTCACGCGCTGCGGCGTGGCCTGCGCGCCCTATGCGGTCATCGAGACCGCGGCCCAGCTCGCCGCCGTCGAAGACATGCTGCTGCCCGGCATCCTCAAGACCGCGCGCCTGGGCTACGACGGCAAGGGCCAGCAGCGCGTGTCCACGCGCGCCGAACTGGTCGACGCCTGGCAGGCCGCGGGCTGCGTGCCCTGCGTGCTCGAAAAGCTGCTGCCGCTCGAATTCGAATGCTCTGTGATCGTCGCGCGCGGCCGCGACGGGCAGCTGGTGCACTTTCCGCCGCAGCGCAACCTGCACCGCGACGGCATCCTGGCCGTGACCGAGGTGCATGCGCAGAACATGCCCAAGACCGTGGCGCAGGCGGCCATCAACTCGGCCAAGAGCATTGCCACCGGGCTGGACTACGTGGGCGTGCTGTGCGTGGAGTTCTTCGCGCTGGCCGACGGCTCGCTGGTGGTGAACGAAATGGCGCCCCGGCCGCACAACAGCGGCCACTACACCATGGAAGCCTGCGACGTGTCGCAGTTCGAGCTGCAGGTGCGCACCCTCGCGGGCCTGCCGCTGGCCGCGCCGCGCCAGCACAGCCCGGCGGTCATGCTGAACCTGCTGGGCGACCTGTGGTTCAACGCGGGCGGCGACAAGCCGGTGGCGCCGCGCTGGAGCGAAGTGCTCGCGCTGCCCGGCGTGCACCTGCACCTCTACGGCAAGATCGAACCGCGCCGCGGCCGCAAGATGGGCCACCTCACGCTCACCGGTGCCACCCTCGAAAGCGTGCGCGCCGCGGCCTCCCAGGCCGCCACCGTGCTCGGCCTGCCGGCGCTGTCGGCGGCCGACTTCGCATGATCCTCGACGGCCAATCCCCGGAAGCCATTGCCGAGGCCGTGCGCGTGCTGCGCGCGGGCGGGCTGGTCGCGTTCCCGACCGAGACCGTCTACGGCCTGGGCGCCGACGCCACCAGCGACATGGCGGTGGCCGGCATCTTCAAGGCCAAGGGCCGGCCGGCCGACCATCCGCTGATCGTCCACGTGGCGGCCGGCATCAAGGGCACCGAGGCGCTGTCGCGCTTTGCGCAGCCGCTGCCGCCCTTTGCGCAGAAGCTGGTGCAGGCCTTCTGGCCCGGCCCGCTGACGCTGATCGTCACGCGCCAGCCCGGCGTGGCGGCCGCGGCCGCCGGCGGGCAGGACACCATCGGCCTGCGCTGCCCGTCGCATCCGGTCGCGCAGGCCCTGCTCGAGGCCTGCGCAGAGCAGGGCGTGCCGGGGCTCGCGGGCCCGAGCGCCAACCGCTTCGGCCGCGTGAGCCCCACCACCGCACAGCATGTGCATGACGAGTTCGGCGACGCGCTGACGGTGATCGACGGCGGCGCCTGCGAGGTGGGCATCGAGTCGACCATCGTCGACTGCAGCCGCGGTGCACCCGTGCTGCTGCGCCCGGGCCTGATCACGCGCGCGCAGATCGAGGCCGCCGCGGGCGAGCGCCTGAGCAACCGCGAGGTGCTCGAGACGCCCGATCCGCGCGCCTCCGGCACGCTCGAGGCGCACTACGCGCCGAACGCCAAGCTGCGGCTGATGGATGCCAAGGCCATCCAGGCCGGCCTCGACGTGCTCGGGCCGGGCGCGGCCCACATCGCGGTGTGGACGCGCGCCGAGGTGCGCAGCCATTCCCAGCGCGTGCTGCAGCGGCGCATGCCCGACGACGCGGCGGCCAGCGCACACCAGCTGTTCGCGGTGCTGCGCGAGTTCGATGCGCAGGGCGTCAAGCTGATCTGGGTCGAGACGCCACCCGACACGCCCGAATGGGAAGGCGTGCGCGACCGCCTGCACAGGGCGTCCATGGGCTAACCCCGGTCTTCGCTAGCCGCCGGCGGCCAGCACGCCCTGGAAGAAGCCTCGCGCCGAAGCCAGGCAGAACGGCGGCACCAGGGTGCCGTGGTAGGCCAGGGTGACGGCCTGCCGCTTGTCGGCGTCGCTGCCGGGGGTGTTCTGCGCCAGGGTGCTCTTGGCCTGGGCGAAGCCGGCGCGCGCGGCGGAATACGCGTCGGTGGTGGCGTTATCTTCCAGGTCGACCACGGTCAGCGCGGCCGCGGGCATGCCGCGGGCGCGGAAGTAGCCGGCGGTGGCGCGGGTGCTCAGGAAGTTCACGGTCGGATCGTTGGCGCCGCCGCACATGAGCACCGGCCGCGTCGGCAGCCAGTTGCGCAGGTCGTTGGCGCGCGCCGCCTTGCGGAAGCCCACGGCCGGCCTGCAGTCCAGCGGCGAGGTCGTGCTCAGCGAGGCGGCCGTGGCAGGCAGCGCATTGCCCGGGCAGGGATTCGCCTGGATGTCGCTGGCCGCCTGCGTCAGGTAGCTCTGGCGGATGAGGTTGTTGGCGCCGTAGAAGATCGACAGCTCCGGGCTCACCGGCCCCGGCGTCGCGCCCGCGGGAAAGAGCGCCAGCTGCGGCAGCTTGCCATTGGCATACAGCGTGGTGAGGGGCGTGAGGCTCGGCAGCAGGGTGTCGATGCCGGGGGCGTACTGCGATTCGTAGATGTCGCTGGTGCTGCCGTAGACATCGCCGAACTGCTGCTGCCAGCTGGCCGAGAGCAACGGCACGAAGAGCGTGCTGCCGAGCGCCGGCCAGCCCATGAAGGTGTAGTCCGCCAGCAGGCCGATGGCCGAAGGCGCCGAGAGCGGCGCCGACGCCGTCACCGACCTGCCCGTGGCCTGCATCTCGCGGTGCGCCGCCATCGCCACATAGCCGCCCTGCGAGTAGCCGGTGATCAGCAGCGAGCCCGCGTCCGTGGCGTCGATGCCCGTGAAGGTCTTGCGCGCCGCGGTGAGCGCATCGACCATGTCCTTGCCCTGCTGGTCGCCATTGAGGTACGGGTGATAGGGCAGCGTCGACTTGTCGTAGCCCGCGTAGTTGGGCGCCACCACGATGTAGCCCTGCGCCGCGAACATGGCGGCGATCGTGAGGCCTTCGCCGGCCGCCGGCTGGGTGGAGTCGGTCCATTTGGCGAGGTTGTAGTTGCGCGCGGCGGTGGTGCCGTGCGCATAGAGCACCACCGGGCGCGGTCCGTTGCAGGCCACGTCGGCGCCGGAGGGCAGCATGATCGCGGCGGTGGCGTTGGTGGCTTCGTTCTTGCCGCCGATGGTGCGGTATTCGAGGTAGCGCACCTCGACCCCGCACCTGGGCGTGCCGGCCACCTGCAGCAGGGCCTTGCCCTGGTCGGTGGCCTGGAGGTTGGTCCGCAACTGGTCGGCCGAGAGCTTCGCGGTCTGCTCGGGCGGGTCTGTGACGACCGAGCCGCGGCCGGTGTCGCCGACGGGAGGCGGCAGTCCCACGCCGATGCCGCCGCCCCCTCCACCGCCGCCGCAGGCCGCCAGCAGCAGCGTGACGCCGCCGAGTGCCGCAATCTTGTGCAGCGGAGTGGATGGTTGTCGTTGCGGCTTTTTCACGGCGTGGCTCCTGCGTGTGTTTGTTTGTTTGTCGAATCGAACGGGCGTCCGATTCTGTGCAGCGCCATGGCCACGCGCAAGCGGCGTGTATACCTAGAGAAGTTTTCAGTACACGGCCGCCCCGGAGCGGCCGATGGCCGTCAGTTGTCCTGCGCCGTCCAGTCGACCAGTGCGTCGAACGCGGCGCGCGCGGCCCCCGCGTTCTCGCCGTTGGCAATCGCCACCAGCACGTAGCGGCGGCCGCTTGCACCGTGCACATAGCCGGCCACGCCGGCGGCATCGCGCAGCGAGCCGGTCTTCAGGTGGGCCGCGCCGCCCGAGCGCAGCGTGCGCTTCCTGAGCGTGCCGTCCACCCCCATGGCGGGCAGCGAGGACACCAGCTCCGGCATCAGCGGCGAGCGCCAAGCCACCTGCAGCATCTTGCCGAGCGCCGCGGCGCTGATGCGCTCGTCGCGCGACAGGCCCGAGCCGTTGTCGAACACCGGCGGCGCCTCGCCGGTGCCGATGCGCTCGCGCCACCACTGGCCCAGCGCGCTGCGCGAGGCCTCGAAGCTGCCGCGGTTCCTCTGCGTGAGCCCGAGCGTGAGGAACAGCTGCTGCGCCATCACGTTGTTGCTGTACTTGTTGATGTCGCGCACCACCTCCGCAAGCGGCGGCGAGCCGAATTCGAACACCGGCCTGAGCCCGGCCGGCACGCGGCCGTCGCGCATCTGGCCGCCGACCCGGCCGCCCATCTCGGCCCACATGCCGCCGATGGCGCGCAGGCCGTAGGTGCGCGGGTCTGCATACGCCACGGCCCAGCTCTTCTCGCCGCAGGCGGCCGGCAGGGCGCCCATGAAGCGGATGCGGTTCGGGTCGCTGAAGTCGGGCTTGATCGCCGCGCGCCAGTCGCCGCATTCGCCGGGCGCGAGCGCCACCGTGGGCTGCATGGACACGCTGGCGAGCGGCGGCTCGTAGCTCACGCGCGCCAGTTGGCCGCCGCGCTCGGGCGTGAAGACCATGTTGACCGACTTGAAGTTGACCAGCAGCGCCTCGGGCGAGGCGTTGTAGGGCCGCAGCGGCTCGCCGTCGAAGGCGGCCGGGTCGTTCTCGATCGCGCCGTCGAAGGCGCTGCGGTCCAGCACGATGTCGCCGCTCACGGTGGTGATGCCCAGGCCCTGCACGCGCCGCAGCAGCAGCCAGGCGCGCTCCAGCACCAGCTTGGGGTCGCCCTGGCCCTTGATGTAGAGGTTGCCGTTGAGCACGCCGTTGCTCACCGTGCCATCGACGTAGACCGGCGTGCTCCAGCTGTAGGCCGGCCCGAGCAGGTCGAGCGCGGCGTAGGTCGTGACCAGCTTCATGATCGATGCCGGGTTCACCGGCACCTGCGTGCGCCAGGCCAGGCGCGGCGGGCGCAGGCCGTCGGCGTCGGCCACCAGCATCGTCACCGCGTCGCGCGGCACCTTGGCGCGCGCAAGGGCGGTCTCCACTTCGCCCGGAAGGGCCTGCTGTGCAAGCGCGCCCGGAGCGGCCAGGGCGGTGAAGGAAAGCGCGCAGGCGGCGCGCAGGAAGAAGGAGAGACGACGAAGACGCATCGTGCCGATTATCTCGGCGCGAAAACATGCAGTTGCGCGTGATACAGCAGCATCACCGTCTTGGCGTCGGCGATGCGCCCGTCCGCCACCATGGCCAGCGCCTCGTCGATGCCGAGCTCGAGCACCTCGATGTCCTCGCCCTCCTCGGCCAGGCCGCCCCCGCCGCCGATGCGCATCGAGGGCTCGTATTCGGCCAAGAAGAAGTGCAGCTTCTCGGTCACCGAACCCGGGCTCATGAAGGCTTCGAACACCTTCTGCACCGCGTCCAGGCGATAGCCCAGTTCTTCTTCCACCTCGGCGCGGATGCGCTCCTCCGGCGCCGCGTTGTCGAGCAGGCCGGCGGCCGCCTCGATCAGCAGCTCGTCATGCCCGTTGACGAAGGCCGGGTAGCGGAACTGCCGCGTCAGCAGCACCGTGCGCTGCGCGAGGTTGTAGGGCAGCAGCGTGGCGCCGTTGCCGCGGTCGTAGGTCTCGCGGTGCATGCGCTGCCACTGGCCGTCGCTGCGCCGCCAGTCGAAGGCGGTGGTCTTGAGGGTGTACCAGTTGTCGGAAAGCAGGGTGACTTCGTGCACCCGGACGCGGTCGTGGAGGGTTGTCATGGCGCGCAGCTTATGCGCAAATTCGTGCAGAAACAAGAAAATTCGTGCAATCTGCAGTCCTGCCCGCTACCATCGCCCGATGCTCACCCGCCAGCGCAAGCAACACATCCTCTCGGTCCTGCAGCGCGACGGCAACGTCGTCGCCAAGTCGCTCAGCGAGGAGCTGGCGCTGTCGGAAGACACGATCCGCCGCGACCTGCGCGAGCTGGCCGCCGAGGGGCTGCTGCAGCGCGTGCACGGCGGCGCGCTGCCGGTCGCCCCGGCCGAAGCCGACTTCGCGGGCCGCCTGCAGCTCGCAACCGCGGAAAAGGTGGCCATCGGCCGCGCCGCGGCACGGCTGGTGCGGCCCGGGCAGGTGGTCTTCATCGATGGCGGCACCACGGCCGTGCAGATGGCGCGGCACCTGCCGGCCAGCCTGCGCGCCACGGTGGTCACGCACAGCCCGTCGGTGGCGGTCGAGCTGGCGGGCCATGCCGGCATCGAGGTGGTGCTGATCGGCGGGCGGCTGTTCCGGCATTCGATGGTGGCGGTGGGCGCCGCGGCCATGGACGCCATCTCGCGCGTCCACGCCGACACCTGCTTCCTCGGCGTGACCGGCGTGCATGCCGAGGCGGGCCTGACCACCGGCGACGTCGAGGAGGCCGCGATCAAGCGCGCACTCATGGCGGCCGCGGCCGAGACGGTGGTGCTGGCCTCGTCGGAAAAGATCGGCGCGGCCTCGGCCTGGGTCATCCACCCGGTCTCGGCCGCCACCAGCCTGCTGGTGTCGCCGGAAGCGCCCGTCGCCGCGCTGGCACCGCTGCGAAAGGCCGGGCTCGCCATCCTGCGCAGCGACGGCGGTTGACGGCGCCCGGGGCGCCGATTCGCCCCTGGCCGGCGCGGCCGCGGCCTGCCCTGGATAATCGCGGGATGCCCGCCCTGCCCCGTTTTTCGCCCCGCACGATCGGCATCGGCGCGGCCGTGGTCACCGTGCTGGTCTGGACTGCCTTCATCGTGATCGCGCGGGCCTCGGCCGCGCGCTCGCTCACCCCGCTCGATCTGGCGCTCGCGCGCATCTGCGGTGCCAGCCTGGTGCTGGTGCCCTGGGGCGCCTGGATGGTCATGAAGGGCAAGCGGCAGAAGGACGGCGCCGCGTCGTCGCTGTTCGGGCTGTCGCCGCTGTCGCTGCGCGTCACGGCCGGCGCCGGCATCTTCGGCGGCGTGGCTTATGCCCTGCTGGCCTACAGCGGCTTTTTCTTCGCGCCCGCTGGCCACGCCTCGGTGCTGATGCCCGGCAGCCTGCCGCTGTGGACCACGCTGCTGGCCGCGCTGGTGCTGCGCGACCGCATCACGCCGGGCCGCGCCTTCGGCCTCGCGCTGATCGTGGCCGGCGACCTGGTGGTCGGCGGGCGCAGCCTGCTGCACGCCTTCGAGGGCGGCGAGGTCTGGAAGGGCGACCTGCTCTTCATGGCCGCGGCCTTCTGCTGGGCCTGCTACAGCGTGGTGGCGCGCCGCCACGGGCTGGACGCCGTGCGCGCGACCATCGCCATCACCGTGTTCGCGCTGCTGGCCTATGTTCCGGCCTACGGCCTGCTGGTGGCGGGCGGCACGGTCGTGAGCCGCATCGGCGCCGCGCCCTGGGGCGAGGTGGCGTTCCAGATGCTGTTCCAGGGCGTCGGCTCGGTCGTCGTCTCGGGCATCACCTTCACGAAGATGATCCAGTACTTCGGGCCGGTGCGCAGCACCATGATCACGGCGCTCGTGCCCGGCCTCTCGGCCTTCGGCGCGGTGATCTGGCTCGACGAGCCGCTTTACTGGAACCTGATCGCCGGCCTGCTGCTGGTGACCGCGGGCATCCTGTTCGGCGTGCAGAAAACAACAGCCGGGGGGCGCGCGGCTGCGCGACCCGCGATACCGGCCACCGCCGCGGGGTGCCGCGATGCCTAGGCTCCTGGCTTTCGACACCAGCACCGAGCACCTGTCGGTGGCGGTGCGCCACGGCGAGCGCCTGTTCACGCACAGCGGTGCCGGCGGCGCACAGGCGTCGAGCACGCTGATCCCGCTCATCCTGCAATTGCTGGCCGAGGCCGGGCTCGAACTTGCCGCGCTCGACGCCATCGCCTTCGGCCGCGGGCCGGGCTCCTTCACGGGCCTGCGCACCGCCTGCTCGGTGGCGCAGGGCCTGGCCTTCGGCGCCGGCGTGCCGCTGCTGCCGGTCGACACGCTGCTGGCCGTGGCCGAGGAGGCGCGCCATGCCTTCGGCGCGCGCCAGGTGGTGGCGGTGCTCGACGCGCGGATGGACCAGCTCTATGCCGCGCGCTACGACTTCGATGGGGGCGGTGCGCTGGGCGGCGCGGACGTCGAGCCGCTGCTGCTCGCGCCCGAAGCGCTCGAAGTGCCCGCCGGCTGGTCCCTCGCCGGCAACGCCTTTGCCGCCTACGGCCCGCGCCTGGCCCCGGCCGCGGCGCGCCACGAAGTGCTGCCGACGGCCACCGCCATGCTGCGGCTGGCGCCCGCGCTGCTGGCCGCGGGGCGCACGGTGGATGCGGCACATGCCTGGCCGCTCTATGTTCGCGATAAAGTGGCGCAAACCACCGATGAGCGTGCTGCCATCAAGGCGGCCGCGCTGGCGGTTCCACCTGTTGCCAATCCATGAGCGCTGTCCTCCAGCCCGTCGAAGCCCGCCTCGAACCGCTCACCGTCGAGCGGCTCGATGCCGTCTGCGCGGTCGAGCAGACGGCCTACAGCCATCCGTGGACGCGGGCCAACTTCATCGATTCGATGGCGGTCGGCTACCACTGCCAATGCCTGCTGGCCCCGGTTTCGCGGCCCGACCTGGGCACGCCGATCACCAGCCTCGGCGAGACGCTGATCGGCTACTTCGTCGCCATGAAGGGCGTGGACGAAGTGCACCTGCTCAACATCACCGTGGCGCCGGCCTTCCAGCGCCAGGGCTGGGCGCCGCTGATGCTCGAGGCGCTGACCGGCTGGTCGCGCGCGCAGGGCGCGCAGTGGCTCTGGCTCGAGGTGCGCCAGAGCAACCGGCGCGCGCTCGACATCTACATGCGCCAGGGTTTTCGCAGCGTGGGCGTGCGCAAGGGCTACTACCCGGCCCATGAAGGCAAGCGCGAGGACGCGGTCGTCATGAGCCTGCGATTGAACGAATCAGGCTCTGCCTGGGGAGCCTTGCGATGAGCGCGGTACAGACATTGAAGCTCGACGCCCGCCAGCGCGCGATGCTCGACGAGATGGGCGTGAAGGTCTGGTGGCCGATGCCCGAAGCTGCCGAAGCGGCGCCCGCGGGCGTGGAAGCGGCAGCGGTGGCCGAGCCGCCGTCCGCCGTCCGCGAGCGCGCGCCCGCCGTGGCCGAAGCGCCGTCCGCCGCGCCCACGCCGGCCGCAAGGCCCGTTGCAGCCGTACCGGCCCCGGCCGCGCGCCCCACCGCGCCCGCGCTGCTCGCGCAGGGCGCCGCCGTGCTGGTCGATGCGCCGCGCCGCCTCTATGCCGAGGCCTCGGCCGAGGCAGCGCAAGGCGGCTGGCTGGTGGTGGCCGACATGCCGCCCGAAGCCGACGGCCGCCACGGCGAGCCCTTTGCGGGCGATGCCGGCAAGCTGCTCGACAACATGCTGCGCGCCCTCCAGCTGCACGACGGCAAGACGCCGGTGCACCTGATGCGCACGCACCGCGGCGTCGGCGCCGGCCAGCCCGGCAGCCCGCGTCCGATGGACGAGGCGTTCGCGGAACATGCGGCCGCGCTGGCGCCGAGCCTGGTGCTCGCCATGGGCCCGCTGGCCGCCCAGAGCCTGATGCAAAGCACCGATCCGCTCGGCAAGCTGCGCGGCCGCGCGGTGCCGCTGCCCTCGGCCAGCGGGGTGCCGGTGGTGGCCACCTACCACCCCGCGTACCTGCTGCGAAACCCGGCCGACAAGGCCCGCGCCTGGGCGGATCTGTGCCTGGCCGCCGAACAGCAAACACCGTCGAACTGAGGCATGGCGGGCGGGTCCGTAAAATCGGACCCATGACTTTCCTCGACAAGCTGGCCACCGCACAGCAAAAAAACGGTTCGTTGCTTTGCGTGGGGCTCGATCCGGAGCCAGCCAAGTTCCCGGGGCAGCTCAAGGGCGACGCCAGCCGCATCTATGACTTCTGCGCGCGCATCGTCGACGCGACGGCCGGCCTGGTCATCGCCTTCAAGCCGCAGATCGCCTATTTCGCGGCCCACCGCGCCGAAGCCCAGCTCGAACAACTGATGGAGCACATGCGCCGCAACGCGCCCGACGTGCCCGTGATCCTGGACGCCAAGCGCGGCGACATCGGCTCCACGGCCGAGCAGTACGCCATCGAGGCCTTCGAACGCTACGGCGCCGACGCCGTGACCCTGTCGCCCTTCATGGGCTTCGACTCGGTGGCGCCCTACCTCAAGCACCAGGGCAAGGGCGCCTTCCTGCTCTGCCGCACCAGCAATCCCGGCGGCTCCGACCTGCAGGGCCAGCGACTGGCGGACATCGAGGGCCAGCCCTTTCTCTACGAGCACGTCGCCAAGCTGGCGCAGGGCCCGTGGAACCTCAACGGACAGCTCGGCCTCGTGGTGGGTGCGACCTATCCGGCGGAAATCGAGCGCGTGCGCGAACTCGCGCCGACGGTGCCGCTGCTGATTCCGGGCGTCGGCGCCCAGGGCGGCGATGCGGTGGCCACGGTGCGCGCCGGCTGGCGCCCCGACGCGCCGATCATCGTGAACTCGTCGCGCGCCATCATCTACGCCTCCTCCGGCGACGACTTTGCCGCCGCGGCCCAAAAAGCTGCGCGCACCACGCGCGACGCACTAGAGGCCGCGAAATAAGGCTCGCCCCAGGCTCCGCGCACTTCGTGTCGCTTCTCCAACCCCCTGCCGGGGGCAACACCGGAGGCCCGGCAAAGCCGGTTCCTCGGTGTTCCTGGGGTGGGCGGCTGTCTGGCCTCAAGCTCTGCGCAGGCGTGTGAAGGCTTCGAACTCCCAGTTGCGCATGCCCAGCAGCAGCGTGTAGCCCTCGCGGTCCTTGGCCGAGAGCTTCTGGTCGGTCTGGTGCTGCTGCGCGAAGTCCTGCGCCACGCGCTGCAGGCGTTCCAGGAACGCGGGCGCGAGCGAGCGGCTGATCGACCCGTGCACCAGCAGCAGCCCTTCGGCCGGGCCATCGAAGCCGCCGCGGTAGTAGTCGAGCACCACGTTCTCGCGGAAGAACTCCATCACCGGGCCGTGCGGCCGCCAGCGGAAGGTCTTGGCCAGCTTCAGCCGGTAGCGGTTCAGCGGGCGCAGTTCGATGATGCCGATGCGGTCCAGCTGCGCCAGGCAGCCGATGCACTCGGCCTCGCTGATCCGGTACGAAGCCACGATCTGCTCCAGCGTCCACTGGCTCAGCACGCTGATGGCCACCAGCAGCAGCTTCTTGTCCTTGACCACCGCCTTTTCCTGCTCCTGCGTGAGCTCCTTCAGCAGCGGCTGGGCGTCGGCCACGCGGCGCGCCAGCTCGGCGAAGTCGATCTTGAGCGCGCGGCAGATCGCGTCGACACGCGACAGCGGCATGTCGCTCTTGGCCAGCATGCGCTTCACGCTGGATTCGGCCATGTCGAGCGAGCGCGCCAGGTCGGCGTAGGTCATGCGGGCGCTCTTGAGTTCGTTCTTGAGGGCTTGGACGAGGTCGACGGTGGTGCTCATGAGGGTGCCGATGCGGAAGGAGGTATTAGAAAAAGATACTGAAAGGTGTGAATTAGTGCCTCGTATCGATTCTCGATGCCTGTAGAGAGACTGGCAACTAAATTCCGCGGCTCGTACCACCCACCACCGAGGACCGCCATGCCTTTGCCCACCCTCAGCCGCCGCGAACGCGGACTGCTCTTCACCTTCGCGCTGCTCGCGCTGGTGGCCCTGTTCGGGCCCGCATTGCCGGCGGCCGAGGTGGCCATTGCCTCGGTGTTCGCCGACGACCGCAGCTGGCACGGCCTGCCCAACGCCATGGACGTGCTGAGCAACCTGCCCTTCATGCTGATCGGCTTCTGGGGCCTGTACCGGCTCAACCGGATCGACCGTGCCCACCAGGAGGCGCTGGCGCAGTTCCCGCTGGCGCCGCCGGCCAACGATCCGCCGGACAACACGCTCGATTGCGCCTGGCTTTTCTTTGCCGGGCTGGTCGCCACTGCTGCGGGATCGGCCTTCTTCCACCTGATGCCCGACGGCGCCCGGCTCGCGGCCGACCGCGCCGGCATGGCGGTGGCGTTCGCGGGGCTGATCGGCATCGCGGTCTGCGAGCGCGTGAGCCAGCGCGCCGGCTGGCCGGCCGCCTGGTTCGTGCTGATGGCCGGGCTGCTGTCGGCCGAGGTGTTCCAGGAAAGCGGCAACGTGCTGCCCTGGGCCATCGTGCAGTTCGGCGGCATGGCGCTGGTGCTCACGCTCGCGATCGCCACGCCGATGCGCGGCGCGGTCGGGCTCAAGCTGGGCTGGGTGATCTGCTTCTATGCCCTGGCCAAGGCATTCGAGCTGGCCGACCACGCGATCTACGAGGCGACGCAGCAGGTGGTCTCGGGCCACACCCTCAAGCACCTGACCGCATCGCTGGCGGGCCTGCCGGTGCTGGCGGCGCTGCGCAAGCTCGACATGAACTGGCGCGCGACCCTGCTGCGGCACAATCCCGACGCAGCCGCCGCCGTGACGGCATGACATAGGCCCGCCCCCAGTCTTCGCGCACTGCGTGTCGCTGCGCCAGTAGATAACAAGAGGAGATGTTCCGAATGACAACCCCCGCCGCTGCTGCCACTGCCGCCACCGCGCCCCACGAGGCGAACGCCCACGCGAACCAGTTCGCGCTTCTCGGGCAGCGGCGCTTCGCGCCCTTCTTCTGGACCCAGTTCGCGGGCGCGGCCAACGACAACCTCTTCAAGTTCGCCTTCACCGTCATGGTGACCTACCAGCTCCAGCTGAGCTGGATGCCGCCGGCCATGGCGGGCCTGGCCATCGGCGCGCTGTTCATCCTGCCGTTTTTGCTGTTCTCCGCCACGGCGGGGCAGCTCACCGACAAGTTCGACAAGACGAAGATGATCCGCTTCGTCAAGAACCTCGAGATCGCGATCATGCTGCTCGCGGCCTGGGGCTTCGTGCGCGCCGATGCGGTGGTGCTGCTGGGCTGCGTGTTCCTCATGGGCCTGCATTCCACGCTGTTCGGGCCGGTCAAGTTCGCCTACCTGCCGCAGGTGCTCGACGCGCGCGAGCTCACGGGCGGCAACGGCATGGTCGAGATGGGCACCTTCGTCGCCATCCTGCTCGGGCAGGTGGCGGGCGGGCTGCTGGTGGCGCTGCCGCAGGTCGGCCACACGACGGTGGCGGTGGCCTGCGTGCTGCTGGCACTGGTGGGGCGCGGCGTGGCCCAGGCCATTCCGCGGGCGCCGGCCACCGACCCGGGGCTGGTGATCAACTGGAACCCGTTCAGCGAGACCTGGCGCAACCTCAAGCTCGCGCACGGCAACATCGTGGTGTTCCGCTCGCTCCTGGGCATCTCGTGGATGTGGTTCTTCGGCGCGGTGTTCCTGAGCCAGTTCCCCAGCTTCGCGAAGGAAGTGCTGCACGGCGACGAGCAGGTGGCGTCTCTGCTGCTGGTGGTGTTCTCGGTGGGCATCGGCGTGGGCTCGCTGCTGTGCGAGACGCTGAGCCGCCGGCAGGTCGAGATCGGCCTGGTGCCGCTGGGCGCGATCGGCATGAGCGTGTTCGCCATCGACCTGTACTTTGCATCGCGCGCGCTGCCTCCGGTAGCGGTCATGGGGCTGGGCGCCTTCATGGGCCAGGCCGCGCACTGGCGCGTGATGGCCGACCTGGCGCTGTTGTCGCTCTTCGCGGGGTTGTACAGCGTGCCGATGTACGCGCTGATCCAGCTGCGCAGCCAGCCCACGCACCGCGCACGCATCATCGCGGCCAACAACATCCTCAATGCGCTGTTCATGATCGGCAGCTCGGTCATCGCGGGTGCGCTGCTCGGCGCCGGCTTCACCATCCCGCAGATCTTCCTGTTCACGGGCATTGCCAACGCCGTGGTGGCGTTCTACATCTTCATGCTGGTGCCGGAATACCTGCTGCGCTTCATCGCGTGGATGCTGTCGCACTTCGTCTACCGCTTCGAGATCAAGGGCGATGAGCACATTCCCACCGAAGGCGCCGCGGTGCTGGTGTGCAACCACGTGAGCTTCATCGACGCCATACTGCTGATGGCCGCGAGCCCGCGTCCGATCCGCTTCATCATGGACCACCGCATCTTCAAGGTGCCGGTGCTCGGCTGGCTGTTCAGGCTGGCCAAGGCGATTCCGATCGCGCCGCAAAAGGAAGACCCGGCGGCCTACGAAGCGGCGTTCGCGAAGGCGCTGGGCGTGCTGCGCGAGGGCGACCTGCTGGCCATCTTTCCCGAGGGCGCCATCACGCGGGACGGCCAGCTGCAGCCCTTCAAGGGCGGCGTGATGAAGATCATCGAAAGCGCGCGCGCCGAAGGCATCGAGCCGCCGGTGATCCCGATGGCGCTGACCAATCTCTGGGGCTCGTACTTCAGCCGCATCGAGCTGCGCGGCGGCCAGAACGTGGCCATGGCCAAGCCCTTCCGCCGCGGCTTCTTCAGCCGCGTGGGGCTCAACGTCGGCCATGCCGTGCCGCCGGCCGAGGTGCGGCCCGAGGCGCTGCAGCAGCGCGTGAGCGGATTGCTGCTGGCCGCGTAAGGCGCGGCCTCTCTTCCGGCGCACAAGGTGCCGAAAAGTATCTCTTCAAGATACCCGTAGCGGCTCAAACCGGAACTGGTCGAAGCATTCGAGTCCCGTGGCGCGGGAGCGGACCATCATTCGCTCACCTTCACTACGCCGCGAGGCACGCATGCAAACCTTCCCTTCCACCACCGTTTCGATCCAGCGCGACACGCGGGCCTGGCAGTTCCAGGTCTGGGCTTCCTTCGCGATCGCCGTGTTCCTGTGCGCCACCGGCCTGAGCTGGCTGCCGGGCGAGGCGCTGGACCGTGCGTTCATGGTGATGGGCTATGTGTTCTGCCTCAGCACCGCCTTCATGCTGGCCAAGTTCGTGCGCGACAGCCAGCAGGCGGGCGCCAGCGGCACGGCGGGCCGCGACGTGCCGATGTGGCGCCTGGTGGTCTGGGGCAGCTTCTTCACCGCGATGGGCCTGACCGGCTGGGGCCTGGTCCGCATGGAGATCAACGACGCCTACAAGGCCTTCCTGGGCGTGAGCTGGCTGTTCCTGATCAGCTCGGCCTTCACGCTGGCCAAGACCCTGCGCGACCGCCACGAGGCCGACCTGGC
The DNA here is from genome assembly GCF_041154485.1 of Variovorax sp. V93. NCBI lineage: Bacteria > Pseudomonadati > Pseudomonadota > Betaproteobacteria > Burkholderiales > Comamonadaceae > Variovorax > Variovorax sp. V93. The sequence continues at coordinate 5,204,919 of NZ_AP028669.1, read as the reverse complement.
CGAAGCGCGGCTGCAAGGCCGCCGCGCCGCCCGCCAGGAAGCCGCTGCCTCGGCCGAATGAGCGCCGCTTTTTCTTCATCCATCCATCCACGAAAGACCGCCATGAAAAAATCCGTTGCTGCGCTTCTGATCGCCGCCTGCACCGCCTTCGCGGGCGCCACGCTGCCCCTTCATGCCCAGGCGCAGAGCGAGGCTTCGGCCGCACTCTCGCTGCTGCCGGTGGCCTCGGTCGTGGGTGCCGCTTCGGCAGTGGGTGCCTCCGCCACGGCCGTGGCCGCGCTGCCTGCCGCGCTCTCGGTGGGTGGCTCGATGCTCACGGTGGTGGCGGTCGAGGCCTCGGCCGACGGCACCGTCTACCTGCTGGAGCGCGCCTCGGACGGTGCGCGTGCCAGCGTCAAGGTGATGGGGCGCGCCGCCAATGCCGCATCGGCGGCGGTCGGCACGGGCGTGCTGGTCAGCGTGATCGGCACCGGCGTCGTGCTGTCGGCCGCGGGCGAGGTGCTGGCCTTCGTGCCCAATGCGATCGGCCGTGCGCTGCTGCACAACGAGAGGCTGTCGTGAAGCGCGCGGTCTTCCCTGCGCTCCTGCTTGTGCTCGCGGCGGCACTGCCGCTGCAGGCGCAGGCCGGCCGCTCCTGCGAGCAGGCCAGGCCGACCGCCGAGCTGATCGCCAAGGGCATGCAGCTGGCCGAGCGCACTTCGCAGCAGCTCGATGCGAGCGGCGCGCGCGTCGTGCTGCTGGCGCGCGCCGGGCAGGATCTGGGCAAGTACGGCCTGCGCTATTCGCACCTGGGCATCGCCTACAAGACCGACGAGGGTCCATGGCGCGTGGTGCACAAGCTCAACCAGTGCGGCAGCGCCGTGGCCGCGGTCTACCGCCAGGGGCTCGGCGAGTTCTTCCTCGACGACCTGTGGCGCTACGAGGCGGCCTGGGTCGTGCCCGCGCCCGCCATGCAGGTGCAGCTGCTGGCCGCGCTCCGCGAGCCGCCCGCGCGCATCGTGCGGCTGAACATTGCGCCCTACAGCATCGTGAGCTACGCCTGGGGACAGAAGTACCAGCAGTCGAACCAGTGGGCGGTCGAGACGCTGGCCGCGGCCATGGAGCCCGCCACCATCGCGAGCCGCGCGCAGGCGCAGGCGTGGCTGCAGTTCAAGGGCTACGAGCCGACCACGCTCAAGCTCGGCCCGCTCACGCGGCTGGGCGGCCGCGTGGGCTCGGCCAGCGTGGCTTTCGACGACCATCCGAACGAGAAGCGGTTCTCGGACCGCATCGAAACCGTGACGGTCGACTCGGTGTTCGCGTGGATGCCGCGCGCAGGGCTCGGCGCGGCGCCGGTGGCGTTCAAGCTGCAGTAAGAAATCTCTCTCTCACCGAAAGAATGAAATGAGCAAGTCATTGCGTCTGTCCGAAAAATGGTTTCGCCGCGGCCTCTGGCTCGTGGCGCTGGTGTTCGCGAGCTTCCTGATCGGGCTCGGCGGCGCCATCGTGGACGACCTGCCGCGGGTCGAGCGCACGCTCGAACTCGACGACTTCATCGACCGCCCCGCGGCCGAGCCGCTGCGCAGCACCATCAAGGCGTCGGAGGCCGCCGAGCTGCAGGCGACGCGGCAGCTGGAGCAGGTCCGCCTGCAGCAGAGCGCCGCACGGCAGGCCAGTGCCAACGCCCGCGAGACCTTCGGCAACTGGATCGCCACGCGGCGCGCCACCGCGCAGCCCGACCAGGACACGGAGCTGATCGCGCGTACCAAGGCGCTCGATGCCTTCAAGCAGAAGGAAGACGAGGCCCAGCGCCTGGTCAATGCGCAGCAGCAGATCGTGCTCGATGCGCGCCAGGCCGAGCAGCGCGCCCGCGAGGCGCTGTCGCTGCTGGAGCGCGATGCGCAAAAAAAGCTCGAAGCGGAGTACCGCCGCGTCGAGCTGCGCGTGTTCGCCTACCGCCTCGCGCTCACGCTGCCGCTGCTGGCCGTGGCCGGCTGGCTCTTTGCGAAGAAGCGCAAGAGCACCTACTGGCCCTTCGTCTGGGGCTTCATCTTCTTCGCGCTGTTCGCCTTTTTCGTCGAGCTGGTGCCCTACCTGCCGAGCTATGGCGGCTACGTGCGCTACGCGGTGGGCATTGTGGTCACGGTGCTCGTGGGGCGCTATGCGATCGTTGCGCTCAACGCCTACCTCGCGCGCCAGAAGCTCGCCGAGCAGCAGCCCGACCAGGTGCGGCGCGAGGAGCTCAGCTACGACGTTGCGCTCGCGCGGCTCGGCAAGGGCGTGTGCCCCGGCTGCGAACGCCCGGTGGACCTGAAGAACGGCGAGATCGACTTCTGCCCGCACTGCGGCATCGGCCTGTTCGACCATTGCGGCCAGTGCGAGACGCGCAAGAGCGCGTTCTCCAAGTTCTGCCATGCCTGCGGAACCTCAGCGGGCGCGCGGGCGCAGTCGCCGCACATACCTGTGACCGGCACTGCGCAATTGGTCACGCCGGGTGCCCCGGTTCTGCCGGCCACGTAGCGGAACCGCCGCATGGGCGTGCTACAACCCCGGGGCTGCGGCACGCAACGCCGTGCCGCGGGTTTTCCCATTCACATTGACGGAGCACACCCATGAGCATTTTCGGCAAGATTTTTTCCAAGATTTTTCCGTCGGCCAACGCCGCTGAAGTCGTCGCCGCACCGCCGGCGGCTGCACCGGGCGCGCCGGCCGCTGCCGCACCGCCGCCTGCGATCCCGCTGGGCGACGTGCCCGCCGTCCTGGACGCGATGCCTGGTGCCGCCGGCCTGAACTGGCGCACCTCGATCGTCGACCTGCTCAAGTTGCTGGGCCTGGACAGCAGCCTCGCCGCGCGCAAGGAACTGGCCAGCGAGATTCTTTACAGCGATGGCGAGCCGGGTTCGGCCGAATGGAACATCGGCCTGCACAAGCAGGTGATGAGCCGCATCGCCGCCAATGGCGGCACGCTGCCGGCCGAACTGCGCGACTAAGAAGATCGGTACCCGGTAATTTTCTTTTTTGGGGGCGAGCCTATTTCAGGTCCAGCCCGCGTCCACCACGTAGTCCTGCGCGGTGCACATGCGCGAATCGTCGGCGGCCAGGAACAGCGCCATCGCCGCGATGTCCTCGGCCATCACACGGCCCGGCAGGCACTGGGCCGCATCGATCTCCGCGCCCGACTCGGGCTTGACCCACAGCTTGATCTGCCGCTCGGTCATCACCCAGCCCGGCACGATCGAATTGACGCGGATGTTCTGCTTGCCCAGGTCGCGCGCCAGCGAGCGCGTTAGGCCGCGCGCGGCCGCCTTGCAGGCCTGGTAGACCGGATAGCCGCGGCCCTTGATCATCCAGCTGATCGAGCCGAAGTTGATGATCGAGCCGCCGCCCAGCGCGCGCATGTCGTCCGCCACCGCCTGCGCGGCAAAGAACTGGTGCTTGAAGTTGACGGCCACGAGGCGGTCGAAGTCTTCGCTGGTGACGTCGGCCATCTCGTGGCGCCGGTCGTTGGCCGCGTTGTTGAGCAGCACGCCGATCGGGCCGAATTGCGCGCGCACCGCGGCAATGGTGGCCGCGAGCGCCGCCGTGTCGGTCACGTCGCATGCGATGAACAGCGCGGGCGTCTCGCCCTGCAGCTGCGCCGCGAGCGCAGTGCCGGCGGCCGTGTCGAGATCGCAGAACCCGACCTTCGCGCCCTGCGCGTGGAAGGCCCGGACCAGCGCCTCTCCGATGCCGCTCGCACCGCCCGAGATGAACACGGTGCGGCCGGCCAGCGAGGGATAGCGGGCGGTGTAGGACGAAAGTGGTGATGCGTCGGTGGTCATGTGAATGCGGCAACAGCGATGGCTACGAGCGGCAAGCGTACCGGATGGGCGTGCCCCTGCATGGCGAGGGGCCGCCGGCCGGCGTATGGCTTCCGGCGAATGGCCGGCGCGGGCGTTGGTGGCTACGCTCCTTCTCCATGACGACGAACACGCTTCCCCGCCGCACCCTTCTTGGGCTCGCGCTTCTTCCCGCCGTGCTGGCGGTGCGCCCCGTGCGCGCCCAGGCGGCGGCGTCCATGCAGCTCTTCAAGCTGGTCTCGCCGCGCGACGAGGTGATCGTGGGCGCCGATGCGGCGCAGCTGGGGTCGGGCTCCAATCCTGCCGTGGAACGGCTGGCCGCTCAGCTCGCGGCCAAGGGCCAGCTCACGCTGTGGCAATACGCCTCGCACAAGGACGCGGGCGGCGCGCTGGTGCAGGCGCCCCTCAGGCAGATCGTGGTGTTCAGGAACGAACTGCTGCGCATCGAGCCCTACGCCACGCCGCTCGCGATCCAGCCGCCGAAGTAGCGCTGCGCGTCAGATGCCGCGTGCGCGCTCCGACTTGAAGCGCGCGCGGAATTCCGTGAACGTGCCCGCCTCGAGCGATTCGCGGATCTCGCGCATCAGGTTCAGGTAGTAGTGCAGGTTGTGGATGGTGGCGAGCATCGGCCCGAGCATCTCGGCGCAGCGGTCGAGGTGGTGCAGGTAGGCGCGGCTGAAGCCTTCGCGCCCGCCGTCGTTCCACGAGACGCCCGGGCTACCGGAGGGGCCTCGCGGTGCGCCCGCGCAGGCGTAGCAGGTGCAGCTCGGGTCGATCGGCTGCGGATCGTTCTTGTGGCGCGCATTGCGCATCTTCAGGTCGCCGAAGCGCGTGAACAGCGTGCCGTTGCGCGCGTTGCGCGTGGGCATCACGCAGTCGAACATGTCGACGCCGTCGGCCACGCCCTGCACCAGGTCTTCGGGCGTGCCCACGCCCATCAGGTAGCGCGGCTTGTTCGCGGGCAGCCGGTGCGGCGTGTGGCCCATGATGTGCAGCATCTCCTCCTTGGGCTCGCCCACGCTCACGCCGCCGATGGCGTAGCCCGGAAAGTCCATGTCGACCAGCGCCGCGAGCGATTCCTCGCGCAGGTTCTCGAACATGCCGCCCTGCACGATGCCGAACAGCGCGTTGGGGTTCTGAAGCCGCGCGAACTCGTGCTGGCAGCGTTTGGCCCAGCGCAGGCTCAGCTCCATCGAGATGCGCGCCTCGGCCTCGGTCGTGATGTGGCCCTGGGTGTCGTAGGGCGTGCACTCGTCGAACTGCATCACGATGTCGCTGTTGAGGATGGTCTGGATCTGCATCGAGACCTCGGGCGTGAGGAACAGCTTGTCGCCATTGACGGGCGAGGCGAACTTCACGCCTTCCTCGCTGATCTTGCGCATCGCGCCCAGCGACCAGACCTGGAAGCCGCCCGAGTCGGTGAGGATCGGCTTGTTCCATTTCTCGAACTGGTGCAGCCCGCCGAAGCTGGCCATCACGTCGAGGCCGGGGCGCATCCAGAGGTGGAAGGTGTTGCCCAGGATGATCTGCGCGCCCATCTCATCGAGGCTGCGCGGCATCACGCCCTTGACGGTGCCGTAGGTGCCCACGGGCATGAAGATCGGTGTCTGCACCACGCCATGGTTGAGCGTGAGCGTGCCGCGGCGCGCGTGGCTCGCGGGATCGGTCTTGAGAAGTTCGAACTTCAGGCGCGGCAGGGACGTGGTGTCGGTCATTTCTGGGGGGCGGCGCCGGTGTCCGGCAGCAGCATCAGGATGGTACGGTTGAAGTCTTCGACGGCGAGCAGGCGGCCCTGCCGGTCGACGGTGATGCCGGTGGGGCGGCCCATCGGGCGCACGCCGGCCTTGGGGCTCCAGCCGGCGAGCCATTCGATCGGCTTGCCCGACGGCAGGCCGCGCGCATCGAGCTTGTAGCCCACCACGCGGTGGCCGGGCGGCTGGTGGCCGCGCCAGGCGACCAGCAGCTGCCCCGCGAAGCGGCTGTCCGCGGGCCCGGTGATCATCTGCAGCGGCGCGGCGTGCGCGGGCCAGAGCATCAGCGGTGCCTCGGTGGCCTTGCAGTCGTGCCGGTTCTCGTAGCCGCGCGCGGGTTGCCGGTTGCCTACGCAATAGGGCCAGCCGTAGTCGCGCCCGGCCTGCAGCCGGTTCAGCTCCTCGGGCGGCTGGCCGACGTCTTCATAGTCGATGGAATTCTCGCCCTGCAGCACGGTGCCCTTGGCGGGGCCGTCCGGCAGCACGGTCAGGGCGACCGAGTTGCGCAGGCCGGTGGCAAAGGGCTTGAAGCTCTGCAGCTTGTGGTCCGGCCCGGCGAGCACGGCCTCGTACACGGCGGCGCGCGGCTTCGGTCCGGCCAGGTCGGGGCAGGGCAGCGGGTATTGCTTCGACGACGCATCGCGGCAGGCATCGGAGTCGGAGCCGACGTTGACGTAGAGCCGCCCGCCCGGTCCGAAGGCCAGTTCCTTGAGCGGATGCGTGCCGTCGCCCGGCAGGCCGTCGATCACCGTCTCGCGCTGCAGAGTGCCGCCGGGCAGAGGGATCGGCGTGCGCCAGATCGTGCCCGACTCGCCGACGTAGATCTTGCCGTCGGGCCCGGCCACGAGGCCCAGCGGCCGGTCGAGCTGCTCGGCCAGCACGCTGAAGCGCGCGCGCCGTGGCGCGGCGCCTTCGGTGGGCAGCACCATCTCGAGCAGGCGGCCGCGGCGCGGCTCCCACGATCCCATGTCGACGACCCAGTAGCGCCCCGGCGCCACCTCGAGGATGCGCCGGGGCGCACGCAGGCCCTGGGCCTCGTCGGCCAGCAGCGCGACGCAGGTGCCTGCGGGGCTGCCGATGTCGAGCCGCGTATAGCCGCCGCACAGCCCCTGCGGCGTGTAGCCGCGTGCATGGCCGGCCACGGGCAGCAGCAGCGTGCATCCGAAGGCGAGCGCGGCCAGCGAGGCGCGGATGGCGTGGTTGGTTTTCATGTGGGAGCGCGCGCCAGCAGCATGGCGTCGCCGTAGCTGAAGAAACGGTAGTGCTGCGCGATGGCGTGGGCATAGAGCGCCATCACGTGTTCATAGCCCGCAAAGGCCGAGACCAGCATCATCAGCGTGCTCTTCGGCAAATGGAAGTTGGTGACCAGCAGGTCGACGTGCTCGAACACGAAGCCCGGCGTGATGAAGATGCGCGTGTCGCCCGCGGCCTCGCCGCTCCTGGCCCACGATTCGAGCGTGCGCACGGTGGTGGTGCCGACCGCGACCACGCGGCCGCCGCGCGCCTTGCAGTCGGCGATGGCGCGCTGCGTGGCCTCGGGCACTTCGTAGCGCTCGGCATGCATCGTGTGCTCTGAAATGTTCTCGGTCTTCACGGGCTGGAAGGTGCCCGCACCCACGTGCAGCGTGACGTTGGCGCGCTGCACGCCGCGGGCTTCGAGCTCGGCCAGCAGCGCCTCGTCGAAATGCAGCGCAGCGGTCGGTGCAGCCACCGCGCCGGGCACGCGCGCGAACACGGTCTGGTAGCGGCTTTCGTCGTCGGCCGAATCGGTGTGCGTGATGTAGGGCGGCAGCGGCACATGGCCGCAGCGGGCCATCAGCGCGTAGGGGTCTTCGCCGGCGTCGCTCTCGAAGCCGAAGCGGAACAGCGCGCCCTGCTCGTCGGGCCAGCGGCCCAGCAGCGTCGCGCGAAAGCCGCCCACCATCTGCAGTGTGGTGCCCACCGGCGGCTTCTTGCTCACTTTCATGTGCGCCACGACCTCGTGGCCCTGCAGCACGCGCTCCACCAGCAACTCGAGCTTGCCGCCGGTCGGCTTCTCGCCGAACAGGCGTGCCTTGACCACGCGCGTGTCGTTGAAGACCAGCAGATCGCCCGCGCGCAGCAGCGAGGGCAGGTCCTTGAAGATGCGGTCGGCGGGCGCGTCGCCCGTGCCGTCGAGGAGGCGGGAGGACGTGCGTTCGGGAGCCGGGTGTTGGGCCACCAGCTCGGGCGGCAGGTCGAAATCGAAATCGGAAAGCGTGAAGGCGCGCATGGTGCTTGAGGGCCGGACGGGCCCGTGCCAAGGAGGCATGGAAGATGAGGAGGACGTGGCCGGAGCCGGGCAGAATTGTCCCATGCCCGCTTCCGCGAAGTCCGTGCCGCCCGAAAAGACCACAAGCCCGCCCGCCGCCGCCCCGGCCGCGCCCGGCGCCGGGCTGAGCGCCGTGCAGCGCGCGCTGCGCAAGCTCGGCCTGGTGCGCGACATCGACTTCGCGCTCTACCTGCCGATGCGCTACGAGGACGAGACCCGCATCGTGCGGCTGGCCGACACGCGCGACGGCGACATGGCACAGGTCGAGGGCGTGGTGACCGAATGCGAAGTGGTGTTCCGCCCGCGCCGGCAGCTGATCGCCACCATCGACGACGGCAGCGACACCTGCCAGCTGCGCTTCTTCAACTTCTATCCCTCGCAGCAGAAGCAGCTGGCCATTGGCGCGCGCGTGCGCGTGCGGGGCGAGATGCGCGGCGGCTTCGTCGGGCGGCAAATGATGCATCCGACCGTCAAGGCGGCCGGCACGGCGCTGCCGCAGGCACTGACGCCGGTCTATTCGACCATTGCCGGACTGCCCCAGCCGGTGCTGCGGCGCGAGGTGCGCTCGGGCCTGGCGCGCGCGGTGCTCGACGAGACGATTCCCGTGCAGATCGGATGGCGCGGCGCCTGGGACCTGCGCAGTTCGCTGACCTTCCTGCACTACCCGACGCCCGACGTGGCGATGGCCACGCTCGAAGACCACAGCCACCCGGCATGGCAGCGCATCAAGGCGGAAGAGCTGCTGGCGCAGCAGCTCTCGCAATTGCAGGCGCGGCTGGAGCGCGCGGCGCAGCGTGCGCCGATGCTGCCTTCCTCGGCCGAGCCGCAGGCGAGCTCGCTGCATGCGCAGCTGCTCGCGGTGCTGCCCTTCGGCCTGACCGGCGCGCAGCAGCGCGTGGGCGAGGAAATCACCCGCGATCTGCGCCGCGAGATCCCGATGCACCGCCTGCTGCAGGGCGACGTGGGCTCGGGCAAGACCGTGGTGGCGGCGCTCGCGGCGGCGCGCTGCATCGATGCGGGCTTTCAGTGCGCGCTGATGGCGCCGACCGAAATCCTCGCGGCGCAGCACTTCGGCAAGCTGGTCGGCTGGCTCGATCCGCTCTTGGCCGAACGCGGCCTGCGCGTGGCCTGGCTCACCGGCAGCCAGAAGAAGAGGGAGCGCGACGCGATGTCGGCCGCGGTCGAGAGCGGCGAGGCGGCGCTGGTCATCGGCACCCATGCCGTCATTTCGGAGAAAGTGCGTTTCAAGAACCTCGCATTGGCGATCATCGACGAGCAGCACCGCTTCGGCGTGGCGCAGCGCCTGGCGTTGCGCGGCAAGGCGGTGGGCCACCTCGAACCGCACCTGCTGATGATGAGCGCCACGCCGATCCCGCGCACGCTGGCGATGAGCTACTACGCCGACCTGGACGTTTCCACGCTCGACGAGTTGCCGCCGGGCCGCACGCCCATCGTCACCAAGCTGGTGGCCGACCACCGCCGCGACGAGGTGATCGACCGCATCCAGGCGCAGATCGCCCAGGGCCGGCAGGTCTACTGGGTCTGCCCGCTGATCGAGGAAAGCGAGGCCGTCGACCTGCGCAACGCCACCGAGACGCGCGACGAGCTGGCCGATGCGCTCGGCACGGCCGTCAACGTCGGGCTGCTGCATTCGCGCATGCCCACGGCCGAGAAGCAGGCGGTGATGGCCGCTTTCACTGCCAACGAGATCCAGGTGCTGGTGAGCACCACGGTGATCGAAGTGGGCGTGGACGTGCCGAATGCCTCGCTGATGGTGATCGAGCATGCCGAGCGCTTCGGGCTCTCGCAGCTGCACCAGCTGCGCGGCCGCGTGGGGCGCGGCGCCGCGGCCTCGGCCTGCGTGCTGCTCTACGCGCCGGGCGACAGCGGCCGCGTCGGCGAAGCGGCCCGCGCCCGGCTCAAGGCCATGGCCGAAACCAGCGACGGCTTCGAGATCGCGCGGCGCGACCTCGAGATCCGCGGCCCGGGCGAATTCCTGGGCGCGCGGCAGTCGGGCGCGCCGCTGCTGCGTTTTGCCGACCTTGCCACCGACACGATGCTGCTCGACTGGGCGCGCGAACTCGCGCCACTGATGCTCGACAAGCACCACGACCTGGCCCAGCGCCACATCGACCGCTGGCTCGGCACCAAGGCCGAGTACCTGAAGGCGTAGGCCGCGTCAGGCGGCAGTCCTGCGCGTGAACGCGAGGATCGAGCGCCGCGATCCGGTCCAGGGAAACTCGCCGAAATGAGCGCCCTCAAGCCTTGGGGCGGGGCTTGAGAAAGGCCGCAAGGGCCTTCTGGTCCTCGGCAAGCTGGATGCGCATGAGCTGCAGCATGCGCAGCGCAAGCCCCGACAGCGGCTGGCCCGGTGGCAGCACGAGCAGCCCGGCGAAAGAGACATCGAGCGACAGCGGGCGGATGACCAATCCGCGCCGCGCGTACTCCAGTGCCGTGACCGGATTGACGACGCCGATGCCCATTCCGCTCAGCGCCATTTCGCAGACGCTCGCCGCATACGGCGTTTCGACCAGCACGCTCAGGGCGACGTTGCGCTCCGCCAGCGCGCGCTCGAGGCGCCTTCGCGAAGCGTCCTCGGGGTTGAGCGCAAGAAACGGCTCTTCCGCAATCTGCTGCGGCTGAATGGTCCTGGCATTGACCAGGCGGTGCTTCGGATGCATGACCACCACGCCCGGAAAGCGCGCGAATTCGGAGTGCTCCAGGCCGGTGGTCGGCATTTCGTCGGCCATCAGCCCGAAGTCGACCTGGCGCCCCAGCACGGCCTCGTGCACCTCCCGCGAACTGAGCACCTGCAGCGAAATCTGTGGCCGGGCCTCGGCGTCCAGACGCTCGGTGACCAGGCGCGACAGCACCCGCGGCACGAAGGTCAGGCCGAAGGCGGGATAGACCGCCATGCGCAGCGTGTTGACGCCGAAGCGCTTCAGGCTGCGCATGCGGTGCTCGATGCTGCTGAGGCCCACGAAAACCCGCTCCACCTCGACCAGCAGCGCCTGCGCTTCGGGTGTTGGATGCAGGCGGCCCCGCAGCCGGCGGAAAAGCGCGAAGCCGGCCGCGTCTTCGAGCCGTTTCAGCGACTGGCTGATGGCGGGTTGTGTGACCCCCAGCAGCGCGGCGGCCTTGCTGGCGGACCCCACCGACATCACCGAACGGAACACCTCGATCTCGCGCAGCAACATATAACAATCACTTATGGAGAAAAAACTTTGAGCGCGATTCAGATTATCTATGCGGTCCTAGAGTTGCGGCTTCAGCCACCCACCTGGAGAAGCGACGTGAAACTTCGAACCGTCATTGCAGTGACCGCACTGGCTTTGGCTGCGCCCTCGTGGGCACATGACCTTTCGGCCGACATCGCCAAGTTCAACGCCGTTGCGGCGACGAAGAAGCTCGACAGCGAAGCGGCCCTGGCCGCGAAGCTCGCATTCGAACGCGCGCAAGCCGAGATGGAGCAATCCGACGTGAGGATGGTGCTGCGCATCCGCTCGATGACCAATGCCGGCCTGCGGGCGCTGGGCGAGCAGCCGGCCTTGCTCACCAGCGAGTACAAGCGCCTCGAAGCGGCGCTGGCCAATCCGAAGACCAACGATCCGGCCAAGGTCGCGGCGGCGCGGGAGACCTTTGCGCGGCTGTCGGCGGACATGAAGGTCTACACCGACCTGGAGAACATGGCCGTCGACCAGATGAAGCAAGCCTTGCGGCTCATTGAAACCGCGCCGGCGCAGTGAGCTGCAGCCAAGGCACCGACCCCTCTTTCCCATGTTGAATTCCCAGACCCCTGCTCTCGACGCTTCAGCTGCGGGCGCCTTCGCCAGCCTGGCACCGCCGGTATGGCGGGCCTCCACGGTCGTCTTCGATTCGCTCGACGATTTCGTGCACCGGCGCAACCGCCTGCCGGACGGCTTCAGCTACGGAACCACCGGCACGCCCACGCAGCGCGCGCTGGAACTCCGCATTGCCGAACTGGACGGCGCCGCGCACTGCGTTGTCTTCCCTTCGGGCCAGGCGGCCATTTGCAGCGTGCTGCTCGCATTGCTCAAGAAGGGCGACCACCTTCTGATGACCGACGCCGCATACGGTCTCGCCAAATCCTTCGCGGTCGAACGGCTGCAGGCTCTCGGCGTCGAGGTCGAGTTCTACCCGCCGCGCATCGGCTCGGACATCGAGCGGCTCATCCGCCCCAACACGCGGCTGATCTGGCTGGAGTCGCCGGGCACCGTGACGATGGAGGTGGAGGACATACCGGCGATCACCGCCGTGGCCCGCGCCCGCGGCGTGCTGACGGCCATCGACAACACCTGGGCCAGCCCGCTGGGCTTTGCCGCCCTGGCGCATGGCGTGGACCTGTGCGTCCATGCCTGCACCAAGTACATGGGCGGCCATTCGGACGTGCTGATGGGCAGCATCGCGATCCAGGACGAGAACCTGTACCGGTCCTTGCGCGGCCTTCAATCGCAGATGGGGCTGGCGGTGAGCCCGGAGGATTGCTTTCTCGTCGCCCGCGGCCTGGACACGATGCAGGTGCGCATGGAGCGCCAGGCCGGCAGCGCGCAACTGATTGCCGGGCGGCTTGCCGAGCACCCGCTGGTGCGCCGGATGCTCTTTCCCGCGTTGCCCGGAACACCGGACCATGCCCTGTGGGCGCGCGACTTCAAGCAGGCGGGCTGCGTGATGTCGCTGCAGCTCGTGGACGCTCCCTACGACGCCTACCGCGCGATGTTCCGTGAGCTCAGGCATTTTTCCATCGGCGCGAGCTGGGGCGGCGTGCGCAGCATCGCGGCCTTCTATCCCGCGCAAGAGCTGGCCGGGCGCAAATTTTGCGACGTGCACGGCCCGGTCATCCGCCTGTCCATCGGCCTTCAGGACCCGCGGGCGCTGCTCGACGAGCTGCTGGGCGCGCTGAACGCCTTCCAGAAGAGTTCCACCCTTTGATCCAAGACCACCGGAGCCCACGATGATCCTCAAGCCCCTGATTCGCTCCTGTCTCGCCTCTGCCGCACTGGCGCTGTGCGCCGCTGCGGCCGCGCAGCCGCTGGACGGCACGCTCAAGAAGATCAAGGACACCGGCTCCATCACGCTGGCAACCCGCGGCGCGTCCATTCCCTTCAACTACCTGGACGACAACAACAAGCAGGCGGGCTTTGCCTGGGAGATCTCGCAGCGCGTGGTCGAGCAGGTGAAGAAGGACCAGAAGCTCGCCAAGCTGGAGGTCAAGACGCTGGAGGTGACGCCGCAGACGCGCATTCCGCTGGTGGCCAACCAGACGGTCGACCTGGAGTGCAGCTCCACCACGAACAACGCCGAGCGGCAGAACCAGGTGTCGTTCTCCACCACCTTCTTCGTGGTCGGGGCACGGCTGCTCGTGCGCAAGAACTCGGGCATCAAGCACTGGTCCGATCTGGTCGGCAAGAACGTCGTCGTGAGCGCGGGCACCACGGCCGAGCGCATGCTGCGGCAGCTCAACGAGAAGAACAAGTGGGGCATCAACATCATCCTGGCCAAGGACATCAACGAGAATTTCCTGACCGTTGAAACAGGCCGGGCCGTCGCGGCCACGCAGGACGACATCATTCTGTTCAGCAACATCGCGCGCGCCCGGAATCCGGCCGACTGGGAAGTGGTTGGCGTGCCCCAGCAGAAGGAGGCCTACGGCTGCATGCTGCGCAAGGGCGATGCTGCCTTCAAGAAGCTCGTCGACGGCGTGATCACCGGGATGATGCGATCGGGCGAGTTTGCCTCGCTGTACGAGAAGTATTTTCTCAAGCCGATTGCCGTGAAGGGCAACATCACGGTCAACTTCCCGATGTCGCCCGACATGCAGGAACTCCTGCGCCATCCGAACGACCAGCCGCTGTGAGCGGCAGCGCCCACTCCCGCACGACCGCTTGAAAGCGCCCGCCACTCCGATCGCCCCGCACAATGCACTACACCTGGGATTGGTTGATCTTTTTCAAGCCTTCAGTCACGGGCGAGGGCCTGTACGGCCTGATGCTTCTGCGCGGGTTGTGGTGGACGGTGCTCCTGTCGCTGCTGGCCTGGACGCTGGCGCTGGGCCTCGGCCTGGTGGCCGGCGTCGCAAGGACGCTGCCGAACCGTCCCGCGCGCTACCTGTCCACGGTGTACATCCACTGCTTTCGGAACACGCCGCTGCTGGTCCAGCTGTTTCTCTGGTACTTCGTGGTGCCCGAATTGTTGCCTGTCGATTGGGGCAACGCACTGAAGCAGATGAACCCGACGACGAACCAGTTTCTCACCGTGCTGGTGGGACTCACGCTGTACACGGCCGCGAAGGCGGCCGAACAGGTGCGGGCGGGCATCGAGTCGGTGCCGCGCAGCCAGAAGCAGGCGGCCATGGCGCTCGGCCTGGGGACCGCGGCGGCCTATCGGTACGTGATCCTGCCGCAGGCCCTGCGCATCGTCATTCCGCCGCTGACTTCGGACTTCCTGAACGTGTTCAAGAACTCGGCGGTGGCGCTCACCATCGGGCTCATGGAACTGACGGGGCAGACCCGCCAGCTCAGTGAATTCAGTGCGCATCCGTTCGAGGCCTTCATTGCCGCGACCTTCGTCTACATGGCGATCACCTACGGCGTGATCGTGCTGATGCGCCACATCGAGCGGCGCGCGCGCGTGCCGGGCCTGCTGGGGGCCGCCTGATGGGATACGACTTCGACTGGGTCTCCCTGCAGCGCGCCTGGCCCTACTTGGCGCAGGGCCTGCAGATGACGGCCTTCCTCGTGGTGGCGGCCATGGCGGCGGGCGTCGGGGTGGGCACCTTGCTGGCGATCACGCGGATCTTTGCGCCGCGTCCCGTTGCGGCCCTCGTGGCCGGCTACGTGAACCTGTTCCGTTCGATTCCGCTGATCCTCACGATTCTCTGGATCTACTTCCTGATGCCCGTGGTGCTGCGGGCCGCCACCGGGGACCCGAACCTGTCGGTCGGCCCCATCTATGCGGCGCTCGTGGCCTTCGTGCTCGCGGAGTCGGCTTACTACTGCGAGATCATCCGCGCCGGCATCGGCAGTGTCCGCGCGGGACAGATGCAGGCGGCGCAATCGCTTGGCATGACGCCGGGGCAGGCCTTGCGGCACGTGATCCTGCCGCAGGCGTTCCGCAACATGACGCCGTCTCTGATCAACCAGACCATTGCCCTGCTCAAGGACACCTCGCTGGTCTACGTGATCAGCCTGAACGACTTTCTCGGAGCGGCAAGCAAGGTAGGCCAGCGCGATGGGCGCGTGGTGGAGGTCTACCTCCTGGTCGCCGCCGTCTACCTGGTGCTGTGCACGGCAGGGGCGTGGTCGGTCACCTGGCTGCAGCGGCGCAGGGCCGCATCGGCAGCCTGAATGAATGAACCGGCGAACGCACGAAAACCATGACCGGCGTCGCCCGTGCGCCATTTCCACGCCAACCACGCAGGAACTCCCATGACATCCATCAGGACATTGATGCTCGCCAGCACCTTGGCGTTCTCGAACCCCGGCTTCGCACATGGCGACGAGGATCACGGCGCGCCGAGCGGGCCGGTTCGCAAGGAACAGAAAGATTGGGGCATTGCGGGCGATGCGGGCAGCGCAACCCGGAAGCTCGAGTTCAGGATGGCCGACAACATGCGCTTCGCCCCCGACCGCATCCAGGTGAAGCAGGGCGAGACGGTGAGGCTTTCGATCCGGAACGACGGGCAGGTCATGCACGAGTTCGTGCTCGGCACGAAGAAGGAACTCGACGAGCACGCGGCGCTGATGATGAAGTTCCCTGGCATGGAGCATTCCGAGCCCTACATGGCGCACGTCCCGCCCGGCAAGACCGGGGAAATCGTCTGGACCTTCAACCGGGCCGGGGACTTCGATTTCGCCTGCCTCATCGCGGGCCACTACCAGGCCGGCATGGCGGGCAAGGTCAAGGTCGTCACCGCTTCGGGGTCCTGACGTCCCGCCCTGCTGGCAGCTAAGCCCCAGACAATGTCCGGTCACGGACGCTTGCGCATAATTGACGCAAGCTATGACTCTCACCGAACTCAAATACATCGTCGCAGTAGCCCGCGAACGGCACTTCGGCAAGGCGGCCGAGGCCTGCTACGTCTCCCAACCCACTCTCTCGGTGGCCATCAAGAAGCTCGAGGACGAACTCGAGGTCAAGCTCTTCGAGCGCAGCGCGGGCGAAGTCACCGTCACGCCGCTCGGCGAGCAGATCGTTCAGCAGGCGCAGAGCGTGCTCGACCAGGCCGCCAGCATCAAGGAAATCGCCAAGCGCGGAAAAGACCCGCTGGCCGGCCCGCTGAACCTCGGCGTGATCTACACCATCGGCCCGTACCTGCTGCCCGACCTGGTGCGCCAGGTGATTGCGCGCACGCCGCAGATGCCGCTGGTGCTGCAGGAGAACTTCACCGCCAAGCTGCTCGAGATGCTGCGTGCCGGCGAGATCGACTGCGCGATCATGGCCGAGCCCTTCCCCGACACCGGCCTGGCCATGGCGCCGCTCTACGACGAGCCCTTCATGGCCGCGCTGCCCACGAAGCACAAGCTGGCCGACCGCGAATCGGTCACTTCGGAAGAGCTGCAGAGCGAAACCATGCTGCTGCTGGGCACCGGCCATTGCTTTCGCGACCACGTGCTCGAGGTCTGTCCCGAATTCGCGCGCTTCTCGAGCAATGCCGAGGGCATCCGCAAGAGCTTCGAGGGCTCGTCGCTCGAGACCATCAAGCACATGGTGGCCTCGGGCATGGGCGTGACGCTGGTGCCGCGCCTGTCGGTGCCGGCCGAAGCGCTCAAGCCCAAGGTCAAAGGGCGCAAGGAGCCCGAGCAGATGGTGCGCTACCTGCCGGTGCGCGACGCGCACGACCGCGATCCGCCGACGCGGCGCGTGGTGCTGGCCTGGCGCCGCACCTTCACCCGCTACGAGGCGATCGCGGCCTTGCGCAACGCGATCTATGCGTGCGAACTGCCGGGTGTCAAACGGCTGTCGTAGAAATACGCGAACTTGGCCTACGCGGCAGCCGTTCGAATTCATTCATCACCGGGATAGAGTGGCGCTGTTGCGAAGCCGCGGGTCGGCTTTCAGAATAACGGTGTGTTCAGCAAAACCTGAAGAAAGAGTTTCCAGCCATGGCCAAAGCATCGAAGAAAGCATCGTCGTCCGGCAAGGTGCCCAAGAAGGGCGGCACCGTGGTGGCGCAGGAATCCGGCAGCCGCAATGCGCCCCTCATCAACATCGGCATCGAGCGCCAGGACCGCGCCGCCATTGCCGAGGGCCTGAGCCGCGTGCTGGCCGACACCTACACGCTCTACCTCACGACCCACAACTTCCACTGGAACGTGACGGGGCCGCACTTCAACTCGCTGCATGCGATGTTCATGGGCCAGTACACCGAACTCTGGGGCGCCACCGACGTGCTCGCGGAACGCATCCGCGCGCTGGGCCACTATGCGCCGGGCTCCTATGCCGAGTTCAGCAAGATCGCCACCGTGCCCGACGTGCCCCAGACCCCGCCCAAGGCGATGGAAATGGTGCGCATCCTGGTCAAGGGCCACGAAACCGTGTCGCGCATCGCGCGCGAATTCATCCCCGTGGCCGAGGAAGCCGGCGACGACCCGACGGCCGACATGCTGACTGCGCGCTGCACCGTGCACGACCAGACGGCCTGGATGCTGCGCTCGCTGCTCGAGGACTGATCGCCCGGGCCCGGGAACCCAGGAGCGGCACAATGGCCGCTCTTTTTTTGCCTGCCGCATGCTCGCCCGCCGTTTTGCGCTCTATCTCGACCTGATCCGCTGGAACCGTCCCGCCGGCTGGCTGCTGCTGCTGTGGCCCACGCTGGGCGCGCTCTGGTTTGCGGCCGAAGGCTGGCCGGGCTGGCAGCTGCTGGCCGTCTTCGTGCTGGGCACCATCCTGATGCGCAGCGCGGGCTGCTGCGTCAACGACGTGGCCGACCGCGACTTCGACCGCCATGTGAAGCGGACCGCCCAGCGGCCGGTGACCAGCGGCGCGGTGTCGGTCAGGGAGGCGCTCGTGCTGGGCGCCGTGCTGGCGCTCTTGGCCTTCGGGCTGGTGCTCACGACCAACCGGCTCACCATCCTGTGGTCGTTCGCGGCGCTGGCCATCACGCTGGCCTATCCCTTCGCCAAGCGCTTCGTGTCGGTTCCGCAGGCGGTGCTCGGCGTTGCCTTCAGCTTCGGCATCCCGATGGCTTTTGCGGCGGTGCAAGCCGCCGTGCCGGTGTTCGCTGCCTGGCTGCTGGCCGGCAACCTGTTCTGGGTGCTGGCCTACGACACCGAGTACGCAATGGTCGACCGCGACGACGACCTGAAGATCGGCATGAAGACCTCGGCCATCACCTTCGGCCGCTTCGACGTGGCGGCGGTGATGCTGAGCTACGCGATCTTCCTGGCGGTCTGGACCTGGGCCGGTGCGAGCCGCTCGCTGGGTGCCCCGTTCTTCGCGGGGATCGCCGTGGCTGCGGGACAGGCCGCCTGGCACTGGCGGCTGATCCGCGAGCGCACGCGCGACGGCTGCTTCAAGGCCTTCCGGCTGAACCACTGGCTCGGCTTCACAGTGTTTGCCGGCATCGCGGCCGGCTACGCCATTCGCTAGACAGACAGGACGCACATGCTCGATCGCCTGACACAGAAGATCGGCCAGGAAGGCCTGTCCGGATGGCACCTCATCACCCAGGAGATGGTCGACCGCTACGCGGCGCTGTCGGGCGACGGCGAGGGCGAATGGATCCACCTCGATCCGGAGCGGGCCGCACGCGAGGCGGACTACGGCGGAACGATCGTGCCGGGCTTCTTCCAGGTGTCGCACCTGATAAAGCTGACCGGCGAGGCCATGCGGACGCTGCTGCCCTTCGATGCGAATCACGCGTTGAACTACGGATTCGACCGCTTGCGCTTCGTCAGGCCGATGCCGGTCGGCGCGCGCTTCCGGGCGCGTGTGCGCGTTCTCGAGGTCGCGTCCAAGCCCGGCGGCAGCTTCCTGCTCAAGGAGGCGGTGCTGCTCGAGCTCGAGGACGGCACCGTCACGCTGGCGGCCGAGTGGCTGGTCTTCCTCGGGCCGCGCGCGTTGCCGGCCTGACGCGCTTCAGGCGCGGCCGAATTCCTCGCCCAGCTCGGCGGCGCGTTTCTGCGCCGCGCGGATGGCGGCCTTGAACTTCGCCTTGACGTCGGCACCCTCGAGCGAGGTGATCGCCGCATGGGTGGTGCCACCCTTGGAGGTCACGCGTTCGCGCAGCACCGAGGGCGGCTCGGTGGCGCTGTGCGCGAGCGCCGAGGCGCCGGTGAAGGTGCCGATGGCCAGCCGCTGGGCCTGCTCGAGCGGCAGGCCCATCTCGACGCCAGCTTCGGTCATGGCCTCGATGAAATAGAACACGTAGGCCGGGCCGGAGCCGGACATGGCTGTCACCGCATCGAGCGCGGCTTCGTCGTCGACCCAGAGCAGCTCGCCGGTCGGTGCCAGCAGCTGTCCGACCAGCGCGCGGTCGGCGGCATCCACCGCCGCCCGGGCAAAGAGGCCGGTCATGCCCTGGCCCACCAGCGCCGGCGTGTTGGGCATGGCGCGCACCACGCGCTCGCTGCCGAGCCAGCGCGCAATGCTGCCCGACGGAATGCCGGCCGCCACGCTCAGGTGCAGTGCGTTTTCTGCGAACGCGCGCACTGGTTGGGCGGCTTGTGCGAAAGTCTGCGGCTTGACCGCCCACACAACCACCGAGCAGCGCGAAAGGGCATCGCCGGCCTCGGCGTGGGCGGCAATGCCGAAGGCTTGCGCAAGCTTGGTGCGCGCCTCCTCGAAGGGCTCGACCACCTCGAAGGTGCCGGCGGGCGTGCCCTGCTTGATGAGGCCGCCGATGATGGCGCTGGCCATGTTGCCGCCGCCGACGAAGGCGATCGGAGGCAGCGGCGGCGGTGCGGTGCGGGGCAGGAAGGTGACGGCGATGGTCATGGTCGGTCGGTGTATTCGAATGCCGCGAACTGGGTTGTCTGCAGCGGGTTGAAATTGTCGTCGCTCACCACCACCAGCGTGCGCTTGCCGTCCGGCAGTGGCGGTCCCCAGCACATGCCCTCGGTGTTGTCGAGGCGCGAAAGGCCGAGCGTGGCGAAGTCGGCGACCAGGTCCTTGGCGGCCGCGCGTTGGTTGCCCGGGGCGAGCGTGTCCACGTCCAGCACGTCGGAGGCGTCGCGGGTGTCGATCTCGTAGAGGCGCAGCGAGTTGCCGGCGCCGGTGGCATAGGCGCGCTCCAGCACCAGCATGCGGTCGGCATCGAGCATCAGGATCTCGCTGATGCCGTTGTCGGCATGGCTGCCGGGAACGAGCGGCCGCAGCGGGATCGCATCGGGAACATAGGCAATCTGGCGCGTGGCCCGGCCGGTCTCCAGCTCGATCCGGGTCAGCCGGCAGGGGCCGCCCGCCGCGCGCGTGGTGGGCACCGGGCCGTCCTGGATCAGCGCGTTCTCCATCGCGAGCCAGGCGTGCCGGCCGTCGGGTGTCAGCGCCAGGCCCTCGAAGCCCAGGTTGTCGCGCGGGCCGCGGCGCTGCGCCGGATCGGGGTTGAACATGGCCGGCAGCGCGAACTCGCGCAGCAGGCGGCCATCGCGCGCCGACTCGTACAGGGCCGGGCCGAACCCCCGCCCGACATCGCCTTCGCTCGTCCAGAGCAGGGTGCCGGCGCCGGGCCGCAGGCGCAACGCTTCGGGGTCCGGCACCGGGGTGCCGGGCTCGGCGCGGCGCCGCGCGGGCCAGGGGCCGCCGCCCGGGCGTTGCAGCTGCACGACACTCCGAGGTTCGGGCGGCTGGACCCACGGAGGCGCCCACTGCACCATATAGAAGCGCGCGGGATTCAGGTCTGACCGATCATCGCTGAGCAGCAGGTACTCACTCCTTTCGGCGTCGTAATCGATGCCCGAGAGGCCGCCGGCGGTCGTGCCCTGTATATTCAGCCGGTGCGGCCAGTGCGCCTCGGCCAGGCGGCGCAGCCGCTGCGGCCCCGCCGGCGGAAGGGCCGGACTGCGGCAGCCGCCCAATCCCAGCCCTGCGAGCCCCGCCGCCATGGCGCCCGCGCCCGCCAGCAGCCGGCGGCGCATGGGCGATGTGGGGCCTGGATCGAAGGTGCGCACACCGCCAAGTCTAGTTCCAGTCCATTTCGATCTCAGAAGGCAGTTGACATGCCTTGGCCTGCGTGCAACAATCGCAGGCTTCGCTTCAAAAAAGGCGAAGCTTTCAGCCCAAAGCGGAAGTGCCTCGAGTGGTTCGAGGTGCGGACGACGGGCCCAAGACTGACCGCAGCGTTTCCCTCCCGGAGGCGCATCGGTACAAGTTGGGAACTACTAGCAATGATCCAAACTGAATCCCGGCTCGAAGTGGCCGACAACACAGGCGCGAAGTCCGTCCTGTGTATCAAGGTGCTCGGTGGCTCCAAGCGGCGTTATGCCAGCGTGGGCGACGTCATCAAGGTGAGCATCAAGGAAGCCGCTCCGCGTGGTCGCGTCAAAAAGGGCGAGATCTACAGCGCAGTGGTGGTCCGCACCGCCAAGGGCATCCGTCGCGCCGACGGTTCGCTCGTCAAATTCGATGGCAACGCAGCCGTGTTGCTCAACGCCAAGCTGGAGCCGATCGGCACCCGCATCTTCGGACCGGTGACGCGCGAGCTGCGCACCGAAAAGTTCATGAAGATCGTGTCGCTGGCCCCTGAAGTTCTCTAAGGACAACAACGCCATGAACAAGATTCGCAAAGGCGACCAGGTCATCGTGTTGGCCGGGCGCGACAAAGGCAAGCGCGGCACCGTCTCGCTGCGCAAGGATGATTCGCACCTCGTCGTCGAGGGCGTGAACATCGTCAAGAAGCACGCCAAGCCGAACCCTCTCAAGGGTACGACCGGCGGCATCGTCGAGAAGACCATGCCCATCCACCAATCCAACGTGGCGATCTTCAATGCCGCGACCGGCAAGGCCGATCGCGTGGGCATCAAGATCACCCAGGGTGCTGACGGCAAGCGCGTGGCTGTTCGCGTCTTCAAGTCCAGCGGCGACGAAATCAAGTTCGCCTAAGAGGTACTCACATGGCACGTCTCCAACAACACTATCGCGAAAAGATCGCGAAAGACCTGACGGAAAAGTTCGGCTACAAGTCGCCGATGCAGGTCCCCCGCCTCACCAAGATCACGCTAAACATGGGCGTGGGTGAAGCTGTCGCCGACAAGAAGGTCCTCGACAACGCAGTTGCCGACCTGACCAAGATCGCCGGCCAGAAGCCCGTGGTCACCAAGTCGAAGAAGGCCATCGCCGGTTTCAAGATCCGCGAAAACCAGCCGATCGGCTGCATGGTCACGCTGCGTGGCGTGCAGATGTATGAGTTCCTGGACCGTTTCGTGACCATCGCGCTGCCGCGTGTTCGCGACTTCCGCGGCATTTCCGGCCGTGCGTTCGACGGCCGTGGCAACTACAACATCGGCGTCAAGGAACAGATCATTTTCCCCGAGATCGAATACGACAAGGTCGATGCCCTGCGCGGTCTCAACATCAGCATCACGACGACGGCCAAGACCGACGAAGAAGCCAAGGCGCTTCTCGCTGGTTTCCGTTTCCCGTTCAAGAACTGAGGCGCACCGTGGCTAAACAATCCCTGATCCAACGCGAACTCAAGCGCGACAAGCTGGTCGCCAAGTACGCTGCGAAGCACGCGGAACTGAAGGCAATTTCCAACGACCTGAAGAAGAGCGACGAAGAGCGCGCTGCCGCCCGCCTGGGCCTGCAGAAGCTGCCGCGCAACGCGAACCCCACGCGCCAGCGCAACCGTTGCGAAATCACCGGTCGCCCCCGCGGCACCTTCCGTCAATTCGGTCTGGCCCGCGCCAAGATCCGCGAACTGGCCTTCAATGGCGACATCCCCGGTGTCACCAAGGCCAGCTGGTAAGCCAGGCAGGAGCAAACAACATGAGCATGAGTGATCCCATTGCCGACCTGCTGACGCGTATCCGTAACGCGCAGATGGTGGCGAAGCCCACTGTGTCGGTCCCGTCTTCCAAGGTGAAGATCGCGATCTCGCAGGTCCTGAAGGACGAGGGCTATATCGACGGTTTCCAGGTCAAGACCGAAGACGGCAAGTCCGAACTCGTCATTACCCTGAAGTACTACGCTGGCCGCCCGGTCATCGAGCGCATCGAGCGCGTGAGCCGCCCCGGCCTGCGCGTCTACAAGGCCAGCGCTTCCATTCCGCAAGTCCAGAACGGCCTCGGCGTCGCGATCGTCACGACCCCCAAGGGCGTGATGACCGACCGCAAGGCGCGCGCTACCGGTGTCGGTGGCGAAGTGCTGTGCTACGTCGCCTAACCGAGACATCGAGGAGTAACTGAAATGTCCCGAGTAGGAAAAATGCCGATCACCATCCCCGCAGGCGTGGATGTGTCGATCAAGGAAGACCAGATCAGCGTCAAGGGCACGGGCGGCACGCTCAACCTTGCGCGCAATCCCCTGGTCAAGGTCGTCAGCAACGACGGCAAGCTGAATTTCGAGCCCGCCAACGAGTCGCGTGAAGCGAACGCGATGAGCGGCACGATCCGTCAGCTGGTGAACAACATGGTGGTTGGCGTGACCAAGGGCTTCGAGAAGAAGCTCAACCTGGTAGGCGTCGGCTACAAGGCTGCAGCGTCCAACAACAAGTTGAACCTGCAAGTCGGCTATTCGCACCCGGTCAACATCGACATGCCGCAAGGCATCACGGTGGCCACTGCGACCCCGACCGAAATCGTGATCAAGGGTGCTGACCGTCAGCGCGTTGGTCAAATCGCCGCTGAGATCCGCGCTGTTCGTCCGCCTGAGCCCTACAAGGGCAAGGGCATCCGTTATTCGGACGAGAAGATCGTGATCAAAGAGACCAAGAAGAAGTAAGGGGCAGCAAAATGATGTTGACCAAAAAAGCACAGCGTCTTCGCCGCTCGCGCCAGACCCGCATCCGCATCGCGACGCAGGGTGTGGCCCGTCTGACGGTGAACCGCACCAACCTGCACATCTATGCCACCGTCATCTCCGACGACGGCACCAAGGTGATCGCCACCGCATCGACGGCCGAAGCCGAAGTGCGCGCTGCGCTCGGCGGTTCGGGCAAGGGCGGCAATGCTGCCGCTGCAACGGCCATCGGCAAGCGCATCGCTGAAAAGGCGAAGGCTGCCGGCGTCGAGAAGGTCGCCTTCGACCGCGCTGGTTTCGCGTACCACGGCCGCGTCAAGGCGCTGGCCGACGCTGCCCGCGAAGCCGGCCTGCAGTTCTAAACGGACACGAGATTCAAAATGGCAAAGATTCAAGCAAGAACGCAGAACGAAGGCCCTGAAGACGGTTTGCGCGAGAAGATGATCGCGATCAACCGCGTCACCAAGGTGGTGAAGGGTGGTCGTATCCTCGGTTTCGCAGCACTCACCGTCGTGGGCGACGGCGACGGCCGCGTCGGCATGGGCAAGGGCAAGTCCAAGGAAGTGCCCGCTGCAGTGCAGAAGGCGATGGAAGAAGCCCGTCGCAACCTGGCCAAGATCTCGATCAAGAACGGTACGCTGCATCACCGCGTGACGGGTCACCATGGCGCCGCTTCGGTCGTCATGATCCCCGCCCCGAAGGGTACCGGCATCATCGCCGGCGGCCCGATGCGCGCCGTGTTCGAAGTCATGGGCATCACCGACATCGTGGCCAAGAGCCACGGTTCGTCGAACCCCTACAACATGGTTCGCGCCACGCTCGACGGGTTGAAGAACTCGACGACCGCGTCCGAAGTGGCTGCCAAGCGCGGCCTGACCGTCGAAGAAATCTTCGCCTGAGCGCAAGCTCTCGCAAGGCTGAAGGAAGCATTCAAATGACGACGCAACAACAAACCCTCAAGGTGCAATTGGTCAAGAGCCCGATTGGCACCAAGGAATCGCATCGCGCGACCGTGCGTGGCCTCGGCCTGCGCAAGCTCAACAGCGTGAGCGAGCTGCAGGACACCCCGGCGGTGCGCGGCATGATCAACAAGATCAGTTATCTGGTCAAAGTTCTGTAAGAGAGACTGATATGGAACTCAATGGCATCAAGCCGGCAGCTGGCGCCAAGCACGCCAAGCGCCGTGTCGGCCGCGGTATCGGCTCCGGCATCGGCAAGACCGCAGGCCGCGGTCACAAGGGTCAGAAGTCGCGCGCAGGCGGTTTCCACAAGGTCGGCTTCGAAGGCGGTCAAATGCCGCTGCAGCGCCGCCTGCCCAAGCGTGGCTTCAAGTCGCACCTGCTGAAGTTCAACGCCGAAGTCACGCTGACTGCCCTCGAGCAGCTCGGCCTGGCCGAAGTGGACATCCTGGCACTCAAGCAAGCCGGCCTCGTGGGCCAGCTCGCCAAGGTCGTCAAGGTCGTCAAGACCGGTGAACTCACCAAGGCCGTCAAGCTGACGGGCGTGGGTGCAACCGCTGGTGCCAAGGCTGCGATCGAAGCAGCCGGCGGCAGCGTCGCCTGATCACACCGGACTGAAAGAAGTTCTTCGTGGCAACTAACGCGGCAACGATCGCAAAGACAGGCAAGTTCGGCGACCTGCGTCGCCGGCTCGTCTTCTTGCTGCTCGCGCTCGTGGTCTATCGGATCGGCGCGCACATTCCTGTGCCGGGCATCAACCCGGACCAGCTGGCGGCGTTGTTCCAGGGCCAGCAGGGCGGCATCCTGAGCCTGTTCAACATGTTCTCGGGCGGGGCGCTGTCGCGCTTCACCGTGTTCGCGTTGGGGATCATGCCGTACATCTCGGCGTCGATCATCATGCAGCTGATGACCTACGTGCTTCCGACCTTCGAGCAATTGAAGAAGGAAGGCGAGGCCGGCCGCCGCAAGATCACGCAGTACACGCGCTATGGCGCGCTCGGCCTGGCCCTGTTCCAGTCGTTCAGCATTGCAGTGGCGCTCGAGTCCTCGGCCGGCCTGGTCATCTCGCCCGGTTTCGGCTTCCGCCTGACCGCCATGGTGAGCCTCACGGCAGGTTCGATGTTCCTGATGTGGCTCGGCGAGCAGATCACCGAACGCGGCCTGGGCAACGGCATCTCGATCCTGATCTTTGCAGGTATCGCGGCCGGCCTGCCCAATGCCATCGGCGGCCTCGCTTCGCTGGTGACGACCGGTGCGATGAACCCTATCATTGCGCTGTTCATCATCGCGATCGTGGTGCTGGTCACCTACTTCGTGGTGTTCGTCGAACGCGGCCAGCGCAAGATCCTCGTGAACTATGCGCGGCGCCAGGTCGGCAACAAGGTCTATGGCGGCCAGTCGTCGCACCTGCCCCTGAAGCTGAACATGGCCGGTGTGATTCCGCCGATCTTCGCCTCTTCGATCATCCTGCTGCCGGCAACGGTGGTCGGCTGGTTCAGCACCGGCGAAGGTGGTTTCGGCTGGATCAAGGACATTGCCGGCGCACTGCGTCCGGGCGAGCCGATCTACGTGCTGCTGTACGCTGCCGCGATCGTTTTCTTCTGCTTCTTCTACACGGCGCTCGTGTTCAACAGCAAGGAAACGGCCGACAACCTGAAGAAGAGCGGTGCATTCATTCCGGGCATTCGTCCGGGTGACCAGACCGCTCGCTATATCGACAAGATTCTGGTTCGCCTGACGTTGGCCGGCGCGGTGTACATCACCTTCGTCTGCCTGCTGCCCGAGTTCCTGATCCTGAAGTACAACGTGCCGTTCTACTTCGGTGGTACCTCCCTGCTGATCATCGTGGTCGTCACGATGGACTTCATGGCCCAGGTGCAAAACTACATGATGTCCCAGCAGTACGAATCGCTGCTGAAGAAGGCCAACTTCAAGACATCGTAGGGCTGTGTTGCAGTATTGAGTTCGGGCGGTAGACCGCCACGTTAAACAGTTTTAGGAGAATGAAATGAGAGTTTCGGCTTCGGTCAAAACCATCTGCCGTAATTGCAAGGTCATCCGCCGTAAAGGTGTGGTGCGTGTGATTTGCACCGACCCGCGCCACAAGCAGCGCCAGGGTTGATTGAAGAGTATTAGAGGACGCACATGGCACGTATTGCTGGCATCAACATTCCGCCGCACAAGCACGCTGAAATCGGCCTGACCGCCATCTTCGGCATCGGTCGCACCCGCGCCCGTCAAATCTGCGAAGCGAGCGGCATCGAATATTCGAAGAAGATCAAGGACCTGACCGACGCCGATCTCGAAAAGATCCGCGACCAGATCGCCTTGTTCACCATCGAAGGCGATCTGCGTCGCGAGACGACGATGAACATCAAGCGTTTGATGGACATCGGCTGCTATCGCGGCTTCCGTCACCGTCGCGGCCTGCCGATGCGCGGCCAGCGCACGCGCACCAACGCCCGCACCCGCAAGGGTCCGCGCAAGGCTGCGCAGTCCCTGAAGAAATAAGGATAGACCAGCATGGCTAAAGCACCTGCAAACAACGCCGCACAGCGCGTTCGCAAGAAGGTTCGCAAGAACGTTGCGGACGGCATCGCCCACGTGCATGCCTCGTTCAACAACACCATCATCACGATCACCGATCGCCAGGGCAACGCCCTGTCGTGGGCTTCGTCGGGTGGCCAGGGCTTCAAGGGCTCGCGCAAGTCGACGCCGTTCGCTGCGCAGGTGGCTTCCGAAGTGGCCGGCCGTGCTGCTGTCGAACAAGGCATCAAGAACCTCGACGTCGAGATCAAGGGCCCCGGCCCCGGTCGCGAATCGTCGGTGCGCGCACTGGCTGCGCTCGGCATCCGGATCAATTCCATTGCCGACGTGACGCCCGTTCCGCACAACGGCTGCCGTCCCCAGAAGCGTCGCCGCATCTGATCGTCAGTCCGCAAGGCGCAGCCGGCTTTTGAGCGGCTGCGCATTTGTTTTTTTACTAAGCCCACCGCCATCCGCGTCCTCGCCGATGGCTCCCGCAGGCAACTGCGGCAGATGACACAAAGGAAAAATCGTGGCACGCTACCTCGGCCCCAAGGCCAAACTTTCCCGCCGTGAAGGCACCGACCTGTTCCTCAAGAGCGCCCGCCGCTCCATCCAGGACAAGGCCAAGTTCGATTCCAAGCCCGGCCAGCATGGCCGCACTTCGGGTCAGCGCACGTCGGACTACGGCCTGCAGCTGCGCGAAAAGCAGAAGGTCAAGCGCATGTACGGCGTACTCGAGAAGCAGTTCCGCCGCTACTTCGAGGAAGCCGACCGCCGCCGTGGCAACACTGGTGCCAACCTGCTGTTCATCCTCGAATCGCGCCTGGACAACGTGGTCTACCGCATGGGCTTCGGCTCGACGCGCGCCGAGGCACGCCAGCTCGTGTCGCACAAGGCGATCACGGTGAATGGCCAGTCGGTCAACATCCCGTCGTACCTGGTCAAGACCGGCGACGTGATCGCCGTTCGCGACAAGTCGAAGAAGCAGACCCGCATTGCCGAAGCGCTCCAACTCGCCCAGCAAGTCGGTATCCCGGCCTGGGTCGAAGTGAACGCCGACAAGGCCGAAGGTACCTTCAAGAAGGTGCCCGATCGCGACGAATTCGCAGCCGACATCAACGAATCGCTGATCGTCGAACTGTACTCGCGCTAAACAGACGACAACGGGCCGCGCTTCGCGGCCCGATTTTGATTTTTTTGTTCCCATCGGGAGGCACTCCCGACGGGTGCTTCACCAGCCTTACCGGTGTAACGAGCCGGGGGTATTGAGAGGAAGTCTGCATGCAAACCACCCTGCTGAAACCCAAGACCATCCAGGTCGAGCAACTTGCCGCCAACAAGGCCAAGGTCACGCTCGAGCCTTTCGAGCGCGGCTACGGCCACACGCTCGGCAACGCGCTGCGCCGCGTTCTGCTGTCGTCGATGGTCGGTTATTCGGCCACTGAAGTCACGATCGCCGGCGTTCTGCACGAGTACTCGTCGATCGACGGCGTGCAGGAAGATGTCGTCAACATCCTGCTGAATCTCAAGGGTGTGGTGTTCAAGCTCCACAACCGCGACGAAGTCACGCTGAGCCTGCGCAAGGACGGCGAAGGCCCGGTGCTGGCATCGGACATCCAGACCCCGCACGACGTCGAGATCATCAACCCCGACCACGTGATCGCGCACCTGTCGCAAGGCGGCAAGCTCGACATGCAGATCAAGGTCGAAAAGGGCCGCGGCTACGTGCCCGGCACGATGCGCCGCTACGCCGACGAGCCGACCAAGTCGATCGGCCGCATCGTCCTGGACGCCTCGTTCTCGCCCGTGAAGCGCGTGAGCTACACGGTCGAAAGCGCCCGTGTCGAACAGCGTACCGACCTCGACAAGCTGCTGGTCGAAATCGAGACCAACGGTGCGATCACCGCCGAAGACGCGGTGCGCGCCTCGGCTAAAATCCTGGTTGAACAGCTGGCCGTGTTCGCGCAGCTCGAAGGCGGCGAACTGGCTGCATTCGATGCGCCGGCACCGCGCAGCGCACAGCAATTCGATCCGATCCTGCTGCGCCCTGTCGACGAGCTCGAGCTCACCGTGCGTTCGGCCAACTGCCTGAAGGCCGAAAACATCTACTACATCGGCGACCTGATCCAGCGCACCGAGAACGAGCTGCTCAAGACCCCGAACCTGGGTCGCAAGTCGCTCAACGAAATCAAGGAAGTGCTTGCCTCGCGCGGCCTGACCTTGGGTATGAAGCTTGAAAGCTGGCCGCCGGCCGGCCTCGACAAGCGTTGATTTTTGAATTGAGCCCATGAGGGCTCGTGCCCGGGCAGTACCTGATACGGCTGCCTGTTTAATAAAGTAAAGGAAAGCACCATGCGTCACGGACACGGACTCCGCAAACTCAACCGCACCAGCTCGCACCGCCTTGCGATGCTGCAGAACATGATGAATTCGCTCATCGAGCACGAAGTCATCAAGACCACGGTCCCCAAGGCCAAGGAACTGCGCCGCGTCATCGAGCCGATGATCACGCTCGCCAAGAAGCCCACGGTTGCCAACAAGCGCCTGGCTTTCGACCGCCTGCGCGACCGCGACAGCGTCGTCAAGCTCTTCGGTGAACTCGGCCCGCGTTTCGCAGCGCGTCCGGGCGGCTACACCCGCATCCTGAAGATGGGTTTCCGCGTTGGCGACAATGCACCCATGGCACTGGTCGAACTGGTCGACCGTCCTGAAATTAAAGAAGAAGCCGCCGAGCAAGGCGCTGCTGAATAAGGTATAATTCCATCTTGCCGCGCGATGGAGCAGCCTGGTAGCTCGTTGGGCTCATAACCCAAAGGTCGCAAGTTCAAATCTTGCTCGCGCAACCAATTTAAAAGGCCCTTTGAAATTCAAAGGGCCTTTTTTCTTTGGGTCGATGGATCCGCTCATAAAAATGCCCTCGCGAAGAGGGCATTTTCATTTGTGCCGCGCAGGCGGCTTCTTTCGCGTCCGGCTAGTCCGGAATGACCGCCGTGACCTCGATCTCGACCTTGGCGCGGTGCTCGACCAGCGCCGCCACCTGCACGCAGGTCATGGCCGGGAAATTGCGCCCCATGGCATCGCGGTACACCGGGCCGAGTTCGCCGAGCCGGCGGCTGTATTCGTCGCGGTCGGTCACGTACCAGGTCATGCGCACCATGTGCTCGGGGCCGGCACCGGCTTCACGCAGCACTGCGGCGATGTTGCGCAACGCCAGGCCGCACTGCTCGATGAAGTCGTCCGACTCGAACTGCTGCTGCGCATTCCAGCCGATCTGGCCGCCGACGAACACCATGGTGCCGCGCGCGGCCACGCCATTCGCATAGCCCTTGGGGGGCAACCAGCCCGGGGGCTGCAGGAGTTTGTTCATCATGATGTGGTGTCGTCGTTGAATTGTCTCAGTTTGAATCGCTGGAGCTTGCCGGTCTCGGTGCGCGGCAGCACCGGCACGAACTCGATCTCCCGCGGGTATTTGAACGGTGCGATGGCGGCCTTCACATGGTCCTGCAGCACCTTGACGAGCGCCGCATTGCCCTCGTGGCCGGGCTTCAGCACGCAGAAGGCCTTCACGATCATGCCGCGGTCGGCATCGGGCTTGCCGATCACGCCGCATTCGGCCACGGCCGGGTGCTTGAGCAGCGCGTCCTCGACCTCGGGTCCGCCGACGTTGTAGCCGGCGGTGATGATCATGTCGTCGGCGCGTGCCTGGTAGAAGAAGTAGCCGTCGTCGTCCTGCACGAACGAATCGCCGGGGTAGTTCCAGCCGTTCTTCACGTAGTCGGCCTGGCGCGGATCGTCCAGGTAGCGGCAGCCCACGGGCCCCTGCAGCGCCAGCTTGCCGATGGTGCCGCGCGGGACTTCGTTGCCCTGGTCGTCCACCACCTTGGCGGTGAAGCCGGGCACCACCTTGCCGACTGCGCCGCGGCGCACCTGGTCGCCGGCGGCCGAGATGTAGATGTGGAACACCTCGGTGCCGCCGATGCCGTCGAGCATCTCGATGCCGGAGGCTTCCTTCCACAGCTGGCGCGTGGCGTCGGGCAGCGCCTCGCCGGCGCTCACGCAGATGCGCAGGCTCGGCACGCCGTGCTGCCGCACGAAGGGCGCCATCTGGCGATAGAAGGTGGGCGCCGTGTAGCAGATGGTCGCGCCGACCTCGTTGATGAGCTTCACGAGCCCCTCGGGCGTGAACGGCGCATCGGCAAAGTACACCGAGGCGCCGGCCCACATCGGAAACACCAGCAACCCGCCGAGCCCGAAAGTGAAAGCCAGCGGCGGCGAGCCGATCACGATGTCGTCGCTGCGCGCCTGCAGCACATGCCGGGGCCAGGTGTTGCACATTGCGAGCACGTCGCGGTGCGTGGTGACCGGTGCCTTGGGCTTGCCCGTGGTGCCGGAGGTGAAGGCGAGCAGGGCGATGTCGTCCGACGCCGTGGGGCAGGCGGTGAACACGCCGCTCTTGCCGGCCGCGCGCGCCGACAGCGAATCGGGCGCATCGGGCTGGTTGAACGCGATCACCGATGCGAGCACGGGATGCTCCCGCTGCGCCAGCACGAGTTCGTCGAGCAGGCGTCCGTCGCACAGCGCCGCCACGGGACGCGCCTTCTCGACGATCTCGCCGAGTTCCTTGGCGCGCAGCAGCGGCATGGTGGCGACGGCAATCAACCCGGCCTTGACCACCGCGAGCCACGACAGTGCCATGGCCACCGAGTTGCCGCCGCGCAGCAGCACGCGGTTGCCGGGCACGAGGCCGAGGTCTTCGGTCAGCACCTGCGCGATGCGGTTGACTTCGACGGCGGCCTGCGAATAGGTCAGCGTGCCGGCGGGCGAACGCAGCATCGGCTTGTCGCCGAAGCCCTTGGCGGGCGCCTTGTCCAGGAGCTCCTCCACGAGGTTCAGCTGATCGGGCAACTGCAACTCCGGGAGGTCGTAGCGGAAGACCGGCAGCTGCTCGGCGGGCGGCAGGCGGTCGTGAACGAAGCGGTCGACTTGGGCAGACACGGTGTTTATCCCCGCAAAACGGATTTGCCGATGATCAGTTGCTGGACTTCCGTCGCGCCTTCGTAGATGCGCAGCGAGCGGATGTCGCGGTAGAGGCTCTCAATCTTCGTGCCAACCTTCACGCCGAGGCCGCCGTGCATCTGCAGCGCCATGTCGATCACGCGGCTCGCGTTCTCGGTGGCGCACATCTTGGCCATGGCCGCTGCGGCGGACACGTCGCCCACCGCGGGTGCGCCGCGGCGTTCGGCGTCATCGCGCATCCATGCGGCGCGGTAGGTGAGCAAGGCCGCGCTGTCGATCAATGCCGCCATCTCGCCGAGCTTGGCCTGCGTGAGCTGGAAATCGGCGAGCGTCTGTCCGAACATGCGCCGGCCCTTCGCATGTGCGATGGCTTCGGCGAGTGCGCGGCGACCCATGCCCAATGCCGCCGCTGCGACGGATGCACGGAAGATGTCGAGCGTGCGCATCGCGAGCTTGAAGCCGCCGTTGAGTTCGCCGAGTTGCGCCGTGCGCGGCACGATGCAGTCCTGAAAGCGCAGCGTGGCCAGCGGATGCGGCGCCATCACGTCGATGTGCTCGGAAGTGTCGAGGCCGGCTGCCGTTGCATCGACGATGAACGCCGTGATGCCGCGCGTGCCGCCCGCGGGATCGGTCTTGGCGAACAGGCAGTAGAAGTCGGCGATGCCGCCGTTGCTGATCCAGGTCTTCTCGCCGTTGAGGCGCCAGCCGTCGGGCGTGGCTTCGGCGCGCATGGCCATGGCCGCCACGTCGGAGCCCGCGTCGGGTTCGCTGAGGGCAAAGGCCGCGATCTTCTCGCCCCTGCCCACGGCCGTGAGGTACTGCGATTGCTGCTCGGGCGTGCCCGCGAGCGTGATCGCGCCGCTGCCCAGCCCCTGCATCGCAAACGCGAAGTCGGCCAGCGGCGAGTGGTAGCCGAGCGTTTCGCGCAGCAGCACGAGCGCGCGCGAATCGAGGCGCTCCAGCGCGCCGCCTGCGCTGCCGGGCACGGCATAGCGCAGCCAGCCGCCGTCGCCGAGGCGGCGCACCCAGTCGCGGCAGGCCGCGCGGTCGTCGCGCTCGTCGATCTCCTGCGCGGCGCACCAGGGCAGCAGCTCGCTCGCGAGCGCGCGATGCGCGTCGTCGAAGAACGGCAGCGCGAGGTGCGTTGTCGACGGTGGTGCGGGGATCTTGGTCATCATGACTTCAGTCTCCGCCGAACACGGGCTTGCGCTTGGCCGCAAACGCTTCGTAGGCGCGCCTGAAATCCTCGGTCTGCATGCAGATGGCCTGCGCCTGCGCTTCGGCCTCGATGGCCTGGTCGATGGTCATCGACCACTCCTGCGAGAGCATGGTCTTGGTCATGCCGTGCGCGAAGCTCGGGCCTTCAGCCAGTTCGCGCGCCACCTTGGTGGCCGCTTCGAGCAGGGCGTCGCTTTCATGCAGCGCATTGAAGAAGCCCCAGGCCTGGCCTTCCTGGGCCGTCATCGCGCGGCCGGTGAACAGCAGCTCGGAAGCGCGACCCTGGCCGATCACGCGCGGCAGCAAGGCGCAGGCGCCCATGTCGGCGCCGGCCAGGCCGACGCGCGTGAACAGGAAGGCAGTGCGCGTGGCGGGCGAGCCGTAGCGCAGGTCGCAGGCCAGCGCGATCATCGCGCCGGCACCGGCGCACACGCCGTCGATGGCGCCGACGATCGGCTGCGGGCAGTGGCGGATGGCCTTCACCAGGTCGCCGGTCATGCGCGTGAACTCGAGCAGCTCCGGCATGCGCATGCCGGTGAGCGGGCCGATGATCTCGTGCACGTCGCCGCCCGAGCAGAAGTTGCCGCCGGCGCCGGTGACCACGATGGCCCTCACGTCGGTCGCATAAGCCAAGGCGCGGAACAGGTCGCGCAGCTCGGCGTACGAGTCGAAGGTGAGCGGGTTCTTGCGCTCGGGGCGATTCAGCGTGATGGTGCCGACGCCCGCTTCGTAGTGCCATGCGAAGTGCTTCGCCGCGTAAGGCGCCTTGGCCTCGAATTGCGCGTGCATGGGATTGCCCGCGCCGATGTAGTGCTTCATTCGGCCTCCGCCATCTGGCTGTGTGAGTGTTGCTTGACCTTGCCGAGCAGCTTGTGCAGCTGCGCGATCTCCTTGGCGCTGAGGGCCGCGAAGGCATCGACGATCCAGTCTTCGTGCTGCTGCGCCATCTCGTTGAAGAGCTTGCGCCCGCGCGCCGTGAGCCGCACGCGCCAGGCGCGGCGGTCGCCCTCGACGTTGATGCGTTCCACCAGCCCTTCGGTCACGAGCTGGTCGGTGATGCCGGTGACGTTGCCGCCCGTCACCATCATGCGGCGCGAGAGCTCGTTCATCTTCAGGCCATCGGGCGAGCGCTCGAGCTGCGACATCAAGTCGAAGCGCGGCAGCGTGGTGGCGAACTGCGAGCGCAGTTCGTTGCGCACCTGCTTCTCGATCAGCTGGGTGCAGGTGAGCAGCCGCAGCCAGAGGCGCAGGGCCTCGGGGTGCTCGCTGTGGGCGCGTGCTTCGAGGTCCATGTCAGTGGCGCCCGGCCGCCCGAAGGCACTGACGCGCCCCCTCGGGGGGCAGCGATACGCGAAGCGATGAGCGTGGGGGTTTCATTTCAGTGCGTCTCCTCGCTGTTCTGAGCCAACGCGGCGGCGGAGATCTGCTGCTGCTTGGCGATCTCGCGGTACATCTGGTCGCGCCCGCTCAGGTATTGCTTGGGCCAGTCGACGTCGCGGCTTTGCAGCTTGGCGGCCTCGTGCAAGGTCCACGCAGGGTCGGCAAGGTGCGGGCGCGCGATGGCGCAGAGGTCGGCGCGGCCGGCCGCGATGATGCTGTTGGCCTGGTCGGCGTCGGTGATGGCGCCCACCGCGATGGTCGAGATGCCGACCTCGTTGCGGATGCGGTCCGAGAACGGCGTCTGGTACATGCGGCCGTACACCGGCTTGGCGGCGCGCGTGGTCTGGCCGGAAGACACGTCGATGAAGTCCGCACCGGCTTCCTTGAAGAGGCGCGCCACCACCACGGCATCGGCATCGGTGTTGCCGCCGGGCGCCCAGTCGTGCGCCGAGATGCGCACGCTCATCGGCTTGTCTTGCGGCCACACGGCGCGCATGGCGCGGAACACCTCGAGCGGGTAGCGGCAGCGCGCTTCGATGCCGCCGCCGTATTCGTCGGTGCGCAGGTTGGTCAGCGGGCTGATGAAGGCCGACAGCAGGTAGCCGTGCGCGCAGTGCAGCTCGAGCCAGTCGAAGCCGCATTCGGCGGCGCGGCGCGTGGACGCCACGAACTGGTCGCGCATGAAGTCCATCTGTTCGCGCGTCATCGCGGCCGGCAGCTGGTTCTGTTCGCCGTAGGCCACCGCGCTGGCGGCCAGCAGCGGCCAGTTGCCGCTTGCTAGCGGCTCGTCGGTGCCTTCCCAGCCCACGCGCGTCGAACCCTTGGGGCCGCTGTGGCCGAGCTGCATGGCGATCTTGGCGCTCGACTGCGTGTGCACGAAATCGACGATGCGCTTGAACGCGGCCTGCTGGGCGTCGTTGTACAGGCCCGTGCAGCCGGGGGTGATGCGGCCTTCGGGCGTCGGGCTGGTCATTTCGACGAACACCATGGCGGCGCCGCCGAGCGCGCGCGCGCCCAGGTGCACCAGCAGGAAGTCCTGCGGCACGCCGTCGACCGCGCTGTAGGTGGCCATCGGCGACACCAGGATGCGGTTCTTGAGCTTGAGGCCGCGCACCTGCAGCGGCATCAGCATGGGCGCAATGGGCTTGCCGCCGGCGAGCCATTGCTCGTAGCCGCCAAGCCATTGCGTGTCGCGCACGCGCAGGTTCTCGTGGCTGATGCGCTGCGAGCGCGTGAGCAGCGAGTAGGCGAACTGCTCGATCTGCATGCCGGTGTAGCGCGGCACGTTCTCGAACCATTCGGTGGAGTTGCGCGCGGCGTTCTGGATCTTGAGCACCTCGACGCTGCGGCGCGCCTCGTAGCCTTCGAGCACGTGGTCGACAGTGCCGCCCTGCGCGAATTCGTTGGCCAGGTCGATCGCGTCTTCCAGCGCGAGCTTGGTGCCCGAGCCGATCGAGAAGTGCGCCGTGTGCGCCGCGTCGCCCATCAGCACCACGGGCACCGAGCGGCCCTGCACGTCGATGCGGTGCGTCCAGCGCTCGCACACCACGCGCGGAAAGCGGATCCAGTTGGCCGAGCCGCGCAAATGCGTGGCATTGCTGATGAGCGAATGGCCGCCCAGGTACTTGGCGAACAGCTTCTCGCAGAAGGCGATGGCCTCGGGCTGCTCCATCTGGTCGAGGCCGTGGGCCTTCCAGACTGCTTCGGGCGTCTCGACGATGAAGGTCGAGGTCTTGTCATCGAACTGGTAGGCATGGGCCTGGAACCAGCCGTGCTCGGTCTGTTCGAAGGCGAAGGTGAAGGCGTCGAAGGTCTGGTGCGTGCCCAGCCACACGAAGCGGCAGTTGCGCAGGTCGATGTCGGGCTTGAACACGTCGGCATAGCGCTGGCGGATGCGGCTGTTGAGGCCGTCGCTTGCAATCACCAGGTCGGCGTTGTACTGGGCGGCGATCGCCTGGTCGTCGGTGGCGTCGGTCTCGAAGACCAGCTTCACGCCGAGCGCGAGGCAGCGCTCCTGCAGGATGTTCAGCAGACGCTTGCGGCCGATGCCGCAGAAGCCGTGGCCGCCCGAGCGCACCTGCCGGCCCTTGAAGAAAACCTGGATGTCGTCCCAGTGGTGGAACTCGCTGCCGATCAGCGCCGCGGTCTCGGCATCGGCCGCGCGCAGGTTGGCGAGCGTCTGGTCGCTGAGCACCACGCCCCAGCCGAAGGTGTCGAAGGGGCGGTTGCGCTCCACCACGGTGATCTCGAGCGCGGGGTTGCGCGCCTTCATCAGCAGCGCGAAGTACAGGCCCGCGGGGCCGCCGCCGATGCACAGGATGCGTTGAAGGTCCATGGCGGGTGCGGCAGAGGTGCCGGCGGTTAGGCTGTTCATGGTTGAATAGTTTAAGCATAAACAATCTGGTGTCAACGGGGCCTTCCCCGGCGGGGTACCCGGGGCGCCGTGGGTGTCATGCAAAAAATCGAAAAAATCAATACCATCGCTTCACCATGCAAAGCTTGATACCCAAGATCGAGTCGCAGCTTGCGTCGCTGCCCGTGCCCATCGCGCTGGAACTGCCCGATGGTCGAAGAGTTGCCAAGCCGGGGTCGCGTGTCACCCTGGCGTTCAGCGAGTGGTCGGCGCTGGCCAAGCTGGCGGCGCATCAGGTGGGGGCCATCGGAGAGGCCTATGTGGAGGGCCGGGTGCAGATCGAAGGCGCGATGCGCGACCTGATCGACGCCACGGTCGGCATGCTGCCCGGCAACCCCGCGGAGACCAACACCACCTGGTGGACCCGGCTGCTGCGGCTGGCCAAGTCCCACAACTCGCATTCGCTGCACAAGGATGCCGAGCAGATCCAGTTCCATTACGACGTCTCCGACGACTTCTACGCGCTGTGGCTCGATCCGCGCCGGGTGTATTCGTGCGCCTATTTCCGCACGCCGGGGCTGACGCTGGCGCAAGCCCAGGAGGCCAAGCTGGACCACATCTGCCGCAAGCTGCTGCTGCAGCCCGGCGAGCGTTTTCTCGACATCGGCTCCGGCTGGGGCGGGCTGCTGCTGTGGGCGGCGGAGCACTATGGCGTCGACGCCACCGGCATCACGCTGTCGAAGAACCAGCATGCGCACGTGCAGCGCCTGATCGAGGAAAAGGGCCTGCAGGGCCGCGTGCGGGTGGAGCTGCGCGACTACCGCGAGCTTTCGGCCGATGCGCCCTTCGACAAGATCTCGTCGGTCGGCATGTTCGAGCATGTGGGCGCGGCCAACATGCCCACCTATTTCCGCAAGATCCATTCGCTGCTCAAGCCCGGCGGGCTGGTGCTGAACCACGGCATCACCTCGGGCCAGCTCGACTACCGCCAGCTGGGCGCGGGCATGGGCGACTTCATCGAGAAGTACATCTTCCCGGGCGGCGAGCTGCTGCATGTGACGCACGTGCTGCGCGAGACGGCGGCCGCGGGTCTGGAGATGGTCGATACCGAAAGCCTGCGCCCGCACTATGCGCGCACGCTGTGGGCCTGGTCGGACGCGCTGGAGTCGCAGCTCGACACGGCGCGCGAAGTGCTCGCGCGCGCGGGCGGGCGGCAGGGCGAGAATGCCGAGCGCATCCTGCGCGCCTACCGCCTCTACCTGGCGGGCTCGGCCATGAGCTTCGAGCAGGGCTGGATCTCATTGCACCAGATGCTTTCGACCAAGCCCGACGGCCGGGTCGAGCATGGTGTTTTGCGCGGTTCGCAATCGGTGTACCCTTTTGCCCGTGACTACATCTACAAGTGAGTGAGAACAACCATGCTGTACCGATTCCAGTCCCGGGCCTCCCCTGACTTCGTGATGCTGGAGGTGCATGCACGCCAGCTGTTCGACATCGTCGGCAAGGCACCTGCGCCGCAGGGCATCATCACCCTCGAGCAGATCCCGGGCGCCATTGCGGCGCTCGAATCCGCGCTGGCGCGCGAGGCCAGCAATCCGCACAACCATGACGACTACGCCGTCGAAGGCCACGCCAACGAGGCCGAAAAGCAGCACGTGGGCCTGCACCAGCGCGCAGCCCCGCTGCTGCACATGCTCAGGGATTCCCTGGCCGATAAAAAAGACGTGACCTGGAAGACCTGAGCGCCTGTCGCGAAGCCTGGGGGTTAGTCCACCTTCGCGCCGGAGTCCTTCACAACCTTCGCCCACTTCACGTGCTCGCTGGCAATCAGCTTGGCGAAGTCGGCCGGCGAATTGCCGCTCGGGATGGCGCCCTGGGCGAGCATCTTTTCCTTGATGGCGGGCGTGCCCAGCGACTTGGCCACTTCCTGCTGGATCCGGTTCACGATCTCGGGCGAGGTGCCGGCCGGCGCCAGCAGGCCGAACCATGAGCTCGCCTCGAAGCCCTTGAGCGTCGGGCCGCCCGCTTCCTCGACCGTCGGGACGTCGGGCAGCGCCGGCGAGCGCCTGGCACTGGTCACGGCCAGGGCCGTGAGCTTGCCGCCCTTGATCTGCGCCATCGACGAAGGCAGGTTGTCGAACATCACGTCGGCGTTGCCGCCCACCATGTCCAGCAGCGCCGGGCCCGAGCCCTTGTACGGGATGTGGGCCATGAAGGTGCCGGTCATGCTCTTGAAGAGCTCGCCTGCCAGGTGGATCGAGGTGCCGCTGCCGCTGGAGGCCATGTTGAGCTTGCCCGGGTTGGCCTTGGCGTACTTGATGAAGTCCTGCACGTTGTGGATGTTCAGCGCCTTGGCCTTGTCGGCGTTCATCTCCATGACGTTCGGCACGGCCGCCACCAGCGTGATCGGCGCGAAGTCCTTGATCGGGTCGAACGGCAGCTTGGGATAGAGCGCGCGGTTGATGCCGTGCGTGCCGACCGTGCCCATCAAGAGCGTATAGCCGTCGTTCGGCGCGCGCGCCACGATCTCGGCGCCCACGTTGCCGCCCGCGCCCGCGCGGTTGTCGACGATGAACTGCTGGCCGAAGGCCTTCGACAGTTCGGGCGCGACGGCGCGCGCCAGGATGTCGGTGGTGCCGCCGGCCGCGAAGGGCACGACGATGCGCACCGGCTTGTTCGGCCAGGTGTTCTGGGCCCAGGAAGGGGCAGCCGCGAGGGCGATGGCGCAGGCGGAAGCGGCCAGTGCGGCGCGGCGGTTCGTCTTGAAGTTTGAAGAAGAGGTCATGCGGGCGTTTGTACAGGGGAACCGCCGCGCGCATGGCGGGTAAAAACCCCGTGGGGCGCCGGTCTATGCCACCTGCATCCGCTGTGCAAACCGCTCGCTGCGAAAACGCTCCAGCACAAAGTCGATGAACACGCGCGTCTTCGCGGGCAGCAGCTTCTTGCTCGGGTAGTAGAGCCAGACCGCGCCCGCGTCGAAGTGCCACTCGGGCAGCAGGCGCACCAGCTCGCCGCTGCGCAGGCCGCGTTCGACGAAGGGCATCGGCAGCATCGCCACGCCCAGGCCCATCAGCGCGGCGTGCGCAATGGCTTCGGGGTCGTTGAAGATCGCGCGCGGCCGCGGCAGCTCCACCGTGGCCTGGTCGCCGCTCGCATGCTGCAGCGTCCAGCTGCGAAGCCGGCCGGTGGGCGAGGAGCGCCGCAGCAGGGCGTCGAGCTGCGCCAGTTCCGCGGGCTGTGCCGGCAGCGTGCGCCCTGCCAGGTAGCCCGGTGCGGCCACCGCCACCACATGGATGCGCGCCAGTTCGCGCGCCACCACGCCGGGCGACAGCTCGATGCCGCCGCCGATGGCCGCGTCGAAGCCTTCGCCCACCAGGTCCACCTGCTGGTTGTCGAAGTGCCAGTCGGGCAGGATGGACGGGTATCGCGCGAGGAAGTCGCCCATCATCGGCAGCACATGCTCGCGGCCGAAGGCCTGGCCCATGCTCACCTTGAGTGTGCCGGCGGGCTGGCCGTCGTCCTGCGACAGGCCGGCCACGGCGTCCTGCAGCGTGGCCAGCGCCCCGCCGATCTGGCCCAGGAAACGCTCGCCGCCCTCCGTCAGCGTGAGGCGGCGGGTGCTGCGCTGGAACAGCCGCACGCCCAGCCGGGCTTCGAGCCGCGCGACGTTCTTGCTGACCGCGGCCGGCGTGAGCCCGAGCCGGCGGGCAGCGGCCGAGAAGCTGCCGCTTTCGGCGCTCTGCACGAAGGACTGGAGGTGATTGAGCGGTTCCATGGGCCTATTTTCAACCAATGGTTGAATCTGATTGGAACGATTGATGGCTACCGGAACGGTAATGGAATCCCGACACTGAAGGTCTTCCACCTCACAACCGATAGGAAACCATCACCATGGCACTCAGCAAATCCACTTCCCCCGTGCTCACGGGCAAGGTCGCTTTCGTCACCGGCGGTTCGCGCGGCATCGGCGCCGCGATCGTGCGCCGCCTGGCCGAGGACGGCGCCGCCGTCGCCTTCAGCTATGCCAGCTCCGGCGCGCCGGCCGACGAACTCGTGCGCAGCATCGAGGCCGAAGGCGGCCGTGCGCTGGCGCTGAAGATCGACAGCGCCGATGCCGCCGCGCTCACCGCCGGCATCGACGAAGCCGCGCGCAAGCTCGGCCGCATCGACATGCTGGTCAACAACGCCGGCGTCTT
Organism: Variovorax sp. V93; assembly: GCF_041154485.1. Lineage (NCBI taxonomy): Bacteria > Pseudomonadati > Pseudomonadota > Betaproteobacteria > Burkholderiales > Comamonadaceae > Variovorax > Variovorax sp. V93. Next base: position 5,163,494 of record NZ_AP028669.1, on the reverse strand, counting down.
CCTGCCCGGCACCCTCGATGATTTCTCGCTCGAGGATTTCGACCGCACGCTGGACATCAACGTGCGCGCAGTCTTCGTGGCGGCCAAGGCCGCCGTGCGCCACATGGGCGAGGGCGGGCGCATCATCAACATCGGCAGCACCAACGCCGAGCGCATGCCCTGGCCCGGCGGCAGCGCCTATGCCATGAGCAAGTCGGCGCTCAAGGGCCTGGTGCAGGGCCTCGCGCGCGACCTCGGTCCGCGCGGCATCACGGTCAACAACGTGCAGCCCGGCCCCGTCAACACCGACATGAACCCGGTCGACGGCCCGAACGCCGCCGCGATGCACGGCCTGATGGCGCTGGCCCGCCACGCGCGCCCCGAGGAAATCGCCGGCATGGTGGCGTACCTCGCGAGTCCCGAAGCCGCGTTCGTTACCGGCGCCAGCCTCAACATCGACGGCGGATTCGCGGCCTGAAGGCTATCCGGCGCGCTGGACGGCGGCAATGAGCTTGTCCAGGGTGGCATCGAGGCGGGCGAGCTCGTCGGCCGCGATGCCCTCGAACAGCGCGGCCTCGCGCTGCCGGCCCAGCACGCCGACGGTTTCGTGCAGCGCCTTGCCGGCCGCCGTCAGGTAGAGCCGGCTGCGGCGCCGGTCGGTGGGGTCGCCCACGGGCTGCACACGCTTGTGGCGCTTCAGGCCGGCCAGGGCGCGGCTCACCGCCATCTTGTCGAGGCCGGTGAGATCGGCGATCTGCGTGGCATTGAGCCCCGGCTGCGCGCCGAGCACCGCCATGGCACGCCATTCGTTGAGCGTGAGGTGGTGTTCGCGGCCCACCTTCTCGTGAAAGGGCCGCGCCGTGAGATTGACCACCCGCACCAGCTTGAAGAACAGCGGGTCCATGGCGCGGCTGGTTCAGCCCAGCAGTTTTCTCGCGGCGGCCGCGATGGCCTCGGCGCCGACGCGCGATTGCGCCTCCAGCACCGGCGCATAGCCGACCGGAATGCGCGGCGCGCCAAGCCGCGCCACGCGGCAGCCCGTGGCCTCGGCGGCGCTGGCGGCAATCTCGGCGCCGAAGCCCGCCGCCTGCACCGCCTCGTGCGCCACCAGCAGCCGCCCGGTGCGTGCACACGACGCGAGCACCGTCTCGCGGTCCCAGGGCCAGAGCGTGCGCAGGTCGATCAGGTCGACCGCGATGCCTTCGGCCGCCAGTGCATCGCAGGCCGCCGCGCAGGCCTGCATCTGCCGGCTCCAGCTCACGAGCGTGAGCGCGTTGCCCTCGCGCATGCGCCGCGCCTTGCCGAGCGGCACGGCGATGTCTTCGTCGACCTCGCCGCGCAGGCCCCAGAGCGTCTTGTGCTCGATGTAGACCACGGGGTCGCCGCACGCGAGCGCGGCGCGCAACAGGCCGTAGTTGTCCTGCGGCGTCGACGGGCTCACCACCACCACGCCCGGCAGGTGCGCGAACCAGGCCTCGAGCGACTGCGAATGCTGCGCGGCCGAGGCGTCCCAGATGCCGCCGGGCATGCGTGCCACCAGCGGCACGCGGCCCTGGCCGCCGAACATGAAGCGGTTCTTGGCGGCCTGGTTGACCAGTTCGTCCATGCCGCAGAGCGCGAAGTCGACCACCCGCATCTCGACCACGGGCCGCAGGCCCGCGAGCGCCATGCCCACGCCGGCGCCCATGATCGCGGCCTCGCTGATCGGCGTGTCGATCACGCGCTCGGCGCCGAAGGCCTGCTGCAGGCCCTTGTACTGGCCGAAGATGCCGCCGCGGCCCACGTCCTCGCCGAGCACGACCACGCGCGCATCGGCTTCCATTTCGCGCTGGATTGCGAGCACGGCGGCTTCGGAATAACTCAGCGTGGTTGTCACAGCCATTGGCCTGCTCCCGTGGTCTGCACGTCGGTGAAGGCGGCGCCGGGCTCGGGCCAGGGCGCGGCGTCGGCCACGGCGAGGGCGGTGTCCACCTCGTCGCGCGCGGCATTCTCGATGGCATCCAGCGTCGCGGCGGCCACGCCCATGTCCAGAAGGTGCCCGCGTGCCCGCGCGATCGGATCGGTTTCGAGCGCGGCGGCCAGTTCGGCCGGATCGCGGTAGGCCGCGAGGTCGACCGACACATGCCCCTTCACGCGGTAGGTCAGCGCATGCAAAAGCCGCGGTCCGGCGCCACCGCGCACTTCGGCGACCAGCCGCGCGGCGGTTTCGTGCACCGCGAACACGTCGTTGCCGTCGACCTGCGTGGCCGCGATGTCCATCGAGGCGGCGCGCGCCGATGCGCCTTCGCCCGCCGTCATCGGGCCGCTCGCGGTGGTGGCGCTCCAGCGGTTGTCCTCGCAGACGAAGAGCACCGGCAGGCCGTACACGCGCGCCCAGTTCAGCGCCTCGAGGAAAGGCCCGCGGTTGATGGCGCCGTCGCCGAAGAAGCAGACCGTGATGTCGCCATTTTTTCCGAGCAGCTTCTGCGCATGCGCCGCGCCGACCGCAATCGGCAGGCCCGCCGCCACCACGCCGTTCGCGCCCAGCATGCCGACCGAGAAGTCCGCGATGTGCATCGAGCCGCCCTTGCCGCCGTTGAAGCCGGTGGCCTTGCCGAACAGCTCGCACATCATGCGGGCAAGGTCGGCGCCCTTGGCCAGCGTGTGGCCGTGGCCGCGGTGCGTGGAGGTGAGGTAGTCGCTCGTGCGCAGGTGCGCGCAGACGCCCGCGGGCACCGCCTCCTGGCCGGTCGAAAGGTGCAGCGGCCCGCGCACCTTGGCGGCGCCGGCGGCCTGCTGGCCATAGGCGCTCACGCCGCCCTGGCTGGCGGCTTCGGCGGCGTTTTCGAAGGCGCGGATGCGCACCATGGCGCGGTACAGCGCCGTGCCTGAATTGCTCGGGTCCATCTTGTCTCCAGCGCCCTTGACGGGGGCGTTCCGGCAAAAATCGTATCAAGCGTGACGACATGGCCTCACAGGGCTTACCCCCTGCCGTGTTCCCGCAGTGGAAGTCTGAGAATGATTCTCAAATGCATCGGTAGAATGGCGCCCCCGTCCGCACGATTCCTTTGCGGCCGCTGCCCGCGTCGATCGAAGCAGCGCCGGCCCCTGCTTTTCCCATGCACAAGTTCTTTCTGGCCACGCCTCTCGCGCTCGCGGGGGCCTTTTCCCATGCCCAAATCACCGAGCCGGCCGCCGAGGCGCGCGGGCAGCTCGGCACCGTCACGGTGGAATCCAGTGCGACCACCGGCTTCGTCGCCAACACGGTGGAGGCCGGCACCTTCCGCGGCGCCGGCATCATGGACGTGCCCGCCACGGTCAACACCGTCACGCGCGAGGTGCTGGAGCTGCAGGGCGCGGCCAGCATCTACGAGGCGCTGCGCAACACGGCCGGCGTGACGCGCCAGCAGAACGGCGGCGACACCTTCGACCAGCTCGTGATCCGCGGCATCGCGGTGGAGAACCGGACGAACTACCGGCTCAACGGCTCGCTCGCGATTCCCAACGTCTCCGAGATTCCCATGGAGAACAAGGAGCGCGTCGAGGTGCTGAAGGGCGCCTCGGCGCTCTACTACGGCTTCACCACGCCGGCGGGCATCGTCAACCTCGTGACCAAGCGCGCCGGCAGCACGCCCGTGAGCACCGTGGGCCTCACGCTCGACGACCGCGGCTCGGCACAGGCACTGGCCGACCTCGGGCGCCAGTTCGGCGACCAGAACCAGTACGGGCTGCGCATCAACGCCGCCGGCGGGCGCATCGGCTCGAACATCGACGGCGTGGACGGCAACCGCAGGTTCGTGTCGGCCGCGTTCGACTGGCGCATCAACAGCCGGCTCACGCTCAAGGCCGACGTCGAGAACTACCGCAAGCGCATCACCGAGCAGGCCGGCATCACCCGGCTGGCGGCTGTCAACGGGGTGATCGCCCTGCCTGCCGTGCCCAACCCCGACAAGCTGCTCGGGCCGCCGTGGGCCGTGTTCGATGCCGAAGTCACCAACACCCAGCTGCGCGCCGACTATTCGCTCGGCGGCAACTGGGCACTGACCGTGGAAGCCGGCCACTCCGAAGCCGAGCGCGACCGCCGGCTCGCAAGCTTCAGCAACTACAACGTGCTGACAGGCGCCGGCCGCATCACCGGCAACGACCAGAGCCTCAAGCAGACCTCGGACCTGCTGCGCACCGAGCTGTTCGGCACCTTCTCGACCGGCAGCGTGCAGCACGAACTCACGCTCGGCGCCGCGCGCAGCAAGAAGACGCAGGACCCGATCTTCCAGCGCAACTACGGCGGCGCCAGCACCGTGCAGAACCTGTACAACCCGGTGCCCATCGGCTATTTGCCGCTGACGGCGCGGCCGGCCCGGCCCACCACTGGCGCCCAGGAAAGCGAGGAGCTCGGGCTCTATGCGCTCGACCGCATCAGCTTCTCGCCGCAGTGGCAGCTGGTGGCCGGCCTGCGCCGCACCCACTACGAGAGCACGCAGGGCGCGAGCGCCACGATCCCGCCGATCGCCTACGACGTGCGCAAGACCACGCCGCTCGCGGCGCTGAGCTACAAGTTCACGTCCGCGCTGGTGGGCTACGTCTCCTATGCGGAGGGCGTGGAGGAAGGCGAGATCGCGCCCGCCGGCACCGCCAACCAGAACGCCCACATGCCGCCCGGCGTGAGCAAGCAGAAGGAAATCGGCCTGCGCTGGCTCAGCGACGGCGGCATGCTGCTGTCGGGTGCGCTGTTCGACATCGAACGCCCCGGCGCCTACACCAACAGCGCCAACACCTTCGTGGCCGACGGCCGCCAGCGCTACCGCGGCCTCGAAGTCTCGGCGCAGGGCCGCCTGACGCGCGCGCTCGCCTGGCAGCTGTCGGCCCAGTCGCTGGATGCCGAGTTCCGCGGCATCAACGCGCAATACAACGGGAAGATGCCCGAGAACACCGCCAAACAAACGGCCAGCGTCTTTCTCTCGTACGACATCGCCGCAGTGCCGGGCCTCTCGGTCAACGCGGGCGCCTACTACACGGGGCGCCGGCCGGTGGACGACCTGAACCAGGCCTTCATCGGCGGCAACACCCTTTTCGGCCTGGGCGCGCGCTACGTGACGCAGCTGTTCGGCAAGCGCACGCTGTGGCAGGTCAACGTCGACAACGTGGCCGACAAGCGCTACTGGGCAGCGGCCGGCACGCGGCTGGCCGTGGGCGCGCCGCGCAGCATCAAGGCGACGCTCAAGGTCGACCTTTGAACGAATCCGCAACAAGACGGCAGCGGCCCTTCACATCCTTCGGCGTTTTTTCCATGGCTCTCCTGAGACGGATCTGGTTCCAGATCCACTGGTTCATCGGCATCACCGCCGGCAGCGTGCTCGTCGTGATCGGGCTGAGCGGCGCGGTGCTTTCCTTTCGCGCGGAGATCGTCGACGCGCTCAATCCCGAATTGCGCCACATTCCCAACCTGGCTGGTGCGCCGGCGCTGCGGCCCGCGGCGCTCGCGGCGCAGGTGCAGGTGCAGGCGGCCGAGCCGGCACTGCGCATCGCGGCGCTCACGGTGTTTGCCGAAGCCGGGCGGCCGGCGCGCATCAACTTTGCGCCGCCCGAAGGCCAGCGCCAGGGCGAGGTCCGGCTGGCCGATCCCTGGACCGGCGCGCTGCTGCCCGTGCCCGCGGGCGAGGCCTTCTTCGAGTTCGCCGAGCACCTGCATCGCTGGCTGCTGCTGCCGCGCGATGCGGGCAAGCCCGTCACCGGCACCCTGGCCGCGGGGCTGCTGGTGCTTGCGCTGTCGGGCCTCTACCTGCGCTGGCCGCGCCGGCCGCTCGCGTGGCAGGCCTGGCTGAAGCTGGACTTCGCGCTGACCGGCCGCGCCTTTCTCTGGAACCTGCATGCGGTGGCCGGCACCCTCGCGCTGCTGGTGTACCTGGTCTCGAGCCTCACGGGCATCTACTGGGGCTTCGACGCCGTGCGCGCGATGGTCGACAACGCCGCCGGCGAAGGGCGCGTGGTCCGTGCGCAGGGCATGCAGGCCGGCAGCGCGCCCGCCAAGGCGCAGGCGGCGCCCGACCTGCAGCGCGTGTGGCAATCCTTCCTCGACGAAACCGGCGGCGACTGGAGCCTGGCCACGCTGCGCCTGCCGGCGCGCAATGCATCGCAGCTCGAAGTGACCTACCTGCGCGCCCACCCCGAACACGAACGCGCACGCAACCGCCTCTACCTTGACGCCGCCACCGGCGAGCCCACCCGGCACCAGCGCTATGCCGACAAGCCGCTGGCCGGCCGGCTGGTCAACAGCATCTATCCGATGCACATGGGCACCTACTGGGGATTGCCGGGCCGCATCGTGATGCTGCTCAGCAGCCTGGGCCTGGCGCTGTTCGCGATCACGGGGTGGATGCTCTACCTCGGACGCCGGCGCACCAAGCGGGCCGTACGCGAGGAGCGCACGCGGCTCGGTCCTGCGCTGCGGTCCGACGGGCCCGGCGCCGAGCCCGTGCTGCTCACCTTTGCGAGCCAGACCGGCCAGGCGGAGCGCATCGCGCTGCAGACGGCCGCGGTGCTGCAATCGGCCGGCGTCGCGGTGGTGCTGCAGCCGCTGGTGCGCCTGAGCGTGGATGCGCTGCGGCGCTACCGCAAGGTGCTGCTGGTGGCCAGCACCTTCGGCGACGGCGATCCGCCGGACAGCCTGCGCGCCTTTGCGCGCCAGTTCGCGCTGCAGACCGGCTCCGGCCTGCAGCATGTGCACTACGGCCTGCTCGCGCTGGGGGACCGGCACTACGCCAACTTCTGCGGCTTCGGCAGGGCGCTGGACCATGACCTGCGCGGCCACGGCGCGCAGGCGCTGTTCCCGATGATCGAAGTGCACAACGGCGATGCCGGTGCGCTGGCCCGCTGGCAGCAGTCGCTGGCCGAAGCCTTCGGCGTGCTGCAGCCCGGCGCATGGAAGGCGCACGAAGCGAAGGCGGCGCCCTTCGGGCCCTGGCGCCTCGTGCGGCGCACCCTGCTCAATGCCGGCAGCCAGGGCGATCCGCTCTTCGAGATCGAGCTCGCGCATGCCGGCGCAGCCGCCTGGGCGCCGGGCGCGCTTGTCGAACTGCTGCCGCGCCAGCCCGGCCACGCCGTCGGGCAATTCCTGCGCCGCACCGGCCTCGACGGACGAGCGCGCGTGCACTGCGATGGCCGCGAGCGCACGCTCGAAGACGCGCTGTCTCGCAGCATGCTTCCCGCAGCGTCGGCGGCCAGCGCGCAGGCATTGGCCGACATGCTGGTGCCGCTGGCGCCGCGGCGCTATTCGGTGGCCTCGACCACGGCCGATGGCTGCGTGCAGCTGCTGGTGCGCCAGGTCCGCCACGCGGACGGCATGGGCGTGGCCTCGGGCTGGCTGACCGAGGGGGCGCCGCTGGATGCACAGGTCGAGCTTCGCCTGCTGCCCAATCCCGCTTTCGCGCTCGTCGACGATGAGGCGCCCTGCGTCTTCATCGGCAATGGCTCCGGCTTTGCCGGCCTGCGCGCGCATCTTCGCGAGCGCGTGCGGCGGGACCACGGCCGCAACTGGCTGGTGTTCGGCGAACGGAATGCGGCGCACGACGCCTTCTGCGCCGGGGAAATCGCGCAGTGGCAGGCGGCCGCGGCGATCGAGCGCGTCGACCTGGTGTTCTCGCGCGACCAGGCCGAGCGCCGGTATGTGCAGCACCAGCTGCGCGAGGCGGCCGGCCTGCTGCGCCAACGGGTGGCCGAGGGTGCGGTGGTCTACGTCTGCGGCAGCCTCGAAGGCATGGCGCCGGGCGTCGACCTCGCGTTGCGCGAGGTGCTGGGTTCGGTGGCCTACGAAGACCTGGTGGCAGAGGGCCGCTACCGGCGCGATGTCTACTGAGCGGCTTCCCGCAGGCACTGCGCAAACTGCGCGGCGGCAGGCGGGCTGGCGCGCGGCTTGCGCTGCAGGAGGCCCACCTCGCGGTGGAACGTGAATTCGCCGAGCGGGAGCATGCGAACACCCGCGGGCAGCGGAAGGTGCGCCTCGACCAGCGGAACGAGCGCAACTCCCAGCCCCTTGGACGTCATGTGGATGAGCCCGGCGATCTCGTCCAGTTCGATCGAATCGTTGACCGCGATGCCTTCGCGCCGGAGGAATCTTTCCACCATGCGGCCACCGAACGACGCGCGGTCGTAGCGCAGGAAGGGCTGCTCCTGGAGCAGCGCGCGCCAGTCCTTGCCCGGCAGTTTCCTGGGCGCGATGAGCACGTACGGCTCCTGCACCAGCGGCTGCCACGCCAGTTCCGGAAGAAGGCCGAACGGCGGCCGGATGATCACCGCCGCATCGATCGTGCCCGCGTCGAGTTCGTCCATCAGCCGCATCGACACGCCGGGCGACACATGGACGCGCAGCAGCGGCTGCTGCTTGCGCAGCCTTGCAAGCGCCCGCGCGACGAGTGTCGACTGCGCCGAGGCAATGGCGCCGATGCGCAGCAGCCCGCCGCTCGCGGCGTCATCGGGAAGCTCGCCGAGCCTGGCGTAGAGCGCGCAGATCTCCTCCGCGCGCGCCAGCGTCGTCTGGCCGGCCGCATTCAAGGTGGCGGAGCGCCCGGTCCGTTCGAACAGCGCGAACCCCAGGGCTTCCTCGAGCCGCTTGACCTGGCTGCTGACCGCCGACTGCGTCAGGCCGATCCGCTCTCCCGCGGCGGCAAAGGTGCCGTGGCGGCAGACGGCGATGAAGGTTCTGAGCTCGTTGATCATGAACCGAGCATCTCAAGAATCGATGCATGGTTCAATGTTTCATCACGATGGGCTGTGGTTGGGGCCTTCAGACGGCGAACAGCGAATCGAGATTCGCGAACGACTTCATCTCGATGGCATTGCCCGACGGATCGAGAAAGAACATCGTCGCCTGTTCGCCCGGCTCGCCCTTGAAGCGGATGTAGGGCTCGATCACGAAGCGGGTCTGCCGCGCCACGAGCTTGTCGGCCAGCGCCTGCCACTGGTCCATCGGGAGGATGGCGCCGAAGTGGCGCACCGGCACGTCGTGGCCGTCGACCGCGCTGCTGGCCTTGTGGCCGCATTCATCGGGCGCGAGGTGCGCCACGATCTGGTGGCCGTAGAAGTCGAAGTCGACCCATTCGGGCGCGCTGCGGCCCTCGGGGCAGCCGAGCAGGCCGCCATAGAAGGCGCGGGCTTCGGCAATGTCGCGGACGGGAAAGGCGAGGTGGAAAGGGATTCTCGTGGCGGGTGCATTCATGGCGGCGATCGCATCTCTTGAGTTCAGCATGGCCCGGACTTTAAGCAGCACGCCTCACAACCGAAAGCGATATATTTTTTCGCTGAGCATCGATTTTTTCGGTGCTCGATCCGCCGCCCCGGCGTGTGCATTCCCCCGGGAATTCCCGGGTGCCCAGCGCACGGCCGCGATGGGATAGTTAGTTCGCCCTTCAAACTAACTAATTTCTTACACGGCCTTTTCGCCGGGCACACCTTCCAAGGAGAGACATCCATGCAACTCAAGCACACCCTGGCCGCCATGGCCTTCGGCCTTTCTGCCGTGGGCGCACTGGCCCAGACCGTGGTCGGCGTGAGCTGGTCCAACTTCCAGGAAGAGCGCTGGAAGACCGACGAGGCCGCGATCAAGGCGCAGCTCGAGAAGCTCGGCGCCAAGTACATCAGCGCCGATGCGGGCGGCTCGCCCGAGAAGCAGCTGGGCGACATCGAGGGCCTGATGTCGAAGGGCGCCAAGGCGCTGATCGTGCTGGCAATGGACAAGGATGCGATCCTTCCGGCCGTCACCAAGGCCACGCGCCAGAAGGTGCCCGTGGTCGCGTACGACCGGCTGATCGAGGCGCCCGGCGTCTTCTACATCACCTTCGACAACGTCGAGGTCGGCCGCATGGAGGCGCGCGAGGTCTTCAAGGTCAAGCCCAAGGGCAACTACGTGATCATCAAGGGCTCGCCGAGCGATCCCAACGCCGACTTCCTGCGCGCGGGCCAGCAGGAGGTGCTGGACGCCGCCATCAAGAAGGGCGACATCAAGATCGTCGGCGACGAATACACCGAGGGCTGGAAGCCCGAGGTGGCGCAGAAGAACATGGAGCAGATCCTCACCAAGAACGCCAACAAGGTCGACGCGGTGGTGGCGGCCAACGACGGCACGGCCGGCGGCGCGGTGGCCGCGCTCACGGCCAAGGGCCTGCGCGGCATTCCGGTGTCGGGCCAGGACGCCGACTTCGCGGCGCTCAACCGCATTGCGCTGGGCACGCAGACCGCCACCATCTTCAAGGACTCGCGCGAACTCGGCCGCGAAGCCGCCAGCGCCGCCATCGCGCTGTCGCAGGGCAAGCCGGTCGAGAAGGCCGCGCCCTGGAATTCCGGGCCGAAGAAGATCTCGCTGTCGTCGCGCCTGCTCACGCCGGTGCCGATCACGCGCGACAACCTCGACGTGGTCGTGAAGGCCGGCTGGATCAAGAAGGACGAGCTCTGCAAGGGCGTCCAGGCGGCCAGCGCGCCCGCGGCCTGCAAGTAGCAAGAAGAGAGCGCGCGCGAAGAAGCGCCGCAACCCGCGCAGCACTGCCGTGTCCGGCCGGCCCATGGGCCCGCCCGGCCGCCGCCGCGCACCTGTTGTTCCTTCGAGAGGATCTGAAAAATGAGCAATCCAACGCCAGGCTGGTGGCGGCGCACGGGCGTCGACCTGCGGCTCTTGCTGATGAGCGTGCTGCTGATCGCCATGGGGGTGGTCTTCAACGTGATGTCGGGCGGCGTGTTCCTGTCGCCCGAGAACCTCTACAACGTGGCGCAGCAGACGGCGGTGGTGGGCATCGTGTCGACGGTGATGGTGCTGGTCATCGTGGCGCGCCACATCGACCTGTCGGTCGGCTCGGTCATGGGCTTCGTGGGCGTGCTGATCGCCTACCTGCAGTACACCTCGGGCTGGTCGTGGCCCGCGGCCTGCCTCGCGGGCCTTGCGGTGGCGCTGCTGGTGTCGATCTACCAGGGCTGGCTCACGGCGATGCTGGGCGTACCCTCGTTCGTGGTCACGCTCGGCGGGCTGATGTCGTTCCGCGGCGCGGCCTTCCTGGTGGCCGACGGCAAGACGCAGCCCGTGAACGACGAGTTCTTCCAGCGCCTGGGCGGCGGCTACGACGGCGGCATCGGCACCACCATGACCTGGATCCTCGCGGCCTTCGTGGCGGTGGTGCTGTTCGCGCGCATGCTGCAGAAGCGCCGCGCACGCGCGCACCACGGGATGCCCAACGAGCCGCTGTGGCTGGAAGTGCTGCTGACGGCGGTGCCGGCGGCCGTGGTGTTCGTCTTCGCGGCGGTCATGAACAACTACCAGATCGCCTCGAAGGACGCGCCGCAGGGCCTGCCGATCCCGGTGCTGATCTGGGCCGTGGTCGCGATCGTGCTGTCGTTCATCGTGCACCGCACGCGCTTCGGCCGCTATGTGTTCGCGATGGGCGGCAACCCCGATGCGGCGGCGCTGGTGGGCATTCCGGTCAAGCGCGTCACGCTGATGCTGTTCGCGCTGCTCGCGGTGCTGGTGACGGTGGCGGCCATCGTGTCGATCGCGCGGCTCAATGCGGGCACCAACTCGCTCGGCACGGGCATGGAGCTGTACGTGATCGCGGCCGCCGTGATCGGCGGCACGGCGCTCGCGGGCGGCACCGGTTCGATCTTCGGCTCGGTGCTGGGCGCGCTGATCATGCAGTCGCTCGACAGCGGCATGCTGCTGCTCGACGTGCCGATCGGCAAGCGCATGGTGATCATCGGGCAGGTGCTGATCGTGGCGGTGGTGTTCGACGTGCTGTACCGGCGCAAGTTCGGGGAGAACTAGGATGAAAGTGCGCTGGACAGAGCCGTCGTTGATCGGCAACGCACCCGGAGCGTGCCCTGTGCGCAGGGCATCGGGTGCTCCCCGCAGCGAAATCAAGGAGGAGCCGAAGGCGGGGGACATTCGCGGAGGGGAGTACCCGGTGGCCTGTGCACGCGCCCTGAACATCGGAACCCAGGATGCAAAAAGTCCTTTCCACGGCACACCGCAAAAGGAACTCAAATGACCACGGTCGACACCTCGAAGCCCCTGGTGGAACTGAAGGAGATCCGCAAGGCCTTCGGCGGCGTGAAGGCCGTGGACGGCGTGAGCATCAACCTACATCCCGGCGAAGTGGTCGCCGTGCTCGGCCACAACGGCGCGGGCAAGTCCACGCTCATGAAGATGCTCGCGGGCGCCTACCCGGTCGATTCGGGCGACACGCTGATCGCGGGCGAGAAGGTCCACATCCGCACGCCCGCCGAAGCGCAGGCGCTCGGCATCGAGACCATCTACCAGACCCTCGCGCTGGCCGACAACCTCGACTCCGTGTCGAACCTCTTTCTCGGCCGCGAGAAGATGACGCGCTGGAACACGCTCGACGACCACTTCATGGAAGTGCAGGCGCGCAAGGTGTTCCAGCGCCTGAACAAGAACTTCACCAACATCCGCATCCCGGTGCGCAGGCTCTCGGGCGGGCAGCGGCAGGTGGTGGCGATCTCGCGCGCGCTGTACTTCAACGCGCGCATCCTGATCATGGACGAGCCCTGCGCCGCGCTCGGACCCGAAGAAACCGCGATGGTCGGCGGACTCGTGAAGCAGCTCAAGGCCGACGGCGTCGGCATCTTCCTGATCACGCACGACATGCCCGACGTGTTCTCGCTGAGCGACCGCGTCGCGGTCATGAAGAACGGCAAGCTCGTGGGCACCTACCGCACCGCGGACGTCACGGAGGACGAAGTGCTCGGCATGATCATCGCCGGCAAGCGCCCCGAAGGAAAAGAGCAGGCCCACAGGTGAGCGAAGGCAGGGGAGCCCCGTGACCATCGGCGACCAGCAGCTGCTCAAGCGCATGAACCGCAGCGTGCTGCTGCGCCTCCTGCGCGCGCGGCCGGGCCTGTCGCGTGCACGGCTCGCGAGCGAGAGCGGCCTCACCAAATCGACCGTGAGCCTGCTGGTGCGCGAGCTGCTCGACGAGGGCTGGCTCAGCGAGGCGGGCACCACCGTCGCCGATGGGCTGGGACGGCCTTCGACGCCGCTGCGGATCAACGTCGGCGTGCGCGCGCTGATGGGTGTCGAGATCGCGGTCGAAACGGTGCGCCTGGTGTGCGTCTCGCTGCAGGGCGAGGTGCTGCATGCCGATACGCAGGCGCTGGCCGACAGCGCACCGGCCGGCGCCTGCGCGCAGGTCGCGCGCATGGCCGCGGCCGCGCACGGGCAGCTCGACGCACTGGGGCTGCGCCTGTCGAGCATCGGCGTCTGCGTGCCTGGCGCGGTGGACGACTGCACCGGCGTGGTCCGCTTCGCGCCCAACCTCGGCTGGCGCAACGTGAGCCTGCTGCCCGCGCTGGAAGAAGCCTTTGCCGCGGCCGGGCTGCCGGGCGTCACGGTGCAGCTGCAGAACGATGCCGATGCCGCCGCGCTGGGCGAATACGAGTTCTCCGGCGGCGAGAGCGCGGACCCGCTGATCTTCGTGAGCTGCGACGTGGGCGTGGGCGCCGGCGTGGTGCTGAACGACCGGCTCTTCACGGGCGCGCAAGGCATGGCGGGCGAGATCGGCCACACCATCCTGCAGCTCGACGGGCCGCTGTGCTCGTGCGGGCGCCGCGGCTGCGCCGAGGCCTTCTTCGGCTCGCGCGCGCTCGAGCGCGAAGCGCCCGGCATGGCCCATGCGGCAGCCTTCTTCGGCGTGCTGCTGCAGAACCTGTGGGTCACCTTCGATCCGCGCGCCATCGTGCTCGGCGGCAAGTCCTGCACCGGCCATCTCGGCCTGGCGCAGGCGGCCTTCGAGTGGGTCGGGCGCCATGCCGATGCGGCCGGCATGCCCGCGCCCGATCTGCGCATTGCGCGCTATCGCGCGCTTGCACCCGCCGTGGGCGCCGCCGCACTGGCGCTGCACGAATACCTCCGGCCGCTGCAGCCCGATGCGCGCACGCGCCGGGCCCGCGCCGCGCGCAACGAATACCGAATACCTTCTGTTTAAGAAGATCGGCGGCAAGCGGCCGCGCGTCCGGTGATGCACGGCGACATGCGCAAACCGCCTACGCCCATCACCGCGGCCTTGGCCTAGCTTCGAGAAAAAACCTGGAGTCCGTGCCATGCCCGATGCCGCCGCGCGCGTTCGTGCGCCTTCTCCCGCGCTGCTCAACATCACTGCCGTTGTCATCGGCCTTGCGGGCCTGGGGCTGGGGGCGGCAGGCGCCTGGCTCGCGGTGCTCGGCGGCTCGTGGTACTACCTCGTGGCGGGGTTCGGGCTGATCGTCGCGGCGGTGCTGCTGCCGCGCGGCAGCGGCGCCGGCCTCTGGGCCTATGCGGCCGTGGTGGCGTTCACGCTGGTCTGGGCCCTGTGGGAAGTGGGGTTCGACTGGTGGCCGCTGGCGGCGCGCGGCGACGTGTTCTTCGTGCTCGGCGTGTTCCTGCTCACGCCCTGGGTCGCGCGTGCACTCGGGCGCCGCAGCGCCGCGGGCGTGGCGCCTGCACGGGGCTTTCTCGGCGTGGTGCTGCTGGCCTTCCTGGCCGCCGCGGTGTTCTCGTGGACGCGCGATGCGACGCGCGTGGAGGGCGCCATGCCGGCGCCGACGGCAGCCGCCGCGGCGCCGGCGAACGCCGCACCGGCCCCGCCGAAGGACGACTGGATGGCCTACGGCGGCAACGGCATGGGCCAGCGCTACTCGGCACTCGACCAGATCACGCCGGCCAATGTGGGCGAGCTGCAGGAAGCGTGGCACTTCCGCACCGGCGACGTGCGCGGCCAGAGCGGCGACCCCGAGGAGACAACCTTCGAGGTCACGCCGCTGAAGATCGGCGAGCGGCTTTTTCTTTGCACGCCGCACCAGTCGGTGGTGGCACTGAACGCGACCACCGGCCAGCAGCTCTGGCGCTACACGCCCGAGATCCGGCGCCCGCTGGCCCTGCAGCACCTGACCTGCCGCGGCCTGTCATACGACCCGGGCCGTGCGGTGCGGCCCGCGCCTGCTTCGCCTTCGCCAACCCCGGCTGCCAGCGGCGACTGCGACGCCAAGCTCTTCATGCCCACGGCCGATGGCCGCGTCATCGCGCTCAATCCCGAAAGCGGCAGGCCCTGCATGCGCTTCGGCGGCGGCACGGGCCAGATCGACCTGTGGAAGAACATGCCCAACGCGAAGCCAGGTTCCTACTACTCGACCTCTCCCGTGGTGGTAACGCGCTCGCTCGTCATCGTGGGCGGCACGGTGCTGGACAACGTTTCGACGAAGGAGACCTCGGGCGTGATCCGGGCCTTCGACATCGACACCGGCGCGCTGGTGTGGAACTGGGATTCGGGCAACCCGGACGACACTGCGCCCATCGCGGCCGACCGCACGTACACGGCCAACTCGCCGAACAGCTGGTCGATCTCCAGCGTGGACGAGGCGCTCGGGCTGGTCTACGTGCCCACCGGCAACCAGCCGCCCGACCAGTGGGGCGGCAAGCGCAGCGAAGGCGCCGAGCGCTACTCGTCCTCGGTGGTGGCGCTGGACCTGGCTACCGGCCGCGTGCGCTGGAGCTTCCAGACCGTGCACCACGACCTCTGGGACTACGACGTGCCCTCGCAGCCCAGCCTCGTCGACCTGCGCATCGGCAGCGAGACGGTGCCCGCGCTCGTGCAGCCGACCAAGCAGGGCGAGCTGTTCGTGCTCGACCGCCGCGATGGCAAGCCCGTGACCAAGGTCCATGAACGGCCCGCGCCGCAGGGGCCGGCCGCGGGCGACCACACCTCGCTCACGCAGCCCGTGTCCGAGTTGTCTTTCGATCCGCCCGCGCTCACGCCGGCCGACATGTGGGGCGGCACCGTGTTCGACCAGCTGGCCTGCCGCATCGCCTTCCACCGGCTGCGCTACGAAGGCCGCTACACGCCGCCGTCGACCGAGGGCTCGCTGATCTATCCCGGCAACTTCGGCGTCTTCAACTGGGGCGGCGTGGCGGTCGACCCGGTGCGGCAGATGGCCTTCACCACGCCGGCCTCGCTGGCCTTCGTGTCGAAGCTCATTCCGCGCGCCAACGACACCTCGCTCTACGTGCAGGGCAAGAACCGGCCCAATGACAGCCTGCCCGCGCTCAACGAGAACTTCGGCGCGCCGTTCGCGGTGCAGCTGCGCGCCTTCACCTCGGTGTTCGGCCTGCCGTGCCAGGCGCCGCCATGGGGCCATGTGGCCGGAGCCGACCTGCGCACCGGCCGCGTGGTGTGGAAGCACAGGAACGGCACCGTGCGCGACAGCTCGCCGCTGCCGCTGCCCTTTGCGATGGGCGTGCCCAGCCTCGGCGGGCCGATGATGACGGCCGGCGGCGTGGCCTTTCTCTCGGGCACGCTCGACTACTACCTGCGCGCCTACGACGTCGCCAACGGCAAGGAACTCTGGCGCGCCCGCCTGCCCGCGGGCGGGCAGGCCACGCCGATGAGCTACCGCGGCAGCGACGGGCGCCAGTACGTGGTGGTGGTTGCGGGCGGCCACGGCTCGCTGGGCACGCGCACCGGCGACCACGTGATCGCCTACGCGCTGCCCAGGCGCTGAGCCTTCAGCTCGGCGGCGTGCGCGGCGCGACCTTGTCCTCTTCGCGCCAGCCGCGCAGCCGCCGGTACAGCGTGCCGCGCGACACGCCCAGCTGCCGCGCCGCCTGCGACACGTTACCGCCCTGCGCCGCCAGCGTTTCCTCGATCAGCTTGCGGCTGTGCTCGCGCAGGGTCTCGCCCGGCGGCGCTTCCGCCGGCACGGGGTGCGAGGCGGTCGCTGGCGTGTGCTCGCGCGCCGCCAACGGCTCGGCTGCCGTTGCAGGCTCGACGGACAGCATGGCACTGCTTTCGCCGGGCACCGCCACGGCGTGCCTGAAGTCCACGCCGTCCGCAGCCTTCAGGCGCGCCTGCACCCACACGCCCAGGCCGCTCGCCAGGCGCAGCGGCTGCGCGGCTTCGCGCCTTTCGAGCCGCAGCAGGCTCGCGAGGTCGTGGCCCAGCATCGATTCGACATCGCGTTCGCAGGCTTCTTCGGGCAGGCGACCGATCAGCCGCGCGCCGGCACTGTTGAGCCAGGCGATGGTGCCGTCGGGCGCCACGCCGGCCAGCGCTTCCATGGGCGTGCCCAGCAGGGTGGGGCTGGCCTGGAAGCGCAGGATCAGGTGGTCGCGCGACTGCGCCTGCAGCAGGCGGTTCTCGATGGTCGTGGCATAGAGCCCCACCATCGATGCCGCATCGAAGCCGAAGCGCCGCGCCTCCATCGTGATGTCGAGCACGCCCGCGAGCCGGCCCGCCACGTCGCGGATCGGCGCCGCGGCGCACTGCATCTGCGACAGCACGTCGAAGTAGTGCTCCGCGCCGTCGACGGTGCAGGCCTGCCCGGTGGTCGCCACGATGCCGGGCGCCGTGGTGCCGACGATGCGCTCTGAAATGTTCACGCCCACGCGCGCGGTCTTGCGCAGCACCGGCTGGTGCGCGGCGGCCGGCTGCTGCGTGACATGCACCACCACGCCTTCGCCGTCGGTCAGGATCACGCGGCAGTCGGTGCCTGCGAGCGCGCTTTCCATGCTCGCGAGTTCCTGCCGCGCCACTTCGAGCAGCTCGCGGTTGCGCGCCAGCGTGGCGTGAAGGCGGCTCGGCGTGACCGCATCGAAAGGCACGATGCGCTGGCGGTCGCTGTGGTTTCGCGTGCAGCGCAGCCACGACTGGATCACCGCCTCGCCGACCAGGCCCGAAGGCCGCACGCCTTCCTCGAAGAACTGCTGCCGCGCGAGCGCCACGCGCTGCGCGGGCGTGCTGGAAAAAAGTTGGCGCGGCGCAGTTGCCGTGCCCAGCCGTTCGAAAGCCATGCTGTTCGCTGCTCCTCGAAATGGGGGAACCAGGAAAGGGAGATCGCTGCCCCTGTCGAATGTGTTCCGCAATGGAACAGCGCCGGACTGGGGAAATCCCGAAGGTGAACGCGAGGGCGGCAAAAACGATCCTTGCGGCACAAAGGAGACTCCCGATGAAAAAGATCCACTCCGGGTTGCTCGTGCTCGCCGGTGCATTGCTGTGCGCGGGCAGCTCGCCCGCCGCGGCCCAGGCCTCGGCCGCCAGGCAGGTGAACGGCGACTTCATCCGCGCCAATGCGGCCCAGAAGAAGACCCCCGACTGGCCGAGCTACGGCCTGGACTACGCCGAGTCGCGCTTCAGCAAGCTCGACCAGGTGAACGCCGGCAACGTCAAGCAGCTGGGCCTCGCCTGGTCCTACAACCTCGAGTCCACGCGCGGCATCGAGGCCACGCCGCTGGTGGTGGACGGCGTCATGTACGTCACCGCGTCGTGGAGCGTGGTGCATGCCATCGACACGCGCACCGGGCAGAAGCTCTGGAGCTTCGATCCGCAGGTCGACAAGTCCAAGGGTTTCAGGGGCTGCTGCGACGTGGTGAACCGCGGCGTCGCGCTGCACGAGGGCAAGGTCTACGTCGGCGCCTTCGACGGCCGCCTGATCGCGCTCGACGCCGTCACAGGGCAGAAGGTCTGGGAGAAGAACACCATCGAGGGGCAGAAGGGCTCCTACACCATCACCGGCGCGCCGCGCGTCTTCAAGGGCAAGGTCATCATCGGCAACGGCGGCGCCGAGTACGGCGTGCGCGGCTACGTCACGGCCTACGACGCGAAGACCGGCGAGCAGAAGTGGCGCTGGTTCGTGGTGCCGGGCGACCCGGCCAAGCCCTTCGAGGACGAATCGATGGCGCGCGCCGCCAAGACCTGGGACCCGAGCGGCAAGTACTGGGAAGCCGGCGGCGGCGGCACCGCATGGGACAGCTTCGCCTTCGACCCCGAGCTCAACCTGATGTACGTGGGCACCGGCAACGGCTCGCCCTGGGCGCACAAGAAGCGCAGCCCCAAGGGCGGCGACAACCTCTACCTCGGCTCGGTGGTGGCCCTGAACCCCGACACCGGCAAGTACGTGTGGCACTACCAGGAGACGCCGGGCGACAACTGGGACTACACCTCCACCCAGTCGATGATCCTGGCCAACGTCACGCTCGGCGGCAAGGCGCGCAAGGTGCTGCTGCATGCGCCGAAGAACGGCTTCTTCTTCGTCATCGACCGCACCAACGGCAAGTTCATCTCGGCGAAGAATTTCGTCGACGTGAACTGGGCCACGGGCTACGACAAGAACGGCCGTCCCATCGAGATCGCGGCCGCGCGCCAGAACGACAAGCCCGGCGATAGCATTCCCGGCCCCTTCGGCGCGCACAACTGGCATCCGATGTCGTTCAACCCGCAGACGGGCCTGGCCTACCTGCCGGCGCAGAACATTCCGATCAACCTGATGGACGACAAGGACTGGAAGTTCGACCAGAACGCACCCGGCCGCCCGCATGCCGCGCTGGGCTGGAACACCGCGATGTTCGCCAACGCCGAGCCGCCCAAGAGCAAGCCCTTCGGCCGCCTCGTCGCCTGGGACCCGGTGGCGCAGAAGGAGGCCTGGGGCGTGGACTATGTCTCGCCCTGGAACGGCGGCACGCTCACCACCGCCGGCAACCTGGTGTTCCAGGGCACGGCCGACGGCCGGCTGGTAGCCTACAACGCGAAGACCGGCGAGAAGCTCTGGGAAACGGCCACCGGCACCGGCGTGGTGGCCGCGCCCGCCACCTACATGGTCGATGGCAAGCAGTATGTGTCGGTGGCCGTGGGCTGGGGCGGCGTCTACGGCCTCGCGCAGCGCGCCACCGAGCGGCAGGGCCCGGGCACGGTCTACACCTTTGCCGTGGGCGGCAGCGCGAAGATGCCCGACTTCGTGCAGTACCGCATGGACAAGCTGGTGCAGGGCGTGAAGTACGACCCCGCCAAGGTCCAGACCGGCACCATGCTCTATGTGAGCAACTGCGTGTTCTGCCATGGCGTGCCGGGCGTGGACCGCGGCGGCAACATCCCGAACCTCGGCTACATGGACGCGGCCTACATCGAGAACCTCGACAAGTTCATCCTCAAGGGCCCGGCCATGGCGCGCGGCATGCCCGACTTCACCGGCAAGCTCTCGGGCGAGGACATCGAGAGCATCAAGGCCTTCATCCAGGGCACGGCCGACGCGATCCGGCCGAAGTGAGGCTGCGCGCGGGCCGGTCAGCCCGCGAGCCGCAGCTCCTGGATCAGGCCTGCCACGTTGCCCACCTGCAGCTTGTCGTAGATCGACTGGATGTGGTTGCGCACGGTGGCCGGCGAGCGGTTCAGCATGGCCGCGATGTCCTTGTGCGTGTCGCCGCGGGCCAGCAGCTCGGCAATGGTGTGCTCGCGCGGCGTGAGGCTGTCGGCCAGGCAGCGCCTGCGGCTCTTGAGGAACAGCAGTCGCTGCTCCACATGGTGCGTGACCACGACCGCCCGCCCGCTGTAGCGCGCATGGCCGCCGAGGAAATGCTTCAGCAGCGCGTCGGGCAGCGTGCGCCCGTGCCACGACGGCCACTCGGCCTTCAGCGTCGCTTCGAAAGGGCCGTCGGCGTGATAGAGCACGCCGCGCAGGTCGCCGATGGCGGAGCCGCCGGGTGCCTGGCCGCCGGTCTCGAGCCGGTCGAGGTGCACGATGCGGTTGAGCGCCAGTGCCTGCATCACGTGCGGCGCCAGGCTCGCGAGCAGCTGCCGTTCGTCTTCGGTGCCGTGCGCCTCCGGGTCCGAGCGGAACAGGCTGAGCCAGTGCACGAAGTTCGTCTGCGGGTGCACGTCCGAGCTGATGAAGAAGTTGGCCTGTTCGAAGCGCTCGCCGTAGTCGCGCAGCTGCGCCTGGTCCTTGCGGTGGAACCAGGCATTGGCATTGAACGAGAGCGTCGACTTCGGCTGCTTGCCCACTTCCATCGCCGCGGTGTCGAGGTGCTTCACCTCTTCGTAGGCCGCGAGCATTTCCACCGGCTGGTTGTGCAGGTGGATGGTGTGGATGTCGATGCCGTTGTCGGTTCGGGTGGCGGTGCCCCACATCGAGGAATCGAAGGCCAGGACCGGCTTGATGAGGTCGAGCGCGGCATCCTGGAAGGCGTGGATGGGCAGCTCGTGCGAGAGCCGGTAGAGCTGCAGCAGCAACTCGCTGAAGTCATGAAGGGCGGCGGGCCTGGTCATCGGCGCAGTTTTCCATCGCGCCCGCGCAGCGGGCATCCCATGTTCCGGTGATTGCCACCGCGGCCCGCCGGCGGTTTTCAAGAATGATGCATTTGCATCATTTTCTTTGAAAAAGTGAAAGCTATTGTTTGCGGACCCCGGATGGTCCGGGGCTTTCAACCTATTCGAAGAGCCCACCGATGCCCTCTCTCACCCGGAAGATCCCGCATGCCCTGTCCGTTGTCACCCTCGCGCTTCTCGGCGCATGCGGCGGGGGAGGCGGAGGAGGAGGAGGCGGCGGCGGGTTCGGCTTCATTCCGGCGGCGTCGAACGGCGGCGAGCCCCCCGCAGCAGCGGCCACCACCCTCAGCGGCACCGTCGCCACCGGCGCGGCGCTCGCCGGTGCGGTGCTCACGGTGTTCGACCAGACCGGCGCCAAGGTCTGCGAAGTGACCACCACGCCCGAAGGCAGCTACAGCTGCTCGCTGCCCGCCGGCACCAAGGCGCCGCTGGTGATCCAGGCCGTGCGCGACGACCTGACCCTCTACAGCACCACCGCGAGCACCGCGACCGGCACCACCAACGTGACGCCGCTGACCACCATCATCGTGGCGCAGCTGTCGCCCAACGGCGACCCCTCGCAGCTGGCCGCGGCGATCCAGGCCGACGCCGGCGCCGTCACGGCGGGGTCGATCGGCGACCAGGTGGCCAAGCTGGTCGCCGCGCTGCAGCCGCTGCTGACCGCGCTCGACGCGAGCATCGACCCGATGAGCGGCGAGTTCCAGGCCAACGGCACCGGCCAGGATCGCGTGCTCGACGCGCTCAACGTGTCGGTGCGCCCCGACGGCACGGCGGCCAACATCGAGATCACGGTGAAGGCGCTGCCCGCCGGCGAGGACAGCCCGCCGGTGTCCATCGTCTTTCGCAGCGGCGACGCCACCATTGCGACGCTGCCCGCCATCGACGCCGCAACGCTGGTGCAGCCGCCCACTCCGGCCATGGTGCAGGCGCTGCTCGACCGCATCAACGCCTGCTATGCGCTGCCGCTCGCACAGCGCGTCGACAGCCCCATCGAGCCCGACGGCAATGCCTACGGCAGCGCCGCCAACGTGGTGGCGCCAGCCTGCCGCACGCTGTTCGTGAACGACGATCCGGCCAGCTTCGTGGCGGCCGGCGCGCCCATCGGCCGCGTGAGCGGCGGTGCGCGCCGCTCGTTCGAAAGCCTGTTCCGCTTTGGCCCCACCAACCTGAAGCACGACCGCGGCAACTTCGAATACTTCCACAAGAACGGCGACGTCGCGCTCACCTACCGCTGGACCGACGTTCTGGGCAACACCGACAACGACGTCTTCAACGCCAAGATCGTGGATGGCGCGCTGAAGCTCACCGGCAACAGCCACACCTACCGCGCGTCCGTTCGCCCGCAGCTCGAGAAGAAGGACTACCTGAAGCACCAGAACCTGGTCTTCCATTCGGTCGGCTACGCCGTCTCCATCGACAACGTGCGCGACGGCAACGGCGATCCGATCCTTTCGAAGGTGGTGGCAACGACCGCTTCACTGCCGGGCAAGGAGCTGGTGCTGGTGCCCAAGGCCGGCCTGAACACGCTGGTGCTCACGCCGGACGGCACGGCCGGCTCCGCCCTGAATTCGGCGCTGTGGCGCATGTCGGCGCGCTACCTGGACCCGGCCCAGCCCGGCAGCCCGAGCGATTTCGACAGCGCCAATCTCTTCGCCACGCCGGCGTATACCGACGAGGAACTCGGCAAGATCGCCGACCAGTCGGTATGGAAGCTGGAGTTCTTCCGCGCCGACGGTGCCACCCCGAACGTGGTGCAGTACGTGCGCACCTTCTCGCGCGTGCCCACCATCGCGGAAGCCGTGCAGACGCCGATGGTGGAACTCACGCCGGCCCTGCGCGCCGAAATGCTCGCGGAAAGCCTGGGCTCCGCGCGGGGCATCGTCTTTGCGGCACCGACGCCGTCGGAGCCCAACAACGTCGACTTCAGCGCCGACGGCGGCCTCGATGCCTGGACCGTTCCGGCCGGTGCGCTCGCACCCACCTCGTTCGGTGTTTTCGGCAGGGCGCCCGGCCCCGGCGGCGCCCGCTTCGGCGAAACCGTCACCGTGCGCAGCACGGCGCGCAAGGCGATGGTCTATTGCCAGCCGGTCAGCCCCAGCGATACGCACTGCGTGCCGGCCGGCAACAACAGCTGGCAGTACGCACAGGGCTCCTCGCTGAGCACCTTCAGCTTCACGGCCCGCACCGCGCGCCAGGTCGACGTGCGCAAGAACTTCGAGGTGTGGACGGTCACGCTGCCCTGATTCTTCCTGCTGTCACCGCCATGAAAAAAGCCGCCGGTCCCGAGGGCCGGCGGCTCTTTTTTCTTGAGCGCGGGGGAAATCAGTCGGCGTACACGCCGGCGGCCTTGATGATCGGGCCCCACTTGGCGATCTCGGCTGCGACGAACTTCTTGTGCTCGGCCGGCTCGGTGCGCTTGTCGGTGGTGATCACCGCACCCAGCGCTTCCTCGCGCTTGATGAAGCCCGGGTCCTTCATGGCGGCCTTGATGGCTTCGTTGAGCTTCTTCAGCACCGGTGCCGGCGTGCCCTTGGGCGCGTACACGCCGTGCCAGATCGAGACCTCGAAGTCCTTCAGGCCCGATTCGGCGAGCGTCGGCAGGTCCTTCAGGGCCGGCGTGGTCAGGCGCTTGCTCGTGGTCACGGCGTAGGCCTTGACCTTCTTGGCCTCGATCTGCGAGGTGGTGTTGGTGGTCTGGTCGCACAGCAGGTCGATCTGGCCGCCCAGCAGGTCGGCGATGGCCGGTGCGGTGCCCTTGTAGGGAACCGGCGTCATCTCGACCTTGAGCGCGCTCTGGAACAGCAGGCCGCACAGGTGCGACGCGGCGCCCAGGCCGGCGTTGCCGAGGTTGATCTTGCCCTTGTTGGCCGCGATCCAGGCCGTCAGCTCCTTGTAGTTGTTGGCCGGCAGCGTCGGCTTGCCGATGAGCGTCATCGGCACTTCATTGACCATGCCGAGGTATTCGAAGTCGTTCTCGACGTTGAACGGCAGCTTGCGGTAGAGCGCCGGCATCGTCGACATGCCGATGTGGTTGAGCAGCAGCGTGTAGCCGTCCGGCGCGGCGCGGGCCACCTTGGCGGTGCCGATGGAGCTGCCGGCACCGGCGGTGTTGTCCACCACGATCGTCGTGCCCAGGGTCTTTTGCAGGGCTTCGGCCAGGTCGCGGGCCACGCGGTCGGTCGGGCCGCCGGCGGAGAAGGGCACCACCAGCGTGACGGTCTTGCCTGCGGGGAAATCCTGGGCCCAGGCGCCGGCGGCAGCAGCGGCGAACGCCGTGAGTGCAAGCAATTTCTTCATGTGTGTCTCTCGGTTGGTGAAATTCAAAAACGGCCGCGATCATAAAGGCTGACCATGACCTGACGAATAGCGAATAGCCCTTAGGCACGGGCCGAAATCCGCCCCTTCCTGGGGCATGATGCGCGCTCGCAAGTCGCGCCTGGGGAGGCGCGAAGAAAAACCACAACACCGCAGGCCTTCGGGCCCGCATCGAGGAGGAAATTCCAATGGATCCATGGGTCTATCCGCGCGAGCGCTGGCTCGGCAACATCACGCTCGGGCTCGGCCTGCTGGTCTGGGCGCTGCTGGTGCTGGGCACCCTGGGCATCGCGCTCGTCTATGTCCTGCTCGGCTTCATCGCCTACGTGTTCGCACAGTCGGCCGTCATCGCCTGGATCAAGGGCACGGCCGTGAAGCTTTCGCCCACCCAGCTGCCGGAACTGCATGCGCGATTCGAGGCCTGCTGCGGCCATCTGGGCATCCAGAACCCGCCCGAGGCCTACCTGCTGCATGGCGACGGCATCTTCAATGCCTTTGCCACGCGCTTCTTCGGCCGCAACTTCGTGGTGCTGCTGTCCGACGTGGTCGACGCCATGGAGGCCCAGCCCGACGGCATCAACTTCTACATCGGCCACGAGCTGGGCCACATCCGGCGCGGCCACCTCACGGGCCACATCTGGCGCGCCCCGGTGCTGTGGCTGCCGCTGCTCGGCGCCGCCTATTCGCGGGCCCAGGAATACACCTGCGACCTGCACGGCGCCGCCTGCTGCAAGCAGCCCGACTCCGCGCCCCGCGCGCTCGTGGCGCTGGCCGCCGGCGCGCAGCAGTGGCGCCACGTCGACCTGCAGCGCTACGCCGACCAGTCGGTGGGCAACAGCGGCTTCTGGGCCTCGTTCCATGAACTGATCGCCGGCTATCCCTGGCTCACCAAGCGCGTCGCGCGCGCCATCGATCCGGGCGCGAAGCTGCCGAGCCGCAATCCGGTGGCCTACCTGCTCGCGGTCTTCGTGCCGTACACCGGCCGTGCCGGCGGCGGCGCGCTGGCGCTCCTGGTGGTGGTGGCCATCATCGGCGTGCTGGCTGGGGTGGCTCTTCCGGCCTACAAGGACTACGAGTCGCGGGCAGCCGTTTCGCAGGCCTGGTCCGAAGCCGCGCCGGTGCGCGAAGCGCTCGGCAACTACTACAAGCAGAAGGAAGAGATTCCCGATTCCCTCGCCACCGCCGGCGCGCCCGAGACCCTGCCCGGCGGCTCGGAGCTGACGCTCGATCCGGACAGCATGGTGGTGGATGTGGTGCTTCCAAAGGCCAAGGGCACGCTGCGCATGGAGCCCTCGGCCACCGAGGACGGCATTGCCTGGAACTGCGTGGCCGGCGACGGCCTGCCCGAAAAGGCGCTGCCGGCCAGCTGCCGCAAATAGCGGCAGCTGGCCGTAAGAGAAGGTTGCCGCCCGTCGAACCGTCCGACAGGCGGACCCGGCGCGCGCCGATGCGCGCCGCGGGCGTGGGCCCTAGGGTGAAGTGTCATTGCCATCAAAAAAACCACCTTCAAGGAGTGACTCACCCATGCCCACCATCTCTTCTTCTTCACTGGACGGAATGAAGGTTGCCATCCTCGTGGCGGACGGCTTCGAGCAGGCCGAGATGACCGAGCCGCGCAAGGCGCTCGACCATGCCGGCGCGCAGACGCAGATCGTTTCGCCACTCGACGGCAGCGTGCGCGCCTGGAAGCAGCTCGAGCCCGCCGACACCTTCGAGGTCGACGTGCCGCTCAAGAACGCCAATGCCGACGACTTCGACGCGCTGCTGCTGCCCGGCGGCGTCGCCAACCCCGACGCGCTGCGTATCAACCAGAAGGCCGTGGCCTTCGTGCGTGCCTTCGTCGAGTCGGGCAAGCCCATCGCGGCCATCTGTCATGGACCATGGACGCTCATCGATGCCGGCGGTGTGAAGGGCCGCAGGATGACCTCATGGCCTTCGCTGCGCGCCGACCTGCACAACGCCGGTGCGAAGTGGCTCGACAAGGAGGTGGTGGTCGACAGCGGCCTGGTGACAAGCCGCAAGCCCGGCGACCTGCCCGCGTTCATCCGCGAGATGACGACGATGTTCGAACTCGCACACGAGGCCGCGATCCACTGAGCATGCGGCCGGTGCGGCGCGCACGCGGATGGGGCCGCGCGTTCCGGTACGCTCCCATCCCATGGCCGCATCCTCTTCGTTCGAGCGCGCGCAGCGCCTGCCCGGAAATTTCGCATGGATCGCGGTGGCGGTCGATGCGGCGCTGTTTGCGGTGACCATGGCGGTGCAGCTGCTGCCTTCCTCGCCACACGGCGAGCAGATGCGCGGCGTGTATGCGCAGCCCGGCGTATGGGTGCTGCTGCTGTCGCGCGCCGTCTCGGTATGGCTGCTGGCGGCCACGCTGGCGTGGTGCCATGCGCGCCAGGCGCTCGACGAACGCGGCGCGGCCTCCATCGCGCAGCTTCGCGGTCCTGGCAGCCGCTTCGCTGCCGTGTTCCTCGCGGTGATGGTCGTCAACATGCTGGCATTGACGCCGCTGTTTTACCAGGCGCAGCTGCTCTTCATGCCCGGTGGGCCGCTGCACGAGCGCGTCGGCACGTACGGCCTGCGGCCGGTCATGGCCGTGTCGATGTTCGTCCAGTCGGCCATCCAGATGCTCGTGCTCGTCGGGAGCGTGTGGCTGGCCGCACGCTTCGCGCTGCGCGAGCGCAGCACTGCGCTCGTGGATGCATCGCCCGGCGCGGCGGATGGCGGCGCGGACATGGCAGCGCCGCGCCGCGCAGTGGCACTCGTGGCCGCCGCGACCTTTGTCTCGCTGCAGATGTGGATCGGCCATGCCGCGAGCGGCTGGGTCGACACCTCGAGGGACTCGGACCTGGCACCGCTTCTGCTCGGCTGGTTCGCTGTGCCGCTGCTGGTCTTTGCGCTGGCGTTCTGGGGCGGCTGGCTCGGCGCCGCGCCGGGGCCCGCGCAGGCGCGTCCGTTCCGGGCCGTGGCGGCCGCGGTGTCGGCCTTCGTGCTGCTGCAGGTGGCCTGCGCCGCCCTTGCGCTCGGCGGGCTGCTGTGGATCGCGAGCGCGAGCTTCTCGGGCACGAGCAGCGACGGCCGCCTCGTGGCGCTCGCAGTCCTGCTGTCGGCGGTCTACCTGGTGCTGCTGGTGCTGGCGATGCGCGCGCTCACGCGCCGGTTCTACCGCCGCTACTTGTAGCTGCGCGCGTCCTCGATCACCTTGCCGTCGTTCGGCAGCGTGCCCGGCGCCACCAGCTCGATGGTGCCGCGCAGCTTGGTCACTTCGCGCACCGCATCGGCAATGCGCGCCTCGAGCCCGGCCGGCCCACCTGCTGCGCATTCGAGCCTGAAGGTCATCTGGTCGTCGCCCATCTCGCCCGAGACCACGAGGCGCGCGCGCTGCACTTCCGGAAAGCGCCGCGCGATCTCCGCCACCTGCGAGGGGTGCACGAACATGCCGCGCACCTTGGTGGTCTGGTCGGCGCGGCCGAGCCAGCCCTTGATGCGCTTGTTGGTGCGGCCGGTGGGGCAGGTGCCTGCGAGCACGGCGGAAAGGTCGCCGGTGCCGAAGCGCACCAGCGGATAGTCGGGGTTGAAAGTGGTCACCACGATCTCGCCCACCTCGCCGTCGGGCACCGGGTCGCCGGTGCCGGGACGCACGATCTCGACCAGCACGCCTTCATCGAGCACCAGGCCTTCGCGCGCGCTGGTCTCGTAGGCGATCAGGCCGAGGTCGGCGGTGGCATAGCACTGCGTGCCCTGCACGCCGTGCGCGGCGATCCAGTCGTGCAGGCTCGGAGGAAAGGCTTCGCCCGACACCAGCGCCTTGGTGAGCGAGGGCAGCTTCAGGCCCTTCTCCTCGGCTTTTTCCAGCAGGATCTTGAGGAAGCTCGGCGTGCCCGCATAGCCCTCGGGCTTCAGGTCGGCCATGGCTTCGAGCTGCTGCTCGGTCTGGCCGGTGCCGCCCGCGAACACGGTGCAACCGATGGCCCGCGCGCCGCTTTCCATGATGGAGCCGGCGGGCGTCATGTGGTAGCTGAAGCTGTTGTGGATGAGCTCGCCGCCGCGAAAGCCCGCGGCATGCAGCGCGCGCGCCGTGCGCCAGTAGTCGCGCGCCTCGCCCTCGGGTTCGTAGATGGTGCCGGGGCTCGCGAACACGCGCGGCATGCGGGTGCCGCGGCCGATGGTGGAAAAGCCGCCGAACGGGTCGTCGGCGCGGCGCTGCTTCTGCAGTTCGAGCAGTTCGGTCTTGCGCGTGACGGGCAGCTTGGCGAGTGCTTCGCGCGTGGTGATGTCGGCGGGCTTCACGCCGTCGAGGATCTTCGCGAACGCGGGCGCGGCGGTCTGGGCCTGTGCGATCTGCTTCGGCAGCGCGGCCAGCAGGTCGCGCTCGCGTTCGGCGGGGTCGCGGATTTCGAGGGCGTCGTAGTAGTCGGTCATGGGTTCAATGCCCTTCTTCATCGGATGGGGGGCGCAACGAAGCCCGTTCGCGGGCACCCGCGGAACCGGCTTTGCCGGGCCGCCGGGGTGCGCCCCCTCGAGGGGGGAATCGAGCTAAACGAAGTGAGCGAGGAACGGGGGTGGGTCATGCCAGCCACCTTTTCCGGCGCTTGTAGCTCTTCACGTCGCGGAAGCTCTTGCGGTCCGCACCGCCGACGCCGAGGTAGAACTCCTTCACGTCCTCGTTCTCGCGCAGGCTCTTCGCCTCGCCGTCCATCACGATGCGGCCGTTCTCCAGGATGTAGCCGTAGTCGGCGTAGCGCAGCGCCATGTTGGTGTTCTGCTCGGCCAGCAGGAAGGTCACGCGCTCCTTGGTGTTGAGGTCCTTCACGATCTCGAACACCTCTTCCACGATCTGCGGTGCCAGGCCCATCGAGGGCTCGTCGAGCAGCACCATGGTCGGGTTGGCCATCAGCGCGCGGCCGATCGCGCACATCTGCTGTTCGCCGCCCGAGGTGTAGGCCGCCTGCGAGGTGCGCCGCGTCTTCAGCCGCGGGAAGTACGCATACACCTTCTCCAGCGTCTGCTGCACCGCGGCCTTGCCGTCGGTGCGCGTGTAGGCGCCGGTCATCAGGTTTTCCTCGATCGTCAGGTGCGCGAAGCAATGGCGGCCTTCCATCACCTGGATCAGGCCGCGCTTCACCAGCTCGGCCGGAGACAGCGCCTCGATGCGTTCGCCGCGCAGTTCGATGGTGCCCTTGGTGACCGCGCCGCGCTCGCCTGCGAGCAGGTTGCTCACCGCGCGCAGCGTGGTTGTCTTGCCCGCACCGTTGCCACCGAGCAGCGCCACGATGCCGCCCTCGGGCACCACGAGCGAAACGCCCTTGAGCACGAGGATCACGTGGTTGTAGATGACCTCGATGCCGTTGACGTTGAGGATGATGTTGGGTTCGCTCATGGTGTGGTCCGAAGCATTCGAAAGAACAACAAGGGCTGCGCTTTCGAATGGCGGCTCCTGCGAGCCGCCACGGTTCTTCAAGCCGTCACATGCTGCAGTCCGCCGCGTCGCGGCGCGTCAGCTTCTTCTCGCCGGCGTACTTCTCGGCCGCAACCTTCACCATCGGCTTGATGATCTGCTCGTCGGCCTGGTACCAGTCGGACATGCCGCCCCACTTGGCGCCGTCCCAGGTGTGCACGCGCGCCCAGGTCGAGCCCATGTGGTCCTGGCACGAAGTGCTCAGCGGACGCAGCACGCCCGAGAAGCCCAGTGCATCGAGCTTCTTCTGGTCGAGCGCGAGGTTCTCCATGCCCCAGCGCACCTGCTCGCCGGTCATGACCTTGCCCTTGCCGAAGCGTTCCTGCGCGCGCTTCACAGCCTCGATGCCCAGCATCTGGATGATCACGCCGCGGGTGTAGAGCACCGAGCCCACTTCGTCCTTCGGCCCCGTGCCCTGGCCCTTGTCGTGCACCTGCTTGAGGATCTCCTGGATCACCTTCGGCTCCGCGCCCGAGGTGTTGAGCGCCAGCGCGTTGTAGCCCTTGGCATTGGCGCCCACGTCCTTCACGTCAGGCTCGGCGCCGGCCCACCACACGCCGTACATCTTCTCGCGCGGATAGCCGGTGGCCACGGCTTCCTTCAGCGCGGTGGAGTTCATCACGCCCCAGCCCCACAGCAGCACGTAGTCGGGGCGCGACTGGCGCACCTGCAGCCAGGCGGACTTCTGCTCCACGCCGGGCGCGGTGACCGGAATCAGCGACAGCTCGAAGCCGTTCTGCTTGGCGCGCTCCTGCAGCAGCGGAATCGGCTCCTTGCCGAACGGAGAGTCGTGGTACACGAGGGCGATCTTCTTGCCCTTGAGCTTGTCCATGCCGCCTTCCTTCTTGCCGATGTGCTGGATCAGGATGTCGGCCGCGGTCCAGTAGCTGCCCATCAGCGGGAAGTTCCACTTGAACACGCTGCCGTCCTGCGACGCCGACAGGCCGTAGCCCAGCGTGATGAGCGGGATCTTGTCGGTGGGCACCTTGTCGGTCAGCGCAAAGGTGATGCCGGTGGCCTGCGGGTCGAACAGCGTCACGCCCGGGCGGCCCTTCAGGCGCTCATAGCACTCCACGCCCTTGTCGGTGGCGTAGCCGGTCTCGCACTCTTCGAACGTGATCTTCACGCCGTTGATGCCGCCGGTCGCGTTGATGTACTTGATGTAGTCCTGCTTGCCGTTGGCCCATGGGGTGCCGTTGGGCGCATAGGGGCCGGTGCGGTACACCAGCAGCGGGAAGAACTGTTCCTTGGCCTGGGCTTGCGCGAGCGATGGCGCAAGCAGCGCGCCGAGGGTGCTGGCCACCAGGGCGGCGGTCAGAGCGAGCGATTTCAGTTTCATGCCTGTCTCCTTATGTGGGCACCTCGGTGCCGGTTTCTACGAACGGAAAATCAGTGGGGGAAGGGCCAGAGCCGCAGCTTTTCCTTGCCCGTGGACCACAGCCGCGCCAGGCCGTGCGGCTCGACGATCAGGAAGAACACGATCAGCGCGCCGAAGATCATGGTCTCCAGGTGCGAGGCCAGTGCGGTCGAGATCGAGAAGCCCAGCCAGCCCGGCAGCTGGTTCAGGAAGAGCGGCAGCAGCACGATGAACGCGGCACCGAAGAAGCTGCCCATGATCGAGCCGAGCCCGCCGATGATCACCATGAACAGCAGCTGGAACGAGCGGTCGATGCTGAACGCCGCCGGCTCCCATGCGCCCAGGTGGACGAAGCCCCACAGCGCGCCCGCCACGCCGACGATGAAGCTGCTCACCGCAAAGGCCGTGAGCTTGGCGTACACCGGGCGGATGCCGATCACCGCGGCGGCCACGTCCATGTCGCGCATCGCCATCCACTCGCGGCCGATGGCGCTGCGCACCAGGTTCTTCGCGAGCAGCGCGAACACCACCACGAAGATGAGGCAGAACAGGTACTTCTGCACCGGCGACTCGATCGGCACGCCGAACACGTTGAGCCCCGCCACGCTCACCGAGCCCGACGACGAATTGTTGGTGAACCACTGGATGCGCAGGAAAGCCCAGTCGGTGAAGAACTGCGCCGCCAGCGTGGCCACGGCCAGGTACAGCCCCTTGATGCGCAGGCTCGGAATGCCGAACAGCACGCCGATCACCGTGGCGCACAGGCCGCCCAGCAGCAGAGACGCGATCAGCGGCATGCCGTCGATGCGCACCTGGAAGTTGTAGGCCGCATACGCACCCACCGCCATGAAGGCGCCCGTGCCGAGCGAGATCTGCCCGCAGTAGCCCACCAGGATATTGAGGCCCAGCGCCGCGAGCGACAGGATCAGGAAGGGCGTGAGGATGGCGCGCATCCAGTAGTCCGAGACGCCCAGCGGCACCACGATGAAGGCCACGAGCAGCAGCACCAGGATGGCGATGCGGTCCTGCGCGATCGGGAAGATCTGCTGGTCGGCGCGGTAGCTCGACTTGAACTGGCCGTTTTCTCTGTAAAACATTTCAGACCCGATCGATGATCTTTTCGCCGAACAGGCCCTGAGGCCGAACCAGCAGGAAGACGAGCGCCAACACATAGGCGAACCAGATCTCGATGCCGCCGCCGAGCATGGGGCCGAGATAGATTTCAGAGAGCTTCTCGCCGACGCCGATCAGCAGGCCGCCGATGATCGCGCCCGGTATCGAGGTGAGCCCGCCGAGGATCACCACCGGCAGCGCTTTCAGCGCCACCAGCGAGAGCGAGAACTGAACGCCCAGCTTGGAGCCCCAGATGATCCCGGCCACCAGTGCCGAGAAGCCCGCCACCGACCACACGATCACCCAGATGCGCTTGAGCGGAATGCCGATCGACTGCGCCGCCTGGTGGTCGTCGGCCACGGCGCGAAGGGCGCGGCCCGTGGCGGTTTTCTGGAAGAAGATCGCCAGCACCACCACGAGGCCTGCGGCCACCAGCGCGGCAACCAGGTCTTCCTGGCTCAGCAGCAGCCCACCCTGGAAGGTGCCCTGCAGCACCATCAGCGGTTCCTTGGGCATGCCGATGTCGATCTTGTAGATGTCGTTGCCGAAGATCGTCTGGCCCACGCCGTCGAGAAAGTAGGCAATGCCCAGCGTCGCCATCAGCAGCGTGATGCCTTCCTGGTTCACCAGCTTGCTGAGCGCGAGCCGCTCGATCAGCCAGGCCACGATCACCATCACCCCCATGGCCGCGATGAAGGCCAGGATGTTCGCGAGCACCTGGCTTTCGAAGCCGAACCACTGCGGGAACCATTCGGCGAAGCGCGCCATCGCAAGGGCCGCGAACAGCACCATCGCGCCCTGCGCGAAGTTGAAGACGCCCGAGGCCTTGTAGATCAGCACGAAGCCGATGGCGATCAGCGAATAGAGCATGCCGACCATGAGGCCGCCGAAGAGGGTTTCGAGGAAAAAGCCCATGTCAGTGCTCCACGCCCAGGTACGCCCGGATCACGTCTTCGTTGTTGCGAACCTCGTGCGGCGTGCCGTCGCCGATCTTCTTGCCGTAGTCCAGCACCACCACGCGGTCGGAGATGTCCATCACCACGCCCATGTCGTGCTCGATGAGAACGATGGTGGCGCCGAACTCGTCGTTCACGTCGAGGATGAAGCGGCTCATGTCCTGCTTTTCTTCCACGTTCATGCCGGCCATCGGCTCGTCGAGCAGCAGCACCTGCGGCTCCATCGCGAGCGCGCGGCCCAGGTCCACGCGCTTCTGAAGGCCGTAGGGCAGGCGGCCTACCGGCGTCTTGCGGTGCGCCTGGATCTCCAGGAAGTCGATGATGTGCTCGACGAACTCGCGATGCCGCAATTCCTCGCGCTCGGCCGGGCCCCAGCGCAGTGCCTGCGCGAACAGGCCGCTCTTCATCTTGAGGTTGCGTCCCGTCATGATGTTGTCGAGCACGCTCATGCCCTTGAACAGCGCCAGGTTCTGGAAGGTGCGCGCCACGCCCATCTCGGCCACCTGGCGCGAGTTCATGTGCTTGAAGGTCTGGCCGCGAAAGGTGATGGAGCCCTGCTGCGGCCAGTAGACGCCGTTGATGCAGTTGAGCATCGAGCTCTTGCCCGCGCCGTTCGGGCCGATGATGGCCCGCACCTCGTGCTCGCGCACGTTGAAGCTGATGTCAGTGAGCGCCTTCACGCCGCCGAAGCTCAAGCTGATGTTCTGCACGTCGAGGATGACGTCGCCGACTTTTCTGTTGCTGCTCATGCCGCGGCCTTCACGATGGGGAAGGTCCTGGCCTCGACGATCTTCAGCGTGGCGCTCACCGCGCCGGTGCGTCCGTCCTCGAACTTGACCTGGGTTTCGATGAACTGCTCGGTCCTCCCGCCGTAGAGCGCGCTGACCAGCACCGCGTACTTTTCGGCGATGAAGCCGCGCCGCACCTTGCGCGTGCGCGTGAGCTCGTCGTCGTCGGGATCGAGCTCCTTGTGCAGCACCAGGAAGCGCGCGATCTGCGTCTCGCCCATGCCGTCCTCGCTCGCAAGGTCGGCATTCACCTTGGCGATGCACTCGCCCACCAGCGCCAGCACCTCGGGCTTGCCGGCCAGATCGACATAGCCGCCGTAGGCCAGTCCGCGCCGTTCCGCCCAGTTGCCCACCGCCTCGAAGTCGATGTTGATGGCGGCGCAGACCTCGTCGCGCCCGTTGCCGAAGCACACGGCTTCCTTGATCTGCGGAAAGAACTTGAGCTTGTTCTCGATGTAGTTGGGGGCAAAGATCGCGCCGCTCGCGAGCCGGCCCACATCCTTCGCGCGGTCGATGATGCGCAGGTGGCCCTCGCTGTCGAGCACGCCGGCGTCGCCGGTGTGGAAATAGCCGTTGGCGTCGAGCACCTCGGCCGTGGCGTCGGGGCGCTTGTAGTATTCCTTGAGCACCGAGACGCCGCGCACCAGCACCTCGCCGTCGTCCGCGATCTTCAGTTCGATGCCCGGTGCCGCGGTGCCCACCGTCTGCAGCTTGACCTTGCCGTCCTGCTGCAGGCAGACGTAGGCGCAGGTCTCGGTCTGGCCGTAGAACTGCTTCAGGTTGACGCCGATCGAGCGGTAGAAGCGGAACAGGTCGGGCCCGATGGCCGCGCCGGCCGTGTAGGCCACGCGGATGCGGCTCATGCCCAGCACGTTGCGCAGCGGTCCGTAGATCAGCAGGTTGCCGAGGCCGTACATCAGGCGGTCGCCCAGGCTCACTGGCGCGCCGTTGAGGATGTCCGCACCCACGCGCTGCGCGAGCGCCATGAACTTGCCGTACAGCCAGCGCTTCGGAGCCGCCGCGTCTTCCATGCGGATCGACACGGCCGTGAGCAGGCCCTCGAAGGTGCGCGGCGGGCCGAAGTAGTAGCTCGGTCCGATCTCGCGCATGTCGTTCATCACCGTCTCGCTCGACTCCGGGCAGTTGAGCGTGAAGCCGCCCACCAGCCACTGCGCCACCGAGAACAGGTGGTCGCCCACCCAGGCCATCGGCAGGTAGCTCATAATGTTGTCGCCGGGCCCGAGCCTGTCGGTCTCCACGCCGCCGCGGCCCGCCGCGATGAAGCTCGCATGCGTCTGGCACACGCCCTTGGGCCGGCCGGTGGTGCCCGAGGTGTAGAGGATCACGCCGACATCGGTGGCCTCGCCACTGGCCACCGCGCGGTCGTAGTAGCCGACGTGGGCCTTGTCGAATTCGCGGCCCAGTTCGCGCAGCTGCTCGTAGCTCATGAGCCCGGGCTGGTCGTAGTGGCGCAGGCCCTTGGGGTCGTCGTAGATGATGTGGCGGATGCCGTGCTGCTGGTCCTTCTGCAGCTCGCGGCACTCGAGCAGCTTGTCGACCTGCTCCTGGTCCTCGACGATCACGAAGTCGATGGCCGCGTCCTGCAGCATGAAGACCATCTCGCTGGCCACCGCGTCCTGGTAGAGCGGCACCGGCACGCCACGCAGGCTCTGCGCCGCAAGCACCGCCATGTACAGGTGCGGGCGGTTGGCCCCCACGATGGACAGGTTGTCGAAGGGCTTGAAGCCCAGGCTCGCGAGGCCGCAGGCCATTTCGCGCACTTCCTGCGCCACGGCGCTCCAGCTCCAGGTTTGCCAGATGCCGAGGTCCTTCTCGCGGATGGCGGGCGCCTGGGGCTGGGTTTGCGCGTGCGCAAGCAGCAGACGGGGAAAGGTGGGGGCGGTGGTTTGCACAGTGGGCGGATCGTAGGCCCCACTTTGACGCCAGGTTGTCGTTCCAACGACAATCCTAGGGACACTACTCCCCGGAGTTTCCCGATGCCTCACGGCAATTCCCAACACAGCGTGCTCGGCGGTTCGATCAAGGACCGCGTGCGATCCGCCAACGCTGCCGAGCTCGACGGCATTCCCTGGCTGCCCACGCTCACACCGGCCGAGCGCCGCCGCGCCGAAGCTGCGCTGGTGGTGGGCGAGGCCGAGGTCGGCGACCTGGTCTGCCGCGTCGGCCGCTCGCCCACCTACTGGTTCGGCGTGGTCGAAGGCCTGCTCAAGATGAGCAACGACAACGCCGACGGCGGCTCCGTCACCTACACCGGCGTGCCGCCCGGCGGCTGGTTCGGCGAAGGCACGGTGATGAAGCGCGAGCCCTACCGCTACAACATCCAGGCGCTGCGGCGCAGCGTGGTGGCGGGGCTGCCGATCGAGAGCTTCCACTGGCTGCTCGATCATTCGATCGGCTTCAACCGCTTCGTGATGAACCAGCTCAACGAGCGGCTCGGGCAGTTCATCGCGGCGCTCGAGATCGACCGGCTCAACAACCCCGACGCGCGCGTGGCGCGCAACCTCGTGTCGCTGTTCAACCCGGTGCTCTATCCGGGCGTGGGCGAGGTCCTGCGCATCACGCAGCAGGAGCTGGCCTACCTGGTCGGCCTGTCGCGCCAGCGCGTGAACGAGGCGCTCAACGGCCTGTCGGCAGAGGGGTTGATCCGCGTGGAGTACGGTGGGCTGCGCGTGCTCGACCTGCCGGGCCTGCGCGCGAGCGCGATGAGCGGCCGCAAGAACGCATCCGCCGACACCGGCATTGACATTGAAGAACGGGAACGCAAGCCATGAGCCTCGACGACCAACTCCGCATCGTGCCCGCCGATGCCGACCTGGCGGGCTATGTGCCGCCGCCTCGACAACCTTCGAAGAACGAAGAAGAAGGCCCGACGCCCGAGCAGCTGGCGCAGCGTAACGCCGCCTTGAGCGAGCGGCTCGAAGCCATGGACGAACTGCTCGCCAGGCCGCTCAAGGACATCCTGGCCGACCATGAGAAAGCCGAACAGGCCGCGCTCGCATGGGATCGCTTCGGCGCCATGTGGATGCTCTCGCAGCGCGCGATGCGGCGCGTGGCCATGGACCTGGGCGCGCAGCTCGGCGTGAGCGAGCATGAGATCGTCGAGCGCGCGATGGGGCATGCGAACGCGGTGCTCAATGGCGCCGACGAGCACGACCTGGACGGAACGATTGCGCCGGCGCAGATGGCGCATATTGCGCGCCATCGGGGGTTTTTGAGGGGGCAGTTTCGCGGCGGGTAGGGTGGGCGGCGCGCACCTATTTCGCCATTGCCTTCGTGGGCACCATGATGTGGGCATAGGGCGTTCCCTTCCACATCACCCACGGACCACCCTTGGTCCAGTCCGTCGGATACGACTCGAGCTGACTCGCCTCCGTCGGCAGGATCATGATGTGCGGTCCGCTCACGACCCACTGGTTGTCAGCCGTTCGTTTGGTCGCATAGGGATCGGTGTTGCTGGCGCCCTTGTCGCCATTGAGCATGTAGGCCACGCCCACCGCCTGCGGCTTCGGCGGGTCTTTCTTGTTCATCCAGGCGTCGCCCCAGGCCTGCCACGTCTTGTCGAGGCACATCGAATCGCCGGCGAGATCGAGCATGCACATCCAACCATTGGTGCCGGGGCGCAACTCCCTCATCTTGCCGTCGGCGCCCATGGCCATGACCGCGGCATGGCGGCCGATGTCCGGCGGCGCGGCACTCGTTGCCTTGCTGATGGCGGCGGCGTCGGATTTGGCTCCGCCGGCCTTGGCCATGCCCTTGTGGCTGGATGGGGCTGGTTCCTGCGCCACCGCGGTCACGGTAGCGAGCATGAGCGCGGCGCTCAGGGCTGCAATGATCCTTAGCATGATGCCTCCTGACCCAGGTTTGGGTAAAGCAAAAGTATTACGTTCTGCAAGCTCAGCCTAGTGCTGGAGCGGTGAGTTGTCAAATGGCGGAAACGCGAGCGGACCGGCGAACGAGAATGAGCCAGGCCATCACCCGCAGGATCGGCATCTTCTATATTCACCGGCTCCGTCGAACGGCTTTCCCGACCCTCATACATCGCCCATGCCCACCTCTCATCTCTACCTGATCACCGGCGCTTCCCGCGGCCTCGGTCGCGCCATGGCCGAGCAGCTTCTCCAGCCCGGCAACCTGCTGCTGTGCATCTCGCGCCGCCAGAGCCCCGAACTCGCCGGTCAAGCGACCAAGGCAGGCAGTGGCGTCGAACTCATGCAATGGGAACAGGACCTGGCCGACCCGGTTTCGGCCGCTGCGCGCGTGCGCGACTGGCTCGCCTCGCAGGACGCCCGGCGCTTCGACAGCGCCACGCTGATCAACAACGCCGGCACGGTGGGCAATCCGGCGCCGCTCTCGGCCGCGGCCGATGGCGATCTTTCGCAGGCGCTGCGCATCGGCCTCGAAGCACCGATGCTGCTGACGGCCGCCTTCCTGGGCGCGACCCGCGAATGGCGCGGCACGCGCAAGGTGCTGAACATTTCGTCGGGCCTCGGGCGCAATGCCATGGGAAGCCAGGCACCCTACTGCGCGGCCAAGGCCGGCATGGACCACTTCTCGCGCGCCGTGGCGCTCGAGGAGGCCGCTGCACCGAACGGCGCGCGTATCGTCTCGCTCGCGCCCGGCGTGATCGACACCGACATGCAGGTGCAATTGCGCGGCGCATCGGCCGAGAAGTTCCCGGACCGCACGCGCTTCGTGAGCATGAAGGAGGAAGGCCGGCTCGACAGTCCCGCCACCGCCGCGGCCAAGGTGCTCAAGTACCTGGCGCGCGAGGACTTCGGCCGCAACCCCGTGGCCGACGTGCGCGACCCGGCCTGAGCGCCAGCAAGGCGAGCACACCATGGCCACCGCAAAGTCGATCGATACCGGCGACTACAAGCTCTTTCCGTCGCCGAGGAACGTGCACC
The DNA here is from genome assembly GCF_041154485.1 of Variovorax sp. V93. Lineage (NCBI taxonomy): Bacteria > Pseudomonadati > Pseudomonadota > Betaproteobacteria > Burkholderiales > Comamonadaceae > Variovorax > Variovorax sp. V93. The sequence continues at coordinate 5,124,502 of NZ_AP028669.1, read as the reverse complement.
GCGTCATCTTCGAGCACCAGGTCTTCGTGCCGTATCCGTACGCGCTGATCGTGATGGACGAGTTCTACTTCAAGGGCCGCTACAGCCTGTTCTCCGCCTGCCGCCTGAGTGACGGCAAGATGGGCCAGGTGGCGACCTTCGAGCTGGCATCGGACGTCGACATCTTCAACAAGAAGTTCACGCCGGACTGAGCCCGCATTTCTCCCTCCCCTTCCGGGGGAGGGTTGGGGTGGGGGCACGGCGGCATCACTACAGCAAGAACCGGTCGCGCTGCGCCTGCGCGCATTCGCCCATCACGGCCAGCGAGCGCTCCACCGCCGGCGTGCCGAGCACGAACGGGTTCGCGGCCGGCGCAGGCTGCTGCCGCAGGGCGGCGAGCCTGGCTTGCGAGCCATCGATGTTCGAATGGTTCGACAGCAGCACGTCGACACGCTGGCTCTGCGCGATCGCACCCATGCGCTGCGTGGCGCCGATGTAGGCGTCCAGCCGCGGCACGTCCTTGCCGAAATTGAAGCCCGTGCCGCCCCAGAGCATCGCGCGGTGCTTGCGCCCGCCTGCGCTCACGTCGAACACCGGCGAGAGCGTGCCCATGGTGTGGCCCGGCGTGAGGTATAGCGTGACGCTGGTGTCGCCGAGCGTGATGCGGTCGCCGTCCTTCACCGAGATGTCGCGCTTGGGCGGCGCGCCCCAGATCGGCGTCGCGAACTCGAGCCGGGTTTCGGTCATGGTCCAGTCGGCCTCGCTCATCACCACGCGCGCGCGGTACTTCTGTGCAAGGTAGCCGGCACCGCCGTAGTGGTCGCCGTGGCCGTGCGTCACGATCACGTACTTGATCTGCGCCGGGTCGAGCCCCAGCCTGCGCATGCCGCCCTCGATGAGCGACGCGGCCTCGGCCTGGGTGTTGAGCGCATCGATCAGGATGATCCCCTGCGAGGTCTTGATCGCCCAGGCGCTGACCCAGTCGGCGCCCACGAAATACAGGTTGTCGAAGGCCTGGCCCGGCGGCGGCGCGGGCCGGTTGATGAATGCGGTGAGGCTCTTGTCGAGCGCGTCCTGCGGCGGCCGGGCCGCGGGGGCGGGCTGGCACAGGGTCAGCAGGGGCTTGAGGTCGGTGCCGGCCGCGCGCGTGGCGGTGGCCACGTGGGCCGCCACGCTGGCCTCCGAGGGGGTGGCGGCCAGCGGCGCGGTGGTACTGGGCGGTGTCTGCGCGCAGCCCTGTGCCAGTGCGGCAACCGCTGCCAGGGCGGCGGCCTTCAGCGGGAGGGCGTTCTTCGAATTCTTGCGCTGTGCTGCCATCGGTGTCTCCGTGCCGTCGCTGCGGCCTGTGGTGGAGACGCCATTGTGCGGCGGCCGCGCTTATTCGATGGTCGCGCCCGAGGCTTGCACAATGCCCTTCCACTTCTCGTAGTCGGTCTTCAGCAGCGTCTCGAACTGCTCGGGCGTCATGCCCTGCGGCTCGGCGCCCTGCGCGACGATGGCGGCCTTCATCTCGGGCGTGGCCAGCAGCTTGTTGACTTCGGCATTCAGCGTGGCGATCACGTCCTTCGGCGTCTTGGCGGGCACGAAGAGGCCATACCAGGTGGACACGTCGAAGCCCTTGTAGCCCAGCTCGGCCACGGTGGGCGTCTCGGGCAGCGAGGTGCTGCGCTTGGCCGAGGTCACGGCCAGCGGGCGCAGCTTGCCCGCCTTGATCTGCGCCAGCGCCGAGGGCACCGACGACACCATCAGGTCGACGTTGCCCGCGAGCACGTCCATCATGGCCGCGTTGGAGCCCTTGTAGGGCACGTGGCGCATCTTGATCTGGGCGGCACCGTTGAAGATCTCGCCGGCCAGGTGGATGGTGGTGCCGTTGCCCGGCGAGCCGTAGGTGACGGTGTCGGGCGCGGCGCGCGCGGCTTTCACCACGTCGTCGAGCGTCTTGAACTTCGAGTTGGCCTGCGTGACGATCACCACCGGCGTGTAGGCCACGTGGGCCACGGCCGTGAGGTCCTTCACCGGGTGGTAGCTCAGGTTCTTGTAGAGCCAGGGCGCAACGACCATGTTGTCCTTCTGGCCCATCACGATGTCGTAGCCCGTGGGCGCGGCGCGCGCGGCCTCCGCAATGCCGATGGTGCCGCCGGCGCCGCCGCGGTTGTCGGGCACCACGGTCCAGTGGTTGGCCTCGGTGAGCTTCTGCGCGACCAGCCGCGCCAGGATGTCGGTGCCGCCGCCGGGCGGGAAGGGCACGATCATGCGAATGGGCTTGGTGGGGTAGGACTGTGCCTGCGCAGGGGCGGTGAAGGCCAGGGGAAGTGCCAGCGCGAGGGCCAGCGAGCAGGTGAGCTTGCGGATCATGGGTGTTGTCTCTGTATCGGAGCGAATCGGGGTTGCAGACTTTAGTCCTCGCCGGACACTGCACCGGGGGTGCAGTGTGCCGGAACCGGCGTCGCCGGGTTTTCGTGGTTCGCGATGGGCCTCTTCTCGGGCTGCGGCGGCTGCGCAATGTGCATTGCTTCACGAATTGTGCGTGTGCGTTCGCGATGACTACTTTGGGCTGCTTCCGGGCCTGCAACAGCGGCTTACATAATCTTCCAACAAAACGGCCCCCCAGCCTCTGAGGGCGGCCAGGGAGCTTTCATGTCAATGTTCGATCGCGCGAGCTTGCTCGCCCGTGGCTTGCCCGCGCCTGCGAAAAGGCGCGTCACCCTGCACTCGCCCCTGGGCGAAGCCTTGCAGTTCCACCGTCTGGTTGGCCGCGAGGCGCTGCACCAGCTCTTCGAATTCGATCTGGACCTGCTGGGCCGCAGCCACGCCATCGATGCGAGGGCCCTGCTGGGCGAGCCCGCCACCGTCGTGATGGAGACCGAGAGCGGCGCCCCGCGCTACCTGGCCGGCCTTGTCACCCACTTCGGCCTCACGCAGGTGGACGCCCGCCAGTCCTTCTACCGGATGACGCTGCGCCCCTGGCTGTGGCTGGCCACGCGGCGCAGCGACCTGCGGGTGTTCCAGGACCAGACCGTGCCCGACATCCTTGCCGAGGTGCTGGGCAGCTACGGCCATTCCCTCGAAAAGAGGCTCAGCCGCGACTACCGCACCTGGGACTACTGCGTGCAATACCAGGAGAGCGACTTCGACTTCATCTCGCGCCTGTGCGAACGCGAAGGCATCTACTACTACTTCAGGCACGAAGCCGAGCGCCACATCCTGGTGTTTGCCGACGACATCGCCGCCTCGCACGACCCCCTGCCCGGTGGCGACACCGTGCGCTTCCATCCCTCCGAACAGGCGGGCATGACCCGAGGCAGCGGCGCCAGCCCGGGCGAGCGCATCTACGAATGGAAGACCGGCGAAGAAATCCGCGCCGGTTTCCATGCCACCAGCGACTACGACTTCCTCAAACCCAGGGCGGACCTGTCCAGCCTGCGGCAAATGCCCGCCGGCCACGCACACGACAAGCTCGAGCGCTACAACTGGCCCGGCGGCTACACGAAGCACGACGACGGCGAGGCCTATGCGCGCATCCGCACCGAAGAACAGGCCAGCGGGCGCAGCACCGCGAGCGGGCGTTCCAACCGGCGCGACCTGGCGCCGGGCTGCACCTTCCAGCTCGCGCACCATCCGCGGGACGACCAGAACCAGCCCTACCTCCTGACCAGTGTCGACTACGAGCTGCAGGAAAACCTGCAGGCCAGCGAAGGCGCCGCCCCGTCCGAAGGCTCGGTGCAGCGCTTCGCCTTCGAGGCCCAGCCCACGAGCTATGCCTGGCGCCCACCGCGCACCACGCCCAGGCCGCGCACCTGCGGGCCCCAGACCGCCGTCGTCGTCGGTCCGCGCAACCAGGAGATCTGGGCCGACCAGTACGGCCGCGTCAAGGTCCAGTTCCACTGGGACCGGCTCGGCCAGCGCGACGAGAACTCCAGCTGCTGGGTGCGCGTGTCCATGGCCTGGGCCGGCGCGACCTTCGGCGCGGCCGCCCTGCCGCGCATCGGGCAGGAGGTGGTCGTCGATTTCCTCGGCGGCGACCCCGACCACCCCCTCATCACCGGGCGCGTGTTCAATGCCGAGCACATGCCTGCATGGCACCTGCCCGCCCAGACGAACCTCTCGGGCATACGAAGCTGCGAACTGGGCCTGCAAGAGCGCTCTGGCGGCACGCGCGGCAATCACCTGGCGCTGGATGACCATCCCGGGAAGATCCAGGTCCAGCTCAAGAGCGATCACCTCAGCAGCAGCCTGAGCCTGGGCCACGTCGGCCGCATCGACGACGCGGCGGGCCGCAAGGACGACCGCGGCGAGGGCGCCGAACTGCGCACCGACGGCCACGCCGCCGTGCGCGCGGGCAGGGGCCTGCTGCTCACCACCGAGACACGCTCCCATGCGCAAGGCCACATTACCGACCTCAGCGAAACAGCCGCGCGCCTGACGGCTGCGCGCGACCTGCATGAGCGCCAGAGCCAGACCGCCCAGCAGGCCAAGGCGCACGAGGCGGGCGACCAGGACGCCGTCACCCGCGTTCTCAAGGAACAGAACGATGCCATCAAGGGCAGGGGTGGCGACGGGCAGGAAGACCGGTTTCCGGAACTCGACGAACCTCACCTGGTAATCGCCAGCGCGGCGGGCATCCAGAGCACCGCGGCAGGCGCCACGCACATCGCGAGCATCACCCACAACGCGTTGAGCAGCGGCGGCCACACCAGCATCAGCGCGGGCAAGAGCCTGCTGGCCAGCGTGAAGGAGGCCGTGCGCGTGTTCGCCTACAAGTCCATCCGCCTGACCGCGGCCACCGCCGGCATCGACATCGCCGCGCTGGAGAAAGGCATCAATCTCTTCGCCAGGCTCGACATCAACCTGGGAGCCGAAAAGATCAGCATCACCGCCAAGGACGAGATCCTGATCAACGGGGGCAGCAGCTTTACGCGGTGGAATGCCTCGGGGATCGTGCATGGCACCAGCGGGGTGTGGCGCGAGCATGCGGGCATCCACAGCCTGGCGGGGCCGATGAACATGGAGAAGCTTCTACGGATGCAGGGCGTCAGCCATGACGACAAGTACAGCGTCCGCTTCGCGCCGCTTGGCAGCGACGAAGTCTTCAAGCATCTGGAAATGGCGGGGCTGCCCTACAAGATCCTGGACGAGCGGCAGGCGGTCAAAGCCGAAGGAGTCATTCCGGACGACGGGCGGCTTCCAAGAATCACCTTCGAGACGCCCGATGAGGCGACGTTGATCGTGGGCGAAGAGACCTGGGATTGGAGCCCGGTTCCCACGATGCGCACGGAGCAGGCCAATCCCGATATGGCCGACGCAGAAAGCGAGGATGCGGACGACGATCCGCCTGACATCGAAGACTCGAGATTCTTTGCGCAACCGGAAGGAGGGGCGGGCCTGAACCACTTTCTTTCTGAGTCAGTGGTCGAAGCTCATCTGAACGGGTTGGCCTGAGTCCTTGGATCCGACATGTCAAAGCTGATATCCGCAACCTACCACCCCAACATCGAAGTCGCAGAGTTCATCTGCGAGGACGGCCGACATCTGCTGCGCTCCGGCGGAACACTGCCATGGCGAATCAATAACCCTGGCGACTTGACCGCTCGAATGGTGGATGGCGTGCCCGCTCCCAAGAAGGCCAAGGGCTACGTCGGGTTCGCCACCACCAAGTCCGGCAGAACATTCCTGATCTTCCCCGATGAGGATTCCGGGCGGACGGAACTGAAGGCCAACCTGAAACGCCTGCATGGCAACCGAACCATCCCCGAAGCCATTCCGGTCTACGCCCCCAAAGGGGAAAACAACACGGAAAAATATACAGACGACCTGCTCCGGACAAGCGGCATTCCGGGCGACCGGAAATTAAGCGAATGCACCGATGCAGAGCTTGAGAAGATAGTGGACAGCATCTCGGAAATCGAGGGCTACCACGCGAAACCCGAAACCCGGAAAGAAACCTGGGTGGTCGTGAGCACGATCAACGCCACCAACGGCAGCCAGCCCTTGCCCGATACGGAAATCATCCTGCAAAAGGGAGACAGGGAAGAAAAGGTCAAATCCGATGCCACAGGGCGCTTCCCGCTGGTAATTCACCCTTCGGACAAGGCCCCTGTGCATGTCAAGGTCACAGACCCGAAAACCAAGGAGCCGGTGACGGTCGGAACGATTCAAGGCGACGCCGGCCAAGACTTCAATCTCTTGGCGAAGTTCAGAAAATGGAAGGGCGTCGCGGGCTCGGAAAAGATCAACAGCTCCATGCCCGGCCAGAAAAAGCCGATGAGCTACGTGGTGCAACCCGGAGACAGCCTAGGGAAAATCGCAAAACTGTACCGCACCAGTGTCGCAGCGATCAAGGATGGCAACGGCCTGAGCAGCGACCGGATCTATCCTGGCGAAGTGCTGCTGATCGGGGGGAGCGGCAAGGAAGCCGGCCCGGCACAAGGGGCTCCAACGGCCGTGGCACCAAAGGCTGTTCCAGCAAGCACGCCAGCAATTCCGAAACCCCGACCTCGTCCCGCAGCCCCGCCGGCAGCGCCCATCCCGTCAAGCACGCAACCCTCGGATTCGGAGCGATCCAAGGAAGGAACGGGAAAGGTCTTGGCATTGATCAATCCTTTTCCTGGTCGAGCTCCTTGGATGCCTATTGCTATCGCGGAAGCGAAGCTGAGGGCGGGCGAAACTGAAGCCACTCTGCAAGACAAAATCAACTATCACATTGAAGTGAACGACGGCTTGAAATCTTTGGACGGGAACAGCAACGCATGGTGCGCCGCTTTCGTTAATTGGTGCCTGTCACAAGCAAAGTATCCGATCGACAACATCAGCTTTCCAAATCACAGGACCGCGAAAGCACGTGCACACGGCTTTTACGAAGTAGACGGGCCTAAGGAAAAATCTGAAAAAGTAGCACGAATAATTCGAAACCCTTTGTTCGTGGAATTGGATAGACCAATATACGGCGCTATCGCGATGGTCACGTCAAAATCCGGTCACGGACATCATGTCGGCTTCGTCTACGCAAAGTATGGTGGCGAAGATTTAATCCTCCTTGGAGGAAATCAGCGCAACCAGATAAGATTTTCTCCTTTTTCAAAGGAGGTGAGGGCTCCTGTGAAAGTAAAGGGAAAAAATGGAAAAATGGAAATAAAAAAATCGGGAAGTTCGGATTATTTGAAATACTTTGTCCCCACCTCTTATCATGAGCAAGCCAAAAAAGATCTAAACGATCCCGGATTGGAGGAGGCGAATTCTGTGTCATTGAATCTGATGTTGGGAATACCTCCCGACAAACCAAAAAAAAGCGCAAGTCAATCAAACAGAGATATTTTGTAATAGGAGGCGCGTGTGATGAATTTTTTGTTCTTCAAAAGTGTGGTTTTTGCATCTTGGGCCGCCTTTTTGTTTGGTTTTTCTTTGAACTCATTTGCGGGATATAGGGATGATCGACTTGTAGTTTGGGTGAACCTGGAGAAGGGGGTCAAGGGGTTGAATGTTGATGAGGTAATTCGTGATTTCATACGTTCGGGCCGGGTTGATTCGAGTTGCGGCGTGCGTTGGGAGCAGTGGGGGTCAACCTTGTATATGAAAAAGCGCCCTGATGGAATTACCGACGATCTGATTCGAAAGGTTTTTATTGAAAAAGACAGGCCATCGCTTCAGCGTTTGAATCACTTGCTAAAATCGTTCAAAGACCCCGAAATTGGGGTGGATGAAGGATTGGATGGAGTCGTGGTTTACTCCAGCAAAGGTGGGCCTCACATGATGAATTTCATAAGAGGCAGGAAGAAGGTCAAAAGCTATTCGTTGGCTTCGAACAATTCCTTGGTTAAGGCTCAAGATGTCGAAGAAGCGTTTTGTGTGCTTTTGCCTCCCACAACCCGCGCGCCATAGAGCTTTCGGTTGCCCCACGGGTCGCGCGAGCAAACTAGCCCGGTATTGACACGGGCCACCGCGAGTCAAATACTCCACCAAATGGTTGAGTATTTTTGGCTCGCCCGCCGCGCTTCCACTGCGCGATGGGCTTCACAGGAGACTCTCATGCTCGGAAACATCAACGCGGTGGCCAATCTCGCGGTGAAGGATCTCGCCGTGGCGCGCCGCTTCTATGAAGACACGCTGGGCCTGGCGCAGGTCGATGCCGAGGGCGACGAGGTGATCGTCTACCGCAGCGGCAACTCACGCGTCAACGTGTACCGCTCGGCCTTCGCGGGCACCAACCAGGCCACGGCCGTGACCTGGCCGGTCGATGGCGATATCGAGCGGCTCGTGGCCGCGCTCAAGGCCAAGGGCGTGCGCTTCGAGCACTACGACATGCCCGGCGCAAGGCTCGAAGGCGACATCCACGTCATGGGCGACATGAAGGTCGCGTGGTTCAAGGACCCGGACGGGAACATCCTGAACCTCATCAACGGCTGAGCGCTCAGCCGAAGTTCTTTGCCGCGAAGTCCCAGTTCACCAGCTTGGCCAGGAAGGTCTCGACGAACTTCGGGCGCAGGTTGCGGTAGTCGATGTAGTAGGCGTGCTCCCAGACGTCCACCGTCAGCACCGGTGTGTCGCCGGTGGTCAGCGGCGTGCCCGCGGCGCCCATGTTCACGATGTCCAGCGAGCCGTCGGCCTTCTTCACCAGCCAGGTCCAGCCCGAACCGAAGTTGCCCACGGCCGACTTCACGAACGCTTCCTTGAACGCGTCGTAGCTGCCCCACTTGGCATCGATGGCCTTGGCCAGCGCGCCGCTCGGAGCGCCGCCGCCCTGGGGCTTCATGCAGCTCCAGAAGAAGGTGTGGTTCCAGATCTGGGCGGCGTTGTTGTAGATGCCGCCGCTGGACTTCTTGACGATTTCCTCAAGGGGCATCGATTCGAACTCGGTGCCCTTTTGCAGGTTGTTGAGGTTCACCACGTAGGCGTTGTGGTGCTTGCCGTAGTGGTACTCGAGGGTTTCCTTCGAGTACTCGGGTGCCAGCGCGTCGAGGGCGTAGGGCAGGGGCGGCAGGGTGTGTTCCATGGTGGGTTTTTCCTTTCGGGGTTAGAAATCGAATCGAATCAGGGCGCGCTCTTCGGGCTCACCTGGTAGGCGCAGCGCCGCGCGCCCGCGAGCACGTGCTCGACGCGGCTCACGCTCACGCCGGGGCCCAGCACTTCGTCGAAGAGCTGCAGCTCGCTGCGACAAAAGCCGGTGCAGGCGCGCGCCGCGGCGCAGATGGGGCAATGGTTCTCGATGAAGAGGAAGCCGTCGCCCTCGGGCCGGAACTCGGCCATGTAGCCCTCGCGGCTGCGGATGTCGGCCAGCCGCTCGAGCTTGTTCTTGAGGCTGCGCGTGCCGCGCATGGCCTCGCGGTAGTTGGCGCGCATGGCCTCCTCGCGCGCGCCGATGAGCCGGTCCATGCCCTTCTCGCCGAACACGCTGATCACGGCGCTGATCATCTGCACCGTCATCTCGGCATGCGTGTCGGGAAAGCGCGCGTGGCCGGCGCCGGTAAGGCGCCATATCTGCGTGGGCCTGCCGCGGCCCGCGGGACGGCTCTCGGCATCGACCAGGCCCTCGGCCTGCAGCTTGGCCATCTGCTGGCGCACGGCCTCCACCGTGACGTCGAGCACCTTGGCGATGTCGGGAATGCCGAGCGCGCCACGGGTCTTGAGCGTGGACAGGATGCGGTCCGCCGGCTGGTGCGGCATCCAGGCGGGCTTGGCGTCGAGGGGGCGCGAGGTCATCTTTCTTATTCAAAGAAGCTGCTTTGATTATCAAGCGGCGGCCGAGGTGTTGTCGAGCCCTTTGGAAAAGAGGGGACGCTTTTACGGTTTCTTTATGCGCCCTGGCCGACTCTGTTTCCCGTTTTTACGGACGCCTGCCGAGACTCGAGTCCTTGTTTTCGCTTGAGGAGTGATGAATGGACTTCGTCTGGATGGGCGCCCTTCTGGCGCTGGGGGCCGTGGCCGCGGCCATGGCCGTCGGGCTGGACCGGCTTGGCGCGCCGAAGAATGCGGCGGGAACGGCGCAAGGGGACGCATCGTGATCGGCCTCGAAGCGCTTTACGGCTTCGGCGCGCTGGTGGCCGTGCTCCTGTTCGCGTACCTCGTGTTCGCGCTGATCTGTGCCGAGGAGTTCTGAAATGACTTCTTCCGCATGGGGCCTGTTGGCTCTTTTTCTGGCCGCACTGCTGGTGTTGGCCTGGCCTGTCGGCAAATTCCTTGCCGCGCTGTGCAACGAGCGCGTGCCGCGCTGGATGCAGCGCGTCGAGGCGCCGCTCTACCGGCTCGCAGGCACGCGCCCCGAGCAATCGATGCACTGGCTGCGCTACGCGCTCGCGCTGCTGGCCTTCAATGCCGTGGGCGCGGTCTTCGTCTATGCGCTGCAGCGCCTGCAGGGCTGGCTGCCGCTGAATCCCGCGGGCATGGGCGCCATCTCGCCCGATTCGGCCTTCAACACCGCGGTGAGCTTCGTCTCCAACACCAACTGGCAGGGCTACGGCGGCGAGTCGGCCATGAGCTATCTCACGCAGATGCTTGGGCTCGCGGTGCAGAACTTCTTCTCGGCCGCGACGGGCATCGCGGTGGCCTTCGCGCTGATCCGCGGCTTCGCGCGGCGCGGCGACGGCAAGGCCAAGGGCCTGGTCGGCAACTTCTGGGCCGACCTCACGCGCATCACGCTGTGGGTGCTGGTGCCGCTGTCGTTCGTGCTCGCGGTGTTCTTCGTGAGCCAGGGCGCGATCCAGAACTTCGAGGCCTACAAGACCGTAGACACGGTCGAGGCCACGGCCTTCCAGCAGCCGAAGAACGGTGCCGACGGCCAGCCGCTGAAGAACGAGAAGGGTGAGCCGGTGATGGAAGACGCCACCACCAGGACGCAGACGCTCGCCATGGGGCCGGTGGCTTCGCAGGAAGCCATCAAGATGCTCGGCACCAACGGCGGCGGCTTCTTCAACGCCAACTCGGCGCATCCCTACGAGAACCTGACCGCGCTCAGCAACCTGCTGCAGATGCTCGCGATCTTCCTGATCCCGGCGGCGCTGTGCTTCACCTTCGGCCGCGTGGTGGGCGACCTGCGCCAGGGCTGGGCGGTGCTCGCGGCGATGACGGTGATGTTCGTGGCCGCGGTGATGGTCGTCATTCCCGCCGAGCAGGCCGGCAATCCGCTCTTCGGCGCGCTCGGCGTCGACCAGCTGCATGGCGTGCTGCAAAGCGGCGGCAACATGGAAGGCAAGGAAGTGCGCTTCGGCATCGATGCCTCGGCGCTCTTCGCCGCCGTCACCACGGCCGCCTCGTGCGGCGCGGTGATCGCGATGCACGACTCCTTCACGCCGCTTGGCGGCATGGTGCCCATGGTGCTGATGCAGCTGGGCGAGGTGGTGTTCGGCGGCGTGGGCAGCGGCCTGTACGGCATGCTGATCTTCGCGATGCTCGCGGTGTTCATCGCGGGGCTGATGATCGGCCGCACGCCCGAGTACCTCGGCAAGAAGATCGAGGTGCGCGAGATGAAGCTGATCTCCATCGCCATCCTGGTCACACCTGTGCTGGTGCTGGCGGGCACGGCGGTGGCGGTGCTGGCCGGTGCGGGCAAGGCCGGCATCGCGAACCCCGGCGCCCACGGCTTCTCCGAAATCCTCTACGCACTGAGCTCGGCCGCCAACAACAACGGCAGCGCCTTCGCGGGCCTCTCGGCCAACACGCCGTTCTACAACGGCCTGCTCGGGCTTGCGATGTGGCTCGGCCGCTTCGCGGTGATCGTGCCGGTGCTGGCCATTGCCGGCTCGCTCGCGGCAAAGCAGCGCCTGCCCGTCACTGGCGGCACGCTGCCCACGCACGGGCCGCTGTTCGTCTCGCTGCTGATCGGCACGGTGCTGCTGGTCGGCCTTCTCAACTACGTGCCGGCGCTGGCGCTCGGACCCGTGGTCGAACACCTCGTGCTCTGGAAATGAAGGAGCGCACCATGATTCATACAAAGACAACTCTCTCGCTGCTCGATGCGTCGCTGGTCAAGCCCGCCCTGTGGGGCGCCTTCGCCAAGCTGAACCCGCGCACCCAGTGGCGCAACCCCGTGATGTTCATCGTCTACATCGGCAGCATCCTCACGACGCTGCTCTGGGTACATGCGCTGAGCTTTCCGGGCGACACCGGCATGAAGCCTGCCTTCGTGCTGGCCATCACCATCTGGCTGTGGTTCACCGTGCTGTTCGCGAACTTCGCGGAAGCCCTGGCCGAGGGCCGCAGCAAGGCGCAGGCCGCTTCGCTGCGCGGCCTGCGCAAGGACACCTGGGCCAAGAAGCTCAAGGAACCGCGTCACGGAAGCCAGTGGCTTCCCGAACAGGCGCCGAATCTCCGAAGGGGCGACGTGGTGCTGGTCGAGACCGGCGACGTCATCCCGCTCGACGGCGAGGTGATCGAGGGCGTGGCCTCGGTCGACGAGAGCGCGATCACCGGCGAATCGGCGCCCGTGGTGCGCGAATCGGGCGGTGACTTCTCGGCGGTGACCGGCGGCACGCGCGTGCTGTCCGACTGGCTGGTAGTGCGCATCTCGGTGAACCCGGGCGAGTCGTTCCTCGACCGCATGATCGGCATGGTCGAGGCGGCCAAGCGCCACAAGACGCCCAACGAGATCGCGCTCACCATCCTGCTGGTCGCGCTCACGCTCGTGTTCCTGATGGTCACCGTCACGCTGCTGCCGTTCTCGCTGTTCAGCGTGGAGGCCGCAGGCGCGGGCGCCGTGGTGTCGTTGACCGCGCTGGTGGCGCTGCTGGTGTGCCTGATTCCCACCACCATCGGCGGCCTGCTCTCGGCCGTGGGCGTGGCCGGCATGAGCCGCATGATGCAGGCCAACGTGATCGCCACCTCGGGCCGTGCCGTGGAAGCGGCCGGAGACGTCGACGTGCTGCTGCTCGACAAGACCGGCACCATCACGCACGGCAACCGCCAGGCGAGTGCCTTCCTGCCCGCGCCCGGCGTGCCGAAGGGCCGCCTCGCACGCGCCGCGATGCTCGCGTCTCTGGCCGACGAAACGCCCGAGGGCCGCAGCATCGTGGAACTCGCTCGCCGCGATGGCCTGGAGGCCGCATCTGTCGAAGGCGCGCGCTTCGTGCCGTTCACTGCCCAGACCCGCATGAGCGGCGTCGACCTGCCGGCCGCGCCGAACAGCCTCGATGCCGACGCGGTGCTGCTGCGCAAGGGCGCGGTCGATGCGATCCGCCGGCATGTCGAATCGATCGGCGGCAGCATGCCGGCCGAGGTGCTGCGCGCGTCCGAGGAAACCGCCCGCCGCGGCAGCACGCCGCTGGCCGTGTCCGAGGGCAATCGCGTGCTCGGCGTGGTCGAGCTCAAGGACATCGTCAAGACCGGCATCAAGGAGCGCTTTGCCGAGCTGCGCCGCATGGGCATCAAGACCGTGATGATCACCGGCGACAACAAGCTCACCGCCGCGGCCATTGCGGCCGAGGCCGGCGTCGACGACTTCCTGGCCGAAGCCACGCCCGAGGACAAGCTCGCGCTGATCCGCCAGTACCAGTCCGAAGGCCGCCTCGTTGCGATGACCGGCGACGGCACCAACGACGCACCCGCGCTCGCGCAGGCCGACGTGGCCGTGGCCATGGGCAGCGGCACGCAGGCGGCGAAGGAGGCCGGCAACATGGTCGACCTGGACTCGAACCCGACCAAGCTGCTCGAGGTGGTGGAAACCGGCAAGGCGCTGCTCATGACGCGCGGCTCGCTCACCACCTTCTCGATCGCGAACGACGTGGCGAAGTACTTCGCGATCATCCCGGCGATCTTCGTCTCGACCTACCCGCAGCTCGGCGCTCTCAACGTGATGCGGCTCGCGAGTCCGTCGTCGGCGATTCTTTCGGCGGTGATCTTCAACGCGCTGGTCATCGTGTTCCTGATTCCGCTCGCGCTCAAGGGCGTGCGCTACCGGCCGGTGGGCGCGGCCGCGCTGCTGCGCCGCAACCTGGCCATTTATGGCCTCGGCGGCCTGCTCGTTCCCTTCATCGGCATCAAGCTGATCGACTGGCTGCTGGTCGCAGTCCATCTGGTCTGAGGAGCTCTTCACCATGAACAACATCATTCGTCCCGCGCTGGTGCTCTTCGCACTGCTGAGTGCGCTCACCGGCCTGGTCTACCCGCTGGCCGTCACCGGTGCCGCCCAGGCGCTGTTTCCGTCGCAGGCCGCGGGCAGCCTGGTCGTGCGCAACGGCTCCGCCGTGGGCTCCAGCCTCATCGGCCAGAACTTCAGCGATCCGAAGCACTTCTGGGGCCGGCCCTCGGCCACCGCGCCGCAGCCGTACAACGCGAGCGCCTCGGGCGGCTCGAACCAGGGACCGCTCAACCCGGCGCTGGCCGAAGCGGTCAAGGGCCGCGTCAAGGCGCTGCGCGCCGCGGACCCGGGCAACACTGCGCCGGTGCCGGTCGATCTCGTCACGGCTTCGGCCAGCGGGCTCGACCCCGACATCAGCCCCGCCGCCGCGCTCTACCAGGCGGCACGCGTGGCGCGCGTGCGCGGGCTGCCGCCCGAGCAGGTGAAGGCGCTGGTCGCCAGCCACACGCAGGCACCGCTCTGGGGCTGGCTGGGCGAGCCGCGCGTCAATGTGCTGGCATTGAATCTCGCGCTCGATGGCCACTGACCTCTTCCGCTTGCTGCTGGCATTTGCAGCACTCTTCGCGCCGCTGGTCTTTGCCTGGTGGGCGCTTTCGCGCACCGCGCGGCGGCATGCCAAGCGCCGCAAGGGCGCGCCGATGCGCTAACCTGCGCAGCCACCGCCAGCACCATGCCCGACACCCGCCCCGATCCCGATGCCCTGCTTGCGCAACTGCGCAGCGACGAGGCGCGCGCGCTGCGCGGCAAGCTGCGCATCTACTTCGGCGCGAGCGCGGGCGTCGGCAAGACCTGGGCCATGCTGAGCGCCGCGCAGCGCGAGCGTGCCGCGGGGCGCGACGTGCTGGTCGGCGTGGCCGAGACCCATGGCCGCAGCGAAACCGCGGCGCTGCTCGCGGGGCTCGAGCTGCTGCCGCTGCGGGAGGTGGACCACCGCGGCCGCAGGCTCGCCGAATTCGATCTCGATGCCGCCCTCGCGCGCAAGCCCGCCGTGCTGCTGGTCGACGAGCTGGCCCACACCAATGCGCCCGGCTCGCGCCATGCCAAGCGCTGGCAGGACGTGCAGGAGCTCCTGGCCGCGGGCATCGAGGTCTGGTCGGCGCTCAACGTGCAGCATCTCGAAAGCCTCAACGGCACGGTCGGCGCCATCACCGGCGTGCGGGTGCACGAGACCGTGCCCGACACCGTGCTCGACGAAGCCGACGAGGTGGTGCTGGTGGACGTCACACCCGACGAACTCGCGGCGCGGCTCGCGGCCGGCAAGGTCTACCTGCCCCAGCAGGCCGAGCGTGCCGCGCAGAACTTCTTCCGCAAGGGCAACCTGATCGCGCTGCGCGAAATTGCGCTGCGCCGTACCGCCGAGCATGTGGAAGACGACGTGCGCGGCTGGCGCGTCGAGCAGTCGGGCGCGGCCGGCCGCAACGGAAAGGACGGGCAGGGCGGCGCGCTGCAGGCCTGGAACACCTCGGGCGCGATCCTCGCGTGCGTCGGGCCGCACGAGGGCGACGCGCAGACGGTGCGCACTGCGGCGCGGCTTGCGGGGCAGCTCAATGTGCGCTGGCACGCCGCATATGTCGAGACGCCGCGGCTGCAGCGGCTCGCCGCCGAGGAGCGCGACCGCATCCTCGCGGTGCTCAAGCTCGCCGAGGAACTGGGTGCGGCCACCGCGGTGCTCACCGGCTCCGACGTGGCCGAGCAGCTGGCCGAGCAGGCGCGGCGGCTCAATTGCGCCACGCTGGTGCTGGGGCGCCCGGAGCAGCCCGGCGGCTGGCGCCGCTGGTGGCCCGCCACGCCGATGCCGCTTTCGCGCGCGCTGGCGCGGCGCGCGCCCGCGCTCGACATCATGGAAGTCGGCCGCGCCGACAGCTCGCGCCGCCTGGCGCGCGCGCCCATCGCCGCCACGCGCGCCGATGACGACGACCACGAGAAGGCGCCTGTCCATTGGCCGGGCTATGCCTGGGCCACGGCCGCGAGCGTCGTGCTCACGCTGGTCTGCACGCCGCTGGCCCGCGTGCTGGAGCTGTCCAACATCGTGATGCTGTTCATGCTGGGCGTGGTCGGCGTGGCCATGCGCTTCGGCCGCGGGCCCTCGGCGCTTGCGGCCTTGCTCAACGTGGCGGCGTTCGATTATTTCTTCGTGCCGCCGCGCCTGTCGTTCGCGGTGAGCGACGTGCAGTACGTGCTGACCTTCGCGGTCATGCTCGGCGTGGGCCTGCTCGTGGGCCAGCTGATGGCGGGGCTGCGCTTTGCGGCCGGCGTGTCGACCAGCCGCGAGCGGCGCGCGCGCTCGCTGTTCGAACTCACGCGCGAACTCTCGGCCGCACTGGAAAGCACGCAGGTGGTGGCGCTGGGCGCCGCCGCGGTGCAGGGGCACTTCGGCGGCCAGGCGCTGGTGCTGGTCACCGATGCGGCCGACCAGCTCGTGCTGCCCAAGAGCCCGCCTGAGGGCTTCGATGCGCAGGTGGCCGACTGGGCCTTCCGCCACGGCCAGCCTGCGGGCCTGGCCACCGCCACGCTGGCGGCGCAGCCCTGGCACTACGTGCCGCTGCAGGCGCCGATGCGCGTGCGCGGCGTGCTCGCGCTGTCGCCGGCGCAGCCGCGCTGGCTGCTGATCCCGGAACAGGCGCAGCAGCTCGACACGCTGGCCCGGCAGATCGCGATTGCGCTGGAGCGCGTGCACTATGTGGAGGTGGCGCAGCAGGCGGTGGTCGAGATGGAATCGGAGCGCCTGCGCAACGCGCTGCTCGGCGCCATTTCGCACGACGTGCGCACGCCGCTCACCGCATTGATCGCGCTGGCTGAATCGCTGCAGACGCTGCCGCCCGAAGCGCACGCCGAGGCGGCGCACGCCATCGTCGCGCAGGCGCACGAGCTGCACGCGCTGGTCAACAACCTGCTCGACATGGCGAGGCTCGAAAGCGGCATCGCGGGCGGCGCGGTGAACCTGCGGCGCGACTGGCAGTCGGTGGAGGAGGTGGTCGGCTCGGCCATCCGCGCGGCGCGCACCGCGCTCGGCCATACCGTGGTGCAGACCGCGCTCGAACCGGGGCTTCCGCTGGTCGAATTCGATGCCGTGCTGATCGAGCGCGTGCTGGTCAACCTGATCGAGAACGCCACCAAGTACGGTGCGCCGCCCATCGTGGTCGGCGCGCGGGCCGAGCCCGGCACGCTGATGCTCACGGTGCGCGACCACGGCCCGGGCCTGCCCGCCGCGCTGCTGGGCCGCGAGCAGAAGCTGTTCGACAAGTTCACGCGCGGCGAAACCGAGTCGGCCACGCCGGGCGTGGGCCTGGGCCTTGCAATCTGCCGCGCCGTGGTGAGCGCGCACGGCGGCGAGATTGCCGCGGCCAATGCGCAGGGCGGCGGTGCAGAATTCACGGTCACCCTGCCGCGCCGGGAACCACCGGAAACAGCCGAAGCACAATTCTGAATCCATGCCATCGCCCACCGCCATCGTGATCGAGGACGAGCCGCAGATCCGGCGCTTCGTGCGCGGTGCGCTCGAGGCCGAAGGCTGGCTGGTGCATGAGGCCGGCACGCTGCGCGACGGGCTCGCAGCGGCCGGCACGCGCCAGCCCGACCTGCTGGTGCTCGACCTCGGCCTGCCCGATGGCGATGGCGTCTCCCTGATCCGCGATGTGCGGGGCTGGTCGGCCGTGCCGATCATCGTGCTGTCCGCGCGCAGCGACGAGGCCGACAAGATCGCCGCGCTCGATGCCGGCGCCGACGACTACCTGACCAAGCCCTTCGGCACCGGCGAGCTGCTCGCGCGCGTGCGCGCCAACCTGCGCCGGCCGCGCGCGGCGGGCGGCGACGAAACGGCAGAAGCGGTGTTCCGTTTCGGCGAGGTCGAACTGGACCGCGCCGCGCGCATCGTGCGCCGCACAGGTGCCGAGGTGCACCTGACGCCGACCGAGTACCGATTGCTGTCAGTGCTGGTCGCCAACGCCGGCCGCGTGCTCACGCAGCGCCAACTGCTGCGCGAGGTATGGGGCCCGTCGCATACCGACCAGAGCCACTATCTGCGCATCTACATGGGGCATTTGCGGCAGAAGCTGGAAGCGGATCCGGCGCAGCCGCGGCATTTGCTGACCGAAACGGCCGTGGGGTATCGGTTGGTGGTTTAGCTGGCGGGCGCCGCGCTTTGTCGGGGGCACAGAGCCCTCACCCTAGCCCTCTCCCGGAGGGAGAGGGGACAAGACGGAGCGGCGAGATGGTGTCGGGCTATTGCTCCCTCTCCCTCCGGGAGAGGGCAGGGGTGAGGGCAGCGGCATTCAAGCCGCCACGCCCTTGTTCGGATTGAGCAGAAATTTCTCCCCCGTCGCCTGCTTCCCATACACCCCGATCGCATCGAGCTGCAAGGCCTCGAGCAGCGAAACCTCCCGCGTGTAATGGCTCGCAAACGTGGTCTTCAACTCCGCCACCACGCGCGCCTTCAGCCGCTGCGCGCCTTCGTCCCCGAGCTTCTGCAGGAACGGAAACAGCAGCCACCCGCCCATGCCCCACGCCATGCCGAAGTTGCGCACGAACTCCGTCGGCGAGCGGTCCAGGCCGCCGTAGATGTAGACCTGCTTGTGCGTGGTCGAGCCGTAGCGGCTGTATTCCTTGGCGGTGCGGTTCAGCGCCGCTTCCATGCAGCCGAGGATCTGGCCCGCGAGCTTGCCGCCGCCCGTGGCATCGAAGGCCAGCGTGGCGCCGGTCTCGACCAGGGCCTGCGTCAGGTCGTCGAGGAAGGTGGGCGAACTCGCGTTGCACACGTACTTCGCGCCGATGCCGCGCAGCAGTGCTTCCTGCTCGGGCTTGCGCACGATGTTGACCAGCGCGATGCCGTCCTTCTGGCAGATCTTGTTGAGCATCTGGCCCAGGTTGGATGCGGCGGCCGTGTGCACCAGCGCCTTGTGGCCTTCGCGCCGCATCGTCTCGACCATGCCCAGCGAAGTGAGCGGGTTCACGAAGCACGACGCGCCTTCGGCCGGCGCGGTGCCCGCGGGCAGTTCCAGGCACTGGGCCGCGGCCACCGCGCGGTACTGCGAATACATCGCGCCACCGATCGCGGCCACCGTCTTGCCCAGCAGCGCCTGCGCCGCGGGCGACGAACCGGCCTTCACCACCACGCCGGCGCCTTCGTTGCCGACCGGCATCGACTGGTCCAGCCGCCCGGCCATGGCCGGCATGGCGCGTTCGGGCACGGCGGCCGTGACGATCGGCCGCTCGGGCGTGCCGGAGACCTTGGCAGTGCCCATGTCGGCCGCACCGAACAGCAGGCCCAGGTCCGACGGATTCATCGGCGAGGCCTCGACGCGGATCACGACCTCGTGCGCCTGGGGTTCGGGAATCGGCTCGTCGTGCAGCGAGAGTTCGAGTTCGCCGTTCGCACGGATGAGGGAGCGCAGTTGCAGTGCCATGGATGAGCCCCTTGAGCCTCGTGAAAGAGGCAGGTTCGAAGGTGGCCCAGGGCCACGGGGCGGCCAGTATAGGAGCGGCGTGCGAAAGCTGCAGACGCCTTCAGGACACCGCGGGAACCGTCGGTGCGTGGGCCAGCGCATGGCCCATCTTCTCTGCATCGAAGCGATCGATGTAGCGCGGGATGTTGCGCCAGAGCGTGTGGTAGCCGTAGCCGCCGCGGAACATCTCCTGGCGCGCGCTTTCCTTGTCCCAGCCCTGCACCGCCATGCGGTAGGCCGCCGCGACCACGCCGGTGCGGTCGGCGCCGTGCATGCAGTGGATCAGCACCGGCCCCTGCTTCTCGGCCTCGCGAATGGCCACCAGCGCGCGCAGCACCTTGGCGTCGTCGATCGACCAGGTGTTGATCGGCACGCGCACCAGGCGGATGCCGCTGCCCGCGAACACCTTCCGATCGTCGTTGAAGGAGCGCAGGCTCACGGTGGTGCCGATGCCCAGCGCCTTCAGCGCCGCCACGTTGGCGATGCGCGGCTGCGCGCTGCGGTACAGCGTGGGCGTGATGCGGTGCAGGTTCTCGACGCCGAGCGCGTCGAGCGGATCGGCCCAGTGCCCGGGGCGCGGCACGGCGTGCGCCGCGGCGGCGCCGCTGCCGTTCCTGCGCTTGTGCTTCCTTGCGCTCATTTCGCGCGCCGCCAATGCCGCGTCACCAAAATCAGCAGGGCCACCGCCAGGCCGCCCCAGTAGTCGACCGGCGCGCCCCAGATCCAGTGCTTGTGCCAGAAGGCATCCACCGCATTGAAGCGCGCCCAGCCGAAGGCCGGGTTGATGAGGAACCAGAGGAAGTCCTCGCAGACCCAGAACACGATCAGGCCGGCCACGGCCAGCCCGAAATCGCGCCACGTCCAGCGTCCGTTGAAGGCCAGCGGCGCCAGGAACACCAGCACCATGAAGGTGAAGACCCAGGCGTGGTAGCCCGTCATCGCGCGCCCGCCCCAGAAGATGTCGAGCCAGATGCTGTTCTCGATGCGCCAGGTGGGCAGCGAGGTGGCCCAGCCGGCGCCGCCTTCGATCTGGATCTCGGCATTGGCGAAGAAGAAGGCCATCACCACCACCCATGCCAGGTAGCCGAGCGTGCGGGCCACGCCCGTTTTCTCCACGGCGCCCGTCATGCGGCTTCGCCCAGCACGTGGCGCAGCACCGCGGCCGCCGCGCGCGGCTTGCCGAGCGCGCGGCTGCATTCGGCCATGTCCGCGAGCTTGGCGGGGTCGGCCATCAGGCGTGCCACCTTGTAGTCGAGGCCGATGGCGTCGTAGGCCAGCCAGCCCGCGCCTTCTTCCATCAGGAAGCCGGCGTTGTGCTCTTCCTGCCCCGGAATCGGCGAAATCAGCAGCATCGGCTTGCCGAGCGCCAGGCACTCCGACACCGTGAGCCCGCCGGGCTTGGTCACGACCAGGTCGGCCGCCGCCATGAGCCTGTGCATCTCGTGGGTGAAGCCGATGGCGACCACGCGCCCCGGATGGCGCGCGGCCAGGGCCTGCAGCTTGCCGTGCGCCTCGGCGTTGCGGCCGGCCACGGCAATCACCTGCAAGCCGCTGTCGCCGCCGAGCGAAAGCACGCGCTCGACCATGCTCGCCAGGTCGCCGACGCCTGCACCGCCCGACGCCATCAGCAGCACCGGCCGTGCGGGATCGAGGCCGAGCGCCGCGGCGCAGGCATTGCGCGCGAGCGCCGGCGCGTCAGGCTCGGAGAAGGCCGGCATCACCGGGATGCCGGTCACGTGGATGCGCTCCGCGGGAATGCCGCGCGCTTGCAGCCTGAAGGCCACTTCCTCCGTCGCGGCCAGGTAGCCTGCCATGCCCGGCACCAGCCACATGTTGTGCAGGTCGTAGTCGGTGATCTGCAGCCACACCGGGTAGTCGATGCGGCCGCGGTTGCGCTCGCGCATCAGCAGCTCGGCCGGCAGGAAGTGGGTGCAGATCACGGCGTCGGGCTTCTCGCGGCGGATCTCGCGCAGCAGGGCGCCGGTGCTCAGCCGCTCGATGCCGCGGCGCAGGCGCTGCGAAGGCGCGTGGTGCGGCGTGGCGTCGGTGCGCTGGTGCAGGTAGGACCACAGCTCGGGCGCGCGGTTCACGAGCTGGATGTACCAGTCGGTGTACACCTTGCGGAAGCCGCCGGCCACGTGGGCCATGGCATCGATGTGGACCGCCGTGTGCGGCGGGGCCGATTGCATCGCGGCTTCGAGGGCTTGCGCTGCGCGCACGTGGCCGTTGCCGGCGCTCACGCTGAGGATCAGGATTTTGGTCATGCGGGTCCGGGCCGTCGGCGGGCCATTGGCGCGCATTATCCCCATGCATTGCGACACATCCCGCGGGCGGCCGCCCATCGGCGAAAATGCGGCTGCGCACCGCTTCACCGGGCGTGACCCGCCCCCAACCGACCGCGCCCCGCATGACCGACGCCCCCGCCCCGATCCGCCTCAACAAACGCATGGCCGAGCTCGGCCTCTGCTCGCGCCGCGAGGCCGACGAATGGATCGCCAACGGCTGGGTGAAGGTGAACGGCAAGCCGGCCGAAATGGGCGTGAAGGTCACGCCGTCCGACCGCATCGAGATCGACAAGGCCGCCAAGGGCCAGCAGGCGACGCAGGTCACCATCCTCATCAACAAGCCCATCGGCTACGTGAGCGGCCAGGCCGAGGACGGCCACGAGCCCGCGGTGACGCTCTTCACGCCGCAGAACCGCTGGGCCGAGGACAACGCGCGCTTCTTCTTCAGCCCGCAGCAGCTGCGCGGCCTGGCGCCGTGCGGGCGGCTCGACATCGATTCCATCGGCCTGCTGGTGATGACGCAGGACGGGCGCATCGCGCGCCAGCTGATCGGCGAAGACTCGGTGATGGAGAAGGAGTACCTGGTGCGCGTGGCCTACCACGGCCTGGGCCAGCCCGCGCCCACCGGGCAGCTGGTGCGCATGGACGACGACGATCCCGTCACGACCAATGTGCAGGCGGTCTTCCCGCCCGCAATGCTCGCCAGGCTGCGCCACGGCCTGAGCCTCGACGGCCAGCCGCTCAAGCCGGCACGGGTCGAATGGCAGAACCCCGAGCAATTGCGCTTCGTGCTCACCGAGGGCAAGAAGCGCCAGATCCGCCGCATGTGCGAGCTGGTCGGCCTGAAGGTGGTGGGCCTGAAGCGCGTGCGCATCGGCCGTGTGATGCTCGGCAACCTGCCCGTGGGGCAGTGGCGCTACCTCGCTCCGCACGAGAAGTTCTGAGCCGTTGCCGATGGCCGTGGTGCTGAGCCAGCGCGCGCTGAACCGGGCCACGCTGGCGCGGCAGATGCTGCTGGAGCGGCGCAAGGCGACGCCCGCGCAGGCCATCGAAAAGCTCGCGGGGCTGCAGGCGCAGGCGCCGAACCCGCCCTACATCGGCCTGTGGAGCCGGCTCGAAGGCTTTCGCCGCGAGCAGTTGACCGAAGCCCTCAAGCAGCGCCGCGTCGTGCGCATGTCGACGATGCGCGCGACGCTGCACCTGATGGCCGCATCGGATGCGCTGGCCTGGCGGCCGCTGCTCGAACCCGTGCACCAGCGCGGATTGCAGGGCAGCAGCCACGCGCGGGCGCTCGAAGGCATCGACCGTGCGGTGGTGGTGCAGGCGGGCCTCGCGCTGCTGCGCGAAGGCCCGCTCACCAGCTCCGAACTCGGCCGGGCCCTTGCGGCGCGCTGGAAAGACCGCGAGCCCGCCTCGCTCGCCGCACTCATCCGCAACAGTGTGCCGCTGGTGCACCTGCCGCCCGCGGGCAGCTGGAACTCGCACCAGAACGCACGGCTGCAGCCCATCGCACAGTGGCTCGGAGAATCCGCCGCCGATGCCGCACCGGCCACGCAGGACGAGCTGCTGCTGCGCTACCTCGCAGCCTTCGGCCCCGCCACACTCGCCGATGCCGGCGCATGGTCGGGCCTCGCGGGCTGGAAGGCCGTGGCCGAGCGCCTCCGGCCGCAGCTGCGCAGCTTCATCGGCGAGCAGGGCCAGGAACTGTTCGACCTGCCGCGCGCGCCGCGCCCCGGGCCCGACACGCCCGCGCCGCCGCGCCTCGTCGCCGAATGGGACAACCTGCTGCTCTCGCATGCCGACCGCAGCCGCGTGATGAGCGAGGCGCACCGCGCCCGCGTGTTCACTGCCAACGGCATCGTGCGTGGCACGGTGCTGCTCGACGGCTTCGTCGCGGGCGTCTGGAAGATCGAGCGCGCGAAGAACAACACGGCCACGGTGGTGCTGGAGCCCTTCACCCGCTGGCCGAAGGCCGAGCGGCTCGGCGTGCAGGAAGAGGCCATGCGCCTGCTGGCCTTTGCAGCGGATGGCGAGGGCGAGCGGCACGAAGTCCGCGTGCTAAGCCCCGCCTAAGACTTCGCCCCTACGCTGCGCCGCGGCGCAGGACACTACCGGTCATCCCGATCGCGTGCTACCTTGGCGCCCAAGGAGTCGCCGCAATGCGTGTGCTGCTGGTGGAAGACGACGAGATGATCGGGCGCAGCCTGAAGCAGGCGCTCGAGGGCGCAGGCTGGTCGGCCGACTGGGTGCGCGACGGCGAACTGGCGCAAAGCGCGCTCGGCGACGGCGGCTACACCTGCGTGCTGCTCGACCTGGGCCTGCCGCGGCAGGACGGCACCGAGGTGCTGCGCCGCGCGCGCGAACGCGGCGACGCCACGCCGGTGCTGGTGCTCACCGCGCGCGACGGCCTGGACGACCGCATCCACAGCCTCGACCTGGGCGCCGACGACTACCTGCGGAAGCCCTTCGAGTTCCGCGAACTGCTCGCGCGCATGCGGGCCGTGGTGCGCCGGCGCGACGGCGCCGCGCATTCGCTGATCGGCGGCAGCACGATGCAGCTCGACCTCACCACGCGCGAGGTGCTGGTCGATGGGGCGCGCGAGGCGCTCACCGCGCGCGAGTTCGCGCTGCTGCACGCCCTGCTCGAGCGGCCCGGCGCCATCCTTTCGCGCGAGCAGCTCGAGAACCGCATCTACGGCTGGGGCGAGGAAGTGACCAGCAACGCCATCGACGTGCTGATCCACGGCATGCGCCGCAAGCTCGGCGCCGATTCGATCCGCAACGTGCGCGGGCTCGGCTGGCGCGTTGCGGCATGAGCCCCCGCCCGGCCGCTCCGAAGGGGGCTCGCACCGCAGTGCGAAGCACGGAGGTTTGCCAATGACCTCTGTGCGCGGCGGCCGCTGGTGGCGCCCGCGCTCGCTGCGCACCCAACTGCTGTTCTGGCTCGTCACGCTGCACCTGGTGGCGGCGGCGCTCACGGCGTGGTTCACCTTCGTGGCCTATGGCGACCTGGTGCACAACGCGCTCGACGAGCAGATGCGGCTGGTGGCCGATTCCTATGCGGGCAGCGGCCAGTCCGGGACCCCGCGCCCGCTCGACGGCAATGCCGCCCTGGTGCGCGGCTCCTTCGTGGTCCAGCTCTGGAGCGCCGATGGCCGCACGCTGCGCGCGGTTTCCTGGCCGCCGCTGGCCGTGGTGCCGCTGCAGCCGCGGCCGGGTTTCAGCGATGCGCGCGCCGATGCGCCCACGCCGTCGCGCTGGCGCGTGTTCACGGCCGAGGCCGGGCCGCGCGCCGACCAGCCGCGCGTGCAGGTGCTGCAGAACGAGGACTACCGCCGGCGCCGGGCGCTGCGCCGCGCGCTGCTCGAAGGACTGCCCATCGCGCTGCTGCTGCCGCTGGCCTTGCTGATCCTCTGGCTCATCGTGTCGGCGGCTTCGCGCTCGCTGCGCGCGGTGGCGCGCGACGTGGCCTCGCAGGACGAGCGCCGCCCCACCGAGCTGTCGCTGGCGCGCGTGCCGGACGAGATCGCGCCGCTGGTCCACGCGTTCAACCACCTGCTGTCGCGCGTGCGCAGTGCCTTCGCCACGCAGCGCCGCTTCGTGCAGGACGCGGCTCACGAGCTGCGCACGCCGATGGCCGCGATCGGCCTGCAGATCGAGAACCTGCGCGCGCACGTGCCCGCCGGCGAAGCCACCGAGCGCTTCAACCAGCTCGAGGCCGGCGTCACGCGCGCGCAGCACCTGATCGAGCAGTTGCTGAGCCTCTCGCGGCAGGACGCGCCGGGACGCCCGCTCGCGCCCTCGCGCGAAGCGGTCGACATCGAAACCCTGCTGCGCGAGAGCGTGAGCCAGCTGATGGTGCTGGCCGACGCGCGGCGCGTGGACATCGGTTTCGAGGGCTCGATCGCGCCCGTGGTGCAGGCGCCGGCCGCCGAGCTGCGCAGCGTGTTCGACAACCTGATCGACAACGCGCTGCGCTATGCGCCCGAAGGCGGCGTGGTCGACGTGCGGCTGCACGAGGTCGACGGCCATGCAGTGGTCGACGTGCTCGACAACGGGCCGGGCATTCCGGCCTCGTCGATCGGCCGCGTGTTCGACCGCTTCTTTCGCGTGCCGGGCGCTCCGGCCGGCGGCAGCGGGCTCGGGCTGGCGATTGCGCGCACGGCCGCCGAGCGGCATGGCCTGCGCGTCGAGCTGCGCAACCGCGATGAGGCAGAAGGTGGCGGCGGGCCGGGGCTGCTGGCCCGGGTGCACCTGCCGCCGGCGGCGACTGCGGCAACGGCGCCGCTCACGCCAAGCTAATTTCCTGCTCACGGCGCGCTCAGCCGGGCTGCCTAGAGTGCATCCAGGCCCTGCCACGCGCAGTTCGCGCGATGGCACGCGGCCGGAGACAAACCCTCAGGAGCACACACCATGCGCACTTCCTTCAAGCTTCTTGCCCTTGGCTCCTTCGCCGCGTTCGCGGCGCTCGGTGCCGTGAATGCGTCGGCCGAGACCACCGACGGCTCGGACTACCACCCGCTGCAGATGAATTCGCCCGAGAACCCCGACGTGCAGGCCGGCGCGATGGCCGCCGCGCGTCCCGACGGCACCGAGTCCATCGGCCAGTCGACCAGCGCGCCGGCCATGAACTCGACGACGCGGGTGTCCGACGTGCAGGCCGGCGCCTATGCGGCCTCGCATGCGACGGGCACCGAGTCGATCGGGCAGTCGACCTCGCTGCCGCTCGTGCAGTCGGCCAGCGGCAGTTGATCAGTCGTCGCTGTTGCCGAGCAGCGCGCGGTAGATCAGCGCGCCGATGATCGCGCCCGCGATGGGCGCGACCCAGAACAGCCACAGCTCCGACACCGCGTACGACGGGCCGAACAGCGCCGGGCCCGTGCTGCGCGCGGGATTCACCGAGGTGTTGGTGACCGGAATGGAGATCAGGTGGATCAGCGTGAGGCACAGGCCGATGGCCAGGCCCGCGAAGCCGCCGGCCGCGCGCTTGGCGGTGGCGCCGAGGATCACGATCAGGAACACCGCGGTCATCACCACCTCGCACACCAGCGCGGCCGTCATGCCGTACTTGCCGGGCGAGTGTTCGCCGAAGCCATTGGTGGCGAAGCCGCCGATGTCGGCGCCGGGCTTGCCGGTGGCAATCAGGTAGAGCACGCCGGCCGCGGCAATCGCACCCAGCACCTGCGAGACGATGTAGCCCGCGAGCTGCGAGGCCTTGAAGCGCCCCGCGGCTGCGAGGCCGATCGACACCGCCGGATTGAAGTGGCCGCCCGAGATGGGACCGAGCGCATAGGCGCCGGTCACCACCGTCAGGCCGAACGCCAGCGCGACGCCCAGGAAGCCGATGCCCAGGTTGTTCGGAAAGGCCGCCGCCAGGACCGCGCTTCCGCAGCCGCCCAGCGTGAGCCAGAAAGTACCAATGAACTCGGCCGACCACTTTTTGTAGGTGCTATGTTCCATCTGCTCCATCCCTCCAGAAGTTGAAAAAAATTGCGTGGCCGGGGGCCGCGCGCGGGCGGATTCTAGGAACGTAAACAGCATGCGTCACGCATGTTGTTGCAGCTGGCGGAACCTGTTCACAGTTCAGCGGTCTTTTGTTTCTGACACGCGTTGCGCAAACCGCTAAAGGGCTTGGTCAGGGCACGACGACGATCTTGCCGAAGGCGCCGCGCGCGAGATGGTCGAGCGCATCGGGCAAGTCATCGAAGGCGTATCGCGCCGCGATCACGGGCTCGAGCGCATTGGCGTCGACGGCGCGCACCAGGTCTTCGAGCGCGCGCCGATGGCCCACGCCAATGCCCTGCACCGTGACGCGGCCGAGCACCACCGCGTAGTACGAAGCGCTGAGCGTCTCGCCGCCGAGCATGCCGATGATCGACACGCGCCCGCCCTGCGCCACCGCCTGCAGCGAGCGGTCGAGGTTCGGCCCGCTCGCGAGTTCGAGCACGTGGTCGGCGCCGCGGCCCTGCGTGAGCCGGCGCACTTCGGCCGGCCAGTCGCTGTCTCGCATCAGCACTTCGCTGGCGCCCAGCGCCAGCGTCTGCGCACGCTTCTCTTCGCTGCCCGTGACCACGATGGCCCGCGCGCCATTCAGCCGCGCCAGCTGCACGCCGAACAGCGCCACGCCGCCGGTGCCATGGACCAGCACGGTCTGGCCGGGCCGCAGCGCGCCGGTCTCGGCCAGCGCGAACCAGGCCGTGAGGCCGGCGCACGGCAGCGTGCTGGCCTGCGCGAAATCGAGCGTGGCCGGCGCGGCCACGGCCCAGGCCGCGTCGATCAGCACGTGCGAGGCGAGCATGCCCGGGCCGGGGCCGCCCATCGGCACGGCCTCGGCCGGCCAGTGGCTGTCGATCCAGCCGCCCCAGAAAGTGTTGACCACGTGGTCGCCCACGGCCAGGCGCCGCACGCCCGGGCCCACGGCCACCACCGTGCCGGCCATGTCCGAGCCGGGCGTGAAGGGCAGGTCGAACGTCATGCCCATGCCGTCGCGGATCATCAGCAGGTCGCGGTAGTTGAGCGACACCGCGCCCACCTGCACGAGGACCTGGCCCGGGCCGGGCGCGGGCAGCGGCAGCTCCACCTGTTCGAGCTGCTCGCGGCCGAAGGAAGAAAGTTGCCAGCGCCTGAGCGTTCTGCTTGCCTGCATGAAAAAGCCTCCACAAAAAAGAAAAGAAGCCTTCATGCTATTGGCGAGTTGATATATCCAGTGTTGGATAATTTTCAACTCTATGGCGCCTGAAAGTATCCAATGAGTCCACGCCTGCAGGGCATCGAAGAGTTCGTCGCCGCGGTGGAGGCCGGCAGTTTTGCGCGTGCGGCAGAGCGGCTGCACGTCACCCGCTCCGCGGTGGCCAAGAGCATTGCGCGGCTCGAGGCGCGGCTGGGCACGCGGCTTTTCCTGCGCACCACGCGCAGCCAGAGCCTCACCGAGGAAGGCCATGGCTACTACGAGCGCTGCCGGCGCGTGCTGGCCGAACTCGATGCCGCCGAGGCCATGGCCGACGCCGCGCGCAGCACCGCCGCCGGGCTGGTGCGCCTGAGCATGCCGGCCATGCTGGGGCGGCTGAAGGTCGGGCCGCTGCTGCTGGCGCTGGCGCGCCGGCATCCGGGGCTGTCGCTGGAGCTTTCCTTCAACGACCGGCGCGTGGACCTGGTCGAAGACGGGCTGGACCTGGCCATCCGCAGCGGCGAGCTGGCCGACAGCGCCGAACTGGTCGCGCGGCCGGTCGGCGTGCAGTGGATGGTGCTGTGCGCCGCGCCGGCCTACCTGGCCGAACGCGGGCACCCGGGCAGCGTGGCCGAACTGGGCGCATCGCCGTCGCACGAGGCGGTGTTCTACGCCCGCGACGGGCAGATCTCGCCCTGGCGCTTCCACGACGCCGAAGGCCGGCTGGCCGAAGTGGTGCTGCCCTCGCGGCTGCGCTGCGACAGCGCCGAGGTGCTGCTCGAAGCCGCCATCGGCGGCATGGGGCTCGCGCGCCTGCCGGCCTGGCTGGCAGCCGATGCGCTGGCGGCCGGCACGCTGGTGCGCGTGTTCGAGGAGCCGCGGCCTTTCGGCTTCGAGCTCAACGTGATCCGCTCGCGCAGCCGCTACCTGCCCCACAAGACCCGGGTGGTGGTCGACTGGCTGGCCGAGCACCTGCCGCCGCTGCTGGCGGCCCGCTGAGCGGCTTTGCCCGCTATCCTTTCGTCGCCTTTCATCCTTCAGCCAGCCAGTCACTCATTCACCGGAGAACGCATGCGCCCCTTTGTCCAGAGGAATGCCGCGGCCCTTGCCGCATGCGCGGGCGCCATGGCCCTGCTTTTTTCTGCCGGCGCCGCCGCGCAGGGCACGGTGAACGCGCTGTGCAGCACCGACGCGGGCTGGTGCGAAGCCGCGGCCGCGGCCTTCACGCGCGAGACCGGCATCCGGGTGCAGCAGGCGCACAAGGGCACCGGCGAGATCGGCGCCCAGCTGCGCGCCGAGGCGGCCAACCCCAAGACCGACATCTGGTGGGGCGGCACCGGCGACCCGTTCCTGCAGGCCGCCGAGCAGGGCCTGCTCGAAGCCTACCGGCCGGCCTACATCAACGACCTGCACGACTGGTCGGTGCGCCAGTACGCCATGTCGCAGAACATGGTGGGCGGCTTCTACACCAGCGCCATCGGCTTCGGCTTCAACACCGAGCTGCTCAGGCGCAAGAAGCTGCACGAGCCCAAGTGCTGGGCCGACCTGGTCAAGCCCGAATACCGGGGCGAGATCGAGATCTCGCATCCGGCCTCCAGCGGCACGGCCTACACCATCATCGCGGGCCTGGTGCAGCAGATGGGCGAGGACGCGGCCTTCGACTATTTGAGGAAGCTGCACCGCAACGTCACCAGCTACACCCGCAGCGGCCAGGCGCAGGCGCCCAACGTCGCCAAGGGCGAGGTGGCCATCGGCGTGAGCTTCATCTTCGGCTTCGAGCGCTGGCGGTATGACAAATTCCCGGTCAAGACCGCCGCGCCCTGCGAGGGCACCAGCTACGAGGTGGGCGGCATCGCGCTGGTCAAGGGTGCGCGCAACAAGGAGAATGCGAAGCGCTACTACGACTGGCTCATGAGCCCGGCCGGCCAGGCGATCGGGGGGCAGGTCGGCAGCCTGCAGTCGCCCGCCAACAAGACCTTCAAGCCCGATGCGCGCATTCCGTCGATGAGCGACGTGAAGCTCATCAAGTACGACTTCGAGAAATACGGCAGGGCCGCCGAGCGCAAGCGGCTGATCGACCGCTGGACCCGCGAGGTGGAATCGCAGGCCAGGTAGGCCTATTGTTTTTCGGGGCGAAAGCCCCAACTCGCAGAGTTGGCGAGTCGAGCGTGCGGTCAAGGCCGCCCGGCTTAGAATTTTTTGGCTTCGATATTTCTTCTCTTCCCATGGCTGATTCTTCCAACACGAAACTCCCGTTCCAGGCTGAAGTCGCGCAACTGCTGCACCTCGTCACGCATGCGCTCTACTCGAACAAGGAAATCTTCCTGCGCGAGCTGATCTCGAACGCATCGGACGCCTGCGACAAGCTGCGCTTCGAGGCCATCGACCGTCCCGAACTCTACGAGGACCAGCCCGAGCTGGACGTGCGCCTTTCCTTCGACAAGGCCGCGCGCACCATCACCATCACCGACAAGGGCATCGGCCTGTCGCGCCAGGAGGCCATCGAGAACCTCGGCACCATCGCCAAAAGCGGTACCAAGGACTTCGTGAGCAAGCTCAGCGGCGACCAGAAGGCCGACGCGCAGCTCATCGGCCAGTTCGGCGTGGGCTTCTATTCGGGCTTCATCGTGGCCGACAAGATCACGGTCGAATCGCGCCGCGCGGGCCTGCCGCCCGAGCAGGGCGTGCGCTGGACGAGCGGCGGCGCCGGCGACTTCGAGGTGGCCGACATCACGCGTCCCGAGCGCGGCACTGGCATCACGCTGCACCTGCGCGACGACGCCGACGAATACCTCAACGCCTGGAAGCTCAAGCAGATCGTCGGCAAGTACTCCGACCACATCTCGCTGCCCATCCTCATGGAAAAGGAGGAGTGGAAGGAAGGCGAGAACGACCAGCCCGGCGACATGGTCAAGACCGGCGAATGGGAAACCGTCAACAAGGCCAGCGCGCTCTGGAGCCGCCCCAAGAAGGACATCACGCCCGAGCAGTACGAAGAGTTCTACAAGAGCATCAGCCACGACTACGAGGCCCCGCTCGCCTGGAGCCACAACCGCGTGGAAGGCAGCACCGAGTACACGCAGCTGCTCTACATTCCGTCGAAGGCGCCGTTCGACCTGTGGAACCGCGACAAGAGCGCGGGCGTCAAGCTCTACGTGAAGCGCGTCTTCATCATGGACGACGCCGAGGCGCTGCTGCCCAGCTACCTGCGCTTCGTGAAGGGCGTGATCGACTCGTCCGACCTGCCGCTCAACGTGAGCCGCGAGCTGCTGCAGGAAAGCCGCGACGTGAAGGCCATCCGCGAAGGCAGCACCAAGCGCGTGCTCGGCATGCTCGAAGACCTGGCCAAGAAGCAGAAGACCGGGCCGGAAAGCGCAGAGGGCAAGATCGACGTGGGCTCCGGCGAATCGGTGCCGGCCCCCGAGCCGACCGAGTCCGTGACCGACGTGGTCGACAAGAATGCGCCGACGGCCGCCGAAACAGCGGCATCCGCGGCCGACGAATCGGGCAAGTACGCCAAGTTCTATGCCGAGTTCGGCGCCGTGCTCAAGGAAGGCCTGGGCGAGGACTTCGGCAACCGCGACCGCATCGCCAAGCTGCTGCGCTTCGCCTCCACCACGAGCGACACCGTGAGCGTGAGCTTTGCCGACTACAAGGCGCGCATGAAGGAAGGCCAGGACGCGATCTACTACATCACGGCCGACACGCTCGCCGCCGCCAAGAACAGCCCGCAGCTCGAGGTCTTCAAGAAGAAGGGCATCGAGGTGCTGCTGATGACCGACCGCGTCGACGAATGGGCGCTCAACTACCTCACCGAGTTCGACGGCACGCCGCTGCAGAGCGTGGCCAAGGGCGCGGTCGACCTCGGCAAGCTGCAGGACGAGGCCGAGAAGAAGGCCGCCGAGGAAGCCGCCGAATCCTTCAAGCCGCTGCTCGAGAAGCTCAAGGAAGCGCTCAAGGACAAGGCCGGGGACGTGCGGGTGACCACGCGCCTGGTCGATTCGCCGGCCTGCCTGGTGGTGCAGGACGGCGGCATGAGCACGCAGCTCGCGCGCATGCTCAAGCAGGCCGGCCAGCCCGCGCCCGACCTGAAGCCCGTGCTCGAAGTGAACGCCGAGCACGCGCTGGTGAAGAAGCTCGACGGCTCCGAGCACTTCGACGATCTTGCGAACATCCTGTTCGACCAGGCGCTGCTGGCCGAAGGCGGCCTGCCGGCCGATCCCGCGGCCTACGTGAGGCGCGTCAACGCGCTGCTGGTGTGAACGCCCGGCCGCGCACCGCCCGTGCAGCGGCCGCCGTCGCGGCGGCGCTGCTGCTGGCGGCGGTGAGCGGCTGTTCGCACTATCACATCGGCATTCCGCTGGTGCCCGGACTCTCGCTCGGGCTGGGCGCCACCAAGGACGGCAATTTCTCCGTCGGGCTCAACACCGGCTGGGGTCCGCTCGGCGCGGGCGTGGCGGTCAACAACACCGGCGTGGTGGCCGGCAATGCGGGCGTGGGTGTCGGCGTCGGCATCGGTCCGATCGGCACCGGCGTGGGCGTGGGCAAAAGCGTGGTGCTGCACGATCCCAATGCCGGAAAGGCCGGCTACGCGCCTGCAGGCGGCGCCGCGCCGGTCACGACGGCGGCGGTGGGGGCCACGGTCCCGGTTTCCGGTACCTCCGGCATCACGGGTGTGGCGCCCGTGGCGGCGATTCCAACCGCTGCGCCGGTCACGGTCACCAAGGGCGGCGTGACCCAGCCGGCCGCCGCCTCTGCGCCGCGAGCGGTGCCGCCGCCTTCCTCGGTGCGTGTTTCCTACCGCCCGGTGGCCGATGCCGCCGCTCCTGCAGCCGGCAGCCCCGGCACGCCGGGCAATCCGATCGCACCCTGATCGCCGCTGCCTGCGGCGCTGTGCTGGAGACCGCTCCTTGGAACTCAAGCAATGGCGATGCTTCGTCACGCTCGCCGAGATCGGCAACATCCGCCGCGCGGCTTCGCTGCTCGCCATCTCGCAGCCCGCGCTCAGCGTGCGGGTGCAGCGGCTCGAGGAGGCCCTGGGCTTTGCGCTGTTCGACCGGCAGGCGCGCGGCGTCCGGCTGACGGAGCAGGGCGCGCGCCTGCTGCCGCATGCCCGGCGCCTGTTGTCGCGCGCCGCCGAAACCGATGAAGCCGCACGCGCCATCGGGCGCGGCGCCTTCGACCGGCTGGAGATCGGCGTCACGCCCATCGCGGCGCTGTCTTTCTTTCCCGATGCGATGCGTGCCTTTTCGGCCGCGCACCCGGGCGTGGTGCTGGCGCTGACCGAAGGCCTGTCGGACGAGCTCGAGGAAGCCGTGGCGCACCGCAGGCTCGACCTGGCGGTGGTGCATCCGCCGTCCTCGCGCGACGACCTCGTGGTGCGCGAGGTGGCCCGCGACCGCTTCATGGCCGTGGTGCCGGCCGCGCATCCGCTGGCAGGCGCCGGGCGCATCGCGGCGGCGGACCTGCGCCAGCAGACGCTGGTCGGGGTGCGGCGCGACATCGGGCCGGTGGTGTTCGACCGCATTGCTTCGTACCTTGCGCGCGCCGGCATCACCACGCAGGTCAACCAGTGCGCGAGTTCGTCGATCTCGCTCGTGGGGCTGGTGGCGGCCGGTGCGGGCATCGGGCTGGTGGTGGAATCGCTTGCCTGCATTGCGCGGCCCGACATCCGCTTCGTTGCGCTCGCCGACGATCCGCCGAGCCTCGGCTATGCGATGTGCCACCGGCCCGACCTGCCGGCGGAACTGCAGGGCGCGTTCATGCAGGCCTTCCATGCGCCCAAGGCGGGCGCGGGCGTGCGGCCCGAGTCATGAGGCGCTGGCGCCGGCCGCGGATTCGGGCAGGAAGCGCTCGCCTGGCGTGAGCGGCGCGTGCCGGTAGCTCGCCGGCGTGCGGCTGAGCTTCACGGGCGCGCCGATGCCGCGGTAGCCGCCTTCCATCTCGACCACCATCTGGCGATGCGCCGTGTGCGGATGCGCGAGCGCGGCATCCACCGGCAGCACCGGCGCGGCCGGCACGCCCGCGGCCATCAGCTGCTCGACCAGCGCACGGCCGTCGAACGCGGCCATCGCCGCCTCGAGTTGCTGCTTGAGCCCTGCGCGGTGCACCGAGCGCGCACCGGCCGTGCGGTAGAGCGGGTCGTCGGCCAGCCCGGGCAGGCCGATGCAGCGGCACAGGCTCGCGAACTGGCGGTCGTTGCCCACCGCCACGAACACCGGGTCGGTGCCCGTGGCCAGCGCGTCGTAGGGATAGATGTTGGGATGCGCGTTGCCGGTGCGGCGCGGTGCCGTGCCGTCCATGAACCAGTTGGCCGCATGCGGGTGCAGCAGCGAGAGCCCGCTGTCGTACAGCGCCGCCTCCACGAACTGGCCGCGGCCGCTGCGGTTGCGCTCCTGCAGCGCGAGCAGCACGCCGATCACCGCGTTCAGCCCGGTCACCATGTCGACCACCGGCAGGCCCACGCGCAGCGGGCCGCCGTCGGCCTCGCCGTTGATGCTCATGATGCCGGTCATGGCCTGCACCGCGGCGTCGTAGCCGGGCAGCGCGCCCAGCGGGCCGTCGGCGCCGAAGCCCGAGACGCGGCACCACACGAGGCGCGGAAAGCGTTCCGAGAGCGTCTCGTAGCCGATGCCCCAGCGCTCCATGGTGCCGGTCTTGAAGTTCTCGATCAGCACGTCGGCCTCGGCCACGAGCGCGAGCAGCGCTTCGCGGCCTTCGTCGGTGGAGAAGTCCAGGTGCTGTACGCGCTTGTTGCGGTTCAGGCCGTGGTAGTAGGACGCCACGCCGTCCTTGAAGGGCGGACCCCAGGTGCGCGTGTCGTCGCCCTGCGGCGGTTCGACCTTGAGCACGTCGGCGCCGTGGTCGCCGAGGATCTGGCCGCAGTACGGGCCGCCGAGGATGCGCGAGATGTCGAGGACGCGGATGCCGGCGAGGGCGCCTTGGGGTTGTGTCATTTCGGTGCTCCGTGCTTTCGTGTGTGGGGCTGTTGTTCCTGGCGCTGTTGTTCTTGGTGCTGTTGTCCGGGGCGCGTGCACAGGCCACCGGGTACTCCCCTCCGCGAATGTCCCCCGGCCTTCGGCCTCCTCCTTGATTTCGCTGCGGGGAGCACCCGATGCCCTGTGCACGAGAGGCGCGGCGCTTGTGCTGGCGGATCAACGACCGTCCTGCCCAACGATCACGTCGATGGGGTGCCTTGCGCAGCGAAATAAAGGGGGAGGCCGCAGGCCGGAGGACATTCGCGGAGCAAGGTACCCCGTCGGCGTGATCGCGCCCTGAACAACATCACGTCGAAATCAATCGAGCTGCGCGCCCGACTTCTTCACGACGTCCTTCCACTTGGCCGACTCGCTCACGATGAACTGCCCGAGCTTCTGCGGCGAGGTGTCCGCCGAGGCTTCCAGGCCCTGCGCCGCGAACATCTGCTTCACCTTGGGCGAGTTCAGCACCTCGGCGAAGGCCTGGTTGAGCTTGCTCACGCGGTCCGCGGGCGTGCCGGCCGGCGCCACGATGCCGAAGAACACGCTCACGTCGTAGCCCTTGTAGCCCTGTTCCGAAATCGTCGGCACCTCGGGCAGCGCCTGCGAGCGCGCGACCGTCGCCACGCCCAGCGCGCGCAGCTTGCCTGCCTTGACGTAAGGCAGCGCGGTGAGGATGTCGGTGAAGGTCATGCCGACCTGGTTGCCGAGCAGGTCGTTGAGTGCGGGGCCGGTGCCCTTGTACGGGATGTGCTGCAGGTCGGTGCCGGCCACCGAGTTGAACAGCACGCCCGCCAGGTGCGACGACGCGCCGTTGCCCGAGGACGCATAGCTGAGCTTGCCGGGGTTGGCTTTGGCATAGGCCACGAGTTCGCGCACGTCCTTCACCGGCAGCGCGGGGTTCACCACCAGGATGTTCGGCAGGTAGCCGACCTGGATCACCGGCGCGAAGCTCTTGACGGGGTCGTAGCTGATCTTGCGGTAGAGGCTCGCGTTGATGGCGAGCGGGCCCGAGGTGCCGAACAGCAGCGTATGGCCGTCGGCCTCGGCGCGCGCCACGTAGTCGGCGCCGATGTTGCCGCCTGCGCCCGCGCGGTTCTCCACGATCATCGGCTGGCCGAGGCGGTCCTTCATCTCGGCGGCCAGCGTGCGGGCCATGGCGTCGGTCGGGCCGCCGGGCGGGAAGGGCACGACCAGCACCAGGGGCTTGGAAGGGAAGGGGCCCTGGGCTTGCACGGCGGGTGCGGCGCCCAGCAGCGCGGCGCAGGCGGCCAGGGCCGCGAAGAAGTGGGTGAGGTGTCGCAAGATGATGTCTCCGTTCTTTGTGTCGTGAATCAGGCCGTGGCCTTGGCGGTGCGCGCAGTGGCGGCGCTGTTCCAGTCCGCGGGCATCGCGTCGGGCGCGAGCGGGTCGCGCGGCAGCACGCGGTGCAGCAGCACCAGCTGGGCCCAGCGCAGGCGCGGAGCCGAGCCGCTGCGCGCGGCCTCCCAGGCCATCGCGATGCTGCTCGTGCAGTGGTAGAGCGCCGAGGCGGCCTGGCGCGCCAGCACGTCGCCGCCTTCGCGCGCGGCGGTCTCGGCCAGTGCGGCGGCGCGCGCCAGCGCATCGCGCAGCGCCGCCGCAAAAGCCGGCGGCAGCGCCGCATCGGCCAGCAGCTGCTCGCAGTGCGCGCGCAGCACCGGCAGCGAGCCTTCGCGCTTCACGGCGCGGATCACGTCCAGCGCCACGATGTTGCTGGTGCCTTCCCAGATCGAGCCCAGGTGCGCATCGCGCACGAGCCGCGGGTCGCTCCATTCCTCGATGTAGCCGCAGCCGCCGCGCACTTCCATCGCGTCGCCCGTGACCTTGCGCGCGTCGCGGCAGGCGCGGAACTTGATGAGCGGCGTGAGGATGCGCAGCAGTGCGTAGGCGTCGGGCTCGCCGGCATCGGAGCGCGCGAGCGCCAGCGCGGTCTGGCACACCATGGTGCGCGCCTGTTCGGCCGGCAGGCGCAGCTTGTCGAGCTGGCGCTGCATCAGCGGCATCTGGTCGAGCGTGCGGCCGAAGGCGCGGCGCTCGGCGGCGATGTACTCGGCCTCGGCCACCGCGCGGCGCATGAGGCCGGCGGCGCGCACGCCGTTCGACAGGCGCGAGTTGTTGACCATGTCGGCCATCTGCACGAAGCCGCGGCCTTCCTCGCCCACCAGGTACGCAATCGCGCCTTCGAGCCGGATCTCGCCGCTGGCCATGGAGCGCGTGCCCAGCTTGTCCTTCAGCCGGATGATGCGGTAGTGGTTGAGGCTGCCGTCTTCGAGCCGGCGCGGCAGCAGGAACAGCGACACGCCCTTCATGCCGGGCAGGCCGTTCTCGGCGCGCGCGAGCACCATCGCGAAGTCGGCATCGGGGTTGGAGCAGAACCACTTGTCGCCGGTGATGCGCCAGCTGCCATCAGTCTCTTGCCGCGCCATCGTCGCAGTGGCCGCGATGTCGGAGCCCGCGGCCTGCTCGGTCATGAACATCGCGCCCTGCGCAAGCTCTTCGAAGTCCAGCGACGTGAGCCGAGGCAGGAAGCGCGCGACCAACTCGGGGCGGCCGAACTTCTTGAGCGTGCGCGTGAGCGAGTCGGTCATCGACACCGGGCAGCACAGGCCGAATTCGGCCTGCACGAAGAGATAGGTCAGCACGTACTTGACGAGCGGCGGCATCTTGCCCTTCCAGCCCAGCGTCTCCTCGCGGTGCGACATCGCGGCCAGGCCGAATTCGCTGAGCGCGAGGCGCTCCATCTCCACGTAGGCCGGGTGCTTGACGACCTTTTGTTCATCGAGCCCGGTGCGGGTGCGCTGCTTCAGCGTGGGCGGGTTGCGGTCGGCGGTGCTGGCCAGGTCGTCGAGCAGGCCGCCCGCGAGGCCGCCCAGCCGCTCGAAATGCGGTTGCATGTGTGCGCGCAGATCGTCGGGCAGGTAGAGCGCGAGCAGCCTGTGCAGCTCGGTGTCGGCCATGAACAGGTTCTGGCCGTGGCGGTCGGGAATCGGGTGCGCGTGCGCGTGCGCGGCGGTGGCGTCGTTCTGGGCCATGCGTTTGTCTCCTGGTTCGCCGCATTGTTGGGTCCCCGATGATCCGTGTCTAATATCGATTAGGTCTTGTTCGATTCGATTTACCTATCCATGGAACTGCGACACCTGCGCTACTTTTCCGTGCTGGCCGAGGAGCTGCATTTCGGGCGCGCCGCGCGGCGCCTGTCGATCTCGCAGCCGCCGCTGTCGGTGGCCATCCGCCAGCTCGAGGAGTCGGTGGGCGCGCGGCTGTTCGAGCGCAACAGCAAGGAGGTGCGGCTCACGCATGCGGGCGAGGCGCTGCGCGTCTCGGCGCGGCGGCTGCTGCTGCAGGCGGAAGAGGCGGCACTCGAAGCACGCGACGTGGCCGCGGGCTCGGCGGGAAGGCTGCGCATCGGCTTCGTCGGTGCAATGCTCTACCGCGGCCTGCCGCAGGCGCTGCGCGTGTTCCAGGCCAGGCACCCGGCGGTGCGCGTCACGCTCGCCGAACTCAATTCAGGCGTGCAGATCGCCGAGCTGCTGCACGACCGTCTCGACCTGGGCTTCGTGCACACCAGCCGCATGCCGCCCGAGCTGCAGCACCGGCTGCTGCTGTCCGAGCCCTTCGTGTGCTGCCTGCCTTCGGGCCACGCGCTCGCGCGCAAGCGCGTGCTCGCGCCGGCCGACCTGCGCAGCCAGCCCTTCGTGCTGTTCTCGCGCGAAGCCTCGCCCGATTACCACGAGCGCATCCTGTCGATCTGCGCCGACGCCGGCTTCCTGCCCGAGGTGCGGCACGAGGTGCGCCACTGGCTGGCCGTGGTCTCGCTGGTGTCGCAGGGCATGGGCGTCGCGCTGGTGCCGCAGGCCATGCGGCATTCGGCCCTGCGCGGGGCGGTGTTCCGGCCGCTCGACCGCGCGGTGGCGCAATCGGAGGCCTACGGCGTGTGGCGCAGCGGGCCGCCGAACGTGCTGGCCGAGCGGCTGCTGCAGGGCGTCGCGGAAAGCCTCGCCGCCGAGGACCGTCCTCAGGCGTAGAGCGGCTCTTCCGCCATCTGCTCGCACTGCTCCTGCAGCACGAGGATCTGGCCCTTCCAGTAGTCGCTGGAGCCGAACCAGGGAAAGTTGATCGGGAAGATCGGGTCTTCCCAGCGCCGCGCGAGCCAGGCGCTGTAGTGGATGAGCCGCAGGGTGCGCAGCGGCTCGATCAGCGCGAGTTCGCGGCGGTCGAATTCGCGGAACTGCTCGTAGCCGTCGAGCAGGCCCGAGAGCTGCGCGGTGCGCTGCGCGCGCTCGCCCGACAGCAGCATCCAGAGGTCCTGCACCGCGAAGCCGGTGCGCGCATCGTCCAGGTCGACGAAGTGCGGGCCGCCGCCGGGCCGGTCGGTCGGCGTCCACAGGATGTTGCCGGGATGCACGTCGCCATGCAGGCGCAGCTTGCGCGGCTGGAAGTCGGAGGCCGGGGCGTTCACTGCCAGCGCGGTGGCGGCAATCATGTCCAGCGCTTCGTTGCAGGCCTTTTCCCAGTCGCGCTGCACGTCGAGCGGCACCTTGTCGTGGGCCAGCAGCCAGTCGCGCGAGGCGATGCCGAAGGTCTGCAGGTCGAGCGCGGGCCGGGCCTCGAAAGGCCTGGCGCTGCCCACGGTGTGGATGCGCGCGAGAAAGCGGCCGACCCATTCGAGCACTTCAAAATCGTCCAGCTCCGGCGCGCGGCCGCCGCGGTAGGGGCTCACGCTGAAGGCAAAGCCGCCGTGGCGGTGCAGCGTGGCGCCGCCGAAAGCCAGCGGCGCCACGGCCGGTACTTCGGCCGCCGCCAGTTCGAGCGAGAAGCCGTGCTCCTCGAGGATCTCGGCCTCGCTCCAGCGCTCGGGGCGGTAGAACTTGACCACCACGGCACTGCGGTCTTCCAGGAACACCTGGTAGACCCGGTTCTCGTACGAGTTCAGGCCGGTGAGACGGCCATCGCCGTGCAGGCCGAGCGTTGCCAGGGCGTCCAGCACCACGTCGGGCGTGAGGCTCTCGTAAGGATGGGTGTTCGCGGGCGCTGCGGGGGAAAGGGTCATGCAGCGATTGTCGCTACCCCGGCCCCCGGAATGTCAGAGGCCGCCCGGTTGTTTGTAAAGCGAAAGGATATGGCCGGTGCGCGGGTCGCCCTTGCCGGCCAGCACCTGCGCATAGGCGGCCTGCACCGCTTCGCCGCCGTGGTGGTGCTCGGCGCGCAGCCAGGGCTTCTTCGCGTCGGTCACCGTGGCCAGGAAGTGGTGCCATGCGGCCACCATGCGCCGGCCGAATTCGTCGGCGCCCCACTCGGCGGTGCGCTTCTTGATCTGCGCCGGCGCGAAGAACAGCGTGGCGCGCGGGCCTGCCAGGTCTTTGCCCGCGCCCCTGGCCGCGAGCTGCTCGACGTGCGTGCCGCCGATCGAGCAGCTGTACCTGAGGTTGGAAAAGCGCGCGTGGATCGCGTTGCGCAGGCCGGCGTTGCCCGCGAAGTCCACATAGACGCAGGGCGTGCCGGCCGCGATGCCGTCGAGCGCGTCGTAGGTGACCACGCGGTGGTAGCAGCCCAGGCTCTCGCAGAAGGCCACGTTGGCGGGCGAGGTCAGGCCGATCACCTCGATGCCTTCGCGCTGGTGCAGCTGGAAGGCGGTGCCGTAGGCCGTCTTGCTCGATGCGCTCGACAGCAGCAGGGTGTTCGCGCCGAAGAAATCGTTGTCGGCCATGAAGTCGTCGATCAGCCACGAGGTGATGAACAGCGGGCGCAGCAGCGCCTGCACGTCTTCGGTGTCCGCGGTGTAGAGCGGGTCGGCGTTGCAGCGGAAGTACTGGTTGTAGACCGCGGGCAGTTCCGCGCGGTGCGCGGCGGCATCGGTGAAGCGCCCGGGCGAGAGGCGGTCCGGGCTCAGCACGGCGCCCGACGACATCGGCCAGTAGCCGTAGAGCCGCTCGCCCACCGCCACGCCCGGGTGCAGCGACTGCACCACGCTGGCGAAGCCCCATACCGGGATGCTGCC
Source organism: Variovorax sp. V93 (assembly GCF_041154485.1). Taxonomy (NCBI): domain Bacteria; kingdom Pseudomonadati; phylum Pseudomonadota; class Betaproteobacteria; order Burkholderiales; family Comamonadaceae; genus Variovorax; species Variovorax sp. V93. Next base: position 5,083,072 of record NZ_AP028669.1, on the reverse strand, counting down.
CCAGCCTTCTTCCGTGGACGGGAAGAACTGCCAGTAGCTCATCGCATCGCCGAAGGCGGCGTAGGTGATGTTGTTGGAGGTGAGCGCAAAGCTGTCGATGCGCACGCGCACCTGGCCGTCGGCCAGCGGCTGGTCGGCGGCGGTGTGCAGCCGCGTGGTGGCGAGTTCGCCCTTGCGGATCAGGAGGCTGGTGGTGCTGCTCATGGTGTCGATCTCCATGGTGGTGGTGTGGGTTGCGGGGATGGCGCGTGCTGCAGCCACATTAGCCAAGCTCGATGAAAGGCGCTATCGCGCTTCCCTTTTCCGCGTCACCCGTGAGACAACGCCGGCCATAAAAAAGCGCCCCGGCTTGTGGCCGGGACGCTTTCTTGTTGTTGCGCTGGGCGCGGAATCAGGCGATCGAGAGTTCGACGTCGATGTTGCCGCGCGTGGCGTTCGAGTACGGGCAGACCTGGTGGGCCGTGTCGACCAGCTTCTGCTTCTGGTCGGCGTCGAGGCCGGGCAGCGTGATGGCCAGCTTCACGGCGATGCCGTAGGCGGCGCCGCCATTCGTCGGGCCAAGGGAAACGCTGGAGTCGATGGCCACGTCCTCGGGCACCTTGACGCCGATCTTCGGGCCGACGGCCTTCATTGCGCCGATGAAGCAGGCGGCATAGCCGACCGCGAACAGCTGCTCGGGGTTGGTGCCGGGCTTGCCCGAACCGGGCGAGCTGAGCTTGACGTCGATGGCGCCGTCGCTGGACTTGCCTGCGCCGTCACGGCCGCCGACGGTGTGGGCTTCAGCGGTGTAGAGAACCTTGTCGAGCTTGGTGGTCATGGTGATTCCTTTGAGGATGGAGGGAGGGTGGAAAAAAAGCTTCTCTCTCTTTCGATCGAAGCGGGGAGAAAGAAAACCGGTGGACCTGTCTGTTCAGGCCGCCTTCTTGATGCGGTCGCGCAGCGACTGGATCTGCTGGGTGAGCGAAATCAGTTCGGGCACCGAGCACTCGGCGGCGGCCATCAGGCATTCGGGCACGTTCGCGGCGCGGGCCTTGAGCCTGCGGCCCGCAGCGGTGAGCGTGATGTGCACGCGGCGTTCGTCGGCCGCGTCGCGCACCCTGGCCACGTAGCCGGTGGCTTCGAGCCGCTTGAGCAGCGGGGTGAGCGTGCCGGAATCCAGCGAGAGGCGCTCGCCGAGCTCGGAGACCATCGGCCCGTCATGTTCCCAGAGGGCGAGCATGACCAGGTATTGGGGATAGGTGAGCTGCAGCTTTTCCAGCACCGGCTTGTAGAGGCGGGTCATGGCCAATGAGGCGGAGTAGACGGCGAAGCAGAGCTGGTTGTCCAGCTTGAGCATTTCGTCTGTGGCTTGTGGGGTGCTGCGCATGGCGGGGATTGTAGTGTGCAATTTGATTGCGTGCAATGTAATTGTTTTGGGTTCTGTTTTGGGTTTGTTTTCCGGGGCCGGGACTCGCCCCGGCGGGCGACCTACTTTTCTTTGCTTCGCCAAAGAAACGTAGGCAAAAGAAAGGCGACCCCACTGTCTGCGACCCCTTCGCTGCGCTATGGGGCAACCTGCGGTGCTCACGTTTCGCGGGGTCTCGCCCAAACTCGCTTCGCTCAAACAAGGGCAAGCCCTGATCCGCGAAACGCTGCGCTCCTCGGCGCAGCCAGAGGGGAGGGGAGACCGAACGGGCCTTTGCTTCGCTCGGCCACCAAGCCACCGCGGCGCTGCGCGCCGCGGTGGTTGGTATTGGCTGTTGGGGTTGATATCGGGCCGAGCGAAGCGACGGCCCGTCGGCTCCCACCCCTTCTGTATGCGCCGAGGAGCGCAGCGTTTCGCGGACAAGGGCTCGCAGCTGTTTGAGCGAAGCGAGTTCTGCGAGACCCCGCGAAACGCGAGCACCGCAGGTTGCCCGCAGCGAAGCGGAGGGACGCAGACAGTAGGGTCGCCTTTCTTTTGCCTACGTTTCTTTGGCGAAGCAAAGAAAAGTAGGTCGGCTGCCGGGCCGAGACCCGGCCCCGAAACCCCAAAAAAACATCACCCCCCAAACCTCTTCCGAGTCAACGCCAGCGCCACCCAGAAAGCCACCACCGCATACACCGCCAGCACCCCCGCATGCAGCCACCAGTCGCCAGGCCACTGGTCCATGAACAGCGGCCGCACCAGCGCCACCGCATTGGTCAGCGGCAGCCATGCCGCCACGGCCCTCACGGCGGAAGGCAGTTGTTCCAAAGGAAAGAACACGCCGCTCAAGAACATCATCGGCGTCATGAACAGCGTGAAGTAATAGGTGAAGAAGTCGTAGCTCTTGGCAAGCGCATTGAAGATCAGTGCGATCGAGGAGAAGGTGATGCCCGCGCCGATCAGCACCATCCAAGCGACGATCAGCTTGGGGCTGTGGCTGATGCCCAGCCCGAGCATCACGAACAGGATCGCGGTCACGGTGAAGATCGACTTGAACGCCGCCCACAGCATCTCGGCCAGCACGATGTCGTCCAGGCCCACGGGCGCATTCATGATGCCGTCCCAGGTCTTCTGCACCTGCATGCGAGAGAACGCCGAATACAGCGCCTCGAAGCTCGCGGCATTCATCGCGCTCATGCAGATCGAACCGCTCGCGAGGAACAGGATGTACGGCACCGAGCTTCCGTTGACCGACACCTGTCCGATCAGTGCTCCCATGCCGTAGCCGAAGGCCACGAGCCAGATCAGCGGCTCGGCGATGTTGCCGATCAGGCTCGGTATCGCGAGCTTTCGCCACACGAGCAGGTTGCGCAGGAACACGGGCCACCAACGCAGTGAGATCTCGGGTGCGCGCCACACGGACGGAGAGGGTGGCGATGCCATGGCGGAAGGGGTTGCAGTCGTCGTATTCATGATGCTGGCCTAGCCGTCTTCACGAATCTGACGACCCGTGAGCTTGAGAAAAAGGTCTTCGAGGTTCGCGGGCCGGTGGAAGGTGCGCAGGCGGCCGTGCCGCGTGAGCGCATCGAGCAGCCGGCGCGCGTCCTGCGTATAGAAGAACACTGTCTCCCCGCTCACTTCCACGCGCGCCGCCATCGCCTTCAGTTCCGGCGACTCGGCCAGCGAGAGCGCGCCGTTGCCATACACCTCGACCACGTCGGGTTCCAGGTGCTCGGCGATCAGGTCGCGCGGGCGGCCCTCGGCGATCTTGCGGCCGTGGTCGAGCACCAGGAGGCGCGAGCACAGGCGCTCGGCCTCGTCCATGAAATGCGTGGTCAGCAGGATCGACTTGCCCTGCTGCAGCAGCACCTGCAGGCGCTCCCACATCAGGTGGCGCGCCTGCGGGTCGAGTCCCGTGGTGGGTTCGTCGAGCATCAGCAGCTTCGGGTCGTTCACCAGCGCGCGCGCCAGCGAGAGGCGCCGGCGCATGCCGCCCGAGAGCTCGCCCGGCTTTGCATCGGCCTTGTGCGAGAGCGCCGCAAACTCCAGCAGCTGCGGCACGCGCTCGCGCACCTGCGCCTTGCTGAAGCCGAAGTAGCGGCCATACACCACGAGGTTCTCGGCGCAGCTGAAGTCGGGGTCGAGCGTGTCGAACTGAGAGACCACGCCGAGCTGCGCCTTGATGGCCAGCGCATCGCGCGGCATCTGCAGGCCCAGCGCGGAGATCTCGCCGCCGTCGGGCGCGGTCAGGCCCAGGCACATGCGGATCGTGGTGGTCTTGCCGGCGCCGTTCGGGCCGATCACGCCAAGACATTCACCGGGCGCGATCTCGAACGACAGGTCGTCCACGACCGTGGTGCCGCCATAGCGCTTGAGCAGATGGCTGGCGTGAAAGAGGGGGGTGGAAGAGGAGGATGGCACGCGGCCATTCTGGCCCAGGCTCGCGAACGCTGCCGCCATCGCTTCAACCGATGGACAAGCAGCGCAGGTTCGGAACCGTATCCGGCAACCGGGGCTTCACATCCGCAGGCCGTTGAACTCTGTCTTCATCCAGTCGATGAAGGCCCGCGTGCGGGCCGGCAGCAGCCGCGCGTTCGGATAGATCACGCTCACCGGCCGCGGCGGCGGCTCGAAATCCTCGAGCACCAGCTGCAGCCGGCCCTGCGCCACATGCGGCAGCACCTGGTAGGAGAAGAAGGTGCCGAAGCCCATGCCTGCGGCGCAGGCCTCGATGGCCGGGGCGAGGTGGTTGAACTCGAGGCGGCAGCTCGGCGTCACGCTGACGGTCTTGCCGCGGTCGTGGAACATCCACTGCGGCGGCGCGTCGATGCGGCCGCGCACGCAGGGGGCGCCATGGAGATCGCGCGGATGGCGTGGCGTGCCGTGGCGCGCGAGGTACTCGGGGCTCGCCGCCACCACGCGCCGGATGGTGCCGAGCGTCTGCGCCACGAGCGACGAATCCGCCAGCGGGCTGATGCGGATGCCCACGTCGATGCCTTCCTCCAGCAGGTTCACCGTGCGGTCGTGCAGCAGCACGCTGCAGCGCACCTTGTCGTGGCGCTGCATGAAGCGCGTGATGGCGGGCGCCACGTACATGTGGCCGAAGAGCACCGGCGCAGTAATGGTGAGCTGGCCCGCGGGCTCCCGCGCCTCGGCCTTGAGCGCGAGGTCGGCGGCATCGGCCGCCAGCAGCACCTCGCGCGCGCTCGGCAGGTAGTGGCGGCCTTCCTCGGTGAGCGAGAGGCGGCGCGTGGTGCGGTGGAAGAGGCGCACGCCCAGGTGCGCCTCGAGCGCGGCGAGCGCGCGCACCACCGCGGGCAGCGAGCTGCCGAGCGCCTCGGCGGCGCGGGTCAGGCTGCCCTGGTCGGCAATCTGCACGAAGGTCTGCATGGCCTTGAAACGATCCATGGCGCGATTAAACAGGATTAAACCGATTGACGCAGCAGTCAAATGCAGGAATGGCTATTCCTTCATTCAGCGCAAGAGAGAAGAATCCCGATCACGCCCACTCCACATTGCAGAGAACCACCATGAACGCCATCGCCTCCCCTCCCTCCCAACCCATCAAGCTCTATGGCAGCGCCATCTCGGGCCACGTGCACCGGGTGCGGCTGTTCCTCTCGATGCTCGGCCTGCCCTTCGAGGTCATCGAGCTCGACCTGAAGAAGCGCGACAACCGCACGCCCGAGTTCCTGGCGCGCAACCCTTTCGGCCAGGTGCCGGTGATCGAGGACGGCGAAACGACGCTGGCCGATTCCAACGCGATCCTGGTCTACCTCAACGAGCGCTATTCGGCCGATCCGGCGCGCTGGATGCCGCGCGACCCGGTGGGCGCGGCGCGCGTGCAGCGCTGGTTCTCGGTGGCCGCGGGGCCGCTGGCCTACGGGCCGGCCGCCGCACGCGTCATGGCACTGTTCGGCCGGGCCGCCGATCCCACGGAGACCGTCACGCGTTCGCATGCGCTGCTCGCGGTGATGGAGATCCACCTCGGGCAGCAGCCCTTCCTGGCCGGGCCCGCGGCCACGCTGGCCGACATCGCGAACTACGCCTACGTGGCGCATGCGCCCGAAGGCCGCGTGGCGCTCGATGCCTACCCGCAGGTGCGTGCCTGGCTCGCGCGCGTGGAGGCCCTGCCCGGCTTCGTGCCGATGGTGCGCACGCCGGTCGGGCTGGCGGCGGCTGAATCATGATCGCCGCGCCCTTCCACGCCGGCGAGCGCGCACTGCAACTGCAGACGGGCTGGCGCGAGCGCATGGAGGCCATGGGTCCGCGCGTGATCCGCGACTACATGCCCGACCAGCACCGCGAATTCTTCGCGCAGCTGCCGTTCCTCGTGGTCGGCAGCCTCGATGCCGATCTGCAGCCCTGGCCCAGCGTGCTCGCGGCGCCCGCGGGCTTCGCACATTCGCCCGATGCCACGCACCTGCGCGTCGACGCGCTGCCGGCAACTGGCGATCCGCTGGCCGGGCAGCTCGCCCAGGGTGCCGCGCTCGGCCTGCTGGGCATCGAGCCGCACACGCGGCGGCGCAACCGCATGAACGGCACGGTCGAGGCGCTCGATGCTCGCGGCTTCATGGTCGCGGTGCAGCAGAGCTTCGGCAACTGCCCGCGCTACATCCAGGCGCGCGAGCCGGAACTGGTGGCCGCGCGCGACGGCAGCGCGCCCGTGCAGCGGCTCGACACGCTCGATCTCGACGCGCAGCGTCTCATCGGCAGCGCCGACACGCTGTTCATCGCCACGGCCTACCCGGACGAGGCGGCTGCCGGCGACGAAGCCGATGCACGTTCGCACGGCGTCGACGTGTCGCACCGCGGCGGCCGGCCCGGCTTCGTTCGCGTCGACGACGGTGGCGTGCTCACGGTGCCCGACTTCAACGGCAACCGCTTCTTCAACACGCTGGGCAACCTGGCGGCCCATCCGCGTGCGGGCCTGCTGTTCATCGATTACGACAGCGGCGATCTGCTGCATGTGGCGGCCACCGCGGAGCTGGTGCTCGACGGCCCCGAGATCGCCGAGTTCGAAGGTGCCGAGCGGCTGCTGCGGCTGCACGTCGAGCACGCCTTGCGCCGGCCCGCGGCCCTGCCGCTGCGCTGGGGCGATGCGGCGCTGTCGCCCCATCTGGAAGGCACCGGACGCTGGGCTTCCGCGCGCGCCTGAACGGCCTTCGCATTCCCGTCAATGAAAGACCGGAATGCGCGCGGCGACCGAAGGCCGGTAGTGCCAGCCGCGTTCGCGCAGTGCCGCGAGGTCAGGCCTGCGATGCAGCACCGCCTCCAGCCCCGCGGCGGCCAGCGTGCAGGCCAGCGCCTGGCCCGGGCAGGCGTGCACGCCGTGGCCGAAGCCGAGCATGCGGCGCCGCGCGCGCACGAGGCTGAAGCGCTCGGGCTCGGGGTTGAGCGCGGGATCGCGGTTGGCCGCGGCCAGCACCAGCAGCACCGTGTCGCCCGCTGCCAGCGGCGTGTCCGCGATGGTGACGGGCTCGGCCACGAAGCGCCGCGTGTTGTGTACCGAGGGGTCGTGCCGCGCCGTTTCTTCCACGATCGCCTGCAACCCGGCCTGGGTCTGCGCAGCTTGCTGCAGCGACGGTTCGCGCATCACCGCGATCAGGCTGTTGCCCAGCAGGCCGGCCGTCGCATCGCAGGTCTGCGAGAGCAGGCCGACGAGGTTCGCGAGCAACGCGCGCGAAAGCGGCGCACCAGCTTCGCCTTCGGCGAGCACGGCCGCGAGCAGGGTTCCGTTGCGCGGCGGTGCGCCTGCGGCCAGCTCCTCGAAGCGTGCCATGAGTTCGCCCGCGGCGGCGCTGGCGTCCTGCAGCTGGTCCGGCGTCGACAGCGGCGACAGGCAGGCGACGAAATCGCGCATCCACCGGTCCACCCGCGGCAGCGCCTCATCGTCAAAGCCCAGCAGGTGCGCGACGGTCCGCACCGGCATGGAGAACAGCGCGTCCGACATGGGCTGCGCCGGCACGCCATGCGCGACCCGCAAGGCCGCCGTGCGTACCGCTTCCAGGTCCAGCCCGGCCAGCGCACGCTGCAGCGCGGGCCGATGGGCCTGGTGCGCCGCGCCGTCGTTCATGCGCACGAGATGGCCGAACACTTCGCCCGCCGCGCTGCCCGCAACGGCGCGCGGCACCGGCTCGGCCGCCGGCCGCACGCGCAGCGCGCCGTGCGCGAGCAGCAGCGATTCGACGACCTCCGCGCGGCTCGCGACCCACAGGCGCAGCGTCTCGTTCCACGCGAGCGGCGGCCCCTCGCGCAGTTCGGCATAGAAGGGATAGGGATCGGCATGCGTGACGGCCGCGACCGGATCGGCAGGCCGGCCGGCGAGGGAAGTGGGGCTGGTGTTCATGGCGTCCAGTGTGCAGCCGGCACCGCGGCCACACTTCGCCCGTGAACGAAGTGTCGATTGCGGGCGGGTCTTACGATCGGCGCATGGACACGCACTCATCCTCCACCGTGGATCTCCAGCTGGCCCGCCTTGCAGGCGCCATCGCCGAACCCGCGCGCGCCCGCATGCTCAGCTGCCTGATGGACGGCCACGCGCGCACCGCGACCGAGCTGGCCACCGTCGCCGAGGTGGCCGCCTCCACCGCCAGCGCGCACCTCGCGCGCCTCAAGGAAGAGCGGCTGGTCGAGCTGCTGGTGCAGGGCAAGCACCGCTACTTCCGGCTGGCCGGCGACAACGTGGCGGCCGCCCTCGAAAGCCTGATGGTGGTGGCCGGCGCGCCGCGCGCCGAGCAGTTCAAGCCCAGCACGCCGAGCCGCCTGCGCGCCGCGCGCACCTGCTACGACCACATGGCCGGCACGGCGGGCGTCGCGCTGCACGACCGGCTGCATGCGCAGGGCTGGCTCAGCGGCCTGCACAGCGGCGCGTACGAACTCACGCCCGAAGGCGCGATCGCGCTGGAGAGCCTGGGGGTCGAGGTGGATGCGGTGCGCCGCTCGCGCCGGCGTTTTGCCTGCGCCTGCCTCGACTGGAGCGAGCGCCGACCGCACCTGGGCGGCGCGCTCGGCGCGGCCTGGCTCCAATTGTCGCTGCGCCGCGGCTGGGTCCGCCAGGAGCTCGACGGCCGCGCACTGGTGCTCACGCCCAGGGCACAGCGCGAGATGCCCGAGCTCTTTGCCTGAAGCGCGCCGTCAGGCCTTGAGTTTGAGCAGGTAGATCATCGGCCCGGCCATCGCCAGGTCGAGTTCGAGGAAGCTCTCGAAATCCTTGCCTGCCATCCAGTACGCATCCCAGTTGTTGCGCTTGATGGTCTTCTGCCAGACATCGGCGTTGGTGGCGCGGTGCACGGCCTCGAGCAACACGGCACGGCGTTGCTCGGTCACCTTCTTGCCGGTGAGCACGCCGCGCCAGTTGGCCAGGTCGGCGTCCACGCCCTGCTCGCGCACCGACGGAATGCCCAGGAACGGCCGCTTCGACGACACGCCGATGGCGCGCAGCGTGCCGTTGGACAGGCCCGCGCTGAATTCGCTGAAGCCCGAGATGCCGGCCACGGCCTTGCCGGTGGCAAGCGCCTCCACCACCTGCGCGCCGCCCGGGTAGGGCTGGTAGACCAGGCCCGCGGTGTTGCCGGCCACGCGGGCCAGCATGCCGGCGTACATGTGGTCCACGCCACCGGCCGAACCGCCCGCGATGACGGCCTTGGCCGCATCGGCACGCAGCTGGGCGATCAGGTCTTTCGGTGTCTTGATGGGGGAGTCGGCCTTCACGGCCACCACTTCGTAGTCGCTGGTGAGGCGCGCGACCGGCGCGACCTGGGCCATGGTGACGGCCGGTTTCTGCAGTGCCACCGCACCGACCATGACCATGCCGCTCATCAGCAGGGTGTCGGGGTCGGCGTCGTATTTCTCGACGTACTTGGCGAGACCAATGGTGCCGCCCTTGCCGCCGATGTTCTCGTAGACCACCTCGCCTGCCGCGCCCGAGGCCAGCAGCGCCGCGCCGAGCGCGCGGCCGGTCTGGTCCCAGCCGCCGCCTTCGTTGGCCGGAATCACGATGCGCAGCCTGGCAACGAGCTGCGGCTCGGCCGCACCGGCCGCGCGGGGCCACAGAACGGCAGCTCCGGCACCCCCAACGGCAGCCGCGCCTGCCATCCATGCATTGAAGTTGCGGCGGGAAAGGCTCGCAGCAGCCGATGGATGAGTCATTTCGTTAACAGTTGTGGAAAAAGGTAACGAATGATCTCCGCGAATTGCGACGCCCGTGCGCGTCCTGGACTAGGTGAAAACCCTAATGAGTGCCAACTATTACTGAAAAGCGACCTCCGCGAAGCTCCGCAGCTTGCGGCTGTGCAGCCGGGTCGAACCCTGCTCGCGAAGGATGTCGATGGCCCGCATGCCGATGCGCAGGTGCTGCTCCACGCGCTCGCGGTAGAAGTGGTTGGCCATGCCCGGCAGCTTGATCTCGCCATGCAGCGGCTTGTCGCTCACGCACAGCAAGGTGCCGTAGGGCACGCGAAAGCGGAAGCCGTTGGCCGCGATGGTGGCGCTTTCCATGTCGAGCGCCACGGCCCGGCTCTGGCTGAAGCGGCGCTGCGGCTGGTTGCCCGGCAGCAGCTCCCAGTTGCGGTTGTCGGTGCTCGCCACCGTGCCGGTGCGCATGATCTTCTTCAGGTCCGGGCCGGTGTAGCGCGTGACGTCGGCCACCGCTTTCTCCAGCGCGAGCTGGATTTCCGAGAGTGCCGGGATCGGCACCCACAGCGGCAGCTCCTCGTCGAGCACGTGGTCCTCGCGCACGTAGGCATGCGCCAGCACGTAGTCGCCGAGCTGCTGCGCGTTGCGCAGGCCCGCGCAGTGGCCCAGCATCATCCAGGCATGCGGGCGCAGCACGGCGATGTGGTCGGTGATGGTCTTGGCATTGGCCGGGCCGACGCCGATGTTCACCATGCTGATGCCGCTGCAGTCCTCGCGCACCAGGTGGTAGGCCGGCATCTGCGGCAGACGCGGCGGCGCCGTGCCCTGGCTGCCGTCGAGCAGGCCGCCATAGCTGGTGCTGGCGCCGGCGGCCAGCCCGCGCCGGCGCGTGACCACGTTGCCGGGCTCGATGAAGGCGACGTATTCGCTCTTCTCGTCGGCCATGGCCTCGTGGCCCAGGCGCACGAACTCGTCGATGTAGAACTGGTAGTTGGTGAACAGCACGAAGTTCTGGAACCACTCGGGCGCGGTGCCGGTGTAGTGCCGCAGCCGGTGCAGCGAGTAGTCCACGCGCGCGGCCGTGAAGAGCGACAGCGGCTGCGCCTCGCCCGCCAGCGCCTCGTAGGTGCCATTGGCGATGCCGTCGTCCATCACGCCCAGGTCGGGCAGGTCGAACACGTCGCGCATCAGCGCGCGCCGCTCCTCGCTCATCGTGCCTTCGATGTGGTCGTTCTCGGCAAAGGAGAAGTGGATGGGAATCGGCTGCGTGCTGGTGCCCACCTCGATCTCGACCTGGTGGTTTTCCAGCAGCAGGCGGAACTGGTCGAGGTAGTAGCGCGAGAACAGGTCGGGCCGCGTCAGCGTGGTCTCGTAGCGGCCGGGCCCGGCGACGAAGCCGTAGCTCAGCCCCGCGTTGGCCGGCGGCGTGTGGCGCGAGACGGTGTGCGTGTGCACCCGCACGAAGGGGTAGCAGGCCCGCACCCGACCCGGCAGCGCCTCCCCGGCCACGAAGCGCAGCATCGATTCGCGCAGATGCGCGAGGCCGCCCTGGTAGATGGACTTGACCTGTTCGAGCGCGGCGGCGGCGTCGTTGAAGCGGGCGGGGGCGACGAAAGTGGGCATGTAGGGCATGACGGCATTGTGCAATGCGGCCGTGCCGGCTGCTTCGTCGCTGCAGGGCTCAGGGCCTGTTCGCGATCTATTGGGGTCACGTTGTCCAGGGCGCGATCACGCCGACGGGATACCTTGCTCCGAGAATGTCCTCCGGCCTGCGGCCTCCCCCTTTATTTCGCTGCGCAAGGCACCCCATCGACGTGATCGTTATGCAAAGCGGTGGTTGATCGGCCGCAAACCAGCCGCGTGCCCTCGTGCGCAGGGCATCGGGTGTCTCCCGCAGCGAAATAAAGGAGGAGGCGAAGCCGGGGGACATTCGCGGAGGGGGACACCCGGTGTCCTGTGCAGGCGCCCTGAACTGACCGCGCCCCCGCGCATCTACATGGCCCTGGACATATCGTGAACAGCCTCTCAGGCCAGGAGGCACTCCAGCACCTTGGCCAGCATGTCGTCGACGCCCGTGGCCTGCACCGCGCCCGGCAGTTCGACGTCGCCATGCATCACGAACACCGGCTTGCCCCACTTGAGCCCCATCGCCATTTCCGACAGCGTGCCCATGTTGCCGCCGATGGCGACCAGGCACACGCCGCTGCGCGCGATGATGCCGTTGCGCATCTCGCCCATGCCGGTGGGAATGGCCACGCTGAGCCATTCGTTGGCATTGCGGTCGTCGTCCTCGGGCAGGATGCCCACGGCAATGCCGCCGGCCTCGGCGGCGCCGCGCGAGGCCGCGGCCATCACGCCGCCGCGGCCGCCGCAGACCACCGCCATGCCCGCACCGGCCAGCGCATGCGCCACGGCGTAGGCCGCCTCGCATTCGGCCGGGCCGCCGTCGCCGGGGCCGAGGACGGCCACCGGCTGGCGGTGGCGCGCCGGTCCCTGTTGCTTCTGCGCCAGGCGCGCCAGCGCCTCAATGACCGGCGCCGGCCGCACCGCGCTCGCGCCTTCGCGTAAGGACATCGCCCACTCCCATCACGATCACACACACCACCATCAGCACCAGCGACAAGGCCGCTGCCACCGCAAAATCCGAACCGCCGTCGCCCACCTGCGCGAACAGCATCAGCGGCAGGATGTTGAGCTGCGTGCCCACCAGCGCCAGCGCCGTGCCATAGGTGCCCATGGCGATCGCGGCCACCATGCAGGCGTTCGACAGCACCGAGGGCATCACCTCGGGCAGCACCGTGTCCCGGAAGGCCCGCGCCCGCGAGGCGCCCAGCGTGCGCGCCGCCTGCGCCGGGCGCAGGTCGAGGTTGGCGAACACCGGGTACAGCGACAGCGCCACGCGCGGGATCAGGTAGTACGCATACGCAAAACCCAGGCCCGACACGCTGTAGATCCAGCTGCCGAGCGCGGCCGGGTCGGCGCCCAGTCCCGCGAGCAGCTGCGTCACGAAGCCCGCGCGCCCGAAGGCCAGGATGAAGCCGTAGGCGATCACCAGGCCCGAGAAGGCCAGCGGCAAGCCCAGCAGGGTCATCATCCAATGGCGCCGGCCTTCGGACTGGCGCGCGAGTTCGATGGCGATGCAGGTGCCCACCAGCGCCGAGATCGCGCCCGCCGCGAGGCCCAGGCCCAGCGTGTTGCGCAGCGCGCCCAGGAACAGCGGGTTGCCGAACAGCCGCCCGAAGGCACTGCCGCCGTCGCCGAAGGCCTCGGGCAGCAGCGCCGCCAGCGGCACCGCGAAGAACAGCGCCATGAAGGCCCAGGCGGGCCAGGCGCCAAAGCGTCGCATACGGGCCTACTTCCCCAGCGCGGCCTGTGCCCAGAGCTTGTCCACGTCAGCCTTGCGTTCCGAGGCCTTCACCACGTCGAGCGGACGGATCTGCGGCGCGGCCGGCATCTTGGCCGCGACATCGGCGGAGAGCGGCGTGCCCGGCACGGCAGGCCGCACGAAGCCCTGCGCGAACAGCGACTGGCCGGCCTCGCTCATGATGAAGTTGAGCCACAGCTTGCCGGCATTGGGGTTGGGGCCGTTCTTCACGAGGCTGATCGCATAGGGCGCGGCCACGCTCGCTTCCTTCGGGATCACGACCTCCACCGCGTCGCCCATGCCGTCGACGTGCTTGGCCTTGAGGCCATCGTTCTCGTAGCTGATCCAGACCGGGATCTCGCCCTTGAGGAACTTGGCGTACGGCGTCGTGCCTTCCACGCGCAGCACGTTGCCGGCCGCATGCAGCTTGCCCAGGTAGTCCGTGCCGGGTTGCACGTTGTCGACGCTGCCGCCGTTGGCATAGGCCGCGGCAAAGGTCAGCACCTGGCCGATGCCGGTGGAGCGCGGGTCGAGGTAGACCACCGTGCTCTTGAACTCGGGCTTGAGCAGGTCGGCCCAGCCCGTGGGCACGCTCTTCACGAGCTTCTTGTTGACCAGGAAGGCGATGTTGAGCGTGTGGATGGTGAACCAGCGGCCCTCGGCCTCGCGGAACACCGGCGGCAGCTTGTCGAAGTTCACGGGCTTGAAGGGCGCGACCACGTCCTTCTTCGCGGCGTCGACGGCGGAGGCCGCGAAGTAGTAGGCGGTGTCGGCCTGCGGGCGGCGCTTGGTCTTCTCGAGCGCGACCACGGTGGCGGCCGAGCCGATGTCGTTGTAGGTCAGCTCGATCTCGGGGTAGCGCTTCTTGAAGTCGCGGAACAGCGATTTCCAGTTGGCCCACTCGGGGCCGGTGTCGAAGGAGACGCACAGGCCTTCCTTCTGCGCCTCGGCATAGAGCGCCTTCTCGCCAGCGTAGAGCTCCGGGCCGTCGAAGGCGAAGGCGGTGCGGGCCGCGAGGGAGGCCAATGACAGTGCGGGCAGTGCGCCGGCGGCCTGGATCAGATGTCTGCGTTGCATGGGGTGGCTCCTTGGAGAGAAAGGGTCAGTGGTCGAGTAAACGGAGGTGTTCAGGCGCGATGGCAATCGCTTCGGCGGCGGGTGCGGCCGATTCGGCGAGGAAGGGCCTGGGGGCGCCCGCCACCTCGAAGTCGTAGCGCGTGAGCGCGCCCAGGTAGCGCTGCGCGCCGGTGCGGCCCGCGAGGCGGTTGAGGCTGCCGGCCGGCGGATCGGCCTGGATGTGCTCGGGCCGCACCAGCACATGCACCGCGCTGCCGGCCGTGCGGCCGCCCGTGGGCGCGGCAAGCTCGGCAAAGCCAAGGTTCAGCCGGTCCGGCGCGCCGACCTTCGCGGGCAGGATCGTCGAGAGTCCGACGAACTCCGCCACCGCGCGGCTCGCGGGGTTCTCGTAGATCTCGCGCGGCGTCGCGATCTGCAGCAGGCGGCCGTCCTTGAGCATGGCCACGCGGTCGGCCATCACGAGCGCCTCTTCCTGGTCGTGCGTGACCAGCAGCGTGGTGGCGTTGAAGCGCTGCTGGATCGAGCGGATCTGGTCGCGCAGGTGGCCGCGCACGCTGGCGTCGAGGGCCGAGAGCGGCTCGTCGAGCAGCAGCGCGCGCGGGTCGATGGCGAGCGCGCGCGCCAGCGCCACGCGCTGCTGCTGCCCGCCCGAGAGCTGCGCGACGGCGCGCTGCGCGTACTCGCCAAGTCCCACCACGTCCAGCAGTTCCTGCGCACGGCGGCGCCGTTCGGTGGCGGCCACCTTGCGCAGCTTGAGCCCGTAGGCCACGTTGTCGAGCACGCTCAGGTGCGGGAACAGCGCATAGCTCTGGAACACCATGCCGATGTGGCGCTGGTGCACCGGCGTGCGCGACATGTCTTCGCCGTCGAGCGCGATGCGGCCGGTGTGGCCGGTTTCCAGGCCCGACACCAGCTTCAGCAGGGTCGACTTGCCCGAGCCGCTCGGCCCGATCACCGCCACCAGCTCGCCGGTGCGCACGTCGAGCGACACCTCGTGCAGGCCGTGCGTGCTGCCCGGGTAGTTGTAGCTGACGTTGTCGAGGAGGAGGCTCATGCGCGCTGCTTCACAAGGGAGGAAGAAAGAAGGGCCGACGCGCTCGCCAGCACCAACAGGATCACCGTGGCCGCGCAGGCGAAGCCCGTCGCGCCGTAGAAGGCCTGCAGCAGCACCACCGGGTAGGTGCGGTTCTGGAAGCTCGTGAGCAGGTTCGACACGCCGAACTCGCCCACCGAGATGGCGGCCACCATCACCAGCCCGCTGATCAGGCTCTGCCGCAGGCTCGGCAGCACGATGCCGGTGAACTGCTGCCAGCCCGAGGCGCCGAGCGTCGCGGCCGCCTGCTCGAGCCGGCCCAAGTCGAGGTGGCGCAGGTCGGCCAGCAGCGTGTTGGTGAGGTAGGGCAGCGTGAGGATCGCGTGCGCCGCGATCAAGAGCGGCATCGAACCCAGCCATGGCGCGAGGTCGGTGTTGAACACGATCATGTAGCCGAAGGCCAGCGTGATGGCGGGCACCGCGATCGGCATGGCGCTCACGATGCGCGCCGCCAGGCTGCTGCTGCGGCGGGCGCCGTGGTACAGCGCATAGGCCAGCGGCAGCGCCAGCACGGTGTTGATCGCGCAGGCCGACATGGCCACCACCAGGCTGCTTGCGAAGGCCTTGCGAAATGAGCTGTCGAGCCAGAGATCGAGGTACCACTGCCCGGTGATGCCCGTGGGCAGCAGCGTGTTGGTCCAGTTGCCGCCGAAGCTGCCGACCAGCAGCAGGGCGATCGGCAGCAGCAGGTACAGGCCGTAGATGAGCGAGATGCCGCGAACCAAGTGGATGTCTCCCGATGTCTTGCGCAGCCGGCATACTTTCCGGGTGCGCTACCTTTTGCGCACGGCCAGTTGCCGCGCTCCAGCGAATTCTAGGAAGCACATGCGTACTTATGGGTGAAAGCTGGATGACGACGCTTGAGCAATCGGAAAGTGTTTTTCACGGAGCTTTCATCAACCGGAGCCATGCATGAAGCGCGACTGCCCCACCATCCAGGAACTGCTGGCCTTCGACGCCGTGGCGCGCCACCAGAGCATCACGCTCGCGGCCGGCGCCCTGTGCATCACGGTGAGTGCGGTCAGCAAGCAGATCGCGGGGCTCGAGGCCTTCCTGGGCCGCGAGCTGCTGCAGAAGAACGGCCGCGGCGTGCAGCTCACGCCGCAGGGGCGGGTGTACTGGCAGAAGATCTCGGGCGGGCTGCGCGCCATCGAGACCGCGACCTTCGAGGCGCGTTCGGGCGATGCCGGCGCCGGCCTGCTCACGCTCGCGAGCGTGCCCACCTTCCTCACCAAGTGGTTGATCCCGCGCCTGCCGGCCTTCAGCCAGAAGAGCCGCCATGTGATGCTGAGCTTCAGCCGCCACCTGGAGCCCAGCGACGGCATCCCGGCCGGCGTCGATGCCGCCATTCGCTACGGCCCCGACGGCTGGCCCGGCGTGGTGTCCGAATACATCGCGGGCAGGGAGTTCGTGCTGATCGCGGCGCGCGCGCTGGTCGAGCAGCGCCATCGCATCGCGCAGCCGGTCGACGTCGTCGCCCACACGCTGCTGCACCATGAGGGCGCGCCCACCGCCTGGCGCGAGTGGGCCTCGCAGCACGGCGTGCCCGAGGTGCAGACCGTGGCCGGGCCGCGCTTCGCGCAGTATTCGGCGCTGATCCAGGCGGCGCTCAGCGGCCTGGGCATCGGGCTGGTGCCGAAGCTGCTGGTGCAGGAAGAGCTGTCCGAGGGATCGCTGCTGAGCCCCTGCGGCACGCCGGTGCGCGTGGACCAGGGGCACTACCTCTGCTATCGGCCGGACCGGCTCGACCTGCCGGCCTTCGTGGCGTTTCGGGAATGGCTGATGGAGGAGGGCGTGAAATCGCGCGGCACGCAGGCATGAGGCAGCAGGCTTCGCTAATCTCTGTACTCGAACAGTCAGACAACCAAGGAAGCGAAACGATGAAAGTCGCAGTCATGGGCGCCGGCGCAGTCGGCTGCTACTACGGCGCCATGCTGGCGCGCGCGGGCCACGAGGTGGTGCTGATCGGCCGGCCTTCGCACGTGGAGGCGGTTCGTGCGAACGGGCTGCGGCTGGAGACGAAGGCCTTCGACGAGCAGGTGCCGCTCGGCGCCAGCACCGAGCCCAGCGCGGTTCAGGGCGCCCAGCTTGTGCTGTTCTGCGTGAAGTCCACCGACACCGAATCGGCCGCGGCACAGATCAAGCCGCATCTCTCGCCCGATGCGCTGGTGCTCACGCTGCAGAACGGCGTCGACAACGACGAGCGCGTGCGTTCGGTGCTGCCGTCCAGCGAGGTGGCGGCCGCCGTGGTCTACGTGGCCACCGAGATGGCCGGCCCCGGCCATGTGAAGCACCACGGCCGCGGCGAGCTGGTGATCGCGCCTTCACGCCGCAGCGAACAGGTCGCGCAGCAGCTGGCGGCCGCCGGCGTGCCCACGCAGATTTCCGGCAACGTGCGCGGCTCGCTCTGGGCCAAGCTGGTGCTGAACTGCGCCTACAACGCGCTGTCGGCCGTGTCGCAGCTGCCCTACGGCGAACTCGTGAAAGGCGTGGGCGTGGCCGACGTGATCCGCGACGTGGTCGCCGAATGCCTGGCCGTGGCAAAGGCCGAGGGCGTCGTCATTCCGGGCGATACCGACGCCGCCGTGCGCGGCATCGCGCAGTCGATGCCCTCGCAGTATTCATCGACTGCGCAGGACCTCGCACGCGGCAAGCCCAGCGAAATCGACCACCTCAACGGCTTCGTCGTGCGCCGCGGCGAGGCGCTCGGCGTGCCCACGCCCGCCAACCGCGTGCTGTTCGTGATGGTGAAGCTGCTCGAAGGCAAGCGGCGCTAGCCCGGCATGGGTTCGCGCATCGTCACGAACTCTTCGGCCGCCGTCGGGTGGATGCCGATGGTGCTGTCGAACAGCGCCTTGGTCGCGCCCGCGCGCATCGCCACGGCAAAGCCCTGCACCACCTCACCCGCATCGGCGCCCACCATGTGCAGGCCGACCACGCGGTCGCTGGCCTTGTCGACCACCAGCTTCATGAAGGTGCGCTCGGTGCGGCCCGACAGCGTGTGGCGCAGCGACTTGAACTCGCTCGAGAACACCGCCACGTCGCCGAACTTCGCGCGCGCGTCGAGCTCGGTGTAGCCGCAGGTGCCGATGTTGGGGTGCGTGAACACGGCCGTCGGAATGAACTCGTAGTCGAGCCGGCGCCGGCCCTTGCCGAACAGTTCATCGACCACCACCATCGCCTCGGCCAGCGCCACCGGCGTGAGCTGCACGCGCGTGGACACATCGCCCACCGCATGGATCGACGGCACCGAGCTGCGGTAGTGCGCATCGACCGCGATGGCGCCGCGCTCGTCGAGCTTGACGCCCGCCGCTTCGAGGCCCAATCCCTGGGTGTTGGGCACGCGGCCGGTCGCAAACAGCACCGTGTCGGCTTCGATCTGCTGGCCGCGCGCGAGCGTGACCGTGAGCCCGTGCGCCCCGCGCGTGATCGAGGTGGCCTCGCAGTTCAGCCGCACCTCGACGCCCGCCTTGCCCATCTCGTTGGCCAGGAACTGCCGCAGGTCGTCGTCGAAGCCGGTGAGCAGGTGTGCGCGGCGATGCAGCTGCGTCACCTGGGCGCCCAGGCCGTTGAAGATCGATGCGAACTCGCAGGCGATGTAGCCGCCGCCCACCACCAGCAGGCGCTTGGGAAACGGGTCGAGGTCGAACATCGCGTCGGAGGTGGCGATGTGCTCGCGGCCCGGAATGTCGGGCACGTAGGGCGTGCCGCCGGTGGCCACCAGCAGATGGCGCGCGGTGTGGCGCTTGCCGTCGACCTCGACCGTGTGGCCGTCGAGCAGCTGCGCCCAGCCCGTGACCAGCACCACGCCGGAATTCTTCAGCAGCGAGGCATACACGCCGTTGAGCCGCTTGATTTCTTTTGTGCGCTGGTCCTTGAGGTGCGCCCAGTCGAATTGCGGCGCCTGCGGCAGTTGCCAGCCATAGCCCGCGGCTTCCTCGAAGGATTCGGCATAGCCGGCGGCGTAGCTGTAGAGCTTCTTCGGAATGCAGCCCACGTTGACGCAGGTGCCGCCGAGTTCGGCCGCCTCGGCCAAGGCCACGCGTGCGCCTTGCTGGGCCGCCATGCGGGCTGCGCGAACGCCGCCGCTGCCGCCGCCGATGACGAAAAGATCGAAGTCGAATGTGCGCATGGAAAGACGCTCCTTGGCGGCGACTGTAGCCGCCGGCCAAGAGCGCCGCTTGCGGCGGGGCTTGCACGGTGCGGCGGCGCTGCCGCGCCGCGCGACCGGCGTTCAGCGCTGGTCGGGAGAGGTCCAGAGCCGCCGGCGGTCGTCGGCGCCGGACTGGCCCGGTTGCGCAGGGAGGTGCGGCTGGGCCTGAGGTTGGGGTTGCGCTGGAGCTGGTGCGGTGAAGCCGCGTTGCTGCTGCATCGCGCGCACCTGCGCTTCCTGGGCTTGGCGCTGGGCCTGCTGTTGTGCCTGGATCTGCTGCTGCGCCTGGGCGGCGCGTTGCTGCGCCTCCTGCTGCTGGCGCAGCATCTGTTGCTGAGCCAGGGCCTGCTGCTGTGCCGCGCGTTGTTGCTGCTGCATCTGCTGCTGGGCTTGTGCCTGGGCCTGCGCCTGGGCTGCACGCTGCTGCGCCTCCTGCTGTTGCCGCAAGGCCTGTTGCTGCTGTTGCTGGAGCTGCATCTGCTGCTGCTGCCGTTGTTGCCACTGGTCCTGGGCGCCGCGTTGCGGCCATTCCTGCTGCTGGCGCAAGCCCTGCTGGCGCTGCCATTCCATTTGCTGCTGTTGTTGCTGGATCGCCTGCGCCTGCTGCATCTGCTGGGTTCGCCGCGCCTGTTCGTAGCGCAGTTCCTGCTGCTCGCGCGCCATCAGCTGCGTCGGCGGTGCCACCGCGGCCGGCCGGCCGAAGCCGCCGCCGAAGTTGTGCATCGGGATGCCCGGCGCCGGCGCGACCGGCACGCGCGCGAAGCGGTCGTCCGGCAGCCGCACCAGGTCGCGCCGGCCGAAGGGGCCGCGGCCGAAGCGATCGGCCGGCAGCACGGTCACGGCGCCCGCCATCTGCTGGTTGGCATAGAAGCCGTTGCGCAGCTCGGCCTGCCGGTTGCGGTAGGCCGCCATGCGGTTCACCTGGTCGAGGTAGCGCTGGCTCGCACGATAGCCGGGCCGCCATGCCTCGCCGGGGGCCAGCGGGAACCAGCCCACGCCGCTGCGGCCATCGCCGATCTGCAAGGCGGCGTTGGCGCCGCCACCGCCTACGAAGCCGACCAGCGCGGGCGAATACACGGGCCGTGCGGCCGGCCGTCCCGGCACCCAGGCCCAGCGCGGGCCCACGCGTGCCCAGCGGCCGTAGTGGAAAGGCGCAAAGCCCCAGGGCGCGGCGTCGACCCAGGTCAGGCCCCAGGGTGCGATGTTGACCCACTGGCCGTCGCGGTAGGGCGCCCAGTCGGCGTCCACGCTGCGCGGGAACCAGACGTCGCCGTACGTGGGGTCGCTTTGCCAGTCGCCGTAGAGGTCGAGCTGCTGGTAGCCGACGACTTCGCGCGACACGTAGCGTGCGGAGATCGACTGGTCCTCGATGCGGTTGCGCTCCGCCACCCAGGCGTCGAAGCTGCCGCTCTGCGCCGGCGCGCCGCCCACCGCGGCCAGGTTGCGGCCCGACACGGTGAGCTGCTGCCGCGCACCCAGCGATTGCGATTCGCCGTTCTCGCCATAGAGCGTGACGCGGCCCGAAGCCACCGCGATCCAGGTGGTGCCGGCCGCCGGGTCGGCCGCCACGCGGTATTCGCCGGGCGCGTCGATCACGACCGCGAGGTTGCCGGTGTCCACCTCGAAACGCTGGCCCGCGAGGTCGTCGCGCACGCGCAGCTGCAGGTTGCCCTGGTTCGCGGTGAGGCGCACGGTGTCGTCGTCGAGTTCGGAGAATTCGACATGCGTCTGCCCGTCCATGCGCAGCGCGGCCGAGCCGATGTGGACTTCGGCGCGCGCATTGCGGTCGGTCCAGAGCCGGTCGCCGGTGGTGATGGGGCGGTTGGGCTGTGCGTCGTACCAGCTGTCTTCGCCGGCCGGCGCGAAGCTCACCGTGCCCTGCTGCAGGTTCAGGCGCGCCACGCGTCCCGGCGGGTCCTGCTGTGCGCTGGCCGCCGCACCGAGGCACAGCAGCGCAAAGCCGAGCAGCCATCGGCGCCATGGCCGGTGAAGATCAGGAAAGGCGGGGCGGTTCATGGGTTTGTCTCTGGTTCCCGGGGCCGGATGAAAGCGTTGGATATGTAACGCGCGAGAATCCGCTGCCGCTGTCAGCGCATGTCCCCTGCTTGGTGAAGCGCACGCACATTCGGCAACCGCTTGTAATCGAGGACTCGGCATGAAAAACAACAAGAACGCCTGTGCACTGGGCGAATTGCGCTACCGAAACAATAGTGCGGCCCGGTGGGCGGCAGCGCTCGCCTGCGCCGCGATGGCCATTGTTGCCGCCGCGCCCGCGGGCGCGCAGCTCGCGCGCAAGCCTTCCTACTACCAGCAGCAGAACAACAAGGCGGCTCCGGAAGGCGCGCAGCCTCCGGCGCGGCCGGCCGCACCCGCGTCGCTGCCGATGCTGCGCAGCCGCGGCGACTTCGACACCCTGGCCCGCGTGTACGACGCCGGCACCCCGATGCAACTGGCCCACGTCCTGTTCGCGGTCGACCGCCATGCGAGGCCGGTGCGCACCTACTACATCGACACGCCGCGCTACCAGCTGCATGTGCGCTTCGTGCGCGAGACCGGGCTCGCGCCGCGCGCGGGCAAGCGCGAGATCGACCGCAACTACCTCGTGCCCGATCGCCGCTTCCTGTTCGGCACGCTGAGCTGGCAGCAGAACATCGGCAGCTTCACCTACGAGTTCTGGGAAGGCGACCGGCTCACGCCCGCGCTGCTGCGCGAGGCCGATGCGCAGGTGAAGGCCAGCTTCTTCGCGCCCGTGAAATTCAAGACCAACTCGACGCTGCATGAACGCATCGCGAACGAGGCGGGCATCGGCTTCGTCAGCCAGGAGGCGCTGATCCGCGAACAGCCCTACATGCCGATGAACCTGGGCACGGCCACGGGCCGCGTGCGCATCGTGGACGAGGCCTCGGGC
This sequence comes from Variovorax sp. V93, assembly GCF_041154485.1. Taxonomy (NCBI): domain Bacteria; kingdom Pseudomonadati; phylum Pseudomonadota; class Betaproteobacteria; order Burkholderiales; family Comamonadaceae; genus Variovorax; species Variovorax sp. V93. The sequence goes on along the minus strand of NZ_AP028669.1, from coordinate 5,060,954 downwards.
GCGAATGCGCTGAACGCGCTGCTGCCTGACGACATTGCCGTGCTGCGCCAGGTGCCGATCGGCCTGCCGCCCGTGGCCGGCGTGCTGACCGAGCGGCCGTCCACCGCGCTGTCGCACGTCAACCTGCTGGCCAAGGGCTGGGGCATTCCCAACGCCTATGTGCGCGATGCCGCGGCCGTGCTGCGCGAGCACGCGGGGCAGTGGGTGGCGCTCAAGGTGGCCGCGTCGGGCTACCAGGTGCGCCGCCTCACGACGGAAGAGATCGCCGCGCTGCCGCCGCGCGCGGCGCGTGCGGCGGCCACTGGCGCACTGCCGGGCAGCGGCAAGGCCGCGAAGCCCGACCTGCGCGAGACGCGCCTGCTGCCGCTGGCGTCATTGCGCGCCCGGAACAGCGCGCAATGCGGCGCCAAGGCTGCCAACCTCGGCGCCATGCTGGCCGCGCGCATTCCGGGCACGACCGTGCCCGACGGCTTCTGCATTCCCTTCGCGCACTACGACCGCTTCATGCGCGCGAACGGCCTGGCCGAGCGCATCGCCAGCATGCGGCAGCAGCCCGGTTTCGCGGGCGATCCGCAGATCCGGCAGCAGGCATTGGCGCAATTGCGCGACGAGATCGTGCAGTGGCCGGTCGATGCAGCCAGCGCCGCGGCATGGCGGGCCGCATGGCAGGCGCAGCTCGGCGGTGGCGGCGTGTTCGTGCGCAGCACGTCCAACTCCGAAGACCTGCCGGGCTTCAGTGGTGCGGGGCTCTACACCACCGTGCCCAACGTCAAGACCGGCGACGCGCTCGAACTCGCGGTGAAGAAGGTCTGGGCCTCGGTGTTCAACCCCGAGGCCTGGGAGGCGCGCAGCGCCGCGGGCTTCGGCGCCGAGTCGGTGCTGATGGGCGTGTTCGTGCAGACGGCCATCGATTCCACCAGCGCCGGCGTGATGATCACGCGCGACCCCTTCGACGCCGGCCATCCGCACGCCACCTACATCTCGGCCAAGCGCGGCATCGGCATCCGCGTGGTGGAGGGGCGGCGCGTGGCCGAGCAGGTGATGTATTCGAGCTGGTCCAAAGCGATCCAGGTGCTGAGCCGCTCGGCCGAAGAGACGGCGCTGCAGCTGGACAGGGACGGCGGCGTGAAGGAGGTGCCGGTCGAGGCCGGGCGCAACGTGCTGACCGACGAGCTGGTGGTGCGGCTGGCCACCGTGGGGGCGGCCGTGAAGCGCGCGTTCAACGGCGTCGACCAGGACATCGAATGGGCCACGGTGGGCGAGCGCATCGTGCTGCTGCAGGCGCGGCCGTACGTGGAGCGGCGCCGCTGAGCGCCGGCGTTCTCCGTCTGGTTCCGCTCGCAGTGCCGCCGCGGCACCGGCGGCGCCTCATCCATACAGGTACTGCGGCAGCCACAGCGTCAGCCCCGGCCAGATGTACATGAACACCATGCACAGGATCACGATCAGCATGTAGGGCATCATCCCCGCGAAGATCTGGTTGATCGTCACGTGCGGCGGCGACACGCCCTTCAGGTAGAAGGCCGACATCGCCACCGGCGGCGAGAGGAACGCCGCCTGCAGGTTCACGAACACCAGCACGCCGAACAGCAGCGGGTCGATCTGGAAGTGCGCGAGCAGCGGCAGGAAGATGGGCACGAAGATCACGATGATCTCGGTCCACTCGAGCGGCCAGCCCAGGATGAAGATGATCGCCTGCGACAGCAGCAGGAACTGCAGCGGGCTGAGGTTCATGCCCAGCACCCATTCCTCGACGATGCGCTGGCCGCCCAGCAGCGCGAACACCGCCGAGAACAGCGCCGAGCCCACGAACAGCCAGCACACCATCGAGGTGGTCTTGAGCGTGAGGAACACGGCCTCCTTGATCTTCTTGAAGTTCAGCGTGCCGGCCTGCCACGCCATCAGGAAGGCGCCGGCCGCGCCCACCGCGGCCGACTCGGTGGCGGTCGTGATGCCGAACAGGATCACGCCCAGCACCACCAGGGTGAGCGTGGCCAGCGGCATCACCGACGACACCAGCATGCGCAGGATCTCGAACTGCTCCGCGTCCATGCGCCAGTAGTACCAGGCCAGCAGTGCGAGCGTGAAGAGGCTGGCCAGCAGGAAGCCGGTGTAGAAGGCCTCGGGCACGGCGGCGGTCTTCGGCGCATCGACCGCTTCGCCGAGCTGCCGCAGGCCGCCCTCGGCCGCTACGGGGGCCGGGGCTTCGCTGCCGGGAGGCTCCTCGACGCCGCCCGGCGGCTCCTGCAGGCCGCCTTCCGCGGCAGGCTCCTTCGGCGCGTCGGACGCCGGCGGTTCGGCCAGCCCGGTTCCGGAGGAAGCTTCGGGCGCCGCCTGCTGCTGCTGCTGCGCCACCGGCGCGTTGCCGCTGCTGCTGTTGTCCGCCTGCGAGTAGATCGCCACGTACCACCAGACCGATCCCAGCGTCGCGGCCGCGAGCGCCAGCGGCACCAGCGCGCTCAGCAGGCTGCGCAGCAGCATCCACCAGGTGATGCGCACGCCCTCGGCCGCGCCGCGCAGCGCGCGCGCCGGCGACACCACGGCCGCTGCGAGCGCGGGCAGCATGCGCGGCGAATAGCTGGCTGCGATGTGCGCGACCCAGGGCGAGATGGGTGCGCGCTGCTGGTCGGCCGGCAGCTTGGGCGCGACCTTCGGCTGCAGCATGGCCCAGCCGATCACGTAGACCAGGTAGAGAAAGGCGAGGAAGAAGCCCGGGAACATCGCCGCCGCATAGAGCTTGACCACCGACTGCCCGGCCACGGCCGCGTACACGATGATCATCACCGAGGGCGGAATCAGGATGCCGAGCGTGCCGCCCGCCGTGATGACGCCGGCCGCCAGGCGCGTGTCGTAGCCGGCGTTGAGCATCGGCCGCATCGCGATCACGCCCATCAGCACCACCACCGCGCCGACCAGGCCGCTCGCAATGCCCCAGAAGGTGCAGACGATCAGCGTGGTCACCGCGAGCGACCCCGGCACGCGGCGGAAGGCCAGTTGCACGCTGTGGAACATCTTGTCGACCAGCGCGCCGCGCTCCATCACATAGCCCATCAGCACGAACAGCGGGATCGACAGCAGCGTCTCGTTGGTCATGGCGCCGAAGGCGCGCTGCACCATCAGGTCGAAGATCCTGTTGTCCAGCCAGTGCGCGGCGGGATCGTGGAAGGCGATGAAGCCGAAGAACATGCCCAGACCCATCAGCGTGAACGCCGTGGGAAAGCCCAGCATGATCACGACCACGATCAGGCCGAGCATCGAGAGGCCGAGTGCGGGGTCGCTCACTGGGTACCTCCTGCCGTGCCGCTCTTGCGCTGCTGCGCAGCCTGCTCGATGGCCTTGGCCTTGTCGATCACCTCGCGCTTGGCGGCTTCGTCCACATGGGTGCTGCCGGCGAGCTGTTCGCCGACCACGTCCATCTCTTCCGCGTCCTTCAGGCGCGGCGTCCACGCGCCGGTCTTCAGGCACAGCACGCAGCGCACCATCTCGGCAATGCCCTGCAGCAGCAGCACGGCGCCGGCCACCGGAATGACGAACTTGAAGGGATAGAGCGGAATCGGGACGGCATTGAAGGTCTGCTCTCGCATCGCCAGCGATTCGCCGAAGTAGGTCCAGCCCGACCAGGTGAGCGCCACCACGCCGGGCAGGAAGAAGAGGATGAACAGCACCAGGTCGAGCGCGGCCTGCGTGCGCGGCTTCATGCTGCCGTAGAGGAAGTCGCCGCGCACGTGGCCGGCCTGCGAGAGCGTGTAGGCGCCGCCCATCATGAAGAGCGTCCCGTAGAGCATGTTGTTGGCATCGAAGATCCAGGCGGTGGGTGCGTTGAGCGCGTAGCGCTTGAAGACCTCGCCGCATACCAGCAGCATCAGCGCCACGATGAGCCAAGAGAAGGTCTTGCCCACGACCATGCTGAACCGGTCGACGGCGTGGAGGAAGCGTTGGGTGTTCATGTCATGTCATGTTGATAGGCAGGACCCATCCGTGGAACACCGTGGAACCGGCTTTGCCGGGCCACAGGTGTTGCTCCCTGCAAGAGGTTTGGCGAAGCGACACGAAGCGCACGCCGACCGGTGTCAGCTCTTCTTCTTGCCGAAGTAGTGGTTGTAGGCCATCTTGAAATCGACGCCGTAGTCGTTCTGCCACTGCAGCGCGCGCTCCGCGAACACGCGCTGCGAGTCGAGCACCTTCTTGAACAGCGGGTTCTCTGCGGACTTCTTCTCCACCGTCTTGTCCCAGGCAGCAAGCTGCGCGCGCAGCACGGCGTCGGGCGTCTTGTAGAACTTGATGCCGGCTTTCTTCATGTCGGCATAGTCCTGCGAATTGCGCTGCACCGCCTTCCAGCTCATGTCGGCGCTCGCGGCCTGCACGGCGTAGTCGATGATGGAGCGAAGTTCCTGCGGCAGCGCGCTGTACTTGCCCTTGTTGAACAGCACCTCGAACTGCTCGCCCGACTGGTGGAAGCTCTGCAGCATGCAGTTCTTCACCACGTCGGGAAAGCCGAGCACGCGGTCGCTGGAGGCGTTGTTGAACTCGGCCGCATCGATCAGCCCGCGGTCCAGCGCGGGCACGATCTCGCTGCCGGGCAGCGGGTTCACCGCCGTGCCCATCTCGGTGAACATGTCGACCGCCAGCCCCACGGTGCGGAACTTCAGGCCCTTCATGTCTTCCACCTTGGCCACCGGCTTCTTGAACCAGCCCAGCGGCTGCGTGGGCATGGGGCCGTAGAGGTACGACACCACCTCCATGTTCAGGCTCTTGTAGATCTCGTCGAGCAGCGCCTTGCCGCCGCCGTAGTTGTGCCAGGCCAGCACCGTGTTGGCGTCCATGCCGAAGCCCGGACCCGAACCCCACAGCGCGAGCGCCGAGTTCTTTCCGTAGTGGTAGGCGACCACGCCATGGCCGCCGTCCAGCGTGCCCTTGTTCACCGCTTCGAGCAGCTGGAACGCCGGCACCACCGCACCCGAGGGCAGCACCTCGATCTTGAGGCGGCCGCCCGCCATGTCATTGACCTTCTTCGCGAAGTCCTGCGCATATTCGTGGAAGATGTCCTTGGCCGGCCAGGTGCTCTGGAAGCGCAGGGAGGTGGTCTGGGCCATGCTGACCATCGGCGCCGACATGGCGCCTGCGGCAACGGCGGCACCCTTCAGGAGGTTGCGGCGGCCGGGCGATTTGCTGTCTGTCATCTTGTCTCTCTCCATACAATTTCTGACCGAAGAAACCCTGCCCGCCTTCTTGGCGCGATGTTCGGCAGGCCCATCCGCATCTTTGGCGCGCTGGAATATGTGACAAACAGGGTTTTCACGAACTGGTGAAAAATTCCATCATCCGGCGAGGACGCCGAACAGCGTAAAGACGGCTGTTGCCAGTGAAGTAACCCTATCGATTGGAAGGAATGAACAGAGATGACTGAACCCGTTGGGGAAAAAGGCTATGCCGGCGACGTGACGCCCGAGCAGGCCGCGGAGTGGATGGCCAGCGGCGAGGCCGTGCTGGTCGACGTGCGCACCGACGCCGAGCGCGAATGGGTCGGCTACGTGCCCGGCGCCGTGCCGCTGGCCTGGAAGCAGTGGCCAGGCATGGCGCTCAACCCGGCCTTCGACGGCGGCATTCGCGCCGCGGGCGAGGATGGCAGGAAGAAACTGGTGCTGCTGTGCCGCAGCGGCGTGCGCTCCATCGCCGCCGCACGGCGCGCCACCGAACTGGGGCTGGAGGCCTACAACATCCTCGAAGGTTTCGAGGGCAATCCGGATGAGAGCGGCCACCGCGGGCAGATCGGCGGCTGGCGCAAGCGCGGGCTGCCCTGGAAGCAGAACTAAGCAAAAAGGCCCACCGAAACCAGTGGGCCTTTTTCATTGCAACTGGGTGAATCAGCTCACAGCACCGGAATGCGCAGCTTCTGCCCCGGATAGATCTTGTCCGGATGGCTCAGCATCGGCTTGTTCGCCTCGAAGATCACGTTGTACTTGTTGGCGTCGCCGTAGTACTTCTTGGAGATGGCCGACAGCGTGTCGCCCTTCACCACGTCGTGGTACTGGGCCGGCGGTGCGGGCGGGGCGACCAGCTTGTTGTCGACGCTCGTCACATTGGCCACGTTGCCCGCGGCCAGCGCGGCCTTTTCGCTGGCTTCCTGCGAAGGCGCCTGGCCGGCCAGGGTCACCACGCCGCTGCTCGCGGTGTAGGTCACCTCCAGGCCCGTGAGCCCGAGATTCTGCGTCTCGATGTAGGTCTTGATGGCCGCCGCGGCCTTGGTGTTGGCATCCGGCTCGGCCGCCTGCGCCGACGATCCGCCGAACAGCTTCTCGCCGGCTTCCTTGATGAAACTGAGCAAACCCATGGTTCTCTCCTTGCGCCTTGGTTGAGGGGAATCGCGAATGTAGCGGCGAAACCGGACGTGGGCGCGTAGGTCCGCGCCGCGTGTGTCAAAGACGTGCCAGCATCGATCACGACAAAGTCGCAATAATCCCGCCCATGGCATCCCCCTTCCTCGCGATCGACATCGGCAATACCCGCCTCAAATGGGCGCTCTACGATGCGGCGCATCCGGGGGCCGCGCTGCAGGCGCATGGGGCGGAGTTCCTCGACCACATCGAGCGGCTGGCCGACGGCCCCTGGGCCGAGCTGCCCGCGCCCGGCTCCATGCTCGGCTGCGTGGTGGCCGGCGACGCGGTGCGCCGCCGCGCCGAGGAGCAGATCGTCGAGCGCTTCGATTGCGCCCCGCGCTGGGTGGTGTCGAGCGCGGCCGAGGCCGGCATCGTCAACGGCTACGACCATCCGACGCGGCTGGGCGCCGACCGCTGGGTGGCGATGATCGGTGCACGCCACCGGATGCTGGACGCGGGGCCGGTGCGGCCGATGGTGGTGGTGATGATCGGCACCGCGGTGACGGTCGAGGCCATCGATGCCGGCGGCAAGTTCCTGGGCGGCCTGATCCTGCCGGGCCACGGCATCATGCTGCGTGCGCTGGAGTCGGGCACGGCCGGCCTGCACGTGCCGACCGGCGAGGTGCGCGAATTCCCCACCAACACCAGCGACGCGCTCACCAGCGGGGGTACCTATGCCATTGCCGGCGCGGTCGAGCGCATGGTGCAGCACGTGCGCTCGCACTGCGGCGCCGAGCCCGCCTGCTACATGACCGGCGGCGCGGGCTGGAAGATGGCGCCCGTGATGAACGGGGATTTCGAGCTGGTCGAAAGCCTGATCATGGACGGCCTGCTGGTGATTGCCCAGGCACGCGGCTGACCCGCCGGCAGCGTCAACGGCCGCTGAAGCGCGCGGGCCGCCGCTCGACGAAGGAACGCACGCCTTCGGCCGCGTCCTCGCTGTTCGACAGCCGCTTCTGTGTCTCGATGAATTCCGAGACGGCCGCGAGCGGTCCTTGTTCGACGGCCTTGATCACGTTGAGCCGCGTGGCCACCACCGCCAGCGGGGCCTGCGCCGCGATGCGCTGCGCAATGGCCAGCGCCGCGTCGAGCTCCTGCCCGGCCGGCACCACCTTCTGCACGAAGTTCAGGCGATAGGCCTCGGCGCTGTCGAACTCGTCGGCCGTCAGCAAATGCAGCATGGCGTTGCCCACGCCCGCGCGCTCGGCCATGCGCAGCGTGGCGCCGCCCGTGGCCATGATGCCGCGCTGCACCTCCATCTGCGAGAAGCGGCAGTTGTCGGCCGCCACCACGATGTCGGCACCCAGCATCAGCTCGATGCCCACCGTGAAGCAGATGCCCTTGACCGCCGCCACCATCGGCTTGGTGCGGCGGCGGTAGCCGGGCAGGCCGAAGTCGTGCGGCTCCACCAGGCCCGCCGGAATCGCCTTCTCGCCGCGCTTCATGTACTCGGCGACCGCCGGCAGGTCGAGCCCGGCCGTGAAGTGGTCGCCGAAGGCATGCAGCACGCCCACGCGCAGCGCCGGGTCGTCGTCGAGCCGGGTGTAGGCCTCGGCCAGCTGCCTGAACATCGGCGGCGTCCAGCCGTTGCGCTTGGCCGGGCGGTTGATGCCGATCAAGAGCACGTGGCCGAGCACCTGGGTGTCGATGCAGCCTTCTGCCGGCGGGGTGGTGGGTGTCGCGGTCATGGCGTTTGTCTCCTTGTTCTTGTCGGACGCCAGATCAGTAGGTGTACACGCCGCGCCCGGTCTTGCGCCCGAGCTGGCCCGCAGCCACCATCTCCTTGAGCAGCGGGCAGGGCCGGTACTTGGAATCGCCGAACTGCTCGAGGTACACCTCCATCACGGCCAGGCACACATCCAGCCCGATCATGTCGGCCAGCGCCAGCGGGCCGATCGGCTGGTTGCAGCCCAGCTTCATGCCGGCGTCGATGTCCTCGGCCGTCGCGATGCCTTCGGACAGCACGAAGAAGGCCTCGTTGATCATCGGTACCAGGATGCGGTTGACCACGAAGCCCGGCGCGTTCTTCACCGTGATCGGCGACTTGCCGAGCTTCTCGGCCAGCGCCTTGACGGCATCGTGCGTGGCGTCGCTCGTGAGGTAGCCGCGGATCAGCTCCACCAGCGCCATCATCGGCACGGGGTTGAAGAAATGCATGCCGATGAAGCGGTCGGCGCGCGAGGTGGCGGCGGCCAGTTGCGTGATCGAGATCGACGAGGTGTTGGAGGCGATGATCACCTCGGGCGCCAGCAGCTCGTCGACCTGCTTGAGGATCTTGAGCTTGAGCGCATGGTTCTCGGTGGCGGCCTCGATCACGAGCTGCGCGCCCTTCAGGTCGTTGTAATCGGTCGAGCCCTTGATCAGCGCGAGCGCGGCAGTCTTCTGCTCGGCCGTGAGCTTTTCCTTCTTGATCAGCCGGTCGAGGCTGCCCGAGATGGTGGCCAGGCCCTTGTCGACCGCCGCCTGGGCGACATCGATCATCACCACGTTGACGCCCGACACCGCGCAGGCCTGCGCGATGCCGTTGCCCATTGTTCCGGCGCCGATGATGCCGACGGTCTGAATCGTCATGAGAAAACTCCTTGAAGAATGAAAGCGGAAAAAAGAGGGAGCGGGTGGACGCGCCACCGCGGCAGGAGATCGATTGTGAAGCAGCCCCGCCCGGCCCGCCGTTGCCGCGCGTGACACCGGTGGCCCGCGGGTGGCTTACAGTGCGGCGATTGCTTTTTCTTCCCTCTTTTCGACTCCGACCATGACCACCCTCGGCACCCCTCTTTCCCCCTCGGCCACCCGCGTGATGCTGCTGGGCTCCGGCGAACTCGGCAAGGAGGTGCTGATTGCGCTGCAGCGCCTGGGCGTGGAGACCATCGCGGTCGACCGCTACGAGAACGCGCCGGGCCAGCAGGTGGCGCACCATGCGCGCACCATCACCATGAGCGACCCCGAGCAGCTCAAGGCGCTGATCGAGGCCGAGAAGCCGCAGCTCGTGGTGCCCGAGATCGAGGCCATCGCCACGCCGATGCTCCAGCAGCTCGAGGACGCCGGCGTGGTGCGCGTGATTCCCACCGCCCGCGCCGCCCGCCTCACGATGGACCGCGAAGGCATCCGCCGCCTGGCCGCCGAGACGCTGGGCGTGCCCACCAGCCCCTACAAGTTCTGCGACTCGCTGGCCGAGCTGCAGGCCGCCATCGACGCGGGCATCGGCTATCCCTGCATCGTCAAGCCCGTGATGAGCAGCTCCGGCAAGGGCCAGAGCAAGATCGACGGCCCGGCCGACGTGCAGAAGGCCTGGGACTACGCCATGGCCGGCGGCCGCGTGAGCCACGGCCGCGTGATCGTCGAGGGCTTCATCGACTTCGACTACGAGATCACGTTGCTCACGGTGCGCGCCAGGGACGCGGCCGGCGCGGTGGAGACCCGGTTCTGCGAACCCATCGGCCATGTGCAGGTGAGCGGCGACTACGTCGAAAGCTGGCAGCCGCACCCGATGGCGCCGGCCGCGCTGCAGAAGGCGCAGCAGATTGCCGAGGCCGTCACGTCCGACCTGGGAGGCCAGGGCCTGTTCGGCGTCGAGTTGTTCGTGAAGGGCGACGAGGTCTGGTTCAGCGAAGTGAGCCCGCGTCCGCACGACACCGGCATGGTGACCATGGCCACGCAATGGCAGAACGAGTTCGAGCTGCATGCGCGCGCCATCCTCGGCCTGCCGGTGGACACCTCGCTCAAGAGCCCCGGTGCCAGCGCCGTGATCTATGGCGGCGTGGATGCTGCCGGCATCGCCTTCGACGGCGTGGCCGAGGCGCTGCAGGTGCCCGGCAGCGACATCCGTCTGTTCGGCAAGCCCGAGAGCTTTGCCAAGCGCCGCATGGGCGTGGCGCTGGTGCATGCGGCCGACACCGGCACGGCCCGCAGGCTGGCCAAGGAAGCCGCCTCGCGCGTGAAGCCGCGCAAGGCTTAGCCAGTTTTCGCAAGCCGCGCCAGGGCGGCGCGGGCATGGTCGGACCGATCCACCGGAGACACCATGCTGCACCCCCAGGCGCGCGCCTTGCTTGACTTCATCGAGGCGCGCGGCATCCCGCCCACGCACACGCTTTCGCCGGCCGAGGCGCGCGCCTTCTATCGCGAGCGCCGCGCCACCACCCAACCCGAGGCCCCGCCGGTCGCCGAAGTCCGCGAACTGGAGGCCGACGGGCCGTACGGCACCATCCCGGTGCGGCTCTACCGCCCGCTGGGTTCCCTGGCCCATGCCGCGCTGCCGGTGCTCGTGTACTTCCACGGCGGCGGCTGGGTCATCGGCGACCTCGACACGCACGACGTGCTGTGCCGCTCGCTTGCCGACGGCGCGGGCTGCGCGGTCGTGTCGGTCGACTACCGCATGGGGCCCGAGCATCGCTTCCCGGCTGCCGTCGACGACGTGCTGGCCGCCACCCGCTGGGTGCGCCGCGAGGCCGCCTCGCTCAGCCTCGATGCAAGCCGCCTCGCGGTGGGCGGCGACAGCGCGGGCGGCAACCTCGCCGCGGTGGCGGCCATTGCCGCGCGCGATGCCGGCGACCTGCCCATCGCCTTCCAACTGCTGGTCTATCCCGCCACCGACATGCGCCGCGGCCATCCCTCGCACCAGGCCAACGGCCAGGGCTACCTGCTGACCCGCGACACGATGGCGTACTTCCACGACCACTACATCGACGACCCCCGGCACGACCTCGACTGGCGCGCGTCGCCGCTGCTGTGCGCCGATCTCTCGGGCCTGCCGCCCGCGCTGGTGCTCACCGCCGGCTACGACCCGCTGCGCGACGAAGGCATGGCCTACGCCGAGGCGCTGACCGCCGCCGGCAACCGCGCCGCGTACGCCTGCTTCGAGCGCCAGATCCATGGCTTCATCACCATGGGCAAGGTGCTCGACGAGGCCGATACGGCCATCGCGCTGTGCTGCGCCGAGCTTCGCCGCGCGCTCGCGCCATAGCGCCAGCAAGCCCTAGGGAAAGTCCCCGCGCAAATGCACGCCGCGCAGCCGGCCCCCGCCGCTACGATCCAGCCAACGCAGCGCCGGCCCCGGGCCGGCGGCGGCCCGATGCAGGAGACAGACACCATGCAGCGAACGAAGGCGGCGCCGCCGGAAAGCGGCGGCGCGCAGCGCGGGGAGCGCCTGATGTGGCTCACGCACCAGCGTGTGTTCTACGCCGGGCTGCTCGGGGCCGCGGCCGAGCGCACCATGGGCGGGTACGGGGTGTACGTGTCGCCCGCCGGCGCGCCGCCGAACCGCCTGTGCGTCGGCGGCGGCGCCTGGCAGGCGGGCGAGCTGCTGGTGGTGCCGCCGCAGGTGCCGCACCGCGTGGAAAGCGCGCATCCGCTCATCTTCAACCTGCTGATCGAATCGGAGTCGGTCGATCCCGCCCGGATGCCGGCCTTCATGCAGCACTGCGGGCCGGTCGATGCGCCGGCCTTCGTGCGGCGCATGCGCAATGTCCATGCGCACCTGCTCGCCGCATCGGGCCGCGGCACGGACTTCGACGGCTTCGACTTCGATGCGCTGTTCTTCGGCGCGCCGCTGGCGCCGCGCGCGCTCGATGCGCGCATCCGCAAGGTCATCGACGCCATCAACGCCGACCCGGCCGCACCTGCCTCGGCCGAGGACTGCGCGGCCTCGGTGCACCTGTCGTTCTCGCGCTTCCTGCATCTGTTCAAGCAGGAAACCGGCATGGCGTTTCGCGCCTTCCGGGCCTGGAAGCGCGCGCGCAGCCTGCTGCGCCATGTGCGCCAGGCCAGCACGCTGACCGACATCGCGCTGGACACCGGCTACCCCGACTCGACGCACTTCAGCCATTCGATCCGCCAGGTCTACGGCCTGAAGCCCAGCGACATCCTGGCCGGCTCGCGCCGCCTCGCGCTGCACGACGCAGCCGGCGGCTTCAGGCAGTAGCCGCAAGAAGAGGCCCCATGCAGATCCTCCAACTCCTGCTGTCGGGCATTGCACAAGGCTGCATCTATGGGCTGATCGCGCTGGGCTTCGTGCTGATCTACAAGGCCACCGAAACCGTGAGCTTCGCGCAGGGCGACCTGATGATGCTCGGCGCCTTCGGCGCGTTTGCCGGCATGTCGCTGTTCGGGATGCCGTTCTGGCTCGCGGCCCTGCTCGCGGTGGTGGCGATGGCGGCCTTCGGCGTGCTGCTCGAACTGGTGGTGATCCGCCCGATCCTCGGGCAGCCGCAATTCTCGATCGTGATGCTCACCATCGGCATCGCCTACGTGGCGCGCGGGCTCATCACCATGGTGCCGGGCATCGGCACCGACACCCACACGCTGCCCGTGCCCTACAAGGACCAGATCTGGAAGCTGGGCGGGCTGGTGGTCAACCTCGAGCAGCTCGCGATCATCATCGCCACGGCCATCCTCTGCGGCCTGCTGTTCGCGATGTTCCGCTACAGCAAGCTCGGCATCGCGATGCAGGCCTCGTCGCAGAACCAGCTCGCGGCGTACTACATGGGCATTCCGGTGAAGCGCCTGAACGGATTGGTGTGGGGGCTCGCGGCGGCGGTCGCGGCCATTGCCGGCATGCTGCTTGCGCCCATCACCTTCGTCCACGCGAACATGGGCTTCATCGGGCTCAAGGCCTTTCCGGCCGCGGTGGTGGGCGGCTTCGGCAGCCTGCCGGGCGCCATCGTCGGCGGGCTGGTGATCGGCATCGTCGAATCGTTCGCGGGCTTCTACCTGCCCGACGGCTTCAAGGACACGGCGCCGTACATCGTGGTGCTGCTGATGCTCATGATCAAGCCGAACGGTCTCTTTGGCGAGAAGCTGCGCAAGAAGGTGTAGAAGCATGTGCCCCCACGCTCGTCACTTCGTGTACTCGCTGCCCCCCGAGGGGGCGCAGGTCCGCCTTGGGGCGGCCCGGCGACGGACCTGATTCATGCGCTTCATCTTCAAGACCAGCTACGACCAGGACATCCGCCTCGCCAAGCACGGCGGCCATGTTTTCTGGTATGGCCTGCTCGCCGCGTTCCTCGTCGCCGCGCCCTGGGCGATCGACGAGTACTGGCTCGCGCAGCTGACCTTCGTGCTGATCTACGGCATCGTCGGACTGGGCCTGATGCTGCTGGCGGGCTTCACGGGGCAGTTCTCGATCGGGCATGCGGCCTTCCTTGGCGCGGGAGCCTACACGCAAGGGGTGCTGACCAACCTGGGCGTGCCGTTTCCGATTGCGCTGCTCGCGGCCGCGGCGCTGTCGGCGGCGGTGGGCGTGGTGGTCGCGCTGCCGGCCCTGCGCGTGAAGGGCATCTACCTGGGCATCGCCACGCTGTCGTTCGGCTTCATCGTCGAGGAAGTGTTCGCGCGCTGGGAGAGCGTGACGGGCGGCAACGCGGGGCTGCATGTGAAGCCGCCGCAGTTGTTCGGCTGGTCGCTCGGGTCGGGCAATGGCTTCTACTTCCTGTGCCTGGTGGTGGCGGTGCTCAGCACGCTCGGCATCCTGAACCTGCTGCGTTCGCCGACCGGCCGCGCCTTCGTGGCGATCCGCGATTCGGAGATCTCGGCGCAGAGCATGGGCATTCACCTGGCGCGCTACAAGACGATGTCGTTCGCGATCTCGGCCGCGCTCGCGGGCCTGGGCGGCGCGCTGTATGCGCACAAGCTGAGCTTCATCTCGCCGGACCAGTTCAACATCCTGCAGTCGATCGACCTGCTGCTGATGGTGGTGATCGGCGGCCTGGGCTCGGTGCATGGCGCGTTTCTGGGCGCGATCTTCCTGATCGCGATGCCGCAGCTGATCTCGATGGGCAAGGACTGGCTGCCGGCCGTGATCGGGCAGGCGCCGGGTCTGCAGGGGCTGGTGTACGGGCTGGTGCTGATCGCCTTCGTGCTGTTCGAGCCGCTGGGGCTGTATGGCCGCTGGCTCAAGATCCGCACCTGGCTGCAGCTCTTTCCGTTCTACCGCAAGGGGCTGTTCAAGCGGCAGAAGTCGTTCACCAAGTCGGACCGATTGAGATGACGAGCAGCAGCGGCGACATTCTTCTTTCGGCGAAGGACCTGAGCGTGCGCTTCGGCGGCGTGCTCGCGGTCAACAAGGTGAGCTTCGACGTGCGGCGCGGCGAGGTGTTCACGCTGATCGGACCGAACGGCGCGGGCAAGACGACGGTGTTCAACCTGATCAGCCGGATCTACACGCCGACAATGGGCGAGATCACGTGGCATGGCGGGGCGGCCGGGCCGCTGGCCTTGACGCACCAGGCGCCACACGCGATTGCCGCGCTCGGCATTGCGCGCACCTTCCAGAACATCGAACTCTTCGAGCACGCCACGGTCCTGCACAACCTGCTGATCGGCCGCCACACGCATCGGCAGACGGGTTTCTGGAGCGAGGTGTTCTTCACGCCGGCCACGCGGCGTGCCGAGATTCAGGCGCGCGAGAAAGCGGAGCAGGTGATCGATCTGCTGGACCTGCAGCATCACCGCGATTCGATGGTGGCTGGCCTGCCGTACGGCGTTCGCAAGGTGGTGGAGCTCGCGCGCGCGCTGTGCACCGAGCCCAAGCTGCTGTTGCTCGACGAGCCATCGTCCGGGCTCAATGTCGAAGAGACGGCGGACATGGCGTTCTGGATCCAGGACATCCAGCATGAGCTGGGGGTGTCGGTGCTGATGGTCGAGCACGACATGTCTCTGGTGTCGAAGGTGTCGGACCGCGTGCTCGCGATGAACATGGGCGAGGTGCTGGCCACCGGAACGCCACGCGAGGTGCAGGCAGACGCACGTGTCATCGAAGCCTATCTTGGGACTGTGGATGACGTGAGCAGCTTGAGGAGGGTGGCATGAAGGCTGTGTCCGCTGCTTCGTTGGAGACGCCCGGTATGCGGCGCGACGCGATCGCCCCCACTATGCCGGCCGCTTCGCGGCTTCCCTGCGGTGCTCGCGTTTCGCGGGGTCTCGCAGAACTCGCTTCGCTCAGACAGCTGCGAGCCCTGATCCGCGAAACGCTGCGCTCCTCGGCGGCACAGAGGGGGCGCCCGCCCCGCACCGCACACCGGGCTTCGGGGTGGAGGAAATACCCTGAGCCTGTCCACGGCGTTGGGGCCCATGCCCCGGGCGGGCCGTTGAGGCACCGCCGAGCAGCGCAGCGACAGGCGGATCAGGGCTCGCAGCTGTTTGAGCGCAACGCAGTGGAGCGAGTTCTGCGAGACCCCGCCTGTCGCGAGCAGCGCAGGGGAGCCGCGAAGCGGCCGGTGACGTCGGCCCGGCCGGGGCATGGGCTCCAACGCCGCTCCCCGCCCTCGTCGAACGTTCGAGGGACGACGCCATGACCGACGTCGTCCTCCAACTGCTCAACGTCGAAAGCGCCTACGGCCCGATCAAGGCCATCCGCGGCGTGAGCCTGAAAGTCAGGCAGGGCGAAATAGTGACTGTCCTGGGTTCGAATGGCGCAGGAAAAACAACCATCCTGAAAACGATCTCGGGAATCATCGACCCGAGAAAAGGCAGCATCGAATTCCAGGGCAAGGACATCACCGCCAAGGACCCGGCCTACATCGTGCAGCAGGGCCTGAGCCACGTGCCCGAAGGCCGCGAGGTGTTTCCGCTGCTGTCGGTGAAAGACAACCTGCTGATGGGCGCCTACACCCGCAAGGACCGCGACGGCGTGGCGCGCGACATGGAGAGCGTCTACACCTACTTCCCCATCCTGCGCGAAAGGGCCGCGCAGGATGCCGGCCTGCTCTCGGGCGGCCAGCAGCAGATGCTCGCCATTTCGCGCGCCATCATGGCCGCGCCGCATCTGATCCTGCTCGACGAGCCCAGCCTCGGTCTCAGCCCCAAGCTGACGAAAGAGATCTTCGAGATCGTCGTGCGCATCAACCGCGAGCGCGGCACCACCATCCTGCTCGTGGAGCAGAACGCCAACATGGCGCTCAACGCTTCCGACCACGGCTACGTGCTCGAGAACGGCCGCATCGTCATGGAAGATACCTGCGAACGCCTGCGCGAAAAGGAGGACATCAAGGAGTTCTACCTCGGCGTCAAGGACGACGGCGTGCGCGGCGAGCGGCGCTGGAAAAAGAAGAAGACCTGGAGATGAAGGCATGAGCACGACTGCCCTGCGCGCTCCAGCAGGCCTCTGGGACCTGGCGCATCTGCAGCCGAGTCCCGGCATCGTCGTGCCGGGCGAGACCATCCCCGCCGTGTTCTGGAAGGCCGTGGAGCTGCGCGCCGACAAGGTCTGGATGCGGCAGAAGGAATTCGGCATCTGGCGCGCCTGGACCTGGCGGCAGACCGCCGAAGCCGTGCACGAGATTGCGGGCGGCCTGCTGGCGCTCGGCTTCGGGCCGGGCGAATGCGCCTCGATCCTTGCCAACACCGTCATCGAATGGGTGCTGTGCGACGTCGCCGTGCTCAGCTGCGGTGGCGTGTCCAACGGCATCTATCCCACCGACGCGGCCTCGCAGGTGCACTACCTCTGCGAGGACTCCCGCACCACCGTGCTCTTCGTCGAGGACGACGAGCAGCTCGACAAGGCGCTCGAAGTGCGCGCGCGGCTGCCGATGCTGCGCAAGGTCGTCGTGTTCGACATGGAAGGCCTGCGCGACCTCGACGACCCGGGCGTCATCAGCCTGGACGTGCTGCGCGCACTCGGCCGCGACCACCTGCAGGCCCATCCGCAGGCGCTGGAGCAGCGCGTCGCCGCCTGCCGCCCGGAAGACCTCGCGATCCTGGTCTACACCTCCGGCACCACCGGCAAGCCCAAGGGCGCGATGCACAGCCACCGCGGGCTGGTCTACACCATGCGCGGCTACAACACGCTGCTCGCGCAGGGCGAGGGCGACGAGCGCATGTGCTTCCTGCCGCTGTGCCACATCGCCGAGCGCATGGGCGGCGAATACTTCGCGATGTACACCGGCTCGATCCTCAACTTCGTCGAGAACCCCGAGACGGTGCCCGAGAACGTGCGCGAGATCTCGCCCACCGTGTTCACCGCCGTGCCGCGCGTGTGGGAGAAGTTCTATTCGGGCGTGATGATCGCGCTGAAGGAGGCGAGCCGGCTGCAGCAGGTCGCCTACGGCTGGAGCATCGGCGTCGGCCGGCAGATTGCCGAGCGCGTGCTCCAGGGCCAGCCGGTGGGTGCCTGGCTGCGCTTGAAGTTCCGCCTGGCGCGCTGGCTGGCGCTCGACAACGTTCGCAAGCTCATCGGCATCCACCGCGCGCGCTTCCTCGTGACCGGCGCGGCGCCGATCTCGCCCGAGCTCGTGCGCTGGTACCTCGCGCTGGGTGTGCCCATGCTGGAGGTCTGGGGCATGACGGAATCGTGCGGTGCCTCCACCGGCGTGCCGCCCTCGCGCATCATGCCGGGCTCGATCGGCCCGGCCACCAGCTACAACGAGGTGCGCCTCGATCCGCAGACCGGCGAAATCCTGGTGCGCGGCCCCAATGTCTTCATGGGGTACCTCAACCTGCCCGAGAAGACGGCCGAGACCATCGACGCCGACGGCTGGCTGCACACCGGCGACGTGGGAACGGTCGACGCGGGAGGGTATTTCCGCATCACCGACCGCATGAAGGACATCATCATCACGGCAGGGGGAAAGAACATCACGCCGAGCGAGCTGGAGAACGAGCTCAAGTTCAGCCCCTACATCACCGACGCAGTGGTGATCGGCGACAGGAAACCCTACCTCACGGTGATCGTCATGATCGACCAGGAGAACGTCGAGAAGTTTGCGCAGGACCACGACGTGCCGTTCAGCAACTACGAAAGCCTGACGCGCGCGCAGGAGGTGCGGGACCTGATCCAGGGCGAGATCGACCGCGTCAACGCGAAGTTTGCGCGGGTCGAGCAGATCAAGAAGTTCTTCCTGCTCGAAACGCAGCTGAGCGCAGAGGACGAGGAGCTCACGCCGACCATGAAGCTCAAGCGCAAGCTGGTCCAGGCCAAGTACGCCGAGCGCATCGAGGCGATGTACCGCTGATTCATTTTTCGTCAACCCGAGGAGACAACCCCATGAAGCTCAAGACAGTGACGACCCTGGCCGTGCTGGGCCTGGCCGCAGCGTTCGCGTCCGCGCAGCAGCAGCAGGGCGTGAGCAAGGACGAGATCCGCATCGGCACCATCCAGGACCTGTCGGGCCCGCTCGCGGGCTTCGGCAAGCAGGCGCGCAACGGCATGCAGCTGCGCGTGGACGAACTCAACGAGCAGGGCAACATCCACGGCCGCAAGCTCAAGTTGTTCGTCGAGGACTCGGGCTACGACCCGAAGAAGGCCGTGCTCGCGGCGCAGAAGCTGGTCAACCAGGAGAAGATCTTCATCATGGCCGGCCACATCGGCACGGCGCAGAACATGGCAGCCATGCCGGTGCAGTTCGAGAAGAACATCGTCAACTTCATGCCGATCACCGCGGCGCGCGAAATGTACGAGCCGCTGAACCGGCTCAAGTACTCGTTCGCGGCCACCTACTACGACCAGATCCGCCTCGCGCTGCCGAAGATGATCAAGGAGAAGGGCGACAAGAAGGTCTGCACCATCTACCAGGACGACGAATTCGGGCTCGAGGTGCTGCGCGGCGCCGAGGCGGGCCTGAAGACCGCCGGCATGGAGCTGGCCGAGAAGACCTCGTTCAAGCGCGGCGCCACCGACTTCAGCTCGCAGGTCGCCAAGATGAAGGCCGCCAACTGCGACCTGGTGGTGCTCGGCACCATCATCCGCGAGACCATCGGCACCGTGGGCGAGGCGCGCAAGACCGGCTTCAACCCGACCTTCCTGGGCTCCAGCGCGTCCTACACCGACCTGATCCACAAGCTCGGCGGCAAGGCCATGGACGGCATCTACGCCACCATGACGGTGCAGAACCCCTACACCGACGAGCAGTCGCAGCCGCTGCGCTTCTGGGCCAACAAGTACAAGACCAAGTTCAACGAAGACCCGACGGTGTTCTCGGTGTATGGCTACGTCATCATCGATTCGTTCATCAAGGCGGCGCAGAAGGCCGGCCCGAACCTCACGACCGACAGCTTCATCAAGTCCATGGACAGCATGACCTTCGAGCCCGACATGTTCGGCAGCCCCAAGAGCTCGTACACCGCGACCAAGCGCCTGGGCAACGACCAGTCGCGCTTGTCCCAGATCAAGGATGGGAAATGGGTCGTCGTGTCCGACTATGTGACACCATAGCGGGACCATGCCCAACTACTGGTTGATGAAATCCGAGCCCGACGAGGTCTCGATCGACGATGCGCTCGCCGCGCCCAACGCCACCGTGGCCTGGACCGGTGTGCGCAACTATCAGGCACGCAATTTCATGCGCGACGGCATGAAGGTCGGCGATGGCGTGCTGTTCTACCACTCGAGCTGCCCCGAGCCCGGCATCGCAGGCCTTGCGCGCGTGGCCTCGGGCATCAAGCCCGACCCGACGCAGTTCGACCCGAAGTCGCCCTACTACGACCCGGCCTCGAAGAAGGACGATCCACGCTGGCTGCTGGTCGACGTGCAGGCCGTTCGCAAGACGCGCCTGCTGCCGCTGCCCGAGCTGCGTGGCAAGCCCGAGCTGGCCGAGCTCGTCGTGCTGCGCAAGGGCAACCGGCTGTCGATCACGCCGGTCGAGCCCGCGCACTGGCGAGTCATCGAGAAGATGCTGGGCTGATTCAGTCAGCCCACGCGCTGCAGGATCGGAAACAGCTTGCCCAGGCCGTCGGCCATGACCTCGACCGCGAGCGCCGCGAGGATCAGGCCCATGAGCCGCGTCATGATGTTGATGCCGGTCTTGCCGAGCACGCGCGCGATCGGCTGCGCGAGCGAAAACGCCAGCGCGGTGGCCAGCGCCACCACCACGCCGTAGCCCACCAGGAGCCCGAGCTCCCACAGGTGCTGCGTCTTGTCGGCATAGATCACCACGGTGGAGATCGTGGCCGGCCCGGTGAGCAGCGGAATGGTGAGCGGCACCACCGCAATGGAGGCGCCCATGGACGCCTTGACCTCGGTGGCCCGCAGTTCCTCGACATTGGTCTTGCTCTCGGCCGGCTTGGCGTTGAGCATCGACAGCGAGCTCATGAGCAGCAGCAGGCCGCCGCCCACCTGGAAGCTGGCAATCGAGATGCCGAAGAACGCCAGCAGCTGCAGCCCGATCAGCGCGCTGACCGCAATCACCACGAAGGCGCTGAAGGCCGACATGCGCACCGTGTGCCGGCGCTGCGCATCCGAATAGCCCTGCGTGTAGTGGATGAAGAAAGGCACGATGGCCAGCGGGTTGACGATGGCCACCAGCGTGACCAGCGGCTTGATCAGGTCCATCGAGGTGCTCACTTCTACCTCCCTCCGGTCACGTCGAGCAGGGCCATGGTGGTGTAGCTCGCTTCGGCGGACAGCAGCCACAGGATCGCGCCGGCAATTTCCTCGGCGCTGCCGGTGCGCTGCATCGGCACGGTGGGCGCGAGCTCGAAGGCGCGGGCGGGCATGCCGCCGGAGGCATGAATCTCGGTGTCGATCAGGCCCGGGCGCACCGCGTTGACGCGGATGCCCTCGGCGGCCACTTCCTTGGCCAGGCCGATGGTGAAGGTGTCGATGGCACCCTTGCTGGCCGCGTAGTCGACGTACTGGCCGGGCGAGCCCAGCCGTGCGGCGGCGCTCGAGACGTTGACGATGGCGCCGCCCGATCCGCCGTGCCGGGTGCTCATGCGCCGAACCGCTTCGCGCGCGCAGACGAAGCTGCCGATCACGTTGATGCGGAACATGCGTTCCAGCCGCGCCACGCTCATTTCGTCGACGCGAGCCTGCACGTCGACGACGCCGGCGTTGTTGACCAGAGCCGTGAGCCGGCCGAGCCTGGCATCGACCTTCTCGAACATGGCCAGCACCTGGGCTTCGTCGCCCACGTCGGCCTGCACGGCCATGGCGGTGCCGCCGCCGGCGCGAATGGCGCGCACCACCTCGTCGGCGGCGAGCGAGTTGCTCGCGTAGTTGACAGCCACCGCGTAGCCGCGCTGCGCCGCCAGCAGGGCGGTGGCGGCGCCGATGCCGCGGCCGCCGCCCGTGATCAAGAGCACCTGGTCCAAAACCTACCTCCTGCAGAGAAACTGCGTGTCAGTTAAAACCGTCGGCTTGGATTACATCATCGGGGGCAAGCGCATGAGCACTGACAAGACGATTGACTATTACTTTGCGCCACAGAGCCCATGGACCTATCTGGGGCATTCCCGCTTTGCCGCGATCGCCGCGGCCGCCGGCGCCAAGGTGCGCGTGCGGCCGATCGACCTGGGCAGCGTGTTCCCGGTGTCGGGCGGGCTGCCGCTGGGCAAGCGCGCGCCGCAGCGCCAGGCGTACCGGCTGGTCGACCTCGCGCGCTGTTCGCGCCACCTCGGCCTGCCGCTGAACACCAGGCCGAAGTTCTTTCCGGTCGCCAGCGATGACGCGGCCCGGGTCATCATCGCGGTCGACATGCACGACGGCACCGAGGCCGCCATGCGCATGTGCGCGGCAGTGTTCGCGGCCGTGTGGGTGCAGGAGCGCAACATCGGCGACCCGAAGGTGCTCGATTCGCTGGTCGTCGAATGCGGGCTGTCGCCCAAGCGCGCGGAGCAGTCGCAGAGCCAGGCGGTGCAGGAGCGTTACGAGGCTTACACGCAGGAAGCGATCGACATCCAGGTGTTCGGTGCGCCAAGCTATGTCATCGATGGCGAGATATTCTGGGGCCAGGACCGGCTCGACTTCGTCGAACGCGCGCTGCGCCAGTAGCCGGCATTCCTTTTCCTTTCAGTTGCCATTCAAGGAGCAAGACAACATGGGTCAATTCATCGATCTGAAAGCCAAGGACGGCTTCACCTTTCCCGCCTACGTGGCCGAACCGGCCGGCAAGCCGCGCGGCGCGGTGGTCGTGGTGCCGGAGATCTTCGGCGTCAACTCGCACATCCGCTCGGTGGCCGACGGCTATGCGGCGGACGGCTACCTGGCGGTGTCGCCCTCGACCTTCCATCGCGTGAAGCCCGGCGTCGAGCTCGGCTACAGCGACGAGGACATGAAGGCCGGCTTCGCGCTGAAGACCGCGGTCGAGGCGCTGCCCGCGCCCGGCGTGCTGCAGGACATCGAGGCCGCCGTGGCCTATGCGTCGAAAGCCGGCAAGGTCGGCATCGTGGGCTATTGCTGGGGCGGCCTGCTGGTCTGGCGCGCCGCCAGCCTGGTGCCCGGCATTGCCGCTGCGGCGCCGTATTACGGCGGCGGCATGACCACGCCGGAAGAAACCGCGCGCCAGCCCAAGGTGCCGGTGCTCGCGCATTTCGGCAACCAGGACCACTGGATCCCGCTGGACACCATCGAGGCCTTCAAGAAGGCGCATCCCGAGGTGGAGGTGCACGTCTACGAATCGGGCCACGGCTTCAACTGCGACCAGCGCGGCTCCTACAACGCCGAGGCCGCCAAGCTCGCGCGCACGCGCACGCTCGGGTTCTTTGCCAAGCACGTCGGCTGAGTGCGGCCGGGGCCCGGCCTATTTCTTTCGCGAGCCCGGCCCCTTGCCGACGCGGGTCTGCAGAAAGTCGAGCAGCGCACGCAGCGCCGCGCTGTTGTGGCGCCGCTGCAGGTAGGCGGCCGACAGCCACATGTCCTTGCGCGCATAGCCCTGCAGCACCGGCACCAGCTCGCCATGCTCGATGTGCGACTGCACGAGGATCGAGGGCAGGTAGATCACGCCGAAGCCGTGCATCGCGACCCGGATCAGCGGCGCACCCTCGGTGCAGTCCATGCGGCTCTTCACCGGCACGTCCAGCGGCTCGCCGCCGTCGTCGAAGCGCCAGACCGGCTGGGCGCCCAGCAGCGAATGCGTGAGCGCCTCGTGCGCCGCGAGGTCGCGTGGATGCTCGGGCTTGCCGTGTTTCTTCCAGTACACCGGCGAGGCGCAGACCACCATCTCCATGAGCATCAGCTTGCGCACGATCAGGTTGGCGTCCTCGACCGGGCCGCTGCGGATGTCGACGTCGATGCCTTCTTCCGCGAGGTCGACCGTGCGGTTGGTCAGCTGCAGGCTGATGCTCACGTCCGGGTAGTAGCGCATGAAGTCGGCCAGCAGGCTCGGAAACTCGCCGTTGCCCATGCCGTGCGGCGCTGAAATCCGCAGCCGGCCGCCGGGCTGCCTGGCGCGCTCCTGCAGCTCGGCCTGGGTGAGCTCCACCATTTCGAGCACCGGGGTGCTGCGCTCGAGCAGCAGTTGCCCGGCATCGGTCAGGCTCACGGAGCGCGTGGAGCGGTTGAGAAGCCGCACGCCGAAGCGGGTTTCGAGCTCCGCCACGTACTTGCTGACCGTCGCCTTCGACATGTCGAGCTTCTTGGCCGCGTGCGAGAAGCTGCCATGCGAGGCCACTTCCCGGAAGGTTCTGATCAGATCGAGACTGTCCATGTCAAAGTCAAAGCGCCCATTGTTTCCGTTCCGCGGCCCGCCCGCTTCGATTCTCGGGGAAGCCCCGGCATTTGCAGGCGCCGGTGCGCGCCCGGTTCGTGTGCATGCTGCCGGTGCGTCATTGTTTCAATAGAGGAAACACCGTGTCTCTGTTCCGCGTGATTTACACATGCCGTTCAGTTGGAAACTCGCCGCACAGGTGAGCACGAACGAATGAACGAGCGAGCCTGGTGGACGAACCATCCAACCAACACAAGGAATTGAAATGAAGACCTCGCACATCCTCGCCGCCGCTGCCCTGACCCTGCTGGCCGCCACCGGCGCCCAAGCCGAATCCTACGAAGGCGTGAACACCGCCGTCTCGACCAAGAGCCGCGACGAAGTCAACGCCGAAGCCGTGCGCACCGCATCGGCTCCCAACCAGAACGTGACCCGCGGTTCGCGCGGCCCGGAAACCGTCGCCGTGTCGAAGGACCGCGCGCTCGTCGAAGCCGAAGCCGTCCGCACCGCCTACGCTCCGGACCAGAACGTGACCTCGGGTTCGCGCGTCAACAGCAAGGTCGTCTCGACCATGCCCCACCCGATGGACGCACGTGTCCAGGCCCAGCAAGGCTCGGGCGCCGTCGCCAAGTAAGACCGGCGAAACCGCTGGCCCTCGCGGGTAAGCAAAAAAGCCACGCAATTGCGTGGCTTTTTTGCTTTGAAGCGGGACGGGGCCCTCAGCGCGTGCGCGCCAGGTAGCGCTTGCGCCAGAACACCAGCACCAGCAGCAGCGCGATCACCAGCATCGCGATCATGGCGATCCAGAAGCCATCCGCCTTGTGCACCAGCGGAATGAACTCGAAGTTCATGCCGAAGATGCCGGCAATGAGGTTGAGCGGCAGGAAGATGGCCGTCAGCACCGTGAGCACCCGCATGATGTCGTTGGCGCGGTGGCCCTGCACGCTGAAATGCATCTGCACCGCGGTTTCCGCGTTCTGTTCGAGCCGGTGCACGTGGTGCACCACGCGCTCGATGTGCTCGAGCACGTCGCGGCTTCGCACCATGATCAGTTCCCGCTCGCGCTGCTCCGCCTCGCCCTTGACCGGGGGCAGCGTCTCGAGCGAATCGATCCAGTCCTGGATGGCCGCGCGCTGGTCTTCGCAGATCTCGTCCAGGTGGTGCAGCGACTGCCGGGCTTCCATCAGCGCGCCCCAGTTGGTGAAGCGGCTGCGCGGATCGATCAGCTCGGTCTGCCAGTGGTCGAGCTGGCGCGTGAGTTCGCGGCGCATGTCCAGGTAGCCGTCGACGATCTGGTTGACGACGCGCAGCATCAGGTCGGCGGTGCCGGTGGGCACGCGGGCCGAGGTGGCGCGCACGTCGAGGGCGGGGGCGCCCTTGTCGTCCGGCGATCCCGCGGCGAGCAGCCGGGCGGCAAAGGCATCGCGCACCGCGCCGTCCTCGGGGTGCACCGACAGCAGCACGCGGTCGAACAGCGCGAAACCCACCGGGCGGGTGTCGACCCGGCGCAATACGGGAGGGCCGCGGCGCAACGGCGCGGGAAGGGGTGGCTCGCCGCCCGTGGTGCCCTTGCCGTTGCCCAGCGCCGCCTGGCCAGGGCCGCTCGAGAGGCGCCGGAACACCAGCACGTCATATTGCGAGGTGTAGTCGTAGTGCGACGGCAGCTGGTCGTTGAGCAGGTCCGCCACATGCAGGTCGACCAGCTGCGCCTGGCAGAGCGACTGCAGGATCTGCTGGACCTCGGACAGCGAGGCGCGGAATTCCTCGCGTGTGAGCGAAATCCAGAGATAGCCTTGCGCGGCACAGGCCCCGGGCAGTGCGAGAGGCGCCAGCGCCGGATGCTCGCTCACGCGCGAGCGGTCGATTTCGAAGATGCGCATGCGCTATTGTTTTTGCAGCAGCCGCGCGGCGTCGAGCGCAAAGTAGGTGAGCACGCCGTCAGCGCCGGCGCGCTTGAAGGCGAGCAGGCTCTCGAGCACCACCGCGTCGTGGTCGAGCCAGCCGTTCTGGGCTGCGGCCTTGAGCATCGCGTATTCGCCGCTCACCTGGTAGGCGAAGGTCGGCACGCGGAATTCGTCCTTCACGCGGCGCACGATGTCGAGGTACGGCATGCCGGGCTTGACCATCACCATGTCGGCGCCCTCGGCAATGTCGAGGCCGACCTCGCGCAGCGCCTCGTCGCTGTTGCCCGGGTCCATCTGGTAGACCTTCTTGTTGCTCTTGCCGAGTGTCGCGGCCGAGCCCACGGCGTCGCGGAACGGGCCGTAGAAGGCGCTCGCGTACTTGGCGCTGTAGGCCATGATGCGGGTATGGATGTCGCCGCGGGCCTCCAGCGCGGTGCGGATCGCGCCGATGCGGCCGTCCATCATGTCACTCGGCGCCACGATGTCGACGCCGGCTTGCGACTGTGTGAGCGCCTGCTTCACCAGCACTTCCACGGTGGCGTCGTTGAGGATGTAGCCGGTGTCGTCGAGCAGGCCGTCCTGCCCGTGGCTGGTGTAGGGGTCGAGCGCCACGTCGGTCATCACGCCGAGTTCCGGAAAGCGCGACTTGAGTGCCGCGACCACGCGCGGGATCAGCCCGTCGGGATTGAAGGCCTCGTCGCCCGCGGGCGTCTTGAGGCTGGCGTCGATCACCGGAAAAAGCGCCATCACCGGAATGCCGGCCTCCACGCACTGCTCTGCCACCGGCAGCAGCAGGTCGAGGCTCAGGCGATCCACGCCGGGCATCGACGCCACCGCGTCGCGTTTTTTCTCGCCTTCCTGCACGAACACCGGATAGATGAGATCGTGCGCCGTCAGCGCATGCTCCCTGACCAGGTTGCGGGTGAAGGTGTCGCGGCGCAGGCGGCGCGGGCGGCCGGCGGGATACATGGCAAAGGAAGATGGCGTCATAGGCGGAAAATTGTGCCTGAAGCCTCCACCCGTGCGCTGAGCGGCTGGCCAAGTGTTGTCCGACAACCCTCCGGACGCGTAGACCAAAGGTTCTCTTTTTTTGCGCGGAATTGTCAAAGAATCTGGCCCGAGCCGCTTGAAACTTTGTTTCGCCTTTGTTAAATTCAAAAGCGGGCGGTTTACCGCTCCCCGCTTTTCCTCCCTGAGCGGGTGCCTTGATGTGTGACAGCAAAAGGGCTTCCCAGCCCGACGTGAAGACGTCGGGCTTTTTTTTGCCCGCTGCATCCGCGCCGGCGCCAAAGCCCGGCGTGCATGGCGCGGCCCCGCCACTAAACTGGCCCCATGCTCTGGGTTAAATCTCTTCACATCGTCTTCATTGCCAGTTGGTTCGCGGGGTTGTTCTACCTCCCCCGGATCTTCGTCAACCTGGCGATGGTGCCGCCCGAGTCCGTGGCCGAACGCGAGCGCTTGCTTCTGATGGCACGCAAGCTGCTGCGCTTCACCACCTTCCTGGCCATTCCGGCGCTGGGTTTCGGCCTCTGGCTCTGGCTGGGCTATGGCATCGGGCGCGGCCCCGGCAACGGCTGGCTGCATGCCAAGCTGGCGCTGGTGCTGGCAGTGATCGGGTATCACCATGCCTGCGGCGTGCTGCTGCGCCGTTTCGTGGCCGGAGGTACCCAGCGCAACGACCGCTGGTACCGCTGGTTCAACGAACTGCCGGTGCTGCTGCTGCTCGGCATCGTGGTGCTGGTGGTCGTCAAGCCGTTCTGAGCCCGAAAGCCACGGTGGAGACACAGCACAAGTCCGCCGCGCTGCCCCTGGCGCTGGCCTACGCCGCGCTGATCGTCTATGCCAGCCTGTACCCGTTCGCCGACTGGCGCGACCAGGGCATCGCCCCCTGGGCCTACCTGTCGGCGTCGTGGCCCAAGTACTGGACGGGCTTCGATTTCGCGATCAACGTGGGCGGCTACGTTCCCTTCGGCTTCCTGTGTGCGCTGGCGGTGCTGCGAACGCGGCGCGACGCCAGCGTCTGGCGCGCGGTGCTGCGCGCCACGCTGGCCGGCGCGGCCGTGGCCTTTGCCATGGAAACGCTGCAGAGCTATCTGCCCGCGCGCATTCCCTCCAATGTCGACCTGGGCCTGAACAGCTCCGGCGCGCTGCTGGGGGCCCTGCTCGCGGCGGGGCTCGAACGGCTCGGCGCGGTGGCGCACTGGAGCCGCGCGCGCTCGCAGTGGTTCGTCGACGACTCGCGCGGCGCGCTGGTGCTGCTCGCGCTGTGGCCGTTGGCGCTGCTGTTCCCGGCCGCCGTCACCTTCGGGCTCGGCCAGGTGTTCGAGCGCCTCGAGGTCGCGGTCTCGGAGTGGCTGCTCGACACGCCTTTCATCGACTGGATGCCGCTGCGCCAGTTCGAGCTGGAGCCGCTGGTGCCGGCCGTCGAGCTGCTGTGCGTGATGCTCGGCGCCCTGGTGCCGTGCCTGCTGGCTTTCATGGTGACGCGCACGGTCGCCCGGCGTGCCGTGCTGCTGCCGCTCACGCTGCTGGCGGGCATCGGCGCCTCGGCGCTGTCGGCGGCGCTGAGCTACGGCCCCGAGCACGCATGGGCCTGGCTGGGCCTGCCGGTGCAGGTCGGCATCGCGACGGCACTCGTTGCCGGCGTGCTGTTGCTGGGAGCGCCGCGCCGGCTGTGCGCGGCCTTGCTGCTGGTGGCGCTGGTGATCCAGCTGAGCCTGCTGAACCAGGCGCCCGAGAGCGCCTATTTCGCGCAGACCCTCGCCACCTGGGAGCAGGGGCGCTTCATCCGCTTCCACGGCCTGGCGCAGTGGCTCGGGTGGCTGTGGCCGTTCGCGGTCCTTGCCTATGTGGTGGCGGCGCTGTCGCGGCGGGGGCGGCCGGCAGGCTGATGGCATCGCGGCGGGCGTCACTAAAATCTCCCGATGCCCAGTTCCTCTTCCGCCGCGCCGCGCGGCTACTACGGCCGCCACATCTTCTTCTGCCTGAACGAGCGCAAGAACGGGGAAGACTGCTGCGCCCTGCACAACGCCCAGGCAGGTTTCGACCGCTGCAAGGCGAAGGTCAAGGAGGCGGGACTGGCCGGTCCCGGCAAGGTGCGCGTCAACAAGGCAGGCTGCCTGGACCGCTGCGCCGGCGGCCCGGTGGCGGTGGTCTATCCCGAAGCGGTCTGGTACACCTTCGTCGATGCCGACGACATCGACGAGATCGTCGACTCGCACCTGAAGAACGGCCAGGTCGTCGAGCGCCTGCTGCTGCCTCCCGATGTCGGGCGCTGAACTTTTCGCGAAGTCCGGCGCTCGTACCCTGCGCCCGGACCCTCGCGGCCGGGTGCTTCCATTCCTCGCACCATGAATTCCCAGACCGAGAAGATCCGCCTCCAGGGCGCCGCCGGCGTCATCGAGGTGCAGCGCGACCAGCCGGCCGAGGCTGCGCGCGGCATCG
This sequence comes from Variovorax sp. V93, assembly GCF_041154485.1. NCBI lineage: Bacteria > Pseudomonadati > Pseudomonadota > Betaproteobacteria > Burkholderiales > Comamonadaceae > Variovorax > Variovorax sp. V93. The sequence continues at coordinate 5,031,878 of NZ_AP028669.1, read as the reverse complement.
CCGTGATCGCCCATCCGCATCCGCTGTTCGGCGGCACCATGGACAACAAGGTGGTGCAGACCCTGGCGCGCGCATTCGTCTCCTGCGGCTGGACCGCGGTGCGTTTCAACTTCCGCGGCGTGGGTGCGAGCGAAGGCGTGCACGACGAGGGGCGCGGCGAGTGCGAAGACATGCTGGACGTCGTCTCCCAGCTCGCGCCCCAAGGCCCGCTGGCGATTGCCGGCTTCTCGTTCGGCGCCTTCGTGGCAAGCTGCGCGGCCGAAAAGCTCTGGGCCGGCCGCGACCTGCGGCAGCTCGTGCTCGTTGGAACGGCGGCTTCGCGCTTTTCCGTCGCCACGCTGCCGGCCGAGGCGCACGAGCGCACGCTGGTGGTCCACGGCGAGGCCGACGACACGGTGCCGCTGGCGGCGGTCATGGACTGGGCGCGGCCGCAGTCACTGCCTGTCACGGTTATTCCGGGGGGCGGCCATTTCTTTCACGGACAATTGCCCCTCCTCAAAAGCCTGGTTGTCCGCCATCTGCGCGCGGGCGCCCCATGAAAAGCCTCACGGGCTTGTGTTTTCGTCTCCTCCCCGCTTCTCTCCTATTGCTCCCATGAATCGTTTTTTTGACGCGTTTCGCGCGCTGGTGCTGGCCGCCGCCGCATCGGCTTGCATGATCGCCGCTGCCCAGGTGCCGGCGCCGCCCGAGATCGCCGCGCGCAGCTACCTGCTGCTCGACGTCACGGCCAACCAGATCCTTGCGCAGAAGGACATCGACAGCCCGGTCGAACCGGCGTCGCTCACCAAGCTGATGTCGGCCTACATCGTGTTCGACGCGCTGCGCGCCAAGAAGATCACGCTGACCCAGACCATGCCGGTCAGCCAGCGCGCCTGGAAGATGCCCGGCTCGCGCATGTTCATCGATCCCAAGATGCAGGTGCCGGTCGAAGACCTGATCAAGGGACTGATCGTGCAGTCGGGCAACGACGCCACCGTGGCGCTGGCCGAAGGCGTGGGCGGCACCGTGGAGCATTTCGTCGAGCTCATGAACGCCCAGGCCAAGGCGCTGGGCATGAAGAACACCACCTACAAGAACCCCGAAGGCCTCACCGCGCCCGGCCACACCACCACGGCGCGCGACCTGAGCATTCTCGCGACGCGCCTGGTGCGCGACTTCCCCGAGGAAGCCAAGTACTACGCGATCAAGAAATACCGCTATCCCGGCACACCGTCGACCAACGACACCAACCGCAACCTGCTGCTGTTCCGCGACCCGACCGTCGACGGCCTGAAGACCGGCCACACCGAAGCGGCCGGCTACTGCATGATCGCCACCGCCAAGCGCGACTTCCCCAACCTGACCGGCGGGCGCCGGCTGCTGTCGATCGTGCTGGGCACCTCGGGGGAGACCGTGCGCGCGAACGAATCGCAAAAGCTCCTGAACTGGGGCTACACCGCCTATGACGCCGTGCGCCTGTTCGACGCCGGCCAGCCGGCCGCCACGCCGGCGGTCTGGAAAGGCAAGGCCAACACGCTCAAGCTGGGCCGCCCGGAAGCCATCGTGGTCGCGGTACCGACCGGTACCGCCAGCAAGATCAAGACCCAGGTGGCGCGTCCCGATCCGCTGGTGGCGCCGTTCACCAAGTACCAGCCGGTGGGCTCGCTCAAGGTGACCCTGGACGACCAGCCGCTGGCGGACGTGCCGCTGGTGGCGCTGGAAGGCGTCGAGCAGGCGGGCATCCTCGGCCGCGCCTGGGATGCCGTCCGGCTCTGGATCAAGTAAGGAAGGGCGCCAGGCAACGCCGGCCGACGCTGTCCTTGCCGTTTCAAGCCCGCCTGCTATACTCGTGGGCTTTTCGGAATTTTCCGAAGGGTTTCACGTTTTCGTTATTCCCGGTTTCCTTTTCTTGCGTCACGACAAGGCAGGGGCGGCTTCACAGCCAAAAGCCGGGTTGTTTTGGGACTAATTCATTCATGCCAACCATCAATCAACTGGTGCGTCAGGGTCGAACGGTCGAAAAGATCAATTCGAAGAGCCCTGCCATGCAGAACTCGCCGCAACGCCGCGGTGTCTGCACCCGCGTCTACACCACGACGCCCAAGAAGCCCAACTCGGCGCTTCGTAAAGTTGCCAAGGTCCGCCTGACCAACGGCTTCGAAGTCATCTCCTACATCGGCGGCGAAGGCCACAACCTGCAGGAACACAGCGTCGTGCTGGTTCGCGGCGGTCGTGTCAAGGACTTGCCCGGTGTTCGCTACCACATCGTGCGCGGCTCGCTCGACCTGCAAGGCGTGAAAGACCGCAAGCAGTCGCGCTCCAAGTACGGCGCGAAGCGTCCCAAGAAGGCTTAAGCCTTCCTGTTGCCAAAAAACAAACGGTGTTCGGTTGCCTTGGCGGGCACATCGAACGAAGTGACCCAATCCCGGGTCGAGTAAGTGAGAGTCCGGAATGGCTCTCGCGGTATCGGAAACGATGCCAACTGAAGCAAAGAGGTTAGAAAAATGCCACGTCGTCGCGAAGTCCCCAAACGTGAAATCCTGCCGGATCCCAAGTACGGCAATGTCGAGCTGTCGAAGTTCATGAACGTGATCATGGAAGGCGGCAAGAAGGCGATCGCCGAGCGCATCATTTATGGCGCGCTCGACTTCATCGAAAAGAAGAACCCCGACAAGGACCCGCTCGAGGCCTTCACCGTTGCCATCAACAACGTGAAGCCGATGGTCGAAGTCAAGTCGCGCCGCGTCGGCGGTGCCAACTACCAGGTGCCGGTCGAAGTGCGTCCCGTGCGCCGCCTGGCGCTCTCGATGCGCTGGATCAAGGAAGCTGCCCGCAAGCGCGGCGAGAAGTCGATGGCCCTGCGCCTGGCCAACGAACTCATGGAAGCCACGGAAGGCCGTGGCGGCGCCATGAAGAAGCGCGACGAAGTGCACCGCATGGCAGAAGCCAACCGGGCGTTCAGCCACTTCCGCTTCTAAGAATCAAACTTCGCTTGGGCGTTGGGTGTTGGGTTTCGGGCGGTGTCGCCCGTGCTCAAGGCCCAGCGCTCAACGCATTTAACCCGAAAGTAAATCATGTCCCGCAAGACCCCCATCGAGCGCTACCGCAACATCGGCATCTCCGCGCACATCGACGCCGGCAAGACCACGACGACCGAGCGCATCCTGTTCTACACCGGTGTGAACCACAAGATCGGGGAAGTGCACGATGGCGCCGCCACGATGGACTGGATGGAGCAGGAGCAGGAGCGTGGCATCACGATCACCTCGGCTGCCACCACCTGCTTCTGGAAGGGCATGGCCCAGAATTTCCCCGAGCACCGCATCAACATCATCGACACCCCCGGCCACGTGGACTTCACGATTGAAGTCGAGCGCTCGATGCGCGTGCTGGACGGCGCCGTCATGGTGTACGACGCCGTCGGCGGCGTGCAGCCCCAGTCGGAAACCGTCTGGCGCCAGGCCAACAAGTACAAGGTGCCGCGCCTTGCGTTCGTCAACAAGATGGACCGCACCGGCGCCAACTTCCTGCGCGTTCGCCAGATGATGATCGACCGCCTGAAGGCCAACCCGGTCGTGATCCAGATCCCGATCGGCGCCGAGGACAAGTTCCAGGGCATCGTCGACCTCGTGAAGATGAAGGCCATCATCTGGGACGAGGACAAGGGCGTGACCTTCACCTACGGCGAGATTCCGGCCGACCTGGTCGACGTCTGCAACGAATACCACGAGAAGCTCGTCGAAGCCGCCGCCGAAGCGAGCGAAGAGCTCATGAACAAGTACCTCGAAGGCGAGAAGCTCTCCGAGGAAGAAATCAAGAAGGCCATTCGCCAGCGCACCATCGCCGGCGAGATCCAGCCGATGCTGTGCGGCTCGGCCTTCAAGAACAAGGGCGTGCAAGCCATGCTCGACGCGGTCATCGAATACATGCCCGCACCGACCGACATCCCGCCGGTTTCCGGCACCGACGAAAGCGAAGCGCCGGTGGTGCGCAAGGCCGACGACGAAGAGAAGTTCTCGGCGCTCGCGTTCAAGCTGATGACCGACCCGTTCGTGGGCCAGCTGACCTTCGTGCGCGTCTATTCGGGCGTGCTGACCAAGGGCGACAGCGTCTACAACCCGGTGCGCGGCAAGAAGGAGCGCATCGGCCGGATCGTGCAGATGCACGCGAACAACCGCGAGGAAGTCAGCGAAATCCGTGCCGGCGACATCGCTGCGTGCGTGGGCCTGAAGGAAGTGACCACGGGCGAAACCTTGTGCGATCCGGATGCCGTCGTGACGCTCGAGCGCATGGTGTTCCCTGAATCGGTGATCTCGCAGGCCGTCGAGCCCAAGACCAAGGCCGACCAGGAAAAGATGGGCATCGCCCTGCAGCGCCTCGCGCAGGAAGACCCTTCGTTCCGCGTCAAGACCGACGAGGAATCGGGCCAGACCATCATTTCGGGCATGGGCGAGCTGCACCTCGAAATCATCGTGGACCGCATGAAGCGCGAGTTCGGCGTGGAAGCCAACGTCGGCAAGCCGCAGGTGGCCTACCGCGAAACGATCCGCAAGACCGTCGAAGAAGCCGAAGGCAAGTTCGTTCGCCAGTCGGGCGGCAAGGGCCAGTACGGCCACGTCGTGCTCAAGATCGAACCGCAGGAAGCCGGCAAGGGCTTCGAGTTCGTCGACGCCATCAAGGGCGGTGTGGTTCCCCGCGAATACATCCCCGCGGTGGAAAAGGGCGTTGTGGAAGCGCTGACGCAAGGCGTGCTGGCGGGCTACCCCGTCGTCGACGTCAAGGTCACGCTGCACTTCGGTTCGTACCACGATGTGGACTCGAACGAAATGGCGTTCAAGATGGCCGCGATCTTCGGTTTCAAGGAAGGCGCCCGCAAGGCCAACCCCGTGATCCTCGAGCCGATGATGGCCGTGGAAGTCGAAACCCCCGAAGACTACGCCGGCAACGTGATGGGCGACCTCTCGTCACGCCGCGGCATGGTGCAGGGCATGGACGACATGGTCGGTGGCGGCAAGGCCATCAAGGCCGAAGTGCCGCTGTCGGAAATGTTCGGCTACTCGACCACGCTGCGCTCGATGTCGCAAGGCCGCGCCACGTACACGATGGAGTTCAAGCACTACGCCGAAGCTCCCCGTAACGTGGCCGAAGCCATCGTGGCTGCTCGCGCAAAGTAAGTTTCAAGAATGCAGGGCCGCGCAGTGCGCGGCCCTCGTTGTCTGCGATCCGGTGCCGCCGCGTTCCCGTGCGAGGCGACCCAGCAATCGGATGCAGACATAAAACCAATACACGGGAATGCTCTTTCAAGGATTGAAAAATGGCAAAAGGTAAATTCACCCGCACCAAGCCGCACGTGAACGTGGGCACGATCGGTCACGTTGACCACGGCAAGACCACGCTGACTGCGGCCATCGCCACGGTGCTGTCGGCCAAGTTCGGCGGCGAAGCCAAGGCCTACGACCAGATCGACGCGGCGCCCGAAGAAAAGGCCCGCGGCATCACCATCAACACCGCCCACGTCGAGTACGAGACGGCCAACCGCCACTACGCCCACGTCGACTGCCCCGGCCACGCCGACTACGTCAAGAACATGATCACCGGCGCTGCCCAGATGGACGGCGCCATCCTCGTGTGCTCGGCCGCCGACGGCCCCATGCCCCAGACCCGTGAGCACATCCTGCTGGCGCGCCAGGTGGGCGTGGGCTACATCATCGTGTTCCTGAACAAGTGCGACATGGTGGACGACGCCGAGCTGCTCGAACTCGTCGAAATGGAAGTGCGCGAACTCCTCGACAAGTACGAATTCCCGGGCGACGACACCCCCATCATCCACGGCTCGGCCAAGCTCGCCCTGGAAGGCGACAAGGGCAAGCTCGGTGAAGAAGCCATCATGAAGCTGGCCGACGCCCTCGACACCTACATCCCGACGCCCGAGCGCGCCGTGGACGGCACCTTCCTGATGCCTGTGGAAGACGTGTTCTCGATCTCCGGCCGCGGCACCGTGGTGACCGGCGCCGTCGAGCGCGGCGTGATCAAGGTCGGCGAGGAAATCGAGATCGTGGGTATCCGCCCGACCGTCAAGACCACCTGCACCGGCGTGGAAATGTTCCGCAAGCTGCTGGACCAGGGCCAGGCGGGCGACAACGTGGGCGTGCTGCTGCGCGGCACCAAGCGCGAAGAAGTCGAGCGCGGCCAGGTGCTGTGCAAGCCCGGCTCGATCAAGCCGCACACGCACTTCACCGCCGAGGTGTATGTGCTGTCCAAGGACGAAGGTGGCCGTCACACGCCGTTCTTCAACAACTACCGTCCGCAGTTCTACTTCCGCACGACGGACGTGACCGGCGCGATCGAGCTGCCCAAGGACAAGGAAATGGTCATGCCTGGCGACAACGTCAGCATCACCGTGAAGCTGATCAACCCGATCGCGATGGAAGAAGGCCTGCGCTTCGCCATCCGCGAAGGCGGCCGCACCGTGGGTTCGGGCGTCGTGGCAAAGATCCTCGACATCTAAGCCGCACGCAAAGGAATCACCATGGCCACCAAGCAAAAAATCCGCATCCGCCTGAAGGCGTTCGACTACAAGCTGATCGACCAGTCGGCAGCCGAAATCGTTGATACCGCCAAGCGCACCGGCGCGATCGTCAAGGGCCCCGTGCCCCTGCCGACCCGCATGAAGCGTTTCGACATCCTGCGTTCGCCGCACGTCAACAAGACGTCGCGCGACCAGCTCGAGATCCGCACGCACCAGCGCCTGATGGACATCGTCGACCCGACCGACAAGACCGTGGACGCGCTGATGAAGCTCGACCTGCCGGCCGGCGTGGACGTCGAGATCAAGCTGCAGTAAGCCGGCCTCGCGCTGCGTTTCCTGAAAAGCCCGCTTGCAGAAATGCAAGCGGGCTTTTTTCATTTGTCTCCCAACTATGGCATCCTCGCGCACCGGTATTCTTCAGGGCAAGCAGGGGCCGGGACTGAAACGAGGGCGGTACACGCTATGAGCTACAAGAACTCTTCTGCATGGATCGCGGTATGTGTTGCTGCGGCGCTGCTGGCCGGCTGCGGTGGCGGTGGCGGTGGCGGTGGCGGTGGCGGAGGTGGGGGAGGTGGCGGCGGCCTGGCCGGCTTCCCGCTGCCGGTGGCGGGTCCGGTGACCCTGAGCGGTACGGCCACCTATGAATCCGTGCCGAATCCGAACGGCACCCTGGTCTATGCCAGTTCGGCCCCCAGGCCCGTGCGAGGGGCCAGTGTGGAAGTGCTCAATGCGGCAACGTCCGCGCAACTGGCCACGGCCACCACCGACGATAACGGCGCCTATGCGGTGTCCGTGCCCGCGAACACGGCGATCGCGGTGCGGGTCAAGGCCCAGCTGGTTCGAAGTGGCCCGGGTGCAAGCTGGGATGTGACGGTGCGCGACAACACGCGCTCCGGCGGCCTCTACACCATGCAGAGTCCCACCTTCTCGTCGGGCGTGGTCGCCTCGGTGCGCGACCTCCACGCACCTTCGGGCTGGGGTGGCTCGAGCTACACCGGGGACCGGGTGGCGGCGCCGTTCGCCGTACTCGATACGGTCTACACCGCGATGCAGAAAGTGGTGTCGGTTGCGCCTGCAACGGCGTTTCCGGCATTGCGCGTGTTCTGGAGTCCCAACAATGCGCCCTCCCCTGGCAGTGTGGCGGCGGGGCAGATCGGCACCACCTTCTTCGTCGACAGAGGCAGCAACGGCCGAGAAATCTACGTGTTGGGCAAGGAAGACGTCGACACCGATGAATACGACACTTCAGTGATCGCCCATGAATGGGGGCACTACTACCAGTCCGCCTTCAGCCGCGACGACTCGATGGGCGGGGACCACAGCCAGAGCCAGCGTACCGATCGCCGGCTCGCGTTCTCGGAAGGCTGGGGCAATGCCTGGTCGGGCATTGCGCTCGGGCGCCGGAACTATGTCGATTCGGGCGGCGCGCAACAGGCGTCCGCTGAGGAGCGCATCAATATCGACCTTTCCGCCGGTGCGGCAACTCAGCCGGGCTGGTACCGCGAGACCTCGATCCAGTCGATTTTCTGGAACCTCAACCAGCAGGTCGGCTTCAAGCCGATCCACGACACGCTGACCGGCTTCCAGTTCAGGAGCGGCGCGGCGGTCACCTCGATCCATCCTTTCTCGGCGGCCTTCAACGCGACCGCCCCGGGCAGCGCCCAGGCCCTGGCCACCTTGCTCGCCGGGCAGAGCATCAACGCGACGGACAATGATCCGTTCGGCGGTGCCGAAACGAACGACGGCGGGTATCCGGTCACAATCCCGATGTACAAGGCGGCGACCGTGGGCGGCGGGGTGACCCAGGCCTGCGTTTCCAACGACGCCGGCACGGGCAACAAGCTCGGCAACTTCTCCTATGTTCGTTTCATTGCGCCTGCCAACCGCAGCTACCAGATCGTCGTGAATGGCGGTCCGTCGGGATCCAATCCCGATTTCGACATCTTCAGGGGCGGCCTGATTGCCCGCACCGGCAATACGGTCAGCCTGTCGGCTGGCGAGTACGTTCTGGCAGTGACGGACCTCAGCAGTCTCGACGCATGCTTCAACGTCTCCATTCAGTAGCAAGAAAGGCCGCCATGAACATCCGATCGAATTCGATGATGGCCCTCGCGTGCCTCGCACTGGCAACGCTGTCGGCGCCGGCCGCGGCCGACGGCGAGCCTGCGTCGCGCAACGCCGGGCATCCGGCGTCGCCACGCCATGCCGCCCCGATGACCGCGGCGCCGCAAAAGCCCGGCGGCGCCGGCGTCAAGCTCGAATATCGGCTCGATGGCGCACCGAAACTGGGCCAGGCCACGCCTGTGATGCTGCAATTCGAGGGCGTGACGGAGGCCGAGGGTGCCACGGTCCGCCTGAGCGCCGACAAGGGGCTGGCCCTTCAGGGAAGCAGCACCCTCGTGCTGCCGGCCGGCAAGCGGACCACGGCCACCGTCCTCGTGGTGAGCGAGACCGAGGGGCTGGCCTACCTCAATGTGTTCATCAAGCAGGGCGGCGCCTCGAGCGTGGTTTCGGTCCCCATCCAGACCGGCACGGCGGCGCCAACCCTGAAGTCCAGCGGCGAAATGAAGACCACGCCAGGTGGCGACAGCATCATCACGATGCCTGTCAAATAGGCCGGAAGCCTGTAAAACCAGGGGGCGGGGCGCCCTTCGGGCCGCTTCGCAGTGCAGCTTGCACTGCGCCCGCCTCGCGGGCTATAATCGCTGGCTCTGCCCTTCGTGCGTCCATTTGGGCGCCGTGAGAGCCGAGATTTATCAACCTTCTTCCGCTGTTCGGGGAAACCCGGCAAACGCTGTCGCCAATTGAAGTGGCAGCGGCGAAGGAAGCTTCCATTTTTGGAGAAAACAAATGAGTCTGAGCAACTCCCTCGGGTTGCTGGGCCGCAAGGTGGGGATGATGCGTCTCTTCACCGATGACGGGGACGCAGTTCCTGTCACGGTGGTGGATGTGTCCAACAACCGTGTGACCCAGATCAAGTCGCAAGAGACCGACGGCTACGTCGCACTGCAAGTGACGTTCGGTTCGCGCAAGGCATCGCGCGTGACCAAGCCGCAAGCCGGCCACCTCGCCAAGGCGGGTGTCGAAGCTGGTGAAATCATCCGCGAATTCCGCGTGACCGCCGATACCGCTGGCCAGCACAAGCCGGGCGCCGTGATCGCCGCGAGCAGCGTGTTCTCGGTGGGCCAGAAGGTCGACGTGCAAGGCACTTCGATCGGCAAGGGCTACGCCGGCACCATCAAGCGCCACAACATGAGCTCGCAACGCGCGTCGCACGGCAACAGCCGTTCGCACAACGTTCCCGGCTCGATCGGCATGGCACAAGACCCCGGTCGCGTGTTCCCCGGCAAGCGCATGACGGGCCACCTCGGCGACGTCACCAAGACCACGCAGAACCTCGATGTCTTCCGCATCGACGAAGCGCGTCAACTGTTGCTCATCAAGGGCGCGATCCCGGGTTCGAAGGGTGGCTTCGTCACCGTGCGTCCCGCCATCAAGGCCAAGCCGCAAGCGGCTGAAGGAGCGAAGTAATGCAACTCGAACTCCTGAACGAACAGGGCCAGGCCGCGTCGAAGTACGACGCCCCCGAGACCGTGTTCGGCCGTGACTACAACGAAGACCTGGTCCACCAGATCGTCGTTGCGTTCCAGGCCAACGCCCGCCAAGGCACGCGCGCCCAGAAGGACCGCGAGCAGGTCAAGCACTCGACCAAGAAGCCTTTCAAGCAAAAGGGAACGGGCCGCGCCCGTGCCGGTATGACGTCCTCGCCGCTGTGGCGCGGGGGTGGCCGGATCTTCCCGAACATGCCTGACGAAAACTTCTCGCAGAAGATCAACAAGAAGATGTACCGCGCCGGCATGGCCGCCATCTTCTCGCAGCTCGCTCGCGAAGGCCGTCTGGCCGTGGTGGATTCGCTGACCGTGGATTCGCCCAAGACGAAGCCGCTGGCAGCCCGTTTCAAGGCGATGAATCTCGAGTCCGTGCTCGTGATCGCCGAAGAAGTCGACGAAAACCTGTACCTTGCCTCGCGCAATCTGGTCAACATTCTCGTGGTCGAACCCCGCTACGCCGATCCGGTGTCGCTGGTCCACTACAAGAAGGTGCTGGTCACCAAGGGTGCCGTCGACAAGCTCAAGGAGATGTTCGCATGAGCCGCGTGAACCCTACCGCCGCTGAACGTACGTTCGAAGAAGGCCGCCTGATGGCGGTGCTGGTCGCCCCGATCGTGTCCGAAAAGGCCACGATGGTCGGCGAGAAGTCGAACGCTGTCACTTTCAAGGTGCTGCAAGACGCCACCAAGCCCGAGATCAAGGCCGCTGTCGAACTGATGTTCAAGGTCGAAGTCCAGGGCGTGTCGGTGCTCAACACCAAGGGCAAGACCAAGCGCTTTGGCAAGTCCATCGGCCGCCGCGACAACGTTCGCAAGGCCTATGTGACGCTGAAGCCCGGTCAAGAGCTCAACCTCGTCGGGGAAGGCGCTTAATCATGGCCGTCATCAAGATGAAACCCACTTCGCCGGGCCAACGTGGCGCGGTGAAGATCTCGCGGGACCACCTGTTCAAGGGTGCTCCTCACGCGCCTCTGCTGGAACCCCAGTTCCAGAAGGCCGGCCGCAACAACAACGGCCACATCACGATCCGTCATCGTGGCGGCGGTGCCAAGCACCACTACCGCGTTGTCGACTTCGTGCGCAACAAGGACGGCATCCCGGCCAAGGTCGAACGCATCGAGTACGACCCGAACCGTACCGCCCACATCGCCCTGGTCTGCTACGCCGACGGCGAGCGCCGCTACATCATCGCCCCGCGCGGTCTTGAGGCTGGTGCAACGCTGCTGAGCGGTTCGGAAGCCCCGATCCGCGCCGGCAACACGCTGCCGATCCGCAACATTCCGGTCGGCTCGACGATCCACTGCATCGAACTGCAGCCCGGCAAGGGCGCGCAGATCGCGCGTTCGGCCGGCACGTCGGCCACGCTGCTGGCTCGCGAAGGCGTCTACGCCCAGGTCCGCATGCGTTCGGGTGAGGTGCGCCGCATCCACATCGAATGCCGCGCCACCATCGGTGAAGTCGCTAACGAAGAGCACAGCCTGCGCCAACTCGGCAAGGCCGGTGTAAAGCGCCACATGGGTATTCGCCCGACCGTTCGCGGCGTGGTGATGAACCCGGTCGACCACCCGCACGGTGGTGGCGAAGGCAAGACCGGCGAAGGCCGCCATCCTGTCGACCCGTGGGGCAACCTGACCAAGGGCTACCGTACCCGTAACAACAAGCGCACGCAGGTCTTCATCGTGTCGCGCCGCAAGAAGTAAGGGATAGCAAATGACTCGCTCTCTCAAAAAGGGTCCGTTTGTTGACCATCACCTCGTGGCCAAGGCCGACAAGGCCGTGACGACGAAGGACAAGAAGCCGATCAAGACCTGGTCGCGCCGCTCGATGGTTCTGCCCGAGTTCATCGGCCTGACCATTGCCGTGCACAACGGCAAGCAGCACGTGCCTGTCTACATCACCGACCAGATGGTCGGCCACAAGCTCGGCGAATTTGCGCTCACGCGCACGTTCAAGGGGCACCCCGCGGACAAGAAAGTCCAGAAGAAGTAAGGAACGACCATGTCTGAAACACGTGCAGTCCTCCGCGGTGTCCGCCTCTCGGTCGACAAGGGCCGTCTGGTCGCTGACCTGATCCGCGGCAAGAAGGTTGATCAAGCGCTCAACGTTCTGCAATTCACGCAGAAGAAGGCCGCTGTGATCATCAAGAAGGTGCTCGAGTCGGCAATTGCCAACGCCGAGCACAACGATGGCGCCGATATCGACGAACTGAAGGTCAAGACCATCTACGTCGAACAGGGCGCAACGCTCAAGCGCTTCACCGCGCGAGCCAAGGGTCGCGGTAACCGCATCAGCAAGCCCACGTGCCATGTGTACGTGACGGTTGGCAACTAAGAACGCCTGGAAGAAATATGGGACAGAAAATCCATCCGACCGGCTTCCGCCTTGCGGTTACCCGTAACTGGTCCAGCCGCTGGTACGCAAGCGACCGCGATTTCGCGGGCATGCTGGCCGAAGACATCAAGGTCCGCGAATACCTCAAGAAGAAGCTGAAGAACGCTTCGGTGTCGCGCGTCATGATCGAGCGTCCCGCCAAGAACGCGCGCATCACGATCTACTCGGCTCGTCCGGGCGTCGTGATCGGCAAGAAGGGCGAAGACATCGAGAACCTCAAGCGCGAACTGGGCAAGCAGCTCGGCGTGCCGGTGGCAGTGAACATCGAAGAAGTGCGCAAGCCCGAAATCGATGCCCAGCTGATCGCCGACAGCATCACGCAGCAGCTCGAAAAGCGGATCATGTTCCGCCGCGCCATGAAGCGCGCCATGCAGAACGCCATGCGTCTGGGTGCCCAGGGCATCAAGATCATGTCGGCTGGCCGCCTGAACGGCATCGAAATTGCCCGTACCGAGTGGTATCGCGAAGGCCGCGTGCCCCTCCACACGCTGCGCGCCGACATCGACTACGGCACCTCGGAAGCCAAGACCACCTACGGCGTCATTGGCGTCAAGGTCTGGGTCTACAAGGGCGACACGCTGGGCCGCAACGACCTGCCGGCCGTCGAGACGCCGCGTCCGGACGACGAGCGTCGTCCGCGTGGTCCGCGCCGCGATGGCCGCCCGGGTGGCGACCGTCCGGGTTCGGACCGCCGTGGTCCCGGCCCGCGCGCCGGTGCCCGTGGCCCGATCGGTGGCAACACCGCCCCGGCCGACGGCAGCGACAAGCCCGCAGAAGCCACTGGCGCAGCCCCCGCTGCTCCGGGTGCAGACTCGAAACCCGCCGTTAAGCGCGTCCGCAAAGCCGCGCCAGCTGCAGCAGCTGACGGTGCCAAGACCGAGTGATCGGTCTTAGAACTACGGAGTATTAAAAATGCTGCAACCTGCACGCAGAAAGTTCCGCAAGGAACAAAAGGGCCGCAACACCGGCGTCGCAACCCGGGGCAACTCGGTTGCCTTCGGTGACTTCGGTCTCAAATGCACCGACCGCGGCCGCCTCACGGCGCGCCAGATCGAAGCCGCTCGCCGCGCGATTTCGCGTCACGTGAAGCGTGGTGGCCGTATCTGGATCCGCGTGTTCCCGGACAAGCCGATCTCTACCAAGCCCGCCGAAGTGCGGATGGGTAACGGTAAGGGCAACCCCGAGTACTACGTCGCTGAAATCCAGCCTGGCAAGATCGTGTTCGAGATCGTCGGCGTGCCCGAAGAACTCGCCCGCGAAGCGTTCCGCCTGGCCGCCGCCAAGCTTCCGCTGCGTACGACCTTCGTCGCTCGCCAGCTCGGCGCCTGAGAGGAGAACATCCATGGCAACACGTAAGAAAAAAGAAACCGCGGCTCCGGCCAAGGTGACCAAGGCTGCAACCCTGCGCACGAAGGACGTCGCAGGCCTGCAAGCCGAGATCAAGGACCTGCAGAAGGCCCATTTCGGCCTGCGCATGCAGAAAGCCACGCAACAGCTGTCGAACACCTCGACGCTGCGCGTGACGCGCCGCGACATCGCGCGCGCCAAGACCATTCTTGCTCAGAAGCAGCAAGAAACCCAAGCCGCCAAGTAAGGAGTGAACATGACGGAAGCTAAAAAATCCCTCAAGCGCACCTTGATCGGCAAGGTGGTCAGCGACAAGCGTGCCAAGACCGTGACCGTGCTGGTCGAGCGCCGTGTGAAGCACGAGCTCTACGGCAAGATCGTGGCCAAGACGAGCAAGTACCACGCTCATGACGAAAAGGGCGAGTACAAGCTGGGCGACACCATCGAGATCACGGAAAGCCGTCCGATCTCGAAGACCAAGAACTGGGTCGTGACCCGCCTGGTCGAGAAGGCCGTGCTGGTCTGATCACCGGCTGATCGACCTCTCGGGAAGCCTCTCGAAGGCAACCCATCCGGAAACGGCCCACAATGTGGGCCGTTTTTCTTTTTCAGGAGCACTCAGATGATCAAAGTCGGCGACACCCTTCCTTCGGCCACCCTGCAGGAATATTCCGAGGTCGAAGGCGAAGGCTGCAGCATCGGACCGAACCCGGTGAACGTGGGCAAGGCCACGGCCGGCAAGACCATTGCGCTGTTCGCGCTGCCGGGCGCCTTCACGCCCACCTGCTCGGCCAAGCATGTGCCCGGCTATGTGCAGCACTACGACGACTTCAAGGCCGCTGGCGTGGACGAGATCTGGTGCGTGAGCGTGAACGACGCCTTCGTGATGGGCGCCTGGGCGCGCGACCAGAAGACCGGCACCAAGGTGCGCATGCTGGCCGACGGCAGCGCCGATTTCGCCAAGGCCACCGGCCTCACGCTCGACCTGACCGGCCGCGGCATGGGCCTGCGCAGCAACCGCTATTCGATGCTCGTGAAGGACGGCAAGGTGGCCACGCTGAACGTCGAGGCGCCGGGCAAGTTCGAGGTCAGCAATGCCGAGACGCTGCTGGCCCAGGCCCGCGGCTGACGGCCGAGCTGACTAAAGATCCACCTTGAGGTAGTGCGCGCCCGCGATCGGGTTGTGATAGTAGGGCGGCACTTCCTCGAAACCCAGGTCTTCGTAGAGCGCGCGGGCGGACTCCATCTCGTCCAGCGTGTCGAGCAGCACGCAGGCATAGCCCGCGCCGCGCGCGGCGTCGAGGATGGCTTCGGCGAGCTGCCGCCCGACCCCCAGCCCCCGAAAGCCGGGCCGCACGAACAGCCGCTTCATCTCCGCGGCATTGGCGTAGTCGGTGTTGTCGAGCGGGCGCAGCGCGCAGCAGCCGGCCACGTGCGCCAGCGTGCCGTTGGCGCGCAGGAGGGTCGGCGCGCGTTGGCCGGCTTCCTCCTTGATGTGGGCGGCATCGACCAGCGCGAGCAGCAGGGCGCCGCGCGGTTCGGCGTAGTCGCCTGGCAGCGTGGCGACCTCTTCCTCGAAGTTCTGGAAGCACAGGTCGATGCCCAGCGAGGCGGCGTAGTCGCGGAAGATCGCGCGTGCCGCATCGAGTTCGCGAGGCTCCTCCGGCGTCAGGAGCACGACGGCTGGCGTGTCGGCCAGCGGCAGCGGGCGTGAAACCGAAAAGCTCATACGCGCAGCGATGAAATCCAGTCGGCCATGCCTGCGCATGCGGCGAACAGGATCGGTGCGGGCTCGCGCGAGGCGGCCACGGGAGAGTCGGTCATCGAAGAGGCAAGGTGCGCAAGAACTGCGGAAGGTGCAGATTAGCAAAGTCCGGGCCGAAGCATGCTTCGGGTTGTTGCTATGCGTTCGGCAAGCCGCCCCTGCATCCCGGGCGCCTCGAGAGCGGCAGCAACAAAAAAGGCGCTGCCGAACGCAGCGCCTTCGTGGTGCCGGAGGGCGGATCAAGCCTCGGCGAGCAGTTTCTCGATCAGCTTGTGGAGTTCGGCGAAATCGGGCTCGCCCACGTAGCGCTTCACGATCTCGCCCTTCTTGTTGACCAGGTAGGTGGTGGGCGTGAGCTTCACGTCGCCCCAGGCCTGGGCCACACTGCCGGTGTTGTCGATCGCCACCTTGAACGGCAGCTTGCGGGTCTCGGCAAAGTTGACGACGTAGCTGGGCGGGTCGTAGCTCATGGCCACGGCCAGCGTGTCGTAGCCCTTGGACTTGTACTTGTCGTAGGTGGCAATGACCTTGGGCATTTCTGCCACGCAGGTCACGCAGCTCGTGGCCCAGAAATTCACCAGGGTGACCTTGCCCTTCAGGTCGTTGGTGCTTTTCTTGCTGCCGTCGAGCAGCACGAAGGTCGAGGCCGGTGCCGCGGTGGCGCCGGAGCCGAGGTACACCCCCACGCCAGCGGCCAATGCAAGCGCGACTGCGGCGACGGCGATGTATTTTTTCATGGCAGCGGATGGAGGAAGGCCGGGCGATTTTAGTTCCGCCGGCCGGATCGTGCTGGCACCCGGCCGGGCGGCTCGATAATCGTTCCCCGATGCCATCGCCCGTTTCCCGTTTCCGGCCCGCGCTGGCCGCCGCCGCGCTCGCGCTTGCCGCCTGCAGCCCCACCTTCAACTGGCGCGAGGTGCCGGTTGCCGACGACGGCCTCGTCGTCCTCCTGCCCTGCAAGCCGGACCGCGCCCATCGTGCCTTGCCGCTGGGCGTCGAGTCGGTGCAGGTCGACATGGCGGGCTGCGAGACCGGCGGTGCGACCTTTGCCGTGGCCCATGCATCCGCCGAGAGCCCGGCGCAGGCCGAGGCCTGGCTCAGGGCGTGGCGTGCTGCCACCCGCAGCCAGCTGGGCGAGGCGCCGATGACCGAAGCCCCCGCGGCGCTGAAACGCGCGACAGCCGCGCCCGCGCCGGTGCGGCTCGATGCCCAGCCGCTGCGAAAGGGCGCCGCGCCGGTCCAGGTGCTCTGGTTCGCCCAGTCGAAGAAGAACGGCGGTGTCTCGCTCTACCAGGCGACCGTGCTCGGCCGCCCTTCTGCGCCCGAGGCGGCCAACACCTTCTTCGAGGGCCTGCGTCTCCCATGAGCGGCGGCCTGCTTGCCGGACGGCGGCAAATCGCCACTGTCTTCCTGGCCTTTGCCTTCGCCTATTTCCTCTCGACGCTGGTGCGCGCCATCACGGCCACGCTGTCGCCCGCGCTCACCGTTGAATTTGGACTCGAGTCGCGCGACCTTGGTTTGCTCGCGGGCGGCTATTTCCTGGGTTTCGCGTTCACCCAGCTGCCCATGGGCACCTGGCTCGACCGCCATGGGCCCAAGCGCGTGATCGTCTGCTTCCTGTCTGCCGCAGTGGCCGGCTGCCTGCTGTTTTCGGTGGCCACGCATTTCTGGCTGCTGATGGCGGCGCGCGTGCTGACCGGCGTCGGCGTGAGCGCCTGCCTGATGGCGCCGCTCACCGGCTATCGGCGCTGGCTGACGCCGCCCATGCAGCTGCGCAGCAACTCGTGGATGCTGATGGTGGGCTCCTTCGGCCTGGTCGGCGCGACCTTGCCGGTGCAGTGGCTCATGCCCTACCTCGGCTGGCGGCCGCTGTTCTGGCTGCTGGCGGCGGGTGTGCTCGTGTCGATGGCGCTGATCGCATGGGCTGCACCGGCATGGCACGACGAAACCGGCGCGAAGGAGAAAAATCAGGACGAGGGCAGCTACGCGGCCGTATGGCGCGATCCCTTCTTCCGCAAGCTTGCGCCGATCGGTTTCTTCAACTACGGCGGCTTCGTCGCGATGCAGACGCTCTGGGTCGTGCCATGGCTCACGCGCGTGGCGGGCTACACGCCCCAGGAGGCTGCCGGCGCGCTGTTCTGGATCAGCATCGCACTGCTCGCCACCTATGGGCTCTGGGGCATGGTCAACCCGCGGCTCGCGCACCGCGGTATCCCCGCCGCCCGGCTGCTGGCGTGGGGCATGCCGCTCGGGATGCTCGCGCTTGCTCTCGTTTTGATAGCTGGTCCCGCGGCGGGGACGGTGGCCTGGGTGGTCTTCCTGTGCGTCTCCACCGTCGTCACGCTGGCCCAGCCCGCCGTCGCCCTGGCCTTGCCGACAGCGCTCGCGGGCCGCGCGCTGTCGGCCTACAACCTGGTGGTCTTTGCAGGCGTATTTGTCGTGCAGTGGGGCATCGGCCTGCTGATCGACCTGTTCGCCAGCGCCGGGCTCGATCCAGTGGCCGCGTTCCGCGCGGCCCTGTCCTTTTTCCTGGCCTGCTGCGTTATGTCGTATGTCTACTTCCTTTGGGCGCCCCCGCATAATCGGTGCGTAGTCCCCCGACCCGCATGAACAGCATCCTCATCATCGCCCACTCACCGTTCGCGCAGGCGCTGCGGCGGTGCGCGCTGCATGTGTTCCCCGATTGCGAACAGGCCATCGTCGCACTCGACGTGCTGCCCAACGTGTCGCCCGAAGAAACGCTGGCGGCCGCCCGCATCACGCTCGCGCAGCAGCTCAATGCGCCGCGCTCGCAGGTGCTGGTGCTGGCCGACGTGTTCGGCGCAACACCTTGCAACGTGGCCCAGAAGCTGGTGGACGGCGTCCGCTCGCGGCTGGTGGCGGGCGTCAACCTGCCGATGCTGCTGCGCGCGGTGACCTACCGCCACGAGCCACTCGAAACGCTGGTGCAGCGCGCCATCGCGGGCGGCACCGCGGGTGTCATGCAGGTGGCGGTGGCGGCACCCCAGAACCAGGCGAAGAGAAAGCACAGTGATCAAGAAATCCGTGACCATCAGCAATAAGCTGGGCCTCCATGCGCGCGCATCGGCCAAGCTCACCAAGATCGCAGGCAGCTTTCCTTGCGAGGTGTGGCTCTCGCGCGGCGATCGCCGCATCAATGCCAAGAGCATCATGGGCGTCATGATGCTGGCCGCCGGGCTCGGCTCGACCGTCGAGCTCGAGACCAACGGCCAGCAGGAAGAAGAGGCGATGGATGCCCTCGTCCAACTCATGAACGACAAGTTCGGCGAAGGCGAATGAAGGTGGCCCCCACGCTCCGCACTGCGTGTCGTCGCTGCCCCCCGAGGGGGCTCGGCCGCCTTGGGGCGGCCCGGCGGCGGCCGGTGAACTTCGATAGGCGCCCATGACCTTCGCAGTCCACGGCCTCCCTGTCGCCCGTGGCATTGCCATTGGCCGCGCGGTGCTGGTGGTGTCCAGCCGCATCGACGTGGCCCACTATTTCATCAAGCCCGAAGAAATAGAAACCGAGATCGACCGGGTGCGCATGGCCCGCAACGCGGTGGCCGACGAGCTTGCCAAGCTGCAGGCGAGCGTGGCGCTGATGGGCCCCAACGATGCGCCGCACGAGCTCGCGGCGCTGCTCGAAGTGCACCAGATGCTGCTGCAGGACGAGGCGCTCACCGGCGGCGTCAAGCACTGGATCACCGACCGGCTCTACAACGCCGAGTGGGCGCTGACCACGCAACTCGAAATCATCGCGCGCCAGTTCGACGAGATGGAGGACGAGTACCTGCGCGAGCGCAAGGCCGACCTCGAGCAGGTGGTCGAGCGGCTGCTGCACCGCATGAAGGGCACGGCCGCGGTGCTGGCGCCGAGCCCGCCGCGCCGCAAGCGCCCCGCGGCCGAGGAGGACGACGACCCGACAGCCGGCGACGGCATCGACGCGCCGCTGGTGCTGATTGCGCACGACCTGTCGCCGGCCGACATGCTCCAGTTCAAGAAGAGCGTGTTCGCCGGCTTCGTGACCGACGTGGGCGGGCGCACCTCGCACACCGCCATCGTCGCGCGCAGCATGGACATTCCGGCCGTGGTGGGCGCGCGTACCGCGAGCCAGCTGGTGCGCCAGGACGACTGGGTGATCATCGACGGCGATGCCGGCGTGGTGATCGTCGATCCTTCGCCGATCATCCTGGCCGAGTACGGCTTCAAGCAGCGCCAGGGCGACCTCGAGCGCGGCCGGCTCGCGCGCCTGCGCCACAAGCCCGCGGTGACGCTCGACGGCCAGCGCGTCGAGTTGCTCGCCAACATCGAGATGCCCGAGGACACTGTCGGCGCCGTCAAGGCCGGCGCAGTGGGCGTGGGGCTGTTCCGCAGCGAGTTCCTCTTCATGGGCCGCGAGTCGCAGCGCCAGACCCGCCTGCCCGACGAAGAGGAGCAATACCAGGCCTACAAGCGCGCGGTCGAGGGCATGCAGGGCATGCCGGTCACCATCCGCACCATCGACGTGGGCGCCGACAAGCCGCTCGACGGCAAGGCGGCCAGCAAGCAGGAACACCTGAACCCCGCGCTCGGCCTGCGCGCCATCCGCTGGAGCCTGGCCGACCCGGCGATGTTCCTCACGCAGTTGCGCGCCATCCTGCGCGCGGCGGCGCATGGCGAGATCCACCTCCTGATCCCCATGCTCGCGCACGTCAGCGAGATCCGCCAGACGCTGTCGCTGATCGACTTTGCGCGCTCGGAGCTCGACAGCCGCGGCGCCGTGTACGGCAAGGTGAAGCTCGGCGCGATGATCGAGATTCCCGCCGCCGCGCTCACGCTCAAGACCTTCCTGAAGTACTTCGACTTCCTGTCGATCGGCACCAACGACCTGATCCAGTACACGCTGGCCATCGACCGGGCCGACGAGGCCGTGGCCCACCTCTACGACCCGGCCCATCCCGCAGTGCTGAGGCTCGTGGCCGACACCATTGCCGAATGCCGCCGCCAGGGCAAGAGCGTGGCCGTGTGCGGCGAGATGGCGGGCGACGTGGCCTTCACGCGCCTCTTGCTCGGCCTGGGACTGCGCAGCTTCTCGATGCATCCCTCGCGCATCCTGGCCGTCAAGCAGGAGGTGCTGCGCGCGGACACCAGCAAGCTCGAGGAATGGGCCAAGGGCGTGCTCGAGTCGGACGATCCTGCGGCCGCCTTGGCCGGCTGAGCCGCGCGCGGTTCGCTTCCAGAAGCGAAACATAACGAAACACGCCGAAACCGCGGCGAAAGGACTTGCCGCACTGCGGCAAGCACCATCAGGTCTCCTCTTCCACCACAGAAAGGCCTGACCATGAAATCTCTCTCCCTGACCCAAGTCGTCGCCGTCGGCTCCTTCGCGCTGCTCGCTGCAGCCGGGGCCAAGGCCGAATCCTACGAAGGCGTCCAGCCTCTCACCTCGGCAAAGAGCCGCGCCGAAGTCAATGCCGAGGCCGTTCGCGAGGCTTCCGCTCCAGACCAGAACGTCGTGCGCGGTTCGCGCGGCGCCGAGACCATGGCCGTGTCGAGAGACCGCGCCGGCGTCGTCTTCGAAGCCATGCGCACCGCCGCCGCACCCGACCAGAACGTGACCTCGGGTTCGCGCGTGAACAGCAAGGTCATCTCGACCCTGCAGAACCCTGTCGATGCACGTGCCGCAGCCGCCGGCAACAGCAACAGGCTCTAAGACCCATCACGCCCGCAGGGCACTCCGCGGGCCGCAAGGAACATCATGAAGCACTGGATCAAACGCACTCTCTTCGGTTTCGCCGGCCTTGCGGTCGTGGCGGGCAGCATTGCCGGCTGCGCCGGCCATCGGCACGGCTGGGGCAGCGGCGATTCCGCGGAGTTCCGCACCAGGATGGTCGAACGCGTCGGCAGCAAGCTGGAACTCGACGCAGCGCAGAAGCAGAAGCTCACCGTGCTGGCCGAGAAGCTGCAGGCGCAGCGCGAAGCCATGCGCGGCGCGGGCGGGTCGGGCGATCCGCGTTCGCAGTTCAAGGCGCTGTTCGCGGGCAACAAGCTCGACCAGGCAGCCGCCACGCGGCTCGTCGACGAGAAGACCACGGCCGTGCGCAACGGCAGCCCGGAGATCATCGCGGCCGCCGCCGATTTCTTCGACAGCCTGAACGCCGAGCAGCAGCAGAAGGTGCGTGACTTCATGGACCGCGGTGGACGCCGCTGGCGCCATCATGGCTAGGCTTGGCTCACTCCCGGCCTTCGCGCACTTCGTATCGCTTCGCCAACCCCCTGCCGGCGGGCGATACCTGCGGCCCGGTGCAGCCGGTTCCGCGGCGTCCCGCGACCAGGCGGTGGCCGCGACGGGCGGCGTGCGCGCGCTGCTGCGGCTCGAAGGCGCCGCGGTGCTGGGCGTGGCGCTCGCCGCCTACGCCCAGTTCGGCGCGGGTTGGGGCGTGTTCGCGCTCTGGCTGCTCGTGCCCGATCTGTCGCTGCTGGGCTACCTCGCGGGCCCGCGCACGGGCGCGGCGCTTTACAACGCGGCGCACTCGTACGTCGGCCCGGTGCTGCTGCTGGCGCTCGGCGTGCTCGCGGCCGTGCCCTGGGCGGTGGCCGGCAGCCTGATCTGGCTGGCCCACATCGGCGTCGACCGCGCGCTGGGCTACGGGCTCAAGTACGCAGCGGGCTTCGCCAGCACGCACCTGGGCCGCATAGGCAGGGCCGATCCATGGTGAGCGGCGCGTCCATGCGCAGCGGCCGCAGCGCTTCCCCCGCGGTGCACGCGCCGGCCGCGCGTGCATGGATGCTGGCCGAGGCGCTCATGCTCGGGCTCGCGTCGACCGTGCACGCGGGGTTCCTGGTGTCCGGCTACGCGCATGCTGCGGCCCGCAACGCCGAGGCGGTGATAGCCACCGTGCTGGTGCTGGCCTCGGCCGAGACCTGGCTGCGTCCCCATCATGCGCGCCGCGCCGCCATCTTCGGCCAGGGCTTCGCGCTGTTGGGCACGCTGGTCGGGCTCGGCACCATCATCGCGGGCATCGGTCCGCGCACGGTGCCCGACCTGGCCTACCACGCGCTGCTGCTCTGCGTTCTCGTGACGGGCGTGGCCTGGGCGGTGCGATGCCGGCCGGTCTGATGGTCGGCGAGGTCATTCGCCACCTTCTTGTCAGGAGGCACAATCCCGCCATGCCGCGCATCCTGCTGATCGACGACGACGAACATCTCGCCGCGCCGCTGACCACCTACTTCGCCCGCTTCGGCTACACGCTGGAGAGCGCGGTGCGCCCGAGCGAAGGGCTCGCCAAATTGCGTGCGCAGCCGTACGACGCGGCGATCCTCGATGTGATGCTGCCCGAGATGGATGGCTTTGCGCTGTGCCGCGAGATCCGCAAGGAGAGCGACATTCCCATCGTGATGCTCACTGCGCGCGGCGAGGTGATGGACCGCGTAGTCGGCCTCGAGCTGGGCGCCGACGACTACGTGCCCAAGCCCTTCGAGCCGCGCGAACTGGTGGCGCGCGTGCAGACCATCCTGCGCCGCCAGCGCAGCACGCCGGCGGCGGCCAACAGCAACGGCACCCAGCACCGCGTGTTCGACGGGCTGTCGATCGACCTCGACCGGCGCCAGGTGCTGCGCCAAGGCGAGCGCATCGAACTGACCGGCACCGAGTTCGAACTGCTCGCGCTGCTGGCGGCCGAACCCGGCAAGGTGTTCAGCCGCGACGACATCCTGAACCGCCTGCGCGGCCACGAGGCCGAGCTCTACACCCGGGCGGTCGACATCGTGGTGAGCCGCCTGCGCAAGAAGCTCGAGCCGCTGGACTGCATCAAGACGCTGCGCAATGCCGGCTATGCGCTGGCCGTGGCGCGCAGCGAGCCCGCATGAAACTTCGCTGGGAGCGCCATCGCCAGGCGTGGCGCGAATTGGCATGCCGCCGCGCGGAGCTGCACAGGCAATGGCATGCGCAGTGGCACGAGAAGGTGCAGGGCAAGCGCCGCTGGCGCCGTTCGCTGCGCATCCGGCTGGTCATGATGTTCGTGATGCTGGCGCTGGTGATGGCGGCGGTGTTCATGGGCGGCATGAAGAAGTCCTTTTCCACCGGCTGGGCCGAGGCCGCCAAGCCGATGCTGGTCGACTATGCCGACCGGCTCGTCGCCGAGATCGGCACGCCGCCCGACGTGGCACGCGCGCAGGCGCTGGTCGCCCGGCTGCCGATCACGATCCGCATCACCGGCCCCAAGGTCAACTGGGACTCCAACCCCGGCGGCAGCAATGGCCGCGGCGGCTGGATGCATGGCCGCGACGAGGAGCCCTGGAACGACAAATGGTTCGTCCGCCCGACGGCGGACGGCCACCGCGTCATCTTCGGCTGGTCGCCCAGGCTCTGGCAGCTTGCGCCGCGCATCGTCGGCTGGGCCACCCTTTGCGCGCTGCTGCTGCTCGTGGTGCTGGGCTATGCCTATGTCAGCCGGCTGCTGCGGCCACTGATCGATATCCGCGAAGGCGCGCAGCGCTTCGGCCGCGGCGAGTTCACTCAGCCGATCCCGATCCGCCGCAACGACGACCTCGGCGATCTTGCGGAGCACATCAACACCATGGCCGACGACATCCAGGCCATGCTCGATGCCAAGCGCGGGCTGCTGCTCGCGTTGAGCCACGAACTGCGCTCGCCGCTCACGCGCGCCCGGCTCAATGCCGAGCTGCTGCCGGCCACGCCGGAAAGCCAGGCCGAGCGCGAGGCGCTGTTGCGCGACCTCAACGAAATGCGCGACCTGATCAGCGACCTGCTCGAGAGCGAGCGCCTCGCGAGCCCGCACGTGGCGCTGCAGCGCGAGCCGGTCGACCTGGCGGCGCTGGTGCGCGAGGTCGCGGCCGAGATGCCGGGCGCGCCGCAGGTGCACCTGGACCTGGCCGAGGGGCTGCCGCCGCATGCCGTCGACCGCATGCGCATCCGCCTGCTGGTGCGCAACCTGCTGGACAACGCCCTGCGCTACAGCACCGACGCGCCCCGTCCGCCCGTCGTGTCGCTGCGCGCCGTGGTCGACGGGCCGGCGCAGCAGGGCGTGGAGATCGAGTTCCGCGACCACGGCCCCGGTGTCGACGAGGCCCAGCTCGAACGCCTGACCGAGGCCTTCTACCGCACCGACGGCGCGCGCCAGCGTGCCACCGGCGGCGTCGGGCTGGGCATGTACCTTTGCCGCCTGATCGCCGAGGCGCACGGCGGCAGCCTCGCGGTGCGCAACGCGAATCCGGGCCTGCGGATCGTCGTGCGACTGGCCTGAGCGGAAACCACGCCTGGGCGCGGTTCCGGCGCGGGGCTGTCGCCTGCGCTACGGCCAACTGCGCCGCGCGCCGCTAGCATGGCGCCGCAACAACGACCTTTCCAAGGAGACCTCCCATGGCCGAAGCGCCCGTCAATCACCAGGTCAGGCTCGCCAAGCGGCCCGAGGGCGCGGCAACGCGCGAACACTGGCAGTTCACGACCGAGCCGGTCGGCGAACCCGCCGAGGGTGGCGTGCTGGTCAAGACCCTCTCGCTCTCGCTCGACCCCGCCATGCGCGGCTGGCTCAACGATGCCAAGAGCTACATCGCGCCGGTGGAAATCGGCGCCGTCATGCGCGCAGGCGGCATCGGCCGCGTCGTCGCCTCGAAGAACCCGGACTTCGCGGTCGGCGACACGGTCTACGGCACGCTGGGCGTGCAGGAATACGTGCTCGTGCCCCAGGAGGAGATCAAGCGCAGCGGGCTTGCCAAAATCGACCTGCGCGCGGGCACCATCCACCAGTGGCTCAACGTGCTCGGCATGCCGGGCATGACCGGCTACTTCGGGCTGATGGACGTGGGCCAGCCCAAGGCGGGCGAAACCGTCGTCATCTCCGGTGCCGCGGGCGCCGTGGGGCAGACGGTCGGGCAGCTCGCGAAGATCAAGGGCTGCCGCGTGGTCGGCATCGCCGGCGGCCAGGCCAAGTGCGACTGGGTGGTGAAGGAGTTGGGCTTCGACGCCTGCATCGACTACAAGGCCGGCGCCGCGGCGGTGCGCGACGGCCTCAAGGCGCACTGTCCGAAAGGCGTGGATATCTACTTCGACAACGTCGGCGGCGAGATCCTCGACGCGGTGCTCGCGCGACTCGCGCGCAAGGCCCGCGTGATCATCTGCGGTGCCATCAGCCAGTACAACAACGCCAACAGCATGCCCGCGGCCGGCCCCCGGAACTACCTGAGCCTGCTGGTGAACCGCGCGCGCATGGAAGGTATCGTGGTGTTCGACTACGCGGACCGCTTCCCCATTGCCGTGGCCGAGCTTGCCGGCTACCTCAAGGACGGCCGCATGAAGAGCAAGGAAGACGTGGTCGTGGGGCTCGACACCTTCCCCGAGGCGCTGAACCGCCTTTTCAGCGGTGAGAACTTCGGCAAGCTGGTGCTGCAGGTGGCGGAGGCTTAGTCCGGTCGCTGCCCGCCTTGGTCCGTGACCTAAGTCACGAAGATCCGGGTAGGGAGTGTTAACTATCATCAACTGACGACAGACGGTGTTCTTTTGCATCTTTGTGTGAATAAGCTGCGCCCTGCCTTGCACAAGCAGGCGCAGTCACATCAATCCCAGGGAACCCAAAATGCAAAAGACCGTATTCGTCAAGTTCGCAGCGCTGGCCGTCGCCGGCGTGCTGTCACAGGCTGCCTCCGCCGCCGACGGCACCATCAATTTCACCGGTGAAATCGTCGATGCGCCTTGCTCGATT
This sequence comes from Variovorax sp. V93, assembly GCF_041154485.1. Classification (NCBI taxonomy): domain Bacteria; kingdom Pseudomonadati; phylum Pseudomonadota; class Betaproteobacteria; order Burkholderiales; family Comamonadaceae; genus Variovorax; species Variovorax sp. V93. The sequence goes on along the minus strand of NZ_AP028669.1, from coordinate 5,005,557 downwards.
TCGCCCAACAGCCAGAACCTGACGGTGCCGCTCGGCAAGGTGTCGCGCACCGCATTCGACGGCGGAACCGCTGGCACCGCGGCGGTCGGCAAGAAGGCCACGCCCGCCAAGTTCACCATCGACCTGCTGGGCTGCGGCGCGTCGGCGACCGGTGCGACCGTGAGCTTCTCGGGCACCGCCGACCTCGACGACGCCACCTATCTGCGCTTGGCCAATGCCGGCCAAGTGGGCGTGGGTGCCGCGTCGGGCGTGGCGATCGAACTCGCTGATTCCACCGGTGCAAAGATCGCCCTGAACACGGGCAAATCGGGCGAATACATCCTGGGCCTGGGCGACAACTCGCTGAAGTTCCAGGCTGCATACATTGCGACCAAGACCGCCGTGACGGTGGGCCCGGCCAACGCGGTCGCACAGTTCACGGTGACCTACAAGTAAGCCGCCGGCGGCCACGGTGCCGCCTCCGTCCGCGCCGCGTTCGGACTCGAGGGTCCGCCGGCGCCGGCAATTCCTTTTTTCTTTTTTCCTCGGCGACTCGATGCGCCGCGGTGCCGGGCTGCGCGCGTCATGCGTCCGCCCGTCAAGGATTTCTCTTCCTATGTGCAGCAACAATCGCCGTCGGTGGGCTTTCGCCATCCTGCTGATGCTGGGCTTGCAATGGCCCGCCGCAGCGGGCGTGATGCTCGGCGGCACGCGCGTGATCCTCGGCGAGAAGGATCGCGAAGCCTCCATCCCGGTGAAGAACACCGGCACTTCGCCCTACGTGGTCCAGGCCTGGATCGATGCCGGCGAAGGCAGGAACAAGACGCCGCTGCTCGTCACGCCGCCGCTGTCGCGGCTGGACCCCGGCATGGAAAACATCCTGCGCATCATGCGTGTGGCCGGCGATCTGCCAACCGACCGCGAGTCGGTGTTCTGGCTCAACGTCAAGGAGATCCCCGAGAAGTCGAAGGAAGAGAACGTGCTGCAGATCGCGGTGCGCAGCCGCATCAAGCTGTTCTACCGCCCCGCGAAGCTCGCCGGCAAGCCCGAGGAATCGCGCGCCCAGCTCAGGTGGGCCGTCGGTGCCGGCGCGCAAGGCCAGGGCGCCGTGCTCAAGGTCGGCAACCCCACGGCCTACCACGTGACCTTCACCGCGCTGAACATCAACAGCGGCCAGCAACTGATCAATGCCGACATGGTGCCGCCCTTCGGCGAGATGGCGTATCCGCTGAGCGCAGTCAAGACGCCGCAGCCGATCCAGGTCGACTTCACCACGCTCAACGACTACGGCGGCGAGACGCCCGAAGAACGCGTGCAAGTGCCGGCGGGTGCAGAGCCCGTGGCCGTGAAGGCGGAACTCGTTCCCCCGACCGCGCCTTCTCCGCCGTCTGGCGACGCGGCGAAGCGCTGACGCAAGGACCACATCGCCATGCGCCGCGCGTCACCTCCTCTTCGTGCATCGCTTCGGCGGGCCGTGTGCGCAGCCCTGCTGGGCGCGCTCGGCATGCCCGGCCATGCGCAGCAGCAGTTGGCCGGCTCCAGCTTCAATGAGGAATTCCTCGGCATCGGCGGCGACCAGCCGCATGCCGACCTTTCCCTCTTCTCCTTCGGCAACCGCGTGCTCGCGGGCAAGTACATGGTCGACGTGTCGCTCAACGAGCGCGGCGCGGGGCAGACCGAAATCCGCTTCGCCGCGAAAGACGGCAAGCACGATGCCGAGCCCTGTCTCACGCGTGGCATGCTCGATGCGTGGGGCGTCAACGTGGCGGTGTTTCCCGAGCTCGCGGGCGCCGTCGACGAAGCCTGCATCGACCTGCTCAAGGTCATTCCCGATGCGGCAGTGCACTACGACGCGGGCAAGCAGCGCCTGTTCGTCAGCATCCCGCAGGCGGCGCTCAGGCGATCGGCGCGCGGCGCGGTCGGCCCCGAGAAATGGGACAGGGGCATCACCGCCGGCATGCTGGACTACCAGCTCAACTTCGCGCGCTACAGCGGCAACAGCTACCGCAATGACGCGTTCCCTTTTGCGCCGCCGCAGAACGTGTTCGACGGCAACGCCTTCGCCAGGCGCGACGAAAACCTGCAGCACAACACCCTGTTCGCGGGCCTGCGCGCCGGCTTCAACTACGGCGACTGGCGTTTTCGCCATTTCTCGACCTACAACCGCGGCATCGACGGCAAGAGCCGCTGGCAGGGCATCAGCACCTACATGCAGCGCGATCTGGCCTCGATCAACGGGCGGCTGCTCATCGGCGACGGCAACACGCCGGGCAACTTCTTCGACAGCCTGCCGTTCCGCGGCGTGCAGCTGTCGTCCGACGACGCGATGCTGCCCGACAGCCAGCAGGGCTACGCGCCTACCATTCGCGGCGTGGCGCAGACCAATGCGCGCGTCACGGTGCGCCAGAACGGCTATGTGGTCTACAGCACCTTCGTGGCGCCGGGCCCGTTCGTCATCGACGACCTCTACCCCACCGCATCGAGCGGCGATCTCGAGGTGACCATCGCCGAAGCCGACGGCCGGCAGACCAAATACACCCAGGCCTTCTCGGCCGTGCCCACGCTACTGCGCGAAGGCACCTGGCGCTATTCGGCCACCCTCGGCAAGTACCGCAACGGCTACGACGGCAGCACGCTGGGCGCACGGCCTTCGCTTTCGCAGCCGGCCTTCATGCAGGCGACACTGGCGCGCGGCCTGGGCAACGAGTTCTCGCTTTACGGCGGCCTGCTGATGGCGAACATGTACCAGTCGCTGCTCGTGGGCGTAGGCAAGAACCTGCGCGACTTCGGCGCCGTGTCGGTCGACCTGTCGAGCGCGCGCACCACCGACCGCACCCCTGTCGATGGCATCAAGACGTACGACGGGCAGTCGCTGCGCTTCCTGTATTCGAAGGCTTTTCTCGATTCGGGCACCAACTTCCGCGTGGCGGGCTACCGCTATTCGACCAGCGGCTACCGCACCTTCCAGGAGGCGGTGCAGATGCAGGACCTGCGGTCTTTCGAGTCGTTCCACAGCCGCCGCAACGAGGTGCGCTTCGAGCTTTCGCAGCAGATCGGCGACTGGGGCAGCGTGTTCGCGTCCGCACGCCAGCAGAGCTATTGGGGCACCAGTGCCAAGGACCGGCTGTTGCAGGTGGGTTACTCGGGCAACTACAAGCAGTTCGGCTACAGCGTTTTCTACAACCACACCACCAGCCTGAACCGCCCGGCGAGCCGCCAGCTCATGTTCATGCTGAGCGTTCCGCTCGGCGATACCCGCGCCAGTGCCCAGTACGCCGTGACCCGCGACGGCACCGGCCGCGTCAGCCAGCAGGCCAGCGTCTACGGCTCGGCCTTCGACGACAGCCGCCTGACCTACAACGTGACGGCCGGCCATGCGAACCAGGGCGGCAGCAGCAGCGGCAGCGCGGGCGCGAGCTACCTGTCGCCGGTCGGCCGCTTCGACCTGGGTCACTCGATGGGCCGGGGCTATGGCCAGAGCACCTTCGGCATGGCCGGCGGGTTGTTGGTCCACGGCGGCGGCGTCACGCTGTCGCAGCCGCTCGGCGAGACTGTCGCGCTGGTGCAGGCACCCAAGGCCCAGGGCGTGGGCTTCGAGTCGCAGCCCGGCGTGGCGACCGACTGGGCCGGCAACGCGGTCATCCCCAACCTGACGCCGTACCGGCTGAACCGGCTGGCCATCCGCACCGCCGACCTCGGCGACACGGTGGAAGTGAAGAACGCCGCCACCGAGGTGGTGCCCACGCGCGGCGCGGTGGTGGCCGCGAAGTTCGAGACCTCGGTGGGCTTCCGCCTGCTGATGGTGCTGACCGACCGCAAAGGCCGCGCGCTGCCGCTGGGTTCGAAGATCGAGAACGAGGTGGGCCAGGAGGTCGGCATCGTCGGCCCCGATGGCCAGGCCTTCGTGACCGGCGCGGGCAACAGCGGACAGTTGACCGTGCGATGGAGCCAGGACAAGGCCGACCAGTGCGTCGTGCCCTACAGCCTGCCCGATGAAGAGAACCCGCCGCCGATCCGCGAGCTGAACGGCCAATGTGCTGCGGCCGAGCCGGGCACGACGAAGCAGAAGGAGGCGGAATGAACCGCAGCAAACCATCGGGCGCGACGAAGTTCCTGCGCCACTGCGTGCCGGTTCTCATGCTGCTGGCCGGTGCGCAGGAGGCGTGGGCGGCATGCGTGCGCTATCCGGGAACTGCAGCGAAGATCATCAACATGGACATGGGCAATGTGGTCGTTCCCAACGATCTGCCTGTCGGAGCCGTCATCGCGAGAAAGTCATTTTCCATTCCGACCAGGGATACCTCGGAATACATATTCGACTGCACCGCAGGCGGCGGCACGCTCATCGGCGAGATGCTGCAGGGAGCACCCATGCCGAGCGATCCGACGATCTACTCGACGGCGGTACCGGGTGTCGGCATCCGCTTGTCGCGGGTGATCGATGCATATCTGACGGTGACCTACCCGCATCGGCTTTCGCGGGGACCGGCCTACATCTACTTTGCGACGGGTACACAGTTCCAGGTGGAGCTGATAAAAACAGCGGCCGTTACCGGAAACGGCCCGCTGGCTTCGGGAACCTATACCCGGTATTACGGCGACGGCGATGGTGTGTCGATGCTGACCACCATGCTCTCTGGCAACGGCATCACCATCGTCACGCCGTCATGCTCGGTGGACCTGGGATCGCGGAACATCTCGGTGCAGTTCGGCAGGGTGCCTCAGAACAACTTCAAGGGCAGGGGCACCACCACGGGTGACCGCAGCTTCAGCATCAAGCTCAATTGCAAGGCCGGGCAGAACGCGCAGAACACCGTTTACCTGCGCATGGACGCGACGCCGGACCCGTCGAACACGCAGGGCGTGCTGAGGATCACGCAGGGCGGCACCGGAACCGCCACCGGCGTAGGCATTCAGCTGGTCGACAACCAGAGCGTGCCGGTGAAGTTCGGCGAAGACGCGCTGGTCGGCCCATCGAAGGATGGCGACTATGTGCTGTCCTACACTGCGCGCTATTTCCAGACGGGCGACAGGGTGACGCCGGGGCGCGCCGACGGAACTGCGACCTTCACGCTCGACTACAAATAAGTCGCCGCGGCGTTCACGCCGCGCCGGCCTGGGTTGGCAGCTCAGCCTTCGTCGGGCCGCATCGGGATGTCGCCCATCGCGTCGTCCTCGCGCAGGCTGCGTGCGGCCTTCAGCAGTTCGATCGACAGGCCGCCGCCCTGGCCGGCGAAACCCTTGGCGACGCCTTCCAGCGCCGTTGCGAGGCCGGTCTCGCCGTCGGCGCGCGCGTCCATGCTGATGTTGAGCACCCGGGCCGCCATCTGGCGGTAGGTGATGGCGCCCGCGCCCTCGAGTGCGGCCACCAGGTCGAGGTACAGCGCCAGGTTCAGGTCGAACACCAGCTTGGGCGTGATCTCGAAATCTTCGTTCTTGTTCTTGTTTTCCATGAGTGGGGGCTCCTTTTTTCCTGAGCCTCCACTCTAGCCATAAAAACGCGCGGCTCCGTCGGACAGGAGCCATTCAGCGGGCGCGGGTGCCCATGACTGCCGCCGAAATGATGAGCAGGGCCGCCAGCGCGATGGTCCAGGTCAGCGGCCGGCCGGTCACGAGCAGCAGCAGCGCGGTCGAGCCCAGAGGCGTGAGATAGCTCAGGATGCCGATGCGCCGCGGGTCGCCGCGCTTGAGCGCCATGTCCCACACGAAGAAGGCCGCGCCGAGCGGGCCGAGGCCGCACAGCGCGAGCAGCAGCCAGTCCTTGGAGGAGAGCGCCACCTGCGCTTCGAGCACCGCATGGCAGGCCAGCGAGAGCACCCCCGAGACCAGCCCGAACAGGCCGATGGCCGAGCTTGGAAAGGCCTCGACGCGCTTCGTCCACAGCGAATAGCTGGCCCAGATGAAGGCCGAGCCCAGCGCCGGCAGGAAGCCCCAGTACCCGTGGGGCGCGCTGTTGCCGCCGCCTCGCGTGCCCAGGATCGCGACCGCCGCGCCCGCAAAGCCCAGCAGCGCCGCCACCAGGTGCAGCGGCCGCAGCGACATGCCCGGCAGCAGCACCGGCGCCAGCACCACCATGAACAGCGGCCACAGGTAGTTGACGAGGTTGGCCTCGACCGGCGGCGCGTGCCGCAGCGCGATGAACAGCAGGAAGTGAAAGCCGAACAGGCCGTAGACACCGAGGGCCAGCGTGCGCGGCGGCACGCGCCAGGCCGCGCGGTCGCGCAGCACCAGCGGCCAGCTCGGCAGGCTGCCAATGATCAGCGCGAGCCCGGTCAAGAGGAACGGCGGCAAGTGCGAGAGGGCAGTGCCGAGCGAGGCGAGCGTGGCCCAGAGCGCAATCGCGAGCAGGGCGTGGAAGGTGGGCGACATGGAGAACGAGGCTAACCCGGCCGGCCGTCGCGCAGCGCCGGTGCGTCGTCGCGCAACGACGGTGTTGCCGGTCAGCAGCGATCGAGCCGGCGCAGCGCGGCGGTGAGCGCCGAAGGCGAGCGGTAGCCCGTGCGGCGCGCGGTTTCGGCGACGCCCATGCCTTCGAGCCGCAGTTCGCGCGCATGCGCGAGCCTGAGGCCGCGCAGCCAGTGCATCGCGCTCATGCCCTGTTCCTCGCGGCAGCGCTGTGCGAGCTGGCTCGGGCTCAGGCAGGCGACGCTGGCCAGGTCGGCGACCGTGAGCGGCTCGTGCCACCGCGCCCGGGCCCAGGCCGCAAGCGCCGGCCAGTCGATGCGGCGGCGGCGCGCGTGCGGCATCGAAGAAGGCGCGGGGTTCCAGGCTTCCAGCAGCAGCGCGGGGCCCTGCTGCAACGCGAGCGCGAATTGCCGGGGCTGCTTCATGCAGTGCGCGAGATAGCGCGCGAGCGCGTGCAGCTGCGGCACGTCGGCCGGCGCGCGTTCGGCGCACCGGGCCCAGGTCGCATGCGTGGTGTCGAGCACGAGGCACATGCTGCCGCTGCCGCGCGCTTCGAAGTCGTGCCTGTCGCCCGGCGCGACCACCTGCGCCTGGCCCGCGCCGATGCCGGCACCGCGGCCTTCGACCTCGATCTCCAGCACGCCCTCGAGGCCGACCAGCACCTGGAAGTGGTCGTGCGCATGGCTGCCGCGCGAGGTGCCGTAGCTGCGCAGCGAAAGGGTGGGCGGGGCGGGCTGGCGCATGGGAGAGGGGCCATTGTCCTGCGGGGATCCCCGCCTGTCACCCCAGCCGCAGCAGCAGCGCCGAGGCCGCGCACACCAGCAGGAACGGGATGCTGATGCGATGGAACTCGCGCAGCCCGTGCGGCAACTTGGCCAGCCGCAGCGCGATCAGGTTGGCCAGCGAGCCCAGCACGCAGCCGAAGCCGCCCACGCTCACGCCGGCCGCGAGCGCGGGCAGGTCGCGCACATGGCCGTCGAGCAGGATCGCCGCCGGCACGTTGCTGATGAGCTGCGAGGCGACGATGGCGGCGAGGTAGGCGCGCCATCCTTCGGTGATGGGCCAGTGGTTCAGCAACGATTGAACCGCCGGCAGCTCGGCCAGCTGCCGCAGGTCCACGAACATCAGCGCAATGATCGCGAGCAGTGCCCAGTCGATGCCCTTCAGCACGCGCGGATAAGTCAGCAGGAACACCGCGAACACCACGCCCAGGCCCGCGAGCAGCCAGTGCCGGTCGAGCGCGACCACGAAACCGACGAACAGGACGCCCGCCAGTGCCAAAAGGCGCGGCTGCACCGGCGCGGCTTCGGTCTCGGGCTTGAGCGCGATGGGCGTGCGCGGCACCAGCAGCCAGGCCGCGGCGAAGAGCCAGAACAGCATCACGGCCACGGTCGGCAGCATCATGCCCATGAAGCCGACGAAGCTCTCGCCCGAGCGGTGCCAGAGGTAGAGGTTCTGCGGATTGCCGATGGGCGTGAGGGCCGAACCCGCATTGACGGCCAGTGCCTCGAGCACCACCAGCCGCGCGAGCGGCAGGTGCGCCTGGCTGGCGAGCACGCGCGTCAGCGGCACCAGCAGGAACAGGCTCACGTCGTTGGTCACCAGCGCGGACAGGAACGCCGCACTGGCGGTCAGCAGCAGCGCCAGGCTGCGCTGGCTGTGGGTGCGCGCGAGCAGGCGCTCGGCGGCGGCCTGCAGCATGCCGCTTTTCTCGACCCCCTGCGTGATCGCGAGCAGCCCGGCCAGCGCGCCCACGGTCTGCCAGTCGACCAAACGGAGCCAGTCCATCGGCGCACGCGGGCGCAGGAAGGCGAACAGCACCGCAACGGCGGCCAGCAGCCACAGCAGGCCGTTGCCGCCGCCTTGTTCGGAGGACGCGGCTGCCTGCGCCTGTGCTTCAGCGGCCGACGAGTTCACGCAACTCCCGCTTGAGCACCTTGCCGATCGCGCTGCGCGGCAGCTCGTCGATGAACTGCAGCCGCGCCAGGCGTTGCGTCTTGCCGAGCTGCGCATTGGCCCATTGCAGCAGCGCGTCCTCGGAAGTGCCATCGCCCGCGCGGCGCACCACGAAGGCCACCGGCGTCTCGCCCCATTGCTCAGAAGGCACGCCGACCACCGCCACGTCGGCCACGGCCGCATGGCTGCGCAGCACTGCTTCGAGATCGCTTGGATAGATGTTGAAGCCGCCGCTGATGATCATGTCCTTCTTGCGGTCGAACAGCGTGAGGAAGCCCTCGGCATCGAAGCGGCCGATGTCGCCGGTGCGGATGAAGCGCTTGCCGGCGGCGTCGAACCACTCGGCCTCGCGCGTCTTCTCGGGCTGGCGGTGGTAGCCGGTCATCATGCCGGCCGAATGGCCCACCACCTCGCCGGCCAGCTCGATGCTGGCGCGCGGGATCTCGCGGCCCTCCTCGTCGATCAGGCGGATGTCGCTGCCTTCGGCCGGCTGGCCGACGGTGTGCAGCTTGTCCGGATGCAGATGGGCTTCGAGGATGCAGGTGCCGCCGCCTTCGGTCATGCCGTAGAACTCGATCAGCCCGCCGGGCCAGCGCTTGAGCACGTCGGCCTTGAGCGCGGCGTTGAAGGGTGCGCTGGTGCTGAACTTGAAGCGGAAGGACGAGAGGTCGTGCGCGTCGAAGCGCGGATGCGCCATCAGGCGCTGGTACTGCACCGGCACCAGCATGGTGTGCGTCACGCGGCGCTGCTCGGCCAGCTGCAGGTAGCCGAGCGCGTCGAACTTGGGCATCAGCACCACGCAGCCGCCGAAGGCAATGGTCGGAAAGAACACCACCAGCGTGGTGTTCGAATAGAGCGGCGTCGACAGCAGCGTGACGGTGTCCGGGCCATAGCCGTACTTGGCGCCGCGCTGCACATGGGCCCAGCGCATGCCGTGGCCCTGCACGATGCCCTTGGGCTCGCCGGTGGTGCCCGACGAATAGATGATGTTGAAGGGCCACGAGGGCTGCGTTTCCACGGCACGCGGCTGCGTGCCTGCGGGAGCCAGCCAGCGCTCGAGGGCCTGCCCGGCGGCGGAGCCGTCGAGCGCCACGCGCGGGATGCCGTCTTCCTTCGCAGGGCCGACGACCTCGGCTGCCGACGCATCGGTGAAGAGGATGCGCGCCTCGGCATCCTCGATCATGCGGGCCAGGCTGGCCGGCGTGGAGCCGGGTGCCAGCGGCGCGACCGCGACGCCCGCGCGCAAGGCGCCGAGGAACACCGCCGCATAGTTCACCGAGGACGCCGCGCAGACCGCGATGGCATCGCCGGGCTGGAGCCCATCGCGCTGCAGGCTGGCCGCGACGCGGTCCATCAGCGCGTCGAGCGCGCCATAGTTCAGTGCCTGTTGCGTGTCCGCGAGCGCGGCATGGTCGGGCGTGTGTTGTGCGTGGAGGCGAACCAGGTCGGCGATGGCGCCGAAGCTGCGCTCCATGGCGGCTTGAATGGCAGGGTGCGTTTGCAAAATCTATCCTTCGTCTTGGCCAGACGGCAGGATAGCGAAGACGCCAGCCCGGCGGTGAGCCGCATGCGACGGGCGCGAGCCTATGCCGCGCGCAGCGTGCGGCGCGGCTGCCGCACAGGCTTGTCCCGGCGCGCCCACTCGGCCTGTTCGATCAGGCGGCCGAGTTCGGCCACGGCCGGGCTGCGCTCCCCCGCATCGCCTTCGCCGTAGGCCAGCGTGAAGTCCAGCATTGGCAGCGCGGGCAGGCCGTCGCGCTCGTCCAGCGCCGCCATGCCGGGGCGCAGGTTGTCGCGCGTGAAGGTGGCCACCGCGAGGCCGCTCAGCGCTGCCATACGCAGGTCCTGCAGGCTGTGCGAGCTGAAGGCGCCGTGCCAGGGAATGCCGGCCTGGTTCAGCGCATCGATGCTGACCTGGCGGCATACGCAGGGCGGCGGCGAATAGGCCAGCGGCAGCGAGGCGCCCTCCGTGCGCTCGAAGCCTTCGGCCGCGGCCCACACCATCGGCAGGCGCCGCAGCAGCGTGCCCTCGACCTCGCCCGAGACCGACACCACCACCGCCAGGTCGAGCTCGCGCTCGCGCACCATCGTGGCCAGGTCGAGCGTCAGGCCCACGCTCACTTCCAGCCGCACGTTGGGGCAGCTGCGCGCGAACTGTTGCAGCAGTTGCGGCAGGCCCTCGCTCATGAAGCTCTCGGGCACGCCGAAGCGCACCGTGCCTTCGATCGGCGAGCAGCGGAAGTGCCGCGCCAGCGCGTCCTGCGCCTGCAGGATGCGCTCGGCATGGCGCAGGAAGTCCTCGCCATCGGCGGTCAGGCGCAGGCGCCGCGTGGTGCGGTGGAACAGCGGGCGCCCGACCAGTTCCTCGAGCCGGCGGATCTGGTGGCTGACCGCCGATTGCGTCAGGTGCAGCTGCTCGGCGGCGCGGGTGAAGCCGTTGGCCCGGTGGACGGCGATGAAGGCCTGCAGCAGGCCGGTGTCGAAGCTCATGGCTACCTAGATTAATGAAATTACGTATTGAATGGGTAGAAATTTAATCATTTGCCTAATGAAATCGGGGTCTTGAGAATGCCTCGGACCACCTTCTTTCCCTTCAGGCCCCGATGTCCTCTTCCTCCCCCCGCCATCCCTCCCTCGCGCTGGCCGCCATCTGCCTGGCGGCTCTGATGTTCGGCCTGGAGATTTCCAGCGTGCCGATCATCCTGCCGGTGCTGGAGGCGCGGCTGCACGCCGACTTCCAGGACCTGCAATGGATCATGAACGCCTACACCATCGCCTGCACCACGGTGCTGATGGCCACCGGCACCCTGGCCGACCGCTACGGGCGGCGCCGCATGTTCGCGCTCACGGTGCTGGCCTTCGGCGTGGCCTCGCTGCTGTGCGGCCTGGCGGCCGCCACGCCGGTGCTGATTGCCGCGCGCTTCCTGCAGGGCATGGCGGGCGGCGCGATGTTCATCTGCTCCATTGCGATCCTGTCGCACCAGTTTCCGGATGGCCGGGCGCGCGGCCGTGCCTTCGCGATCTGGGGCGTGGTGGCCGGCATCGGCCTGGGCTTCGGGCCGGTGGTGGGCGGCGCGATCATTGCGCTGGCCAGCTGGCACTGGGTCTTCCTGGTGCATGCGCCGCTGGCGCTGCTCGGGCTGGCGCTGATCATGGCCGGCGTGGCGGAGTCCCGCGATCCGCTGGCCAGCCAGCAGAAGCTGGACCTGGCGGGCATCGTCACGCTGACCATCGCGGTGCTCGGGCTCACCTGGCTGATCACGCAGGGCGACAGCCTGGGCTGGACCAGCCCGGCCGCGCTGGGGCTGATGGCCGTCACCGCGGCGGGCCTCGCAGCCTTCGTCGCGGTGGAGCGCTTCCATCCGCACCCGATGTTCGACTTCTCGGTGTTCCGCATCCGCGACTTCTCGGGTGCCATCGTCGGCTGCATCGGCATGAACTGCAGCTACTGGCCGTTCATGATCTACCTGCCGCTGTATTTTTCCGCCGGCCTGGGCTACGACACGGCCACCGTGGGGCTGGCGCTGCTGGTCTACACGGTGCCTTTCCTGGTGATGCCGCCGATCGCGCAATGGCTGCTGCTGCGCTACCAGGCGCGCTTCGTGATCCCCGCCGGCCTGTTCCTGATCGGCCTGGGCTTCATGGCGATGAAGTGGGGCAGCGGCCTCGCGCACCTGGGCGGCTGGACGGTGCTGCCCGGTGCGCTCATTGCCGGCATCGGCCTGGGCCTGACCACCACGCCCGCGACCAACATGACCACCGCCTCGGTGCCCGCGCATCGCGCCGGCATGGCCTCGGGCATGGACGTCAGCGCGCGGCTCATCTCGCTGGCCATCAACATCGCGCTGATGGGCCTGGTGCTGGTGGCGGGCATCCTGGCTGCGCTGCGGGGCTCGCTGGGGACGGCGCTCGATGCGGCGCGGCTGCGCGCCCTGGCCGGGCAGCTCGCGGGCGGGGATATGGCGGGCGCGCAGCAGGCGCTGGCGACGCTGGCGGTGCCGGATGCCTCCGCTGCACTCCTGCAGGCCGCCGTGGCCCATGGCTTCGGCTGGGTCATGCTGTACGGCGGGCTCGGCGCCTGGCTGGCCGCGGCGCTCAGCCTCGCGGTGTTCGGTCGTCGTCAGGCTTCGTCCGCGCGGGACGCATCACCTCGGGCGGCCGGCGGGCACTGACGCTCGTCGGGGGGCGCTCAGACGCCGGCGGCGTGCGCCTGCTGATCCGCGTGATAGCTCGACCGCACCATCGCACCCACCGCCGCGTGGCTGAAGCCCATCTTGTAGGCCTCTTCCTCGAACATCTTGAAGGTGTCGGGATGCACGTAGCGGCGCACCGGCAGATGCGAGCCCGACGGCGACAGGTACTGGCCGATGGTCAGCATGTCGATGTCGTGCGCGCGCATGTCGCGCATCACCTGAAGGATCTCTTCGTCGGTTTCGCCCAGGCCCACCATGATGCCGCTCTTGGTCGGAACCTGCGGATGCAGCGCCTTGAACTTCTTCAGCAGGTTGAGGCTGAACTGGTAGTCGCTGCCCGGGCGCGCTTCCTTGTAGAGGCGCGGCGCGGTTTCGAGGTTGTGGTTCATCACGTCCGGCGGCGCGGCCTTGAGGATCTCGAGCGCGCGGTCGTCGCGGCCGCGGAAGTCGGGCACGAGGATCTCGATCTGCGTCATCGGCGAGAGCTCGCGGATGTTGGTGATGCAGTCGACGAAATGCTGGCTGCCGCCGTCGCGCAGGTCGTCGCGGTCGACGCTGGTGATCACCACGTACTTCAGGCGCAGCTTGGCGATGGTCTTCGCGAGGTTGAGCGGCTCGTCCTTGTCGAGCGGGTCGGGGCGGCCGTGGCCCACGTCGCAGAACGGGCAGCGGCGCGTGCACTTGTCGCCCATGATCATGAAGGTGGCGGTGCCGTTGCCGAAGCATTCGCCGATGTTCGGGCACGAGGCTTCTTCGCAGACCGTGTGCAGGTTGCTCTCGCGCAGGATCTGCTTGATCTCGTAGAAGCGCGTGGTGGGGCTGCCGGCCTTCACGCGGATCCACTCGGGCTTCTTGAGCACCTCGCCCTGCTGCACCACCTTGACGGGGATGCGCGAGAGCTTGGCCGCGGCCTTCTGCTTGGCCAGCGGGTTGTAGGTTTCGGCGCTCTGGGCGTCGCGGACGACTTCTGTGGTGCTCATTGGAGTGTCAAGGCGCCAGGTAGGTGCTGAGCTTCTGGCTCAGGACCCGGGCAGCTTCTTCCCATGTGGTTTGGACCCCGATTGTAGAAAGATCGACCGTTTGCAGCCCCGCATAGCCGCAAGGGTTGATGCGCGAGAAGGGTTCGAGGTCCATCGCGACGTTGAGCGCCACGCCGTGGTAGGTGGCGTGGCGGCTCACCTTGATGCCGAGCGCGGCGATCTTGCCGAGGCCGCGGAACGGGTCGCCGGCGGGCAGCGGGCCGGTCAGCGCGGCATGCGAAAAAGGGTCGTCGAGCCGCACGTAGATGCCCGGCGCGCCCGCCACGCGGTGGCCCGTCACCCCGAAGTGCGCCAGCGTGCGCAGCACCGATTCCTCGATGCGAAAGACGTATTCCTTCACGAAGTAGCCGGCGCGGCGCAGGTCGATCAGCGGATAGGCCACCACCTGGCCGGGGCCGTGGAAAGTGACCTGGCCGCCGCGGTCGGTCTGCACGACCGGGATGTTGCCGGGGTTCAGGATGTGGTCCTGCTTGCCGGCGAGGCCCTGCGTGAAGACCGGCGTGTGCTCGCAGACCCACAGCGCATCGAGCGTCTCGGGCAGGCGCTCGAGCGTGAACTGCTTCATCGCGCCGTAGGTGGCGGCGTAGTCGGTGGCACCGAGCCATTTCAGTTCGATGCCCGTGCGCATTGCGTGCTCGGCGCTCACTGCTTCAGAGAACGACCTTGACCATCGGATGGCTCGACAGTGCCCGGTAGAGATCGTCGAGCTGCTCGCGGCTGGTGGCGGTGACGGTGATCGTCACGCCCAGGTAGTTGCCCGCCTTGCTGTCGCGCAGCTCGACCGTGGTGGCATCGAAGACCGGATCGAAGCGTTCGGCAATCTGCGTGATGGCATGCACGAAGCCATCGGCCTTGGCGCCCATGACCTTGATCGGGAACTGCGAGGGGTACTCGATCAGCGATTCCTTGCGCGGATCGGGAACGTGAACGGTGGCGGTTTCGATGTTGTCCTTGGTGTCGGTCATGCGGGAACTCCTTGCGTTTGCGCGTTGTGCAGCTTGGCCTTCTGGTAAGCCGCATACAAGGCTTGGTAGATGGGGCCGGGGCGGCCGTTCCCAATGGGCTGGCCATCGAGCGTCACGACCGGCAGCACCTCCTTGCTGGCCGACGAAAGCAGCAGCTCGTCGGCACCGAACACTTCGCTGCGCGAGATGCGGCGCAGCGCAAACGGGATGCCGCATTCGGCGCACAGGCGTTCGAGCAGGCCGTAGCGGATGCCGGTCAGCACCAGGTTGTCCTTGGGCGGTCCGATAAGGCCGCCATCCTTGGCGATCCACACATTGCTGGACGATGCCTCGCTGAGCCATTCGTCGCGGAACATGATGGTCTCGGCCGCGCCGGCCTCGACGCTGATCTGCCGCGCCAGCACCGCGCCCAGCAGACTGGTGCTCTTGATGTGCGCCTTCTGCCAGCGGAAGTCGGCCGCGCTCACGCAGGCCACGCCCTTGGCGCGCACGGCATCGGCCACCGGCGGCAGCGGATTCACCATCACGAACACCGTCGGGCGCACGCCCCGGGTCATGGCATGATCGCGCGGCGCGACACCGCGGGTAACTTGAAAGTACACGGCCTGGGGCGCATCGCCGCCCGGCTCGACGAGCCGCATCACGATGCCGCGCCACTGGGCGAGCGTGAGTGGGTTGGCGATCTGCAGTTCGGCCAGCGAGCGATCGAGCCGTGCCATGTGTTCATCGAAGCAGAAGGGCTGGCCACCGTAGACGGGGACGACTTCATAGACGCCGTCGCCGAAGATGAAGCCGCGGTCGAGCACGCTGATGCGTGCGTCCTTGAGTGCGGTGTACTCGCCGTCGAGGTAGCAGAGCGTGGAGGGGAGTGCGGCGGTAAGAGGGTGCATGTCTGGAATTATGGTTGCGCGCGGCAGGTCGGGTTCTCGTCAGCCAACGAAGCCTCGATTTGCAAACGCGACAGCTCGGGTGGCCGGACGGGCTGGGTTTTTACTTATAATCAATGGCTTTGTAGAAATTCTGGGTCGTCATCCGGGCTTCATTCGAAATGAAAACAATCGCCCGAAAAGATGAGCAAGTCGCGGAAGACCTCGACGCAGAATACAAGCCGTTGACCGCCGATGAGGCGCGTGAACTGCGAGCAAGGCATCCCTCGATCTCCCCCTGGTGGGTCATCGCGGGGCAGTTGGTTGTCGGTCTGCTGGTGGCTTTGGCCGCCTGGGGACTGACGGGGAGGCAAAATCTGGGGTGGTCCGCCGGCTACGGCGCGATTGCGGTGGTCATTCCTGCTGCGGTGTTCGCGCGGGGCCTGACCGGCCGGTTTTCTTCCCTGAATCCGGGCACTGCGGTGGTTGGGTTCTTCCTGTGGGAAATGGTCAAGATGGCCTTGTCGATTGCGATGTTGTTCGCAGCGCCAAGGCTGATAACGGCGCTGAGCTGGCCAGCAATGCTGATCGGTTTGGTGGTGACAATGAAGGCGGCCTGGTTGGCGGTGATGTTCTCGCCCCGGCGCCGGCAACATAGAGACGAGTAACTGAATGGCTGCTGAAAACGCTGCGGAACATGGTCAGACCGCGGGTGAATACATCATTCACCACTTGACGCACCTGCAAAGCTCCAAGCCGGGCGGTGTTGCGGACTTTTCGGTTTTCAATTTCGACTCGCTCTTCTTCTCGATAGCACTGGGCATCCTGGGTTGCTGGCTGCTCTGGCTGGCGGCCCGCAAGGCTACTTCGGGCGTTCCCGGCCGTTTTCAAGCGGCCGTCGAACTGCTGGTGGAAATGGTCGACCAGCAGGCCAAGGGCATCGTCCACAACGCCACCAGCCGCAAGTTCGTGGCCCCGCTGGCGCTCACGATCTTCGTCTGGATCTTCCTGCTCAATGCAATGGACCTGTTCCCGGTCGATTTGTTCCCGGCGATCTGGGCCAAGATCTTCCACATCGCCGGCGAAGACCCGCACCATGCCTACCTGCGCGTCGTGCCCACGGCCGACCTCTCGGTGACAATGGGCATGTCGGTGGCCGTGCTGCTGGTCTGCCTCTACTACAACATCAAGATCAAGGGCCTGGGCGGCTGGGTGCACGAGCTCTTCACGGCGCCGTTCGGCAACCACTGGGCGCTGTATCCGTTCAACTTCGCGATGCAGATGATCGAGTTCATCGCCAAGACCGTCTCGCACGGCATGCGGCTGTTCGGCAACATGTACGCCGGCGAACTGATCTTCCTGCTGATCGCGCTGATGGGCGGCGCCTGGTCGCTGTCGGCCACCGGTATTGGCCTGGCCATCGGCCACATCATCGCGGGCACGGCCTGGGCCATCTTCCACATCCTGATCATCACGCTGCAGGCGTTCGTGTTCATGATGCTGGCGCTGGTCTACATCGGCCAGGCCCACGATCACCACTGATCGCACGGTTTCGTTTTCGTTTTTTGTTTTCTCTTCAACCAAAGTCCTCTAGGAGTCATCATGGAAGTTATTAGCTTTGTTGCACTGGCCGCCGGCCTGATCATCGGTCTGGGCGCTGTGGGCGCATGTATCGGCATCGGCATCATGGGCAGCAAGTACCTCGAGTCGGCCGCACGTCAGCCTGAACTCATGGGTGAACTTCAAACCAAGATGTTCCTGCTGGCTGGTCTGATCGACGCCGCTTTCATTATCGGCACCGGTATCGCCCTCTGGTTCGCAACGGCCAACCCGTTCCTGGCTCAGATCGCCAACCTGCCGAAGTAAGTCTTTCTCGTCGGACCCGTGTCGTCGTTCCCCTCTGTGGAATGGCTTCGCATTCAATCCCAAAGAGAGGGTGAAAAGTGAGCATTACCGGTACCCTGATCGTTCAGATGATCGTGTTCCTGATCCTGGTCGGGTTCACGATGAAGTTCGTGTGGCCGCCGATCGCGAAGGCGCTGGACGACCGCGCTGCGAAGATCGCCGAAGGCCTCGCTGCCGCCGACAAGGCCAAGTCCGAACTCTCCGCCGCCAACAAGCGCGTGGAAGCCGAACTGGGCCAGGCACGCAACGAGTCCGCACAGCGTCTTGCCGACGCCGAACGTCGCGCCCAGGCCATCGTTGAAGAGGCCAAGGCCCGCGCGACCGAGGAAGGCAACAAGATCGTTGCAGCCGCACGCGTCGAAGCCGACCAGCAGGCACTGAAGGCGCGCGAAGCGCTGCGCGAGCAAGTCGCGGCCCTGGCCGTCAAGGGCGCAGAGCAGATCCTGCGCAAGGAAGTGAATGCAGGCGTTCACGCCGATTTGCTCGCCCGCCTGCAGACCGAACTCTGATAGAAGCCATGGCAGAACTCGCCACCATTGCACGCCCCTACGCCGAGGCGCTCTTCAAGGCCTCGTCGTCCGACGTTGCCGGCACCAGCGCCTGGCTCGAAAAGATGGCCGTCATCGCGGCCAGTCCGGAGCTCCAGCAGTTCGCCGACAACCCCAAGGCCACGGCCGAGCAGGTTCTCGGCGTGGTCGCCGGCGCCTTCGGTGCGCCGCTGCCCGCCCATGCCCAGAACTTCCTGGGTGCGCTCCTCGACAACGGGCGCTTCTCGGTGCTGCCGGAAATTGCGAAGCAGTTCCGGGCACTGGCCAACGCGAAGAGCGGTTCGTCCGACGCCGTGGTCTACAGCGCCTTCCCGATCGACGCCTCGGCCCTGGCCAATGTGGCGGCCGCGCTCGAAAAGCGCTTCGGCCGCAAGCTGCAGGTCACGGTCCAGCAGGAGCCGGAGCTGATCGGCGGCATTCGTGTGGTGGTCGGCGACGAGGTGCTCGACACCTCCGTCAAAGCGCGCCTTGAACAAATGAAAGTTGCGCTGGCGGCCTGACGGTCTTCAGCCCTCTACTTGTAGCCTCAAAGAAAGAAGGAAAGAGTCATGCAACTCAATCCCGCAGAAATTTCCGAACTGATCAAGAGCCGCATCGAGGGCCTCGGAGTCAGCGCGAACATCCGCAACGAGGGCACCGTGGTTTCGGTGACCGACGGCATCGTGCGCGTGCACGGCCTGTCCGATGCAATGCAGGGCGAAATGCTCGAGTTCCCGCCCACGGCCGACGGCACGCCGTCGTTCGGCCTGGCGCTGAACCTCGAGCGCGACTCGGTCGGCGCCGTGATTCTGGGCGAGTACGAGCACATCTCCGAAGGCGACACCGTCAAGTGCACGGGCCGCATCCTGGAAGTGCCCGTCGGCCCCGAACTCATCGGCCGCGTGGTGAACGCCCTCGGCCAGCCGATCGACGGCAAGGGCCCGATCAATGCCAAGATGACCGACGTGATCGAGAAGGTCGCACCGGGCGTGATCGCCCGCAAGTCGGTCGACCAGCCGATGCAGACCGGCCTCAAGTCGATCGACTCGATGGTGCCGATCGGCCGCGGCCAGCGCGAGCTGATCATCGGCGACCGCCAGACCGGCAAGACGGCCGTGGCGATCGACGCGATCATCAACCAGAAGGGTCAGAACATGACCTGCGTCTACGTTGCGATCGGCCAGAAGGCTTCGTCGATCAAGAACGTGGTGCGCGCACTCGAACAAGCCGGCGCGATGGACTACACCATCGTGGTGGCCGCATCGGCCTCCGAATCGGCCGCCATGCAGTACGTGTCGGCCTACTCGGGCTGCACCATGGGCGAATACTTCCGCGACCGCGGCGAAGACGCGCTCATCGTCTATGACGACCTCTCCAAGCAGGCCGTGGCCTACCGCCAGGTCTCGCTGCTGCTGCGCCGCCCGCCGGGCCGCGAAGCCTACCCCGGCGACGTGTTCTATCTCCACAGCCGCCTGCTCGAGCGCGCAGCCCGCGTGAACGCCGACTACGTCGAAGCCTTCACCAAGGGTGAAGTCAAGGGCAAGACCGGTTCGCTCACCGCGCTGCCGATCATCGAAACGCAGGCCGGCGACGTGTCCGCCTTCGTTCCGACCAACGTGATCTCGATCACCGACGGCCAGATCTTCCTGGAAACCAACCTGTTCAACGCCGGTATCCGCCCCGCCATCAACGCCGGTATCTCGGTGTCGCGCGTGGGTTCGTCGGCGCAGACCAAGGTCATCAAGGGACTGTCGGGCGGTATCCGTACCGACCTGGCCCAGTACCGCGAGCTGGCTGCGTTCGCGCAGTTCGCCTCCGACCTGGACGAAGCCACCCGCAAGCAGCTCGACCGCGGTGCCCGCGTGACCGAACTGCTCAAGCAGGCCCAGTACAGCCCGCTGCCGATCTCGCTGATGGGCGCCACGCTGTTCGCGGTGAACAAGGGCTTCATGGACGACCTGGACATCAAGAAGGTGCTGCCGTTCGAACACGGGCTGCACCAGTTCCTGAAGTCCAGCCATGCTGCGCTGCTCGACAAGATCGAAAAGGCCAAGGCACTCGACAAGGACGCCGAAGCCGAGCTGACCGCCGCCATCACGTCGTTCAAGAAGTCGTTCGCCTGATCGGCCGGACAAGGAGCACTCATGGCAGCTGGTAAGGAAATCCGCGGCAAGATCAAATCGGTGGAAAACACCAAGAAGATCACCAAGGCCATGGAAATGGTCTCGGTTTCCAAGATGCGCAAGGCGCAAGAGCGCATGCGTGCCGCCCGCCCCTACAGCGAAAAGATCCGCAACATCGCGGCCAACCTGGGCAAGGCGAATCCCGAGTACACGCACGCGTTCATGAAGAAGAACGAGGCCAAGGCCATCGGCTTCATCATCGTCACGAGCGACAAGGGCCTGTGCGGCGGCTTGAACACCAACCTGCTGCGCGCCGTGACGGCCAAGCTGCGGGAAGCGCAGAGCGCGGGCATCGCGATCGAGTCGGTGGCCATCGGCAGCAAGGGCCTGGGCTTCCTGAACCGCATCGGTGCGCGCGTGGTGGCCCATGTCACCCACCTGGGCGACACGCCTCACCTGGACAAGCTCATCGGCCCGGTCAAGACGCTGCTCGACGCCTATGCGGAAGGCAAGCTGTCGGCCGTGTACCTGTGCTACACGAAGTTCATCAACACGATCAAGCAGGAGCCGCTCGTCGAGCAGCTGCTGCCGCTGGCCGCAGACTCGCTGCAGGTCGAGGCCGGCCAGCATTCGTGGGACTACATCTACGAGCCCGATGCGCAGAGCGTGATCGACGAGCTGCTGGTGCGCTATGTGGAGTCGCTGGTCTACCAGGCCGTGGCCGAGAACATGGCGTCCGAGCACTCCGCCCGGATGGTCGCAATGAAGGCGGCGACGGACAACGCCGGCAATGTGATCAACGAGCTCAAGCTGGTCTACAACAAGACCCGCCAGGCAGGCATCACCAAGGAGCTTTCGGAAATCGTGTCCGGCGCCGCTGCGGCTGCCGGTGTTTGATTGCGGCAATGGACCGGGCCACATTGCCATTCGCGCTTCGCACTGCGAACCGATAACCGAAGGCCTTTTTCTGGGGACTCTGCACAAATGAAGAAACTTCTCGTTCTGGTGGCCATGGCCGCCGCCCTGACTGCCTGCTCCAAGAAGGAAGAGGCGCCTGCTGCACCGCCGGCACCTGCCGCTGCACCGGCGCCCGCTCCCGCGGCGCCTGCCGCTCCGGCGGCACCGGCCGCGCCCGCAGCCGCCGCTCCCACGGCATCGGCCGCGGACCTGCCGCAGGAGTGCAACGACTACCTGGCCAAGGCCCAGGCGTGCGTGTCGGCGCAAAGCGGCGCTGCCGCCGATGCGATGAAGGCGAGCGTCGAGCAGACCAAGGCGGCATGGGCTTCGATGGGCACCGACAAGGCCGCGCTGGGCCAGGCCTGCAAGGCTGCCAGCGATGCCTTCGCCGCACAGGCCGCGGCCATGAAGTGCTGATCGGAAGTATCTGAAGAAACCAAGGGTGCCGGCCCGTCCGGCATTCTTGCAAAAGCGGCCCGCGATGGCACAAGGACGCTTCTGCAAGAACCTGTCGCAACATTATTGAGATCCAGAAGGAAACGCCATGGCTGAAGGAAAAATTGTCCAATGTATCGGCGCCGTGGTCGACGTGGAGTTCCCGCGTGACCAGATGCCCAAGGTCTATGACGCCTTGAAATTCGAAGGCGGCGGACTGACCCTCGAAGTCCAGCAGCAGCTCGGCGACGGCGTGGTGCGCACCATTGCACTCGGCTCGTCCGACGGCCTGCGCCGCGGCCTGATCGTGACCAACACCGGCGCGCCCATCACGGTGCCGGTCGGCAAGGCCAC
This sequence comes from Variovorax sp. V93, assembly GCF_041154485.1. Classification (NCBI taxonomy): domain Bacteria; kingdom Pseudomonadati; phylum Pseudomonadota; class Betaproteobacteria; order Burkholderiales; family Comamonadaceae; genus Variovorax; species Variovorax sp. V93. The sequence goes on along the minus strand of NZ_AP028669.1, from coordinate 4,983,852 downwards.
GCTCGGCCGCATCATGGACGTGCTCGGCCGTCCGATCGACGAGCGCGGCGACGTGAGCCAGGACCTCACCGCATCGATCCACCGCAAGGCCCCCGCATACGACGAGCTGTCGCCTTCGCAGGACCTGCTGGAAACCGGCATCAAGGTGATCGACCTGGTGTGCCCGTTCGCCAAGGGCGGCAAGGTGGGCCTGTTCGGCGGCGCCGGCGTGGGCAAGACCGTGAACATGATGGAACTCATCAACAACATCGCCAAGGCTCACTCGGGCCTGTCGGTGTTCGCCGGTGTGGGTGAACGTACCCGCGAAGGCAACGACTTCTATCACGAGATGGCCGACTCCGGCGTCGTGAACCTCGAGAAGCTCGAGGACTCGAAGGTGGCCATGGTCTACGGCCAGATGAACGAGCCCCCGGGCAACCGCCTGCGCGTGGCGCTGACCGGCCTGACCATCGCCGAGTCGTTCCGCGACGAAGGCCGCGACGTGCTGTTCTTCGTGGACAACATCTACCGCTACACGCTGGCCGGTACCGAAGTGTCGGCCCTGCTGGGCCGCATGCCTTCCGCCGTGGGCTACCAGCCGACGCTGGCCGAGGAAATGGGCCGCCTGCAGGAGCGGATCACGTCGACCAAGGTTGGCTCGATCACCTCGATCCAGGCCGTGTACGTGCCGGCCGACGACTTGACCGACCCGTCGCCCGCCACCACCTTCGCCCACCTGGACTCCACCGTGGTGCTGTCGCGCGACATCGCTTCGCTCGGTATCTACCCCGCCGTGGACCCTCTCGATTCGACCTCGCGCCAGCTCGACCCGAACGTGGTCGGCGAAGAGCACTACAACGTGGCCCGCGCCGTGCAAGGCACGCTGCAGCGCTACAAGGAACTGCGCGACATCATCGCGATCCTGGGCATGGACGAACTGGCACCGGAAGACAAGCTGGCCGTGGCCCGCGCCCGCAAGATCCAGCGCTTCCTGTCGCAGCCGTTCCACGTGGCCGAAGTGTTCACGGGTTCGCCCGGCAAGTACGTGCCGCTGGCCGAAACCATCCGCGGTTTCAAGATGATCGTGAACGGCGAAGCCGACCACCTGCCGGAACAGGCGTTCTACATGGTGGGCAGCATCGACGAAGCGTTCGAGAAGGCCAAGAAGGTCGCTTAAAAAGGAATCACCATGGCAGGCACCATTCATGTGGACGTGGTCAGCGCGGAAGAGTCGATCTTCTCGGGCGAAGCCAAGTTCGTCGCGCTGCCCGGTGAAGCCGGTGAGCTCGGCATCTACCCGCGCCACACCCCGCTGATCACGCGCATCCGTCCGGGTGCGGTGCGCATCGAAACGGCCGACGGCGGCGAGGAATTCGTCTTCGTGGCCGGCGGCATTCTCGAAGTGCAGCCCAACGCCGTCACCGTGCTGTCCGACACCGCGATCCGCGGCAAGGACCTCGACGACGAGAAGGCCAACCTGGCCAAGGCCGCCGCCGAGGAAGCGCTCAAGAACGCCAAGAGCGACATCGACATCGCGATGGCGCAGTCGGAACTGGCCGTGATGGCTGCGCAGATCGCTGCGCTGCGCAAGTACCGCCAGAAGAAGTAAGCAGGAGCGCAGAAAAGCTCTTCACGAAAAAGCCGCCTCCGGGCGGCTTTTTTGCGTCCGGCGCTCCTGCAAAAGCCCAACTTTGGTTTGAACATGGTCGAAGTTCGGCCTTGTCCGGCTGAAGCTGCGCCCCTAGTATTCGCCTTCGCCCCGGACTGCAGCGGCTGCAGCCGGCGGCCAAAAGAATATCTGGAGACAAAGCGCGTGGCACCCTGGAGTGGCATCACTGCGGACGAGATGCGGTTGCTGGAGACCACCTTCTGGTCGGCCGGCGGCTCGCGCCATGCCATGGCCGAACAGCTCGGCTTCTCCAAGAGCAAGGCCAATGCGCTGATCGCCGGCCTGGTCGAGCAAGGCCTGCTGGCCGAAGCGGGCCTGCAGCGTTCCTCGGGCGGGCGCCGCGCCGAGAACCTGCAGCTGCATGCCGGCCTCGGCGTGCTCGTGGGCATCGACATCGGCGCCACCAGTCTCGACGTTGCAGTGCTGCGCCCCGACCTCACGGTGCTCGCGCAGCACGACGAACCGGCCGATGTGCGCGAAGGCCCGGCCGTGGTGCTGGCGCGGGTGCGCGCGCTGATGCGGGAGCTGCTCGCGCGCTGCGGCCACGGCCCGAAGGAGGTGCTGGGCATCGGCATCGGCGTGCCAGGTCCGGTGAACTTCGAAATCGGCCAGCTCGTGAATCCGCCGCTGATGCCGGCCTGGGACAGCTTCTCGATCCGCGACTACCTGCGCGAGGACTACGCGGCGCCCGTCTTCGTGGACAACGACGTGAACCTGATGGCGCTCGGCGAGCTCTGGCGGCTGAAGCGTTCGCTCAACAACTTCCTCGTCATCAAGATCGGCACCGGCATCGGCTGCGGCATCGTCTGCCATGGCGAGGTCTATCGCGGCGCGGCCGGGTCGGCCGGCGACGTGGGCCACATCTGCGTGGACCAGGACGGCCCGCGCTGCCACTGCGGCAACGTCGGCTGCGTCGAGGCCATGGCCGCAGGCCCGGCCATCACGCGCATGGCCGTGCAGGCGGCCGAAGCCGGCGAAAGCGCCATGCTGGCCGAGTGCCTGCGCCTGCACGGGCGCATCGAGGCCGTCGACGTGGGCCAGGCGAGCCGCGCCGGCGATACGGCCGCGAACGGCATCATCCAGCGCGCGGGCAACCTCATCGGCCAGATGCTGGCGTCGGTGGTGAATTTCTTCAATCCCTCGCATGTGTTCATCGGCGGCGGCATCACGCGCATCGGGCCGCTGTTCCTGGCGGCCGTGCGGCAGAGCGTGTACCAGCGCTCGCTCGCGCTTTCGACGCGGCATCTCGAAATCCAGTACACGCCGCTGGGCGTGCAGGGCGGCCTGGTGGGTGCCGGCGTGCTCGCGATGCACGAAACGCTGAAGGTCCGCGGAGTGGCGCCATGACGGCAGCAGAAGAAACCAGGGGAAGCGTCGCGGTCGAATTCGACGGCGTGGTGAAGGCCTTCGGTCCGGTGCAGGTGCTGCACGGCGTGAGCTTCTCGCTCGCGCCCGGACGCGTGTACGGCCTGCTCGGCGAGAACGGCGCGGGCAAGTCCACGCTGATGAAGATCCTGTCGGGCTACGAGCCGCTCACCGGCGGCACGCTGCGCATCAACGGCCAGCCGCAGCAGTTCGCGAGTTCGCGCGACGCCGAGGCGCTGGGCATCGTGCTGATCCACCAGGAGTTCAATCTCGCCGAAGACCTGAGCGTGGCGCAGAACATCTTCCTCGGCCACGAGAAGAAGAAAGGCTGGCTGCTCGACGATGCAGCGATGGAGCGCGATGCCGCCGCCGCACTCGCCGCCGTCGGCCTGAACATCGATCCGCGCACCAAGGTGCGCAGGCTCATCGTGGCCGAGAAGCAGCTCGTCGAAATTGCGAAGGCCATTGCACGCCGAGCACGCCTGCTGGTCATGGACGAGCCGACGGCCACGCTCACGCCCGGCGAAACCGAGCGCCTCTTCAAGCTCATCGCCCAGCTGCGCGCCGACGGCGTGACCATCGTCTACATCTCGCACAAGCTCGACGAAGTGGAGCAGGTGACCGACGAGGTGATCGTGATGCGCGACGGCCGCTTCGTGGCGCGTGCGCCCACACCCGAGCTTACGCGCCACCAGATGGCCAACCTCATGGTGGGCCGCGAGCTGGCCGACCTGTACCCGCCGCGCGACGTGGTGGTGGCCGCCGACGCGCCCGCCATGCGCGTGCGCAACTTCAGCGTGCCCGGCTGGGCGCAGGATGTGAACTTCGAGGTGCGCCCCGGCGAGATCCTCGGCTTCGCGGGGCTGGTCGGCGCGGGCCGCACCGAGCTGTTCGAAGGCCTGCTGGGCCTCAGGCCCGCGGGCGGCGATGTCGAGATGCTCGGCAGGCCGGTGCCCCACCGCAAGGGTTGGCGCAATCCGCGCGATGCCGCCAGGCACGGCCTCACCTACCTGAGCGAGGACCGCAAGGGCAAGGGCCTGCACGTGAACTTCGGCCTGCGCCAGAACCTCACGCTGATGGCGCTCGAACGTTACGCGAAGCCATGGCTCCAGCCCGAGGCCGAACGCGGCGCGCTGGCCGAGGCCGTGAAGGACTACGGCATCCGCACCGGTTCGCTCGAGGTGCGCGCATCGTCGCTCTCGGGCGGCAACCAGCAGAAGCTCGCGCTCGCCAAGGTGCTGCAGCCCAGACCGAAGGTGGTGGTGCTCGACGAGCCCACGCGCGGCGTCGACATCGGTGCCAAGCGCGACATCTATTTCCTGATCCAGCGACTCGCCCGCGAAGGGCTCGCGGTGATCGTCGTCTCGTCGGAGCTGATGGAACTCATCGGCCTGTGCCACCGCGTCGCGGTGATGCGCGCGGGCCGCCTGGTTGCCACGCTCAACGCCGACCACTTGACTGAAGAGGAGCTCATCGCTCATGCCACCGGAACCGCAGACCTCCATGCCGCAGCCTGAAGCCGCGCAACACCGCAGCGGCGGCGGGCCGCGCTGGACCGAGCACCTGCACGGGCTCGGCCCGGTCATCGGCCTGGTGCTGCTGTGCATCGGCGGCACGCTGCTGAACAGCGACTTCGCCACCGTTGACAACGCCATGAACGTGCTCACGCGCACGGCCTTCATCGGCATCATCGCGGTGGGCATGTGCTTCGTGATCATCTCCGGCGGCATCGACCTGTCGGTGGGCTCGATGGCGGCGCTCATCGCGGGCAGCGTGATCATGTTCATCAACTGGGCCGGGCCGGCCTCGGGCTCGCCGCTGATGGCGGTGGTGATGGGCGCGGTGCTCGCGGTAGTGCTGGGTGCGCTGTTCGGCCTGGCGCACGGGCTGCTGATCACCAAGGGGCGCATCGAGCCCTTCATCGTCACGCTGGGCACGCTCGGCATCTTCCGCGCCTACCTCACGTACTTTGCCGACGGCGGCGCGCTCACGCTCGACAACGAGCTGTCGGACCTCTATGCGCCGGTGTACTACGCAAGCCTCGCGGGCATCCCGGTGCCGGTGTGGGTGTTCGTGATCGTCGCGATCATCGGCGGCGTCATATTGAACCGCACGGCCTACGGGCGCTACGTGCAGGCCATCGGTTCCAACGAGCAGGTCGCGCGCTATGCGGCGGTGGACGTGGACCGCGTGAAGATCCTCACCTACGTGCTGCTCGGCGTGTGCGTGGGCATTGCCACGCTGCTGTACGTGCCGCGCCTCGGATCGGCCTCGCCGACCACGGGCCTCCTGTGGGAGCTCGAGGCGATTGCCGCGGTGATCGTCGGCGGCACCGCGCTCAAGGGCGGTGCGGGCAGCATCACCGGCACGGTGATCGGCGCCATCCTGCTCTCGGTCATCAGCAACATCCTGAACCTCACCAGCATCATCAGCGTGTACCTCAACGCCGCGGTGCAGGGCTTCGTGATCATCATCGTCGCGTTCCTCCAACGCGGCCGGCGCTAGTTCTTTCCCGTTCGTTCCGTTCCATCCACCAAGAGGAGACATCCAGCATGACAAGCTTCACACGTCGCATCGCACTCACGGCCGTGGCGGCCGCAGCGCTCGCGAGCCTGCCCGCATTCGCTGCCGAGAAGGTGAACCTCGGCGTTTCGATTCCCGCGGCCACGCACAGCTTCATGGGCGGCATCAACTACTGGGCCAACCAGGCGAAGAAGGACCTGGAGAAGGAACACAAGGACCTGAAGATCACGATCAAGACCGCGGCCAACGCGCCCGAGCAGGCGAACCAGCTGCAGGACCTGTCGACCGTCACCAAGATCAATGCGCTGGTGGTGTTTCCGTTCGAATCGGCCGCGCTCACCAAGCCGGTGGCGCAGGTCAAGGCCAAGGGCGCCTACGTGACCGTGGTCGACCGCGGCCTCACCGACACCAGCGCGCAGGACGCCTACGTGGCCGGCGACAACACCGCCTTCGGCCGCATCCCGGCCGAGTACATCGCCAAGCAGCTCGGCGGCAAGGGCAACGTGGTTGCGCTGCGCGGCATTGCCACCACGCTGGACAACGAGCGCATGGATGCCTTCAATGCGGTGCTCAAGAACCATCCCGACATCAAGCTGCTCGACGCCAAGTACGCCAACTGGAACCGCGACGACGCTTTCAAGGTCACGCAGGACTATCTCACGCGCTTCAAGAACATCGACGCCATCTGGGCCGCCGACGACGACATGGCGGTGGGCGTGCTCAAGGCCATCGAGCAGGCCAAGCGCGACGACATCAAGATCGTCTTCGGCGGCGCGGGCGCCAAGGGCATGGTCAAGACCATCATGGACGGCAAGGACAAGCGCATCGGCGCCGACGTGAGCTACTCGCCCAAGTTCATCTACGACGCGATCAAGCTCACGGCCGAGGCGCGGCTGAAGGGCGAGAAGCTGCCCGCGACCACGATCATTCCTTCGGTGCTGATCACCAAGGAAAACGCCAAGGACTTCTACCACCCCAACTCGCCGTTCTGAGTTGCCTTGCTCCCTCAACCCTCGGGGAGAGGGGACAACTACCAGGACTTCCTATCGATGACTGATCAACCTCCCCGCAAGCTGCGCTGCGCCATGGTTGGCGGCGGCCGCGACGCCTTCATCGGCGCCGTGCACCGCAACGCCATGGCGCTCGACGGGCAGATCGAGCTCGTGGCCGGCGCGCTGTCGTCGAGCCCGGACAAGGCGCGCGCCTCGGGCCGCGACCTGCACCTGGCCGACGGCCGGAACCACGGCGACTGGCAGTCGCTGCTGGCCGACGAGCTGAAGCGCCCGCCCGAGGAGCGCATCGACTTCGTCTCCATCGTCACACCCAACCACGTGCACTTTCCGGTCGCGCAGGCCTTCGTCGAAGCCGGCTTCCACGTGGTGTGCGACAAGCCGCTGGTGCACACGCGCGCGCAGGCCGATGCGCTGGTTGCGGCCGTGAAGAAGCAGGGCACGCTGTTCGGCGTGACCTACAACTACACCGGCTACCCGATGGTGCGGCAGGCGCGCGAGATGGTCCGCTCGGGCCGGCTCGGCGAACTGCGCAAGGTGGTGGTCGAATACAACCAGGGCTGGCTCGCGAGCCAGCTCGAAGGCGCCGGCAACAAGCAGGCCGGCTGGCGCACCGATCCCGCGAGGAGCGGCGCGGCCGGCGCCATCGGCGACATCGGTTCGCATGCCGAGAACCTGGTCGCGAGCGTCACCGGCCTGGAGATCGAGAGCCTGTGCGCCGACCTGAGCGCGCTGGTGCCGGGCCGCATGCTCGACGACGACGGCAGCCTGCTGCTGCGCTTCAAGGGCGGCGCGCGCGGCGTGCTGATTGCCTCGCAGATCAACACCGGCCTGGAGAACGACTTGCGGCTGCGCGTCTCGGGCACGCTCGGCACGCTCGAGTGGCGGCAGGAGCAGCCGAGCCAGCTGGTGCACCTGCCGCAGGACGGGCCGAAGCAGATCTTCACGCGCGGCTCGCCCTGGCTGTGCGAGGCCGCGCAGCGCGCGAGCCGCCTGCCTGCCGGCCATCCCGAAGGCTTCGTCGAGGCCTTTGCCAACATCTATGCCGGCGTGGTGGCAGACATCCGCGCACGGCATTCAGGACAGCCGGCCGATGCCATCGCGGCCGACTACCCGCGCGTGGAAGACGGGGCGCGCGGCGTGCGCTTCATCGAGCGCACGGTGGCCTCGGCCCAAAGCGAATCAAAATGGACGCCCTGGTAGGGCCGCGGGCTCGCTTGCGCGAGTTCCAGGCGCACCGCATCGGGCGTTCATGACACCTTCTTCTTTCAAAGATCCGCCGCCTTCGAATCCACGGCCCTGGCTTCACGCCCTGGGCCGGCGGTGCCGCGCGCTCTGGCCGCTGAAGCTGGTCGGCAACACGGTCGCGACCGCGGGTTTCTTCCCGCTGTATTTCTGGATCATGAAGAACGCCGGCCAGCCCTGGACGCTGCCGCTCACTGCGCTCGACCGGCTGATCGCCTTCTGGCCGGCGCTGCTGCCGGTCTATCTTTCGCTGTGGCTCTACATCGCGCTGCCGGTGTTCCTTGCCAAGGACAGGCGTGAACTGTGGAGCTTTGCGCTGGGCTGCGCCTTCATGACCGGCATCGCGCTCGCGGTGTTCTGGTTCGTGCCGACAGCCATCCCGAATTTCAGCATCGACACCAGCCCGGGCACCTCGCTGCACTTGCTGAAAACCGTCGATGCGGCCGGCAACGCGTTTCCGTCGCTGCATGTGTCGTTCTCCGTGTTTGCCAGCGTGGTGCTCGCGCGGCAGCTGCGCGAGGTGGCTGCACCCGCATGGGCTCGCGCGCTCAACATCGCGTGGGCCGTGGCCATCGTCTATTCGACGATGGCGGTGCGCCAGCACGTGCTGGTCGACGTGCTCGGCGGGCTGGCGCTGGGCATCGGCTTCGGGTGGGCCTCGCGTCCCCGCAAGGCCGCGGTGGCGGCAGCCGCCGTGCAGGCACGGCCGGCGTAGGCCGATTGCGCTATTCCACCGGCGCACCGCGCGCGGTAGAACCTGGGCATCCTTTTCTTTGAACTGATGCGGAGCCCGCCATGAAGACTCGTCCATCGGCCATCGCCTTCTTCATGCTGGCCTGCAGCACGGCTTTGCCGGCACTGGCCATCGACTATCCCGCGCGCAAGCCCGGCCTCTGGGAGATGAAGATGGGGGACGGCGCCGGTGGCGCCAACAGCGCGCCGGCGCAGACCATGCAGCAATGCATCGACGCCGCCACCGACCAGGCGCTGCGCGACATGGGGCAGGGGATGGGCAAGGACGCCTGCTCGAAGCAGGAGATGCGCAGGGAAGGCGGCACGCTCGTGATCGATTCCGTGTGCAGCATGGGCACGACCACCGCCACCAGCCACGCGGTGGTCACGGGCGACTTCGGTTCCAGCTACCGGATGGAGAGCAGCTCGACCTACAAGCCGCCGATGATGGGCAAATCCGGCGGGAGCTTCGTCATGGAGGCGAAGTGGGTCGGCCCGTGCAAGGCCGGGCAGAAGCCCGGCGACATGATCATGGGGAACGGCATGAAGATGAACGTCATCGACATGATGAAGGGCCAGCCGAAGAAATAGCGCTGGCTGGCCCTAGCCCATGAGGCTCACGTGCGCCGACACCACGCGCCAGCCTTCCGGCAGGCGGGCCCAGGTCTGGCTCTGGCGGCCCGTGCGGTCGCTGCCCGCGCGCCTGAACTCGACGTTCGCGACCGCAAAGTCCTGCCCGAAGGTGGTGATGGCCTTGGCGGTGATCTCGCGCTCGAGGTTGACCGCAGGCCGGCCCTGGCGGAACGCGCGTATCGCGTCATAGCCGTAGAGGTTCTCGCCGGCGCCGTAGCGCAGCGTGTGCGGCGAATCCCAGAAGAGCCTGTCGAGCACCGGCACGTCGTTGGTGACGAGCGCGCGTTCGTACTCGGCGAACGCGGCCTCGACTTCGGCGAGCACGGCGGGCAGGTTGATGTCGGTCATGGAAACGGTCATGGCTTGTCTTACTTTCCGCCCCAGTGGACGAAGCGCCGCTCCGCCACCAGGAATACGAGGTTCATCACGTAGCCGAGCAGGCCCGCCGCGAAGATCGAGGCGTACATGTCGGGCATGTCGAAGATGGTCTGCGCGTTCATGATGCGCTGTCCGAGGCCATCGGTGGAGCCGATGAACATCTCGGCCACGATCACGATCACCAGTGCGATCGACACGCCCGAGCGCATGCCGACGAACACCTGCGGCATCGATTCCAGCAGGATCACGTCGGTCAGCACGCGCCAGCGCGGCGCGCCCATCACCTTGGCCGCGAGCTGGCGCTGCTTGCGCGCGCTCATCACGCCGTAGGCGACGTTGAACAGGATGGCCAGCGCCGCGCCGAAGGCCGCGACCGCGATCTTGGTGGCCTCGCCGACGCCGAACAGCACCAGGAACAGCGGGAACATGGCCGAGGCCGGCGTCGAGCGGAAGAAGTCGATCGCGAACTCGATCGATTCGTAGATCTTCTCGTTCGACCCCAGCACGATGCCGAGCGGCACCGCGATCACGAGCGCAAGGCCGAAGGACGTGACGGTGCGCACGATGGTCTTGAAGAAGTCGCCCCACAGCGTGCCGTGCGCAAGGCCGTTCCAGAAGGCGGCGAGGGCTTCGAGCGGCGAGGGCAGCAGCACCGGGTCGACCGCGCGCGTCGCATGCACGAAGGCCCAGAGGCCGATCAGCGCGGCGATGCCGAACAGCGGCCGCAGGTGGGCGCCGAAGGCGTTGGCTCGATGGGCGAGGCTCATGGCTTGCGCACCTCCCGCTGGAACACGTCCAGCGCGCGGGTCTTGGTGGCGATGAAGGCCGGCGTGATCGTGGTGTCGGCCGTGCGCGGGCGCGCCACGTCGAAGGGCAAGTTCTCGGCCACGCGCGTGGGCCGCTTGGTCAGCAGCAGCACCTCGTCGGCCAGCAGCACGGCCTCGTCGAGGTCGTGCGAGACCAGCAAGGTGGTGGTCCGGCGTTCGACCAGCACCTTCTGCAGCCGCTCGCGCAGGAACATCACCATCTCGTAGTCGAGCGCGGAGAAAGGCTCGTCGAGGAACAGCACCTCGGGATCGACCACCAGTGCCCGCATGATCGACACCAGCTGCTGCTGGCCGCCCGACATCTGGTAGGGGTAGCGCTGCAGGTCGAGCTTGACGTCGAAGCTCTCCATCAGCCTGTCCATGCGCGACTGCTGCTCCACCTTCGACAGGTTCAGGTACTGCAGCGGGTAGCGGATGTTGTCGATCGCGCGCAGCCACGGGAACACCGCCTCGCGGTAGTTCTGGAACACGTAGCCGATGCGCGTCTCGCGCGCTTCCTTGCCCTCGAACAGGATCTGGCCGCTGTCGCACGGCAGGATGCCCGCGATCATGTTGATCAGCGTGCTCTTGCCGCAGCCGTTGGGGCCGAACACCGACACGATCTTTCCCTTCGGAATGTCGAGGTCGAAGTTGTCGTAGATGGTTGCGTCCTGGAAGCGCTTGGTCAGCCCGCGGATCGTGATGTGCGTGCCCTTCGGGTACCAGCGGTGCGAGGCGCCGCCGTCCGCGGCATCGGGCGCGGCGGTGCCGATCGGCAGGTGGGTGCTCATGGTGCGCATCAGAAGGCCCGCACCAGCGCCTTGCCGTCGATCCTGTCCTTGACCACACCCAGCTCGGTGCCGATGTCGAGGAACTTCTGGAAGTCGCCCACATCGGCGGGGGTCATGTCCTCGGCCATCACGATGCGCGGCAGCGGCACGGTGGCGGCCAGCTCGGGCGGCACCTTCATGCCCTGCACCAGGTAGCCGCGCGCGCTGCTGTCGGCCTGCGCTTCCTTCACGCCGCGCGCCCAGGCGGCGGCGAAGCGCCTGGCCACGTCGGGCTTGTCGGCCATGAACCTGCCCGACATCACGGCGCCGGCCGCGAAGGCCGAGGCGCTCTTGTTGCCCAGCAGGTAGGTGGAGATCACGCCGGCCTCGATGCGCTTGCCGATCTTCTGCGCGACCATGATGGTGGCCGACGGCTCGAGCGTGTAGCCGCCGTCGAAGTTGCCCGACTGCAGCGCGCCCAGGTGCACGCCGATCTGCTGCTCCTGGATCGTGAAGTCGCGGCCTTCGGCCAGACCCACCTTCCTGAGCACCGCGCGCGCAGCGCCGATGTTGGCGGGGCCGGGCGCCGAGAACAGCTTGAAGCCGTTCCTGAAATCCTTCAGCGTCCGCGCCGGGCTGTCGGCCTTGACGACGAACTGCTCGATCACGTGCTGCGCGTTCTGCCCGTTGAGCGAGATGTACTTCAGCGTGTTGGGCCGGCGCGATTCCATGTTGGCGCCTTCGAGCGTCACCAGGTTCACCGCCGCGTCGATGCCGTTCGACACCAGCGCCTGCACGGTCAGCGGGTGGCTGGTCATGGGCACCTCCTCGATCTCCAGGTCGGCCTCCTTGAAGTAGCCGCGGTTCACGGCCACGTAGAACGGCAGTGCCGCGCTCGAGGGAAACACGCCGACCTTGATCCGGTCGGCCGCCTGGGCCGGCAGCACCGCGAACGCGGCGAGGACGAAGGCCGCGGCGCCGGCGAGACGGGCGGCGGCACGAAGGGGCGCGGCGAAGGAAAGCTCAGGGCGTGGCATCGTGGGGTTCTCCGGAACGGGGTGGCGGGGTCAGGGCGGGATAGGTCAGCGGATCGAAGAATGAGCTGCCGGCGCGGTACACGCGCGCGGCCGACATGTCGGGCGGCGCGCCGTCTTCCACCGCGCCTTCGAAGGTGAGCTCGAGCTGCACGCCGCTCGGGTCGTACACGAACAGCTGCCACAGCGTGGTGCCGGGCACGAGGAATTCGCGCCAGTCCAGCCCCGCGGCGCGAAAGCGCGCGACGTATGCGTGGTAGCCCGAGCAGGCCAGCGACACATGGTCGATGGCGCCGCTGCCGTGCGGCACCTGGCCGCCCTGGCCGAGCGCCGGGCCGCCGGCATAGACGTGGATGATGGCCTGGCCGCCCGGCTGTCCGCAGGCCAGCCATGCGCCGGGGTAGCCGAAGTCGGGCCGCGCGATCTCGCGCAGGCCGATCACGCCGGTCCAGAAGGCGCGGGTGCGGCCAAGGTCCGCGGTCTTGATCGCGAGATGGAAGAGGCCGTGCGTGATGGCGGCGTTCGTCGTTGTCATGGCGTTGGCACCGGCTCGCGCTGGCCCAGCGACACGTCGCGGAACAGGGTGGAAAGGTCGCCGAGGAACCCGGGCCCGGTCTTCCAGCGCGTTCCGGCCACCGGATCGGCGCCGGCCAGCATGGTGTCGGTGGCCGTGATCGACAGCGCCATCGCGAAGCGGATGCGCTCGCGCCGCGCGGCGTCCACCAGCGCCAGCCAGTCGCGCGGCGCCTGGCGGCCGGCGCGGATCTCGCGCTCGAGGATCAGCGCGGCGGCGCAGGCGTCCTCCATGGCCTGGGTCGCGCCCTGGCCCAGCGTGGGGGCCATGCCGTGGGCGCTGTCGCCCAGGTACATCACATTGAAATCGGCTTCGCCGAACAGCACGTCGGACTCCTGCATGCGGGCCCAGTGGCTGTGCGGCAGGTTTGCGCACATGGCGTCCATCAGCCATTGCACCTGCGCGCTCGGCGCACCCTGCGCGGGCCGGTAGGTGGCGCGCATCGTGGCTTCGGTCTTCCATTCGTCGCGCAGCGGCGCGCCGGGTTCGACCGGGTAGGTCGCCGCGATGTAGACATGCCCCGGCGGCACGCGGAAGGCCAGCAGCCGGTGCGGGCCGTTGAACCACTGGCCGTAGTCGTCGATCAGGCCGGCGCTGGTGTCGGGCACCAGCGTGCGCAGGATCGCCACGCCCACATGGCGCGGCTCGGGCAGGCCCGAGAACGACGCACGGGTGGCGGAATAGCGGCCGTCCGCGCCGACCAGCAGGTCGATGTCGTCGATGCGGTGCTCGACGCCGCCCTGGATGTAGCGCACGGCGGTGCGTCCGCCGCCGCCCGTGGCCGCGGCGATCGACGCGATCTCGCAGCCGTACCGGATCGCCGCGCCCGCGCCTTCGCGCAGCACGCGGTAGAGCTCCGACCAGCGGATGCGGATGCCGGGGTTGTCCGCCACCTGCGACAGCGGCAGGTCGAACAGCACCGTGCCGTCGGTCAGCGCGATCTGCCAGTGCTTCCACGGCAGGCTCGCGGCCTCGACCTCGGCGGCCAGCGCCGTGTCGCACAGGCGCAGCGCCTTGACCGCATTGGGGCCCACGTTGAGGCCGGTGCCGGCCTCGGAGTGGTCGTCGGGGCCGACGCGCTCCAGGCAATGCAGTTCGACGCCAGGCAGCGCGGCGAGCCGGCGGGCCAGGATGGCGCCGGCCACGCCGGCTCCGATGATCACGATCTTCATGCGGATGAGGTCTCGCTGAGAGGCGCCGCCGCGGCAGGCGCGCGACGCCGGCGTTGCCGGGGATGGCGTTGTTCGAAGGCGTGGCCGGTGGCGTGCATGGTGGGTGCGGTCACCTGCAGGATGCGTACCAAGTCCGCGCCGGCATCGGTTTGCAAGCGTGCTGTCATGCCGCGTGCGCGATCACCGCGACCAGTCCGCCGCCGTCCGGCCCCTGGTGCTCGGCGCCGCCCGAAACGAAGATGCGCGCGTCCCCCAGCACGCCGGCTACCATGCCGCCGACCGCGCCGCGGATGTGGCGCTGGGCATTGATGTCGGTGTCGTCGAGCATGGTGTGGCGCAGGCCGCGCACGTGGCCGCGGCGGTCGGGCTCGCACTTGACGAACACCGCCGCCACCCGTGCTGCATCGGCCGCGCTCAGCTGGGGCGCCGCGTTCATGCCCAGCGGCCGCAGCGCCTCGGCCACCGCGCCGATGTCCAGCGCGTCGCGCATCGGTGCGCAGGCCATGCGCAGCGTGCCTTCCCATGCCGCGCTGTGGCCGAGCACGATCACTTCGTTGGCCTCGACCTCGACGCCCGACGAAATGCTCGCACGGCGGGAGAAGCGCTCGAAGTCGGCCAGCATCGAGGCCTCCAGCGCCGGGTCGTCGGGCAGCTCGCCCAGTGCGATCGCCACGCCGAAAGCGCCGGCGGCACGCGCCGCCGCCATCGAGCGGCCGGAGTCGGCGGTCAGCACCGTGTGGCCGGCCGCGGTGGCGGCCTGGGCGCGCGCGGCCGTCACGCAGGGGCACTTGACCTGCACGAAGGCCACGTCCTCGGCGCGGGCGATGCCGGCGCCGCGCATCGCCTCGCGCACCGCGCCGGCCACCGACGCCACCTGCGCCCAGCGCCCGACATGCTGCGCGGGCAGCGGCGCGCTGACGGCCGTGCCGATCGCCAGTGCGCCCGGGCCGGGCCCGGCGGCCGCGGCGGGCTGCCCGGTGCGCGCGAACACCACGTAGTGCGGGCTCAGCACACCCTCGGTGCCGCCCGACAGGATGCAGGGCAGCTCGCGCAGCAGTTCGGCGGCCGGCCGGCCCAGCCGCGCGGCCAGCAGGCTCATCAGCGTCTGGGTGAAGTAGCCGCGCGTGAAGTCGTTGACACCGCCATTGCCTTCGGTCTTGCCGATGACGGCCACCACCTGCGCGGGCTCGATCACGCCCTCGTCGAACAGCGCGGCGAGCGCCGAGAGGTCGCCCGGATGGGCCATTGTCAGCCGGTGCACGGCCAGGCGGGGGCGCGTGGCGGCCTGCGTCGGCGCGGTGCCTGGGGGAAGGAGGGTGTGGGCGTCCATGGATGCTGCGGTGCAACAGATGAACGCAGTATGGGCAGCCGGGGTGCAAACCTCCAGCGCAATGTTTCGCTCGGACCGAGCGCAAATTGTGTGCAGTACGAAATTCGCCGCGTGGACGGCGCGCGGCCGCGGGCCGCTCAGCCCGGCAACGCTGCCAGCCGGTTGACCAGCGTTTCCATGAACGACAGCGTGGCGATCGGCAGCATGCGGCCGGCGCGCGCCGCCAGCACCAGCTGGCTGTGCGCCAGCGCCCGGTCCGACAGCGGGATCGACACCAGCTCGCCGCGCCGCACCTCGTTGAGCGTGCCGATCTGGAACTGGAAGCTGATCGCGCCCGTCTGCCGCGTGAACTCCTTGAGCGTCTGCACGGTGCTGGCCTCCAGCGCGACCTGCAGCGCGATGCGCGAGCGCGCCATCACGTCGTCGAGCAGCCGGCGGCTGCCGAACGACCGGTCGCCCAGCGCCACGGTGTATTTCTGGCAATCGGCCAGCCGCAGCGTGGCGCGCCTCGCCAGCGGATGGTCGGGCCGCAGCATTGCGCACAGCGGCTGCGCGATCGCGCTGATCACGCGCAGCGTCTCCGAGGGCTGCGGGTCGTGCACCAGGATCAGTTCCACATCGTCGGCCATCAGCGACGCGACCAGGTTGCCCGTCACGCCCGAGACGATCTGGAACTGCACGCCCGGGTGCGTCTGCTGGTAGTGCGCGATGGTGCCGGGGATCAGGTCGGTCGCGACCGATTCGGCGCAGCCGATGCGCACCGTGCCGCGCACCAGCCCGCGCAGTTGCTCGATCTGCGACTCGGCCGAGCGCATGTCGGCCATGCTGCGCCGCACCGCGGTGATCAGCACCTCGCCCGCTGCCGTGAGGCGCACGCCGCGCGGCAGGCGCTCGAACAGCGGCGTGCCGATGTCGGACTCGATCTCGAGGATCTTGCGGTTGAGCGCCGTCGAGGCCACGTGCAGCTTCTCGGCTGCCTTGCGGATCGACCCCGCGCGCGCGACGGCATCGAGGTAGACGAAGTGGCGAGGCGGATGCAGCATGGGGAGTGGGTGGCAAAGATTGTTCCACAGGGCCATGCGCAGCCGGGCCGGCGAAGCGAGCGTAGGCCGCCGCCCACACCGCTTCGCGCCCGGCCTTCGGCACGCGGACCACCGCGCCGGCCTACGATGTCGGGCCATGACCGCGCCGCTGCCCCACAGTTCCGCCCTGCGCCCTGGCGACCTCGTGGTGGCGCGCCCCGAGGGCCTCTACTGCCCGCCGGGCGATTTCTACATCGACCCCTGGCGGCCGGTGGCGCGCGCCGTCATCACCCATGCGCACTCCGACCACGCGCGCGCCGGCCACGGCCACTACCTCGCGCACACCGACAGCGCCGGCACGCTGCGCACCCGCCTTGGCGGCGACATCGCGCTGCAGACGCTGCCGTACGGCGAGGCGATCGCGCACCGCGGCGTGCGCATCTCGCTGCATCCGGCCGGCCACGTGCTGGGCTCGGCGCAGGTGCGGCTCGAACACGGCGGGCGCGTGTGGGTGGCCTCGGGCGACTACAAGACCGAGCCCGACGGCACCTGCGCGCCCTTCGAGCCCGTGCCCTGCGACACCTTCATCACCGAGTCGACCTTCGGCCTGCCGATTTACCGCTGGCCCACGCAGGCGGCACTGTTCGCAGAGATCGACGCCTGGTGGCGCGCCAACGCGGAGGCCGGCCGCGCGTCGGTGCTGTTCTGCTATGCCTTCGGCAAGGCGCAGCGCATCCTGCATGGCGTGGATGCCTCCATCGGGCCGATCGTGGTGCACGGCGCCGTGGAGCCGCTCAACGCGGTGTACCGCGCCGCGGGCGTGGCCTTGCCGCCGACGCTGCGCGTGACCGATCCGGGCGTTGATGCCGCGCTGCTCAAGCGCGCGCTGGTGCTGGCACCGCCCTCGGCCCAGGGAACGCCGTGGATGCGCCGCTTCGGCAACAACCATGCCGACGCCTTCGCGAGCGGCTGGATGCAGCTGCGCGGCACGCGCCGGCGGCGCGGCGTGGACCGCGGCTTCGTGATGTCGGACCACGCCGACTGGCCCGGCCTGCAGCAGGCCATTGCGGGCACGGGGGCCGAGCGGGTGTTCGTGACCCACGGCAGCGTGGCGGTGATGGTGCGCTGGCTCAGCGAGAACGGATTGGATGCGCAGGGCTTCAGGACCGAGTACGGCGACGAGGACGACCAGGAGACTCCCTCCCCTTCCGGGGGAGGGCCGGGGAGGGGGCTGGCGGCGCTCGATGGGGACGCCGAGAGCCCCCATCCCAACCTTCCCCCGGAAGGGGAAGGAGCGAAGGCATGAAAGCGTTCGCCGCGCTCTACCGCGAGCTCGACGCCAGCACTTCGAGCCTCGCCAAGCAGGCCGCGCTGCAGCGCTACCTGCGCGAGGCCGATCCGGCCGATGCGGCGTGGGCCGTGTACTTCCTGGCTGGCGGCAAGCCGCGCCAGCTGGTGCCCACCAAATTGCTGCGGCTGCTCGCGCAGGAGGCCGCGGGCCTGCCCGAATGGCTGTTCGACGAGAGCTACGAGGCGGTCGGCGACCTGGCCGAAACCATCGCGCTGCTGCTGCCGCCGCCCACCGAGGCGCACGACCTCGGCCTGGCGCGCTGGGTCGAGGAGCACCTGCTGCCGCTGCGCGAGGCCGGCAAGGCGGCGCCCGACGAACTGCCCGCACGGCTGCGCGCGCAGTGGCGCCAGCTCGCGGCCGAAGAACGGCTGGTGTACTTCAAGCTCATCACCGGCGCCTTCCGCGTGGGCGTGTCGAAGCTGCAGGTCACGCAGGCGCTCGCGGGCGTGGGCGGCATCGATCCCAAGCGCGTGGCGCAGCGCCTCATGGGCTACACCCACATCGGCGGCCGGCCGCGCGTGGAAGACTACCGCGCGCTGATCGCGCCGGAGTCGGGTGCGGAGCAGGTGCAGAAGACCAGCGGCCAGCCCTACCCGTTCTTTCTCGCGCATGCCTTCAACCTGCCGCTCGAGCAATTCGATGCCGTGCTCGGCCCGCCGGCCGACTGGATCGTCGAATGGAAGTGGGACGGCATCCGCGCGCAGCTGGTCAAGCGCGCAGGCGCCGCATGGCTGTGGTCGCGCGGCGAGGAGCTGGTGACCGAGCGCTTCCCCGAGCTGGCCGTGCTGGGCGATGCGCTGCCCGACGGCACAGTGCTCGACGGCGAGATTGCCGTCTGGCGCGGCGACCGGGTGCAGCCCTTCGCGGAGCTGCAGAAGCGCATCGGCCGCAAGACGCTGGGCGCGAAGCTGCTGCGCGAGATCCCGGTGGTGCTGCTGGCCTACGACCTCCTCGAATGGGAAGGGCGCGACCTGCGCGCGCTGCCGCAATCGGAGCGCCGGCTGCTGCTCGACGAGCTGGTCACGCGCATGCAGCATCCCTCGCTGCTGCCGAGCCCCATGCTCACCGGCATCGAGTGGAGCGACTTCGCACGCCGGCGCGAAGCGGCGCGCAGCATGGGCGTGGAGGGCATGATGCTCAAGCGCCGCGACGCGCAGTACGGCGTGGGCCGCACCAAGGACGTGGGCGTGTGGTGGAAGTGGAAGATCGATCCGCTCAGCATCGACGCCGTGCTTGTCTACGCACAGCGCGGCCACGGCCGGCGCGCGAGCCTCTACACCGACTACACCTTCGCCGTCTGGGACGGCCCGCCCGAACAGGAAGGCCGCAAGCTCGTGCCTTTTGCCAAGGCCTATTCGGGCCTCACCGACGCCGAGATGGCGCGCGTGGACGCGATCATCCGCAAGACCACCGTCGAGAGCTTCGGCCCGGTGAAGAGCGTCAAGCCCACGCTGGTGTTCGAGCTGGGCTTCGAAGGCATCGCGCGCAGCACGCGCCACAAGAGCGGCATCGCGGTGCGCTTTCCGCGCATGCTGCGCTGGCGCGAGGACAAGCCGGTGGCGGAAGCCGACACCCTGCAGACGCTGGCCGCGCTGCTGCCGTCATGACCACGCAGCCGGACCCCGCATCTCTCCCTCCCCTCCCGGGGGAGGGCCGGGGTGGGGGCCAGCGGCGTATCAAGGATCCGCCGCCTCTCGAAGGCCGCGTGCCCCCATCCCAGCCTTCCCCCGGAAGGGGAAGGAGCAGGGCAGCAGCAGTCAAGGCGGCGCTCGACGCCTGGTTTGCAGCGCGCGGCTGGAAGCCTTTCAAGTTCCAGCGCGACGTGTGGAAGGCGGTGGCTGCAGGGCGCTCGGGGCTGCTGCATGCGACCACCGGCGCAGGCAAGACCTACGCCGTGTGGCTCGGCGCGCTGCAGGCGTTCTCGTCCGCGGCACCGCCACCCTCGCGCAGCGGAAAGACCACGCCGCCGCCGCTCACCGTGCTGTGGATCACGCCCATGCGCGCGCTCGCGGCCGACACGCTGCGCGCGCTGCAGCAGCCGCTCGAGGCGATGGAAGCCCAGGGTGCGGACGTGCACCGCTGGAGCGCCGGCGCGCGCAGCGGCGACACCTCGCCGGCCGAGCGCAGCGCGCAGAACGAGCGCCTGCCGACCGTGCTCGTCACCACGCCCGAGAGCCTGTCGCTGCTGCTCGCACGCGCCGATACCAGCGAGGTGCTGGGCCGCGTGAGGATGGTGGTGGTCGATGAATGGCACGAGCTGCTTGGCAACAAGCGCGGCGTGCAGGTGCAGCTGGCGCTCGCGCGGCTCAGGCGCTGGAATCCTTCGTTGTGCGTGTGGGGCATGTCGGCCACGCTGGGGAACCTGCAGGAGGCCATGCACGCCTTGCTGGGCCGTGAAGAGGGCGTGCTGGTGCAGGGCGCGGTGCCCAAGAAGCTGGTGGTCGATTCGCTGCTGCCCGGCCGTGCCGAACGCTTTCCGTGGGGCGGCCACCTGGGCCTCACGATGCTGCCGCAGGTGCTCGACGAGATTGCCGCCAGCAGCACCACGCTGGTGTTCACCAACACGCGCTCGCAATCGGAGATCTGGTACCAGGCCATGCTCGAGGCGCGGCCCGAATGGGCCGGCATCATCGCGCTGCACCACGGCTCGCTCGACCGCGCGGTGCGCGAGTGGGTCGAGCTGGGCCTCAAGAACGGCGAACTCAAGGCCGTGGTCTGCACCTCGAGCCTGGACCTGGGGGTGGACTTCCTGCCGGTCGAACGCGTGCTGCAGATCGGCTCGCCCAAGGGCGTGGCGCGGCTGCTGCAGCGCGCGGGGCGCTCGGGCCATGCGCCGGGCCAGCCCTCGCGCATCACGCTCGTGCCCACGCACAGCATCGAGATGGTCGAAGGCGCCGCGGCGCGCGCGGCCATCGCGGCCGGCCACATCGAGGCGCGCCACACGCCGCTGCAGCCGCTCGACGTGCTGGTGCAGCATCTGGTCACGGTGGCGCTCGGCGGCGGCTTCGTGCCCGACGATCTGTATGCCGAAGTGCGCGGCACCGCCGCCTATGCGGATCTGTCGCGCGAGAGCTGGGCCTGGTGTCTGTCCTTCGTCTCGCAGGGCGGGCCTTCGCTGGCCGCCTATCCTGATTACCGCCGCGCGGTGCCTGATGCAGAGGGCGTCTGGCGCGTGCCGGATGCGCGGCTTGCGCGGCGGCACCGCATGAACATCGGCACCATCGTGAGCGACGCCAGCATGGCGGTGCAGTACATGGGCGGCGCCAGGATCGGCAGCGTCGAGGAGGGCTTTGTCGCGCGCATGAAGCCCGGCGACTGCTTCCTGTTCGGCGGCCGGCTGCTCGAGCTCGTGCGCATCCACGACATGACGGCCTGGGTGCGGCGCGCCACTGGCAAGCGCGCCGCGGTGCCGCGCTGGAACGGCGGGCGCATGCCGCTGTCGACCACGCTGGCCGACGCAGTGGTGCAGCAGCTCGCGCTGGCCGGCGAGGGGCGCTATCCATCGCCCGAGCTGCAATGCGTGCGGCCGCTGCTCGAGATCCAGCAGCAATGGTCGGCCCTGCCCACGCCCGAGACCCTGCTGGCCGAAACGCTCGCCACGCGCGAAGGTTCGCACCTGTTCCTCTATCCCTTCGCGGGCCGGCACGTGCACATGGGGCTTGCGAGCCTGCTGGCCTGGCGCGTGGCGCAGCACGAGGCGCGCACCTTCTCCATCGCGGTGAACGACTACGGCTTCGAGCTGCTGAGCGCCACGCCGGTCGACTGGCTCGCGCTGCTGCCGCAGGTGCTGCGCCTGCCCCAGGGCGAGGATGCGCATGCCACGCTGCTGCACGAGGTGCTGGCCTCGCTCAACGCGGGCGAACTGGCACAGCGCCGCTTCCGCGAGATTGCGCGCGTCTCGGGGCTGGTCTTTCAGGGCTATCCGGGCGAGAAGCGCAGCAGCAGGCAACTGCAGGCCTCCTCGTCGCTGTTCTGGGAGGTGTTCCGCAAGTACGACCCGGCGAACAAGCTGCTGCTGCAGGCCGAGCAGGAACTGCTTGCGCAGGAACTCGAGATCGGGCGCCTGGGTGCCAGCCTCGCGCGCATGGCGGCTCAGCAGCTGGTGCTGAAGCCGCTCGAGCGGCCCACGCCGTTCTCGTTCCCGCTCATGGTCGAGCTGTTCCGCGAGAAGCTGTCGAACGAGAACGTGGCCGACCGCATCGCGCGCATGGTCGAGCAGCTCGAAAAGGCCGCGGGCGGCGTGGTCACGGCCGGGGGCGTGGAGCGCGTGAAGCGCACGCTCGCATTCGGCCAGGAAGGCCCGGGCAAGCCGCCGGCCGCGCCGCGCCGCGAACGCAGGCGGCCGTCGCGGCCCTTGCCGCCGTTGTGAGCGTGCTCAGCCCGCGCCGTGCGCCTTGACCCAGCGCACGATGTCCGCCGCGCCCATGGCGCCGGCCTGGCGCGCCACTTCGCGGCCGCCGCGGAACAGCGCCAGCGTCGGGATGCTGCGAATGTTGAAGCGCGCGCCCAGCGCCGGCACGGCTTCCGTGTCCACCTTGGCCAGCCGCACCTGCGGTTCGAGCTGGGCTGCAGCCTGTTCGTAGCCCGGCGCCATCTGGCGGCAGGGGCCGCACCAGGGCGCCCAGAAGTCCACCAGCACCGGGATTTCATTGCGCGCAATGTGGCGGTCGAAGGTCTTTTCGTCCGGCAGCGCGGCGGAATGGCCGGTGAACAGCGCGCGGTGGCAGCTGCCGCAGTCGGGCGCACTGCCCAGCTGCGCGGCGCGCACGCGGTTGGTCGTGTGGCAGTGCGGGCAGACGATGTGCAGCGAAGGCGTTTCGGTCATGACGAAGAACTGGGGTCCGCGGGGTGAATTGCAAGACGGCCGCCGGCCCGGCCGTCTTTTGCGACACTCGTGGCCCGTGACCGCTTCGAATCTCCCCGCATCGGCGCTCCCCGTCCAGTGGGCCGGCGAACTGTTGCACCTGTTGCCCGAGCATGCCGTCTGGTGGCCCGAAGGCCGCGTGCTGTTCATTGCCGACCTGCACATCGGCAAGGCCGCGACCTACCGCGCGCTCGGCCAGCCGGTGCCGGGCGGCACCACGCAACAGAACCTGGCGCGGCTCGACGCGCTCGTCGCGGCCCATGCGCCGCAGCGCATCGTGTTCCTTGGCGATTTCCTGCATGCGGCGCAGGCGCGCACGCCGCAGGTGCTGGCGGCGCTGGCCGCCTGGCGCGCCGCGCATGCCTCCGTCGGCATGGTGCTGGTGCGGGGCAACCACGACAGCCGCGCGGGCGATCCGCCCGCCGCGCTCGGTATCGAGGTGGTCGACGAGCCCTATCTGCTCGGGCCTTTTGCCTGCTGCCACCATCCGCAGGCGCATGCCACGCACTTCGTGCTCGCGGGGCACCTGCATCCCGTGTGCAGGCTGCATGGCCCGGGACGCGACAGCGTGCGGCTGCCGTGCTTTGCAAGCGATGCGCAGCAGGCCGTGCTGCCGGCGTTTGGCGAGTTCACGGGCGGGTGGCTGATGGAGCGTGCGCCGGGGCGGCGTTTCTACGCAGTGGGCGGCGCGGCCGTGTGGGCGCTGCCGTCATCGGAGTAAGGATTTAGCTCCTTCCCCCTCCGGGGGAAGGCTGGGATGGGGGCAGGCAGAGCGTGCCCACTGCCAACGCCGCTTGCCCCCACCCCGGCCCTCCCCCGGGAGGGGAGGGTGAAATTCAAAGAACCACAGGCTCGTCGGGCAGTTCGTTGGTGTCGGGTGCGTCCTCGGCCAACGGAAAGTGCGCCACCAGCAAGGCCGACATCTCTTCCAGCGCCTGCGTGAGCCCGTCCTCGAAGCGGCCTTCGCGGAAGGCCGCGCCCATGCGCTGCGCCATTGCGGCCCATTCGGCATCGTCGACGCGCGCATCGATGCCGCGGTCGGCCACGATCTCGATCGCATGCTCGGCCAGCAGCAGGTAGATCAGCACGCCGTTGTTGTGCTCGGTGTCCCACACGCGCAGCTTGCCGAACAGCGTGACGGCACGCTCGCGCGCCGAAGCATCGCGCCGCAGGTAGGACCATGGCAGGCCCGCCTCCACGCAGATGCGGATCTCGCCGCTGTGGCGGCGCTCGCTCGCGGCCACGCGCGCCGCGAGGCGTTCCATGGCGGCATCGGGCAGCACGCGCCGCACATCGGCTTCATCCATCCACTGGTGGCGCCAGATGCGGGCCAGCTTCGAGAAAAGCGTTGCCGTTGCCATGCCTACCAGTCCCCCGAGGCGCCGCCGCCCCCGAAATCGCCGCCGCCGCCGGAGCTGAAGCCACCGCCGCCACCGCTGCTGCCGCCGCTGCTCCAGCCGCCGCCACCGCCGCCGCCCCAACCACCGAAGCCGCCACCACCACCGCCGCGGCGTCCCGGGCTCGTCGCAGCCACGGCCGAGAACAGCGACACCATCAGCGCCGCCAGGCCCGCCAGCACCGCGATGACGATGCTGGTCGTGATGAGGAAGGCAATCACGCCGATGCCGCCGCCCATGACCACCGAGCCCAGCTTCTTGCCGACGATCGAGCGCACGATCGGCGCCGCGATGAAGACGCCCACGAACAGGAAGATCGCGAGGTTCTCCCAGTCGATGCCTTCGCTGGAATCCTTGCCGCCGTCGCCACTGGAAGGCGCGGGCAGCGCCTCGCCGTCGACCAGCCCGATGAGCCGGGCCACGGCCGCGTTCAGCCCGCCCGCGAAGTCGTTGTTGCGAAAGCGCGGCTTCATCTCCTCGTCGATGATGCGGATGGCCGCCAGGTCGGGCACTGCGCCCTCGAGTGCCTTGGCCACTTCGATGCGCATCTTGCGGTCGTTCTTGGCCACGATCACCAGGATGCCGTCGCCGACCTCCTTGCGCCCGATCTTCCAGGCGTTGCCCACGCGGTTGGCATAGCTCGCAATGTCTTCGGGCTCGGTGGTGGGCACCATCAGCACCACCATCTGCGAGCCCTTGCGCTGTTCGAATGCGGCCAGCTTGGCTTCGAGATCGGCGCGCTCGGAGTCGGCCAGCGTCTGCGTCTGGTCGATCACCCGCGCCGTGAGCGCCGGCACCGGCAGCAGGCCCTGCGCCCATGCCGCCGCCGCAAGACCGCCCCATGCGGCCGCAGCCAGCAGGACGGTGGCCAGTGCGCGGCGGAAGAGGGCAAGAGCCATCAGGCGGGCGTCTTACTTTTTAGGTGCACTGAAATCGACCGTGGGCGGCGTCGAGATCTGCGCTTCGTTCTGCACCGAGAAGTTGGGCTTGGGCTGGTAGCTGAAGATCTTGGCCGTGATGTTGGTCGGGAAGCTGCGCGCCAGCACGTTGTACTCCTGCACCGTCTGGATGTAGCGGTTGCGCGCCACGGTGATGCGGTTCTCGGTGCCTTCGAGCGTCACGCGCAGGTCGCGGAAGGCCTGGTTGGCCTTCAGCTCCGGATAGCGTTCCGCCACCACCATGAGCCGCGAGAGCGCCGAGGAAAGCTCGCCCTGCGCCTGCTGGAACTTGTTGAAGGCCTCGGGGTTGTTGAGCGTCTCGGGCGAGACCTGGATCGAGGTGGCCTTGGCGCGCGCCTCGATCACCTTGGTGAGCGTGTCCTGCTCGAAGCTGGCCTCGCCTTTCACGGTGGCCACGATGTTGGGCACCAGGTCGGCGCGCCGCTGGTACTGGTTGAGCACCTCGCTCCAGGCCGACTTGCTGGCCTCGTCGAGCGACTGGAACTGGTTGTAGCCGCAGCCGCTCAGCGACAGCGCCGCTGCAAGAATCAGGAGCCAGCGTTTCATCATCGTCATTTGCATTACCTCCGCAGAAGGAAGCCGAAGTTAGCATAGAAGGCTCCATGGCCCTCGATCCTCTCCATGCGCTGCAAGGCGCGAACCGCGCAGCATTGCCCGCTGCGGCGGCAGGCGCCGGCACGCTGCTGATGGCCGGCGCGACCGGCGCCTTGGGCCAGGAGCTGCTGCGCCGGCTTGCGGGCAGCCACCGCTTCGCCCATGCGCGCGTGCTGGCGCGCGAGCCCATACGCGACGGGCTGCGCGGCGTTGAAACCTACCTCGCCCCCGGCCTGCCGATCGCGCAATGGCCGCTGATATCGGCCGACAGCGCGGTCATCGCCTTCGACCCGCCGCGGCTCTACCACGACCGCGAACGCGCGCTCTGGGTGCCGCAGCCTTCGGACCTGCCCGAGCTCGCGCGCTGGCTGCGCGCCTGCGGCGTGCAAACGCTGGCCATCGTGCAGCCGCACGACCAGGGCAAGCTGCCCGAGGCGCTCAAGCGCGGCCTTGCGAGCCTCGACGAGCAGGCCGTGGTCGCCAACGGCTTCGACCGCGTGATCCTCGTGCGCTCGGCGCGCAAGCCGCTCAACGCGAAGTTCGCCAACCCCGCCGAAAGGCTCGCGGCGTGGATGCTCTCGATCGTGCGCTTCATGGTGCCGACGAGCGAGCAGCCGGTGCGTGCGTCGAAGGTGGCCGAGCTGGTCGACCTGGCGCTGCGCATCGCGCCGCCGGGTGTGCACGTGGCGGCGCCGGAGCTGGTGTGGGAGGCTGCGCAGGGCGACATGCAGGCCGTGGCGCGCCGCTGGCTCGGCTAGCTTTTCAGCGGCGCCACTGTCGCAGCATTTCAGCCGAGTCGAGCACCAGCCCCAGGTGCAGCGACACCATCGCAAGCGCCGCGCCTTCCAGATGCGCATCGGTGCCGCGCACCAGGTCGCGCAGCACGATCACGCGGTAGTTGCGGTTGCTGGCGTCGAAGGCCGTGTTGAGCACGCAGCAGTCCGTGAAGCCGCCGTTGAGCACCACCGTCTCGATGCGCTGGTTGCGCAGCAGAAAGTCGAGGTCGGTCGGGTAGAAGGCCGAGAGGCGCCGCTTGCTGTCCACGCGCATGTCGCCGGGCGCAACGCGCGTGACCCACTCGGTCCACTTCGAGCCTTCGATGGCGTGCGCGTCGGCATTCGGTATTGCGCCCACGTGCAGCGGAAAGGTGCGCCGCCATGCGGACGGAATGCCGTGGACGTCGTCCACGCCGCCGGGCCGCAGCACCGACCTGATGTGCACGATGCGCACGCCCAGCGCGCGCACCGCGTCATGGAAGGTGTCGATGGGCGCCACCACGTCGCGCGCCCGCGGGGCGGGGCAGGGGCAGTCGGGGCTGTCGTCCAGGTGGCCCCGGTGCATGTCGATGGACACGACCGCGGTGGTGGCCGGGTCCAGGTAGTCGGCGAACTGCGCCGCGTCGAGCTCGCGCTCCTCGTTGTAGACCCAGGCCTTCATCTGCGCTCTTCCCGCACATAGGGTTGACCCAGCGCACCGGGCTCTTCCTCGGCGCCGCGCCGCGAGAGCGCGACCCACACCATCACGCCGAGCGTCACCGCATAGGGCGTCATCATCACGAAGTACTGCGGCAGCTGCACGCCGGCCGCCGCGAGCTGCGGGATCAGCGCCTCGATGCAGCCGAACAGCAGCGCGCCCGCGAGCGCCTTCCACGGCGACCAGCGCGCGAAGATCACCAGCCCCACCGCGATCCAGCCGCGCCCGCCGGTCATGCCCGCGATCCACAGCTTGGTGCTGACCACCGAGATGTATGCGCCCGCCAGCCCCACCAGCGCCGAGCCCGCGAGCACCGCGGCCAGCCGCCACATGGCAACGCGGATGCCGGCCGCATCGGCCGCCTGCGGGTTCTCGCCCACCGCGCGCAGCCGCAGCCCGGCCGAGGTGCGCGAGAAGAACCACGCCACGGCAAGGAAGATCGGCAGCGTGAGCCAGACCATCGCGTTCTGCTCGAACAGCCGGCCGGCGCCGGGCAGGAGCGACAGCGGCCACAGCGCCATCGTGCCGATGCCCTCGGTGGCATGGTTGGTCCATTCGGCCAGCGAGCCGACGAGTGCCGTGAGACCCTGGCAGAAGAACACCAGCGCGAGCCCCGCGATCACCTGGTTCACGCGCAGCCAGATCACCATCACCGCGAACAGCAGCGACACCGCGCTGGCCGCGAGCATCGCCATCACCAGCGACACGGCCGGCTGCCCCATGGCAAGCTGCGCGCCGATGCCCGCGAGCGCTCCGACCAACATCAGCCCTTCGGCGCCGAGCGACAGCACGCCCGCGCGCTCGCTGATGATCAGGCCCAGCGCGGCGAGCGCATAGGGCACCGCGAAATCGGGCGTGCTCGCGAGCCAGTTGAGAACGACGCTGCCGCTCACTGCGCGGCCTCCGCACCCACGCGGCGCAGCCGATGGCGAATGAAGAAATCGCTGGCCGCCACGCACACCACGATGATGGCCTGGATCAGCTGCACCATCGAGAACGGCACCTGGTAGAACACCTGCAGGCTGCGGCCGGTGACGAACAGGGCCGCCACCAGCAGCGCCACCACGGTGGCCGCGAGCGGGTTGTTGCGCGCGAGAAAGGCAATCAGGATGCCCGAGAAGCCGTAGCCTTGGTAGAAGGCCTGCGTGAGCCGCCCTTCCTGCCCGGAGGCCACCGCAAAGCCCGCCAGCCCGGCCATCGCGCCCGAGAGCAGCACGGCGCCGTAGATGGTGCGGCGCACCGGCACCCCATTGGCATGCGCCACGCGCGGATTGGCATCGACGAAGCGCAGGTACAGCCCGGCGCGGCTCAGGCCCACCAGCCACCATGCGAAGAGCGCCACCACGGCCGCGAGCGCGATGGCGCTGCTCACGCCGGCGCCCAGTTCGGGCAGCCGCTCGAAGGCGCGGAACTGCGGCGAATAGGGGAAGTTGTCCTTCGGGTCCTTCCAGCTGCCATAGACCAGGTGCAGCAGGAAGTTGGCCGCCATGTAGTTGAGCATCAGCGTGGAAATGATCTCGTTCACGCCGAGCCTGATCTTCAGCCACGCCGGCCCCAGCACCCAGAGCAGCCCGCAGCCGATGGCGGCCGCGAACATCAGCGGCAGGCGCAGCGGCTCGGGCCCGATCTGCCACATCGAGACGGCCGTCGCGCCGATGGCACCCCAGATCATCTGGCCCTCGAGCCCCAGGTTCCAGAAGCGCGCGCGAAACGCCAGCGAGCCGGCCAGGCCCACGAGGATCATGGGCGCAGCCTGGAACAGCACGGCGCGCAAGTTCTGGCCGTCGAAGAAGGTCTGCATCACGAACTCGTTGGCGAGCTCGTTGGCGGGAACGCCGGCCGCCACCAGGATGGCGGCGGAAATCGCAAGGCCGGCAAGGAGCGCTGCCGCAAGGATCAGCGCCTGCCGCCGCCATCCCATGTGCTGGCGGATCTCCAGCGCATAGCGCCGGCGCGCCAGCGGCTGGCGCCGCGCCCGGAGCGCGGCCTCCGGATCGGTCTGCGCCGGCTGCGCGATGGCCGCGAGCGTGGCGTCAACCATGGTCCACCATCGCCTGTCCGATGGCCTGCCGGTCGGCCGGCTGCGCGAATTCGCCGGCAATGCGCCCGCGCGTCATCACGCCCACGCGGTCGGCCAGCTGCAGCACCTCGTCGAGGTCTTCGCTGATCAGCAGCACCGCGGCGCCGCCGTCGCGTGCGGCGCGCAGCCGCGCATGCACCTCGGCGCTCGCGCGCACGTCGAGCCCGCGGCTCGGGCTGTGCGCGAGCACCAGCGAGGGGGCCTTGCCGAACTCGCGCGCGAGCACCAGCTTCTGCGCGTTGCCGCCGGACAGCAGCGCGGCCTTCTGCGCCACCGAGCGCACCCCCAGCACATCGAAGGCGCGAACCGCTTCCTGCGTATCGTCCTGGATGCGGCGCCGCCGCAGATGCCAGGCGGGGCCGTAGCGGCCCGTGTGCACGCGGCCGATCGCGTAGTTCTCGGCCACCGAAAGGCCGCCGGCCAGCGCGAGGCCGTAGCGGTCGGCCGGGATCGCGGCAATGCCCACGTTGCGGCGCTCCGGCGCGGGCATGGCCTTGAGGTCGCCGTGGCCGCTCAGATGGATCTCGCCTTCGAGCGGCCCGCCGGCATCCGGCAGGCCCATGATGGCGCCGGCCAGCTCGCCCTGCCCGTTGCCGCCGACACCGGCCAGGCCATAGATTTCGCCCGCATGCAGTTCGAGGTCGACCCCGTCGAGCACGCGGCGGCCCTCGGGCGATGCGGCCGAGCGCAGGCCGCGCACCGTGAGCCGCACCGGGCCACGCGGCGACTTCGCGGGCTCGAAGCCCTGCGTGGCAACCGATTCGCCCACCGTGAGCTTCACGAGCTCGGCCACCGAGGTGGCGCCGGGCTCCAGCGTGGCCACCGTGCGGCCGCCGCGCATCACCGTCACGCGGTCGGCATAGGTCTTCACGTCGGCCATCTTGTGCGTGACCAGCACCACGGCAGAGCCGCCGCGCGCGAGGCCCCGCACCGTCTGCAACAGGCGCGCGGCTTCCTGGTCGGTGAGCACCGCGGTCGGCTCGTCGAGGATCAGGATGCGCGCACCCGCGAGCAGCACCTTGAGGATCTCGACGCGCTGCTGTTCCGCGATCGACAACGCATCGATGCGCTTCGATGGATCGATCTCGAAGCCCAGCTCCGAGGCCTTGTTGCGGATGTCGCGCGAGATCTCGCGCAGGCGCTCCCCATGGCTCTGGAACTCGGCCGGCGCCGGTGCGGTCAGCAGGACGTTCTGCGCCACCGTGAATGACCGCACCAGCTTGAAGTGCTGGTGGACCATGCCGATGCGGTGCCTGGCCGCGTCGCGCGGTCCGGCAAAGTGCACCGGGTTGTCGTCGACCAGCAGCTGGCCCGCTTCCGGCGCATAGAGCCCGGCCGCGATGTTCATGAGCGAGGACTTGCCCGCGCCGTTTTCGCCCAGCAGCGCATGCACCTCGCCCCAGCGCGCTTCGAAGTGCGCGTCGGTCAGCGCCGCAAAGCCGTCGAAGGACTTGCGGATGCCGGTGAGCTGGAGCGCGTTGGGCATTGGCCGGCCTGCTTACTTCTGCGTGACCACGCCCTTGACGAACCAGTCCATCTTCCAGAGATCGGCATCCGACAGCACCGCGCCCTTGGCCACGCGCTCCTTGCCGTCGCGGTCGGCGAGCGGGCCGGCGTAGACCTGCTTGCCCTTCATGATTGCGTCGCGCTCGGCCGTGATCTGCGCGGCCTTGTCCTTGGGCACCGCGGGGCCGAAGCCCGCGATGTCGGTGCCGCCGTCCTTCATCTCGATGAAGGCGCCGTACTGGCCGGGCTTCCAGTTGCCGGCCATGATCTTCTTGAGCTCGGGCGTCAGGAAGCGGTCCCACACCCACACCGACGAGCACAGCGTGGCCTTGGGCGCGAACTGGCGCAGGTCGCGGTGGTGCCCGGTGCCGTACACGCCGCGCTCCTGCGCCACGATCTGCGGCGTGGGCGAGTCGACGTGCTGGCCGATCACGTCGGCGCCCTGGTCGATCAGCGCGGCCGCGGCGGCGCGTTCCTTCACCGGGTCGTTCCAGGCGCCGGTGTAGATCACGTTGACCGTGGCGTTGGGGTTCATCTTCTGTGCACCGAGCGCGAAGGCGTTGATGGTCCAGTTCACCACGCCGAAGGGGTTGGCCGCGACGAAGCCGAGCTTTCCGCTTTTGGAGGCTGCGCCCGCGGCCATGCCGCAGAGATACTGGCTCTCGTAGGTGCGGCCGTAGAAGGATTCGAGATTGCTGCCGTTGGTGGTGCCCGAGCCGTTGAGAAAAGCCACGCCGGGGTACTTGGCGGCCAGGTCCTTGAAGCTGTCGGAGTAGCCGAAGGCGGTGCCGATCACGATGTTGGCGCCGCGCTGGATGAACTTCTCGGCCGCGGGCTTGATGGCCGACGCGTCCTCGGGCACGTTCTCGACGAACTGGATCTTCTGGCCGATCTCCTTCTCGATCTTCACGCGCGCTTCGTCGAAGGCCTGCGTCCAGCCGCCGTCGTTTTTCGGGCCGAAGTAGAGCATGGCGATTTTCGGCTTGTCCTTGAGCGTGAAGCCGTCGGCCGCCGCGGCGGGCAGCGCGAACAACGCGCCGCCGGCCGCGAGCGCCGATGCAAGGCCAAGGGCGAAGCCGTGTGTGGGAGTGCGCAGCAGCATGGAGCAACCTTTCGTGGGGAGCGTGTCGAGAGGGAAGGAAGAAGGGAAGGGCGCGCCGCGCGCGTCACATCATGAAGTTGATGCGGAACACATTGCCCTCGGGGTCGAGCAGCACCGACTGGTACCAGTTGTAGTAGGTGACGTAGGGCGGCTTCACCAGCGTGGCGCCGGCCTCGAGCGCGACGGGCACCATGCGGTCCACCTCGTCCCGGCTGTCGACGTCGATGTTCAGCAGGAACTTCACGCCACGTGTGTCGGAAAATTCGGCCAGGTGCAGCAGCTCGTAGGCCTCGAGCGCGTTGAAGCCGAGGCTCGACTTGCCGGTGTCGAGCCCGCGGAAGATCGGCGAGCGGATCGCCTCGATCTCGGGGAAGCCGAACACGCGCTGGTAGAAGCCGCTGAGCGCGACCACGTCCTTTGCGAAGACGTTGACGTAGGAGAGATGGGGCATGTCAAGTGCTCATTGCGCGTTCGTGGTGGTTCTGGCGTTCTTGCTCGGGGCGTGTGCACAGAGCATCGGGTACTCCCCTCCGCGAATGTCCCCCGGCCTTCGGCCTTCTCCTTTATTTCGCTGCGGGGAGCACCCGATGCTCTGTGCACCTGGACACGCTGCTGTTGCATCGCCGATCAACGACTGCTCTGACCAACGATCACGTCGATGGGGTGCCTTGCGCAGCGAAATCAAGGGGGAGGCCGCAGGCCGGAGGACATTCGCTTCGCCGCGTACCCCGTCGGCGGGAGCGCGCCCTGGACGACAACCAACGCGACGAACATAGAAACAGGACTTCATCTAGACCGCCACCTTGGTCCCACCAAAGGTCGTCTGCTTCACGAACTTCGACGTGAGATGGTCGCCCGAAGAAATGGGTGCGTACTTCGGCTGCTCGCCCGGCGCCAGGCAGCTCGGCAGGCACTCGACCATCGCGTCATAGTTGGGCTGGTGAAAGAACACGAGCGACTGGCGGCGGTTGGTGCTGGCCACCTCGAACGGCGGGTTGACCACGCGGTGCAGCGTGGACACCCACTGGTCGTTGGTCCATTGCATCATCAGGTCGGCAATGTTGACCACCAGGCCGCCTTCCACCTGCGGCACGTCGACCCACTGGCCCGCCTTGTTGAACACCTGCAGGCCCTTGTCGTCGGGCAGCACGATGGTGAGGCTGCCGTAGTCGCTGTGCGCTCCCGCGCGCAGCTGGCCCGGCAGCGGCGCTTCGCGCTGCGGCGGATAGCTCAGCACGCGGAACATGCTGATGTGCCTGTCGATCTTGTCGTCGAAGAAGGTCTCTGGCAGCGCAAGGCCGAGCGCGAAGATGCGCATCAGCGAGCGCGAGAGATCGCTCATGGCCTCGAAGTAGCTTTCATAAGCTTCGCGGAAACCGTCGATCGGCGGCCAGCTGTTGGGCTCGAAGTGCGGGCCGGCGGCGGGGCCGCGGTGGTAGTCGTCGTCCGGCACGTTCGAGGGACCGATGGAAAACGATTCCTTCAGGTCGCCGGGCGCGGCCTCTTCCAGGCTGTAGGAAAGCCCTTCTTCGCCGACCGCGCTGTAGCCGCGCACCGCGTCTTCGCGCGGCCGGTCGACCTTGCGCTTCTCGGCCAGCGGCATGTCGAAGAACTGGCGCGAGAGCTGCGACACGCGCGCGATCTGCTCGGCGGGAATGCCATGGTTGGTGATGACGAGGAAGCCGATGCTGCGGCAGGCCTCGTCGACCTTGGCCGCAACCTGCGCCTTGCCTTCGGCCGTGCCGGCGAAGTAGGGCGCGAGATCGATGATGGGTACGGACAGCAGGGTGCTCATGTGTCGGTCCTCGTGCTTGGCATGCCTTTCGCCATGCAACGTCTGTGCCAGTTGGACCAAATGGACAAAACGCGTTGGCCGCGTCAGCATGGTGCGTGCCGGCCGTGCCTTGAGGCCGCGCTGGCGCAACGCGATGCACCGCGGCCTTACAGTGGTGCGCGTTGGAAGAAGAGTCCGCAAGTAATCGACGAAGCGAGGGAAGATGCCGAAGACCAAGGCGCTGGCCGCAGCCAGCAGCACCAAGAAGAAGATCCCGGTGAAGGGCCCGGCGCGCGAGCGCGCGAAGCCCGCCGTGCGCAGCGCGTCCGCGGTGAGCCGCAGGCTGCGGCAGATCGAGGACAAGCGCAGCGCCATCCTCGGCGCCGCGCTGGGCCTGTTCTCGCGCTTCGGATTGCATGGCACGTCGATCGACCAGGTGGCGGCGCGCGCCGACGTGTCGAAGAGCAACCTGCTCTACTACTTTGCCAACAAGGAAGAGCTGTACGTCAACGTGCTGCGCGACCTGCTCGCGCTGTGGCTCGAGCCGCTGCGAGGCTTCAGCGCCGAGCAGGATCCGGGCGAAGCCATCGGCGGCTACATCCGCCGCAAGCTCGTGGTCTCGCGCGACCGGCCCGATGCATCGCGCCTGTTCTGCCTCGAAATGATCCAGGGCGCGCCGCTCTTGCGCGACGAGCTCGACCGCGAACTGCGCACGCTGGTGGAGCGCAAGTCGGAGGTCATCCGTTCATGGATCGCCGCCGGCAAGCTCGCGCCGGTCGATCCGCACCACCTGATCTTCGCGCTCTGGGCCATCACGCAGCACTACGCCGATTTCGGCGTGCAGGTGCAGGCGCTGACGGGGCATACGCTCGAAGACCCGGCCTTCTTCGAGCAGACGGTGGAGAACGTGCAGCGCATCGTGCTGCAGGGCATCACGCCGCGTTAGGGAGTTGCTCCCTCCCCTTCCGGGGGAGGGCAGGGGTGGGGGCAAGCGGCGTACCTGTCGGGCGCTCTGCCTGCCCCCATCCCAACCTTCCCCCAGAGGGGGAAGGAGCCATGCAAACGCCCCAGGGACGGTCAGTGCTGCGGCGGCGCCGCGATTTCGTGATAGCGCCGATCGAAATAGATCAGGCTCTGCGCCTTGCCGCCGATGGCAATCGCCAGCGCCTCGCAGAACAGCACGTCGTGCGTGCCCGCGCTGGTGGCCTGCACCACGCGGCAATCGAACGAGGCCGCAGCATCTTCGAGCACCGGCGAGCCCGTGGCCTTGCGGCTCCAGCGGCCCGCGGCAAAGCGCTCGTCCATCGGCGTCTTGCCGCCGAACAGGCCCGAGAGCGCCTGGTGTCCTGCCGCGAGCACGTTCACGCAGAGCACGCCGTTGGCAGTGAACGCGGGGTACACCGAGGCCGAGCGGTTCAGGCACACCAGCAGCATCGGTGGCTCGTCGGTCACGCTGCACACGGCCGAGGCCGTGAAGCCGGCGCGGCCCGCGGGGCCGTCGGTGGTGATGATGTTGACCGCCGCGCCCAGCCGCGCCATGGCGTTGCGGTAGTCGGCCTTGGGCAGCGCGGCAGGCGCGCCGCCCGGCATGACGTGGTGGGGTGCCATTGCGTTCAGCAGCATGAGGAGGAATTCCTGTGACGGGATTCAGGCGAGGAGGCAGGCTTCGTCGAAGCCCAGCCGCGGCAGGCGGCCGAACACCTTGGCCGGATCGCCATGGCCGAGGTTGATCAGGAAGTTGACGCTCCAGTCGGTGCCCTCGAAAAACGCGGCATCGACCTTCGCCTTGTCGAAGCCCGACATCGGCCCGGCATCGAGCCCCACCGCGCGCGCGGCGAGCAGCAGGTAGGCCGCCTGCAGGCTGGCGTTGCGAAAGGCGGTCTCGTGCGCGGCCTCGGGGCTGCCGGTGAACCAGCTGCGCGCGTCGGCATGCGGGAACAGCATGGGCAGCTTGTCGTAGAACTTGCGGTCCCACGCGGCAATCACCGTGACCGGTGCCGTCATGGTCTTGTCGAGGTTGCCCTTGGAAAGCGCCGGCGCGAGGCGCTGCTTGCCTTCGGGCGTGCGAACGAACACGAAGCGCGCGGGCGAGCAGTTGGCCGAGGTCGGCCCCATGCAGGCAAGCGCGTAGATCTGCCGGATCTGCGCGTCGGTCACGGGCTCGGCGGTCCAGCCGTTGTGGCTGCGCGCCTCGGTAAAAAGAAGCGCCAGTGCGGCGTCGTCGAGAGCAGGTTTCATCATGGTCATGCGGGAACGCCGGGTGCGTTGACCCGGATGAGAAAGTCGATCAGGCTGCGGTTGAAGGCGTCGGCCTCGGTCACGCTGTGCGCATGGCCGCCGTGCGGCATGAAGTGGAGCGTGACGTCGTGCAGCCCGTCGGCCAGGCGCTGCGAGCAGGTCCACGGCACCAGGGCGTCGTCCATGGCGGCGGCCACCAGCGTGGGCACGGTGATGTCGCCAAGGCGCGCGTCGATGTCGAAGGCGCGCAGCGCGCCGATGCGCGCGCGCATGTTGGCTTCGCCCGGGAAATGCGAAAACGCATGGTCGACCTCGTCGGCCACGCGCTGCGCATGTTCCGCGCACCAGGCCGCGGGGTACAGGAAGATCGGCTGCGCCTCCACGTACGCGCGCGGGCCGCAGGCATCGAGCAGCGCGAGCCGCGCATCGAAGCAGCGCGCCGAGTGCGGATTGGGCTTCGACCACGCATTGACCAGCACCAGGCTCGCCACGCGCGAGGGCTCGTCGAGCGCCAGCTGCAGGCCCGCGAGCCCGCCCAGTGCATGGCCCACCAGGTGGCAGCGCGGCGTCGAGGTGGCGTCGAGAATCTGCACCACGTCGCGCGCCATGTCGGCAATGGCGTAGCCCGCGTCCAGCGCCGCGGGGCTGCGGCCCGTGCCGCGCTGGTCGTACGCAATCACGCGATGGCCCGCTTCGACCAGCGCGCCAAGCTGCGGCTGCCAGAAGGCGGCCGAACCGCCGAGGCCCGACGACAGCAGCACCGCCTCGCCATCGGCCGGCCCGTGCACTTCATAGTGCAGCGGCATGCTCAGGCCTTGTTGCCGACGTGGGCGATCGAGGCGATCTCGACCAGCGCATCGGGCTTCACCAGGCCGCACTGGATGCAGTAGCGCGCGGGCTTGGTGCCCGGAAAGAACTCGGCGTACACCGCGTTGACCTTCGCGTAGTCGGCCCAGTCCTTGATCATGATCATGTTGAAGGTCACGTCGTCCATGGTGCCGCCGGCCGTCGCGATCACGCGCTGGATCGTCTCGAGCACGTGGCGCGTCTGCGCCGAGGCGTCGCCCACATGGACCACGTTGTTGTCCTTGTCGAAGGGCAGCGTGCCCGACACGTAGACGATGCCGTCGGCCATGGTGCCGGGCACGAAGGGAGCGATCGGCGTGGTGGTTCCGGCGGGGATGATGGCTTGCTTGGGCATGGGAGCTCCTTCCTGTGTGTGGGTTGAATGACGGAATCAGGCGGCGAGCGCAACGCTCGGCGCGGGCTGCGCGGTGGCGGCCGGCGCGAAGCTGCGGACAAAGTCGTCGACGGTGGAAACCCAGCCGAAGAAGGTCTCGACGTTGTAGACCGATGCCTTCTGGATGGCTGCACCGCCGAGCTCGTGCGTCGCGTCTTCCAGCATCACGGCGAAGTATTCGAGGTGGAAGGCGTCGCGCAAGGTCGACTCGACGCACACGTTGGTCGCGATGCCGGTGAACACCAGGTGGCGGATGCCGCGTGCGCGCAGCGTGCTGTCGAGCGTGCTGTTGAAGAAGCCGCTGTAGCGCGTCTTGGGCACCACGATGTCGCCGGGCTGCGGCTTCATCTCGGCAATGAGCTCGTAGTCCCAGCCGCCCTTGGCGAGGAACTTGCCCTGCAGCTCGGGCTTCGCGCGCATGGTCTTGAGCGCGTTCGACTTGTGCCAGTTGGGCGAGCCCGGCCCGCCGGCTTCGACATACGCGGCGTCCCAGCCGTTCTGCAGGAACACCACCAGCATGCCGGCCGCGCGCGCCGCCGCAATGGTGCGCGCGATGTTGGCAATGGTGCCCTGCGCGCCGGAAATGTCGAAGCCGGCCGAATCGACATAGCCGCCGATCGACGCATAGGCGTTCTGCATGTCGACCACGATCAGGGCCGAGTCGGTGGCATGCAGCGCGAGCGGCTCGGGCCGCGCGGGCAGCACCCGCGGTGCCGGGGCGCCGGGCAGGCGCGGCGCGCCAACGGGGGTGCTCGATGTGAGGGTGGTGTTGCGTGCCGGAGTGCTCACGTGACGCTCCTGCTCAGGCCGCAAGGCGCTCGGGTTCGGCCTGCGACGGCACGGGGCTCTGCACGTGCGCGCGGCTCTTCATCAGCGGCTGGATGCGTTCGCCGAAGGCCTCCACGCCCTGCACGAAGTCGTCGAAGGTCAGCAGCACGCCCTCGGTGCCCGGCACCTCGGCCATTTCGTCGAGCAGGCGCGCGACGGTGGCGTAGGAGCCGACCAGCGTGCCCATGTTGATGTTGACGGCCGAGGTCGGGTCGGCCATCTGGCGCACATTGGTGTCGGCGCCGGACTTGGTGTCGGCCGCGCCCTGCTGGCCCAGCCAGGCAATGGCCTCGTGGTCGGCGCCGGCCTTGTAGTGCTCCCACTTGGCGCGCGCGGCCTCGTCGGTTTCGTCGGCAATCACCATCATCAGCACGTAGGTGGTGACGTGGCGGCCGGTCTTGCGCGTGGCCTCGATGAGCTTCTCGGCCGCGGGCGCGAAGGCCTTGGGCGTGTTCACGCCCTTGCCGAAGCAGAAGTTGTAGTCGGCGTACTTGGCCGAGAAGTCCATGCCCGCATCGCTCTGGCCCGCGCAGATCACCTTCATGTCGGCCTTCGGCTGCGGGCTCAGGCGGCAGTCGTCCATCTTGAAATGCTCGCCCTTGAAGTCCGACCGGCCGCTGCCCCAGAGGTCGCGCAGCACCTGGATGTATTCCGAGAGGTATTGGTAGCGCGTGCCGAAGAACTGGTCGCCGGGCCACATGCCCATCTGCGAATACTCGGGCCGCTGCCAGCCGGTGACGAGGTTCAGGCCGAAGCGTCCGTTGGAGATGGAGTCGATGGTCGACGCCATGCGCGCGACGATGGCCGGCGGCATCACCAGCGAGGCAGCCGTGGCAAAGAGCTTGATCTTCGTGGTGACCGCAGCGAGCCCGGCCATCAGCGTGAACGACTCGAGGTTGTGGTCCCAGAACTCGGTCTTGCCGCCGAAGCCGCGCAGCTTGATCATCGAAAGCACGAAGTCCACGCCGTAGCGTTCGGCTTTCAGCGTGATCTCCTTGTTGAGCTCGAAGCTGGGCTTGTACTGCGGCGCGTTTTCCGAGAGCAGCCAGCCGTTGTTGCCGATGGGAATGAAGATGCCGACGTTCATGCAAAAAGCTCCTGTTGCGAGGTCGCAAAGCCCTATGCATGGCCCGTGCCAATTGGAAAATCCCTTTTAAATCAATGGCTTGAGAGTTTTCAGATGTTGTGTTTTGACCATTTGGTCCAAAGTGGAGCAGGCGAACCGCCCGCGCTGCGGCAACGCGGTGCGCCGCAAGGCCAAAGCGGTGCAGCCCCATGTCACCGATCGCGCGGCAAAATCACCCCATGCCCAAGACCCCACTTCGCGCCGCCGCGGCCATCGGCGGCACTGCCGACGACATCGAAGCCGCCTTCTACGAAGCGCTGCAGCGCGGCGACATCGATGCCCTGATGGCCTGCTGGGCCGACGAGGACGAGGTGTTCTGCGTGCATCCCGGCGGCCCGCGGCTGGTGGGTGCCACCGCGATCCGCGCGGCCTTTGAGCAGATGTTCGGCAACGGCGCCATCCATGCGACGCCGGCGCGCGTGCGCAAGATCGAATCATTGGCGAGCGCGGTGCACAACGTGCTCGAGCGCATCGAGGTGCTCACGGCCGAAGGCCCCAAGCATGCCTTCGTGCTGGCTACCAACGTCTATCACAAGACCGTCGAAGGGTGGCGCCTGGTGGCGCACCACGCGAGCCCCGGCAGCGCGCGCGAGCCCAGCGACCTGAACGAGCTGCCCCAGACCCTGCACTGAGCCGTGCGATGCGCGCCGACGTTTCACCTTCATCCTCCGCGCCGGCGTCGATGGGCTACATGGCGCCGCGCTGGCTGCCCGGCGGCAACCTGCAGACCATCTGGCCGGCGCTCTATGCGCGCCGCTTCGAGGGGCCCGCGCCCGCCTACCGCCGCGAGCGCTGGACCGCGCCCGACGGCGACTTCATCGACGTCGACTTCGTCGATGCGGACCTGCCCGGCCCGCGGCCGCTGCTGGTGCTGTTCCACGGGCTGGAGGGTTCCTCCCGCAGCCACTATGCGGAGGCGTTCGCGGCCTTTGCCGCCGCGCAGGGCATGGCCTTCGCGGTGCCGCATTTCCGCGGCTGCAGCGGCGAGATGAACCTGGCGCCGCGCGCCTACCACTCGGGCGACTACGAAGAGATCGGCTGGATCCTGCAGCGCATGCACGACCAGCACGCGCGCCAGGGCGGCGGACCGGTGCTGGCGGTGGGCGTCTCGCTCGGCGGCAATGCGCTGCTGCGCTGGGCCTGCGAGGCTGGCGACACGGCCCGCGATGTGGTCAACGCGGTGGCTTCGGTGTCCGCGCCGCTCGACCTGGCGGCCGGCGGCGCGGCCATCGGCCGCGGCTTCAACCGGCTGGTCTACACGCGCATGTTCCTCTCGACCATGAAGCCCAAGGCGCTCGCCAAGCTGGCGCAGTTTCCCGGCCTGTTCGACCGCGAGCGGCTGCTTGCGGCGCGCGACCTCTACGCCTTCGACGACGTGTTCACCGCGCCGCTGCACGGCTTTCGCAACACCGACGACTACTGGGCCCGCGGCTCGTCCAAGCCGCACCTGCGCGCGATCCGCGTGCCCACGCTGGTGGTCAATGCGCTCAACGACCCGTTCATCCCCGCCAGCAGCCTGCCCGGCCCCGGCGAGGTCGGCCCGCACGTCACGCTGTGGCAGCCCGCGCACGGCGGCCACGTGGGCTTTCCGCTCGGGCCGCCGCCCGGCCATGTGCTCGGCATGCCGGAGCGCGTGGGCGGCTGGCTGGCCGGGTTTGCACCACCCACTGCGCCGCAGGCGCGCGCAAAATAGCTCCCATGGACGACATCGTCAAACAGGCGCTCGCCAAGTGGCCCAACGTGCCGCACTGCTACGGCTGGCTCGGCCTGGACGCGCGCGGCAACTGGTACATGCGCGACGACCGCACCCAGGCCGAAGGCGCCTTCCCCGTGGCCAAGGGCTCGATGCTGCGGCACGAGAAGCTGATCGACTTCATCCAGCGCAACTACGACCACGACGACGAAGGCCAGTGGTTCTTCCAGAACGGTCCGCAGCGCGTGTATGTCGAGCTGGAGGCCGCGCCCTTCGTCTGGCGCATTGCCGATGGCGCGGGCTTTGCCGTCACGGCCCACACCGGGCAGCCGTCGGGCGCCATCTCGGCCTGCCTGCTCGACGAGCAGGGCCGCCTCTTCCTGGCCGCGCCCCTCGGGCTCGGGCTGGTCCATACGCAGGACGTGGGCCTGGCCGCCGACGCGGTGGAGCAGGGCCTGTGGACCCCCGAGCCGGTGCAAGCGGCCGATCTGCCGCAGCGCTTCGGCCATGTGCTGAGCCCGGCGGGGCGCCGGCTCATCGCGCTATCAAAAGAGTAGCTGCAGCTTGCAGCGCCCATGAAAAAGCCGGCTCGAGGCCGGCTTTGTCTTTGGGGGCGTGGCTCGCTTACTTGCTGGCGGCCGCCGCGGGCGCCGAAGCCGCGCCATCGGCGGGAGCCGCTGCCGCTGCGGGACGCTCGGGCACTGCGAACTTGGCGCCGCCGGCATTGGCCATGTAGACCACGGCACGGCCGATTTCGAGGTCTTCGAAGTCGCCGCCGCCCTGGGCCGGCATCGCGCCCTTGCCATGCAGTGCATGGTCGAGCAGCGTTTCGTAGCCCTGGCCGATGCGCGGGCCCCAGGCTGCAGCGTCCCCGTAGTGCGGGGCGCCGGGAATGCCGGGAGACGCGTGGCAGGCCGCGCACTGCGCCTTGAAGACGGCCTCGCCGGCCGCCAGCGGGCGGTTGGCATCGCGGATCTCGATGGCGCCGACCTTCTTGAGCCGCTCGGCCACTTCGCGGTCGCGCGCATCTTTCGACACGCCGTACAGCGACATGTTGTCGCCCTCGGCCGTGCCCGCGGGCTTGTTGCCCGACACCACATAGGCCACAAGGCCCACGATGATCAGGATGGGTGCTACGAAGGAGAAAAATACCGCGAGCAGCAGTTGCTTCGGGTTCTTGATCGGGCCGGTGTGGGCTTCTTCTGTGGCCTGGTAATGCGGGTCTGCGCTCATTGGCGTCCTCAATTAACGGGGGCTCGTCGGGGGGCTTTTTCGAATCAACCGGCGATTATAGAGAGGCCCTCCGCCCAAAGGACGGAAGGCCTCTTCGAGTCCGTCGCGCGAAAGCCTCAGCCCTTGCTGCCTGGCGTGGCCCAGCCGCCGCCCAAGGTCTTGTAGAGCGTGACCTGGTTCTGCAGCTGCAAGAGCCGCGTGGTGACCGCCGATTGCTGCGCCGTGTACAGCGAGCGCTGCGCATCGAGCAGGTCGAGCGCGCTGGCAATCCCGTTGCGGTAGCGCATGTCCGAGAGCCGGAAGCGCACGGCCTCGGCGTCGGCCTGCGCACGCTGCGCACGCACCTGCTCGCCCAGCGTGGCGCGGCCCGCCAGCGCATCGGCCACTTCGCGGAACGCGGTCTGGATCGACTTCTCGTACTGCGCCACGGCAATCTCGCGCCCGGCCTTGGCCGAGTCGAGCGTGGCCCGGTTGCGGCCCGCGTCGAAGATCGGCAGCGTGACCGAGGGCGCGAACGACCAGGCCTTGGAGCCGCGGTCGAACAGGCCCGAGAACTCGCTGCTCGCGGTGCCCAGCGTGGTGGTCAGCGAGACGCGCGGGAAGAAGTTGGCGCGCGCCGCGCCGATGTTGGCGTTGGCCGCAATCAGCTGCTGCTCGGCGGCGCGGATGTCGGGCCGCTCCGTCAGCAGGTCGGAGGGCAGGCCCGCCGGCACGTCAGGCATCGGCTTGACGCTGTCCAGGCCCTTGATGCCG
Organism: Variovorax sp. V93; assembly: GCF_041154485.1. Classification (NCBI taxonomy): domain Bacteria; kingdom Pseudomonadati; phylum Pseudomonadota; class Betaproteobacteria; order Burkholderiales; family Comamonadaceae; genus Variovorax; species Variovorax sp. V93. Next base: position 4,941,399 of record NZ_AP028669.1, on the reverse strand, counting down.
CCCGCCGTGGCGTCGGCCGGAACCGGCGCACCCAGCAGCAGGGCGAGCGCGTTCTCGTCCTGCATGCGCGTGCGCTGCTGCTGCGCATACGAGGCGCGCGCGGTTTCGGCCAGCGAGTTCGCGGCCTGGAAGTCGAGCTCCGACGACACGCCGTTGTCGAAGCGCATCTTGGTCAGGCGCACCGACTCCTCACGCGTGACCAGCGTCTGGCGCGTGAGTTCGAGCAGCTCGTCGTCGGCAATCAGCGTGAGCCAGCCGGTGGCCACCGCGGCGATCAGGCTCACTTGCGCGGCCTTGCGCGATTCCTCGGTGGCCAGGTATTGCGCCAGCGCCTGGTCCTTCAGCGCGCGGACGCGGCCGAAGAAGTCGATCTCCCAGGCGGTCACGCCCAGGTTCACGCTGTACTGCGAGGACACGCTGCCCGCGCTGCTGTCGAAGGCCTGGTACGGGTTGGGGCTCGAGCGCGAGCCGCTGCCTGTGAGGCCCAGCGCCGGGAACAGCGCCGCGCGCTCGATCTGGAACTGCGCGCGCGCCTGCTCGATGTTGAGCACCGACACGCGCAGGTCGCGGTTGTTTTCCAGCGCGGTGCGGATCAGCCCGTTCAGCCGCGGATCGGTGAAGAAGTCTTCCCACGGCACGGCCGCCGCGGCCGGGCCGGCCGGCTGCGCCGGGTCGCCCGGAAAGGTGGTGGGCACCGGCGCCGCCGGGCGTTCGTAGGTCGGAATCAGCGAGCAGCCGGCCAGCAGCATTGCCGCGGCCAGGGCTGTGGGAATCAGTTTCTTAGTCATGTGCTTTTTCTTCCGTGATGCCGGCTGCTTCCGCGTGCCGCTTGTCGGCCTCGTGCTGGCGCGCGCTGCCCTTGAACAGGCTGCGCACCACCACGAAGAACACCGGCACGAAGATCACGGCCAGCGCCGTACCCGTCACCATGCCGCCGAGCACGCCCGTGCCGATGGCGCGCTGGCTGGCCGAGCCGGCACCCGAGGCGAGCACCAGCGGCACCACGCCCAGGCCGAAGGCCAGCGAGGTCATGATGATCGGGCGGAACCGCAGGTGGGCCGCGGCCAATGCCGACTCGACGATGCCCCGGCCCTGCGCCTGCAGGTCCTTCGCAAACTCGATGATCAGGATCGCGTTCTTCGCCGATAGGCCGATGATGGTGATCAGCCCCACCTGGAAGTACACGTCGTTCGAGTAGGCCCGCAGCATGGTCGCCAGCAGCACGCCCAGCACGCCCAGCGGCACCACCAGGATCACCGACAGCGGGATCGACCAGCTCTCGTACAGCGCGGCCAGGCACAGGAACACCGCCAGGATCGCAAAGCCGTACAGGATGATGGCCTGCGAACCTGCGAGTTTCTCTTCGCGCGACTGGCCCGTCCATTCGAAGCCGAAGCCCTGCGGCAGCTGCCCGGCGAGCTTTTCCATCTCGGCCATGGCGGCGCCCGTGCTGTAGCCCGCGGCGGCGTCGCCGCTGATGCGGATGGCCGGGTAGCCGTTGTAGCGCACCGTCTGCGTCGCGCCCTTGACCCACTTGGTGGTCGCAAAGGCCGACAGCGGCACCGGCTGGCCCTTGGTGTTGCTCGCGTTCAGCTGCAGCAGGTCGTCCGGCTGCATGCGCGCCGGCGCATCGGCCTGCACCACCACGCGCTGCAGGCGGCCGCGGTTCGGAAAGTCGTTGATGTAGCTCGAACCCAGGCCCGTCGACAGCGTGGCGTTGATCGCGTCGAAGGTCACGCCCAGCGCATTGGCCTTGTCGCGGTCGATGTCGATCTGCAGCTGCGGCGCGTCTTCCAGGCCGTCGGGGCGCACCTGCGACAGGATCTTGCTCTGCCCGGCCATGCCCAGCAGCTGGTTGCGTGCGTTGATCAGCGCCTCGTGGCCTGCGCCCGAGCGGTCCTGCAGCCGGAAGCTGAAGCCGCTGGCATTGCCCAGTTCAGGAATGGGCGGCGGGCTCAGCGGATAGATGAACGCGTCGCGGATGCCCGAGAGCGCACCAAAGGCGCGGCCCGCCAGCGCGCTGGCCGAGTGGGCCGGGTCCTTGCGTTCTTCCCAGTCCTTCAGCGTCACGAAGGCAAGGCCCGCGTTCTGCCCCTGGCCCGAGAAGCTGAAGCCCATCACGCCCACCATGCTCTGCACCTCGGGCTGCTTCAGGATGAAGGCCTCGACCTGCTGCATGACCGACAGCGCCCGCTCCTGCGTCGCGCCCGGGGGCAGCTGCACGTTCACGATGATGTTGCCCTGGTCTTCCGCCGGCAGGAACGAGCTCGGCAGCCGCAGGTAGGTGAACACCACCGCGCCGATGATCGCCACGTAGATGATCAGGTAGCGCGCCGCGCGCCGCAGGATGCGCGCGACCACGCTTTCATAGCCCTTGGCCGTGCGCGTGAAGCCGCGGTTGAACCAGCCGAAGAAGCCGGTCTTCTCGTGGTGGTGGCCGGCTTCCACCGGCTTGAGCAGCGTGGCGCACAGCGCCGGCGTGAGCGACAGCGCCATGAAGGCCGAGAAGGCGATCGAGGTCACCATCACCGCCGAGAACTGGCGGTAGATGTTGCCCGTGGAGCCCGCAAAGAACGCCAGCGGCACGAACACCGAGATCAGCACCACCGTCACGCCGATGATGGCGCCCGAGATCTGCTTCATCGCCTTGCGCGTGGCCTCGAGCGGCGACAGCCCCTCCTCGCTCATGATGCGCTCGACGTTCTCCACCACCACGATGGCGTCGTCCACCACGATACCGATCACCAGCACCATGCCGAACATGGTCAGCACGTTGATCGAGAAGCCCATGGCAAGCAGCATGGCAAAGGTGCCCAGCAACGCAATCGGCACCACGATGGTCGGGATGATCGTATAGCGCCAGTTCTGCAGGAACAGGAACATCACCACGAACACCAGCGCAATCGCTTCGAGCAGCGTCTTGACCACTTCGGTGATGGAAATCTGCACGAAGCGCGAGCTGTCGTACGGAATGGTCCACTTCACGCCCTGCGGGAAGAAGCGCTCCAGCTCCGTCATCTTGGCGCGGATCGCCTTGGCCGACTGCAGCGCGTTGCCGTTGGGCGTGGGCTGCACGCCAATGCCCACCGCGGGCACGCCGTTCAGGCGCGCCGAGGTGGCATACGACTGCCCGCCCAGCTCCACCCGCGCCACGTCCTTCAGCCGCACGGTCGAGCCGTCGGTGTTGGCGCGCAGCACGATCTCCTTGAACTGGTCGACATTGGCCAGCTGGCCGTTCACCACCACCGTGGCCGCAATCGCCTGGCCGGGAATGTTGGGCAGGTCGCCCAGCGTGCCCGAGGACACCTGCGCGTTCTGCGCGCGGATCGCGTTGTTCACGTCCGTGGCCGACAGGTTGTAGCCCTGCAGCTTGGCCGGATCGATCCAGATGCGCATCGCGTTCTCGGTGCCGAACAGCTGCGCCTGGCCCACGCCCACCACGCGCTGCAGCTCCGGCACGATGTTGCGCGCAGCATAGTCGCCCAGCGCCACTGGGTCGAAGTTCGGGTTGTCCGAAGACAGCATCGCGAACAGCAGGAAGTTGTTGCGCGACTTGTCCACGCGCACGCCCTGCTGCGTCACGGCCGCCGGCAGGCGCGGCGTGGCGCGCGAGAGCCGGTTCTGCACGTCCACCTGCGCAAGGTCGGGGTTGGTGCCGGCCTCGAAGCTGATGGTGATGGTGCCCGTGCCGTCGGCCTGGGCCACCGATTCCATGTAGATCAGGCCCGGCGAGCCGTTCATTTCACGCTCGATCACGGACAGCACGCTGTCCTCCAGCGTCTGGGCCGAGGCGCCCGGGTAGGCAACGTTGATCACGATGGCCGGCGGAGCCACCGGCGGGTACTGCGAGATCGGCAGCTGGGTGATGGCGACACTGCCCCCCACCAGGATGAACAGCGCGATCACCCAGGCGAAGATCGGTCGGTCGATAAAGAATTTGGCCATGCGGGCGCGCTCCTGATTACTTCTTCTCGGCCGTGGCAGGCGCCGGACCGCTCGCTGGCGCCGCCGCGGCAGACGCCGCCGGCGCTGCCGGTTGTGCCGCGCCGTTGGGCGCGGGCTTCTTCCAGGGCACCGCCTTCACCGGCGTGCCGGGCGGCATCATCTGCAGCTTCTGGAAGCCGTCGACCATCACCTGCTCGCCCGCCTTCAGGCCATCGAGCACCACCCACTGGTTGTCCTTGGCGGCGCTGATCTTCACCGTGCGCTGGCTGATCTTGCCGTCCGCGCTCACCACCGACACCGTGTCGCCCTGCTGCGTGCGCGTGACCGCCTGCTGGGGAATCGTGATCGCGTTGGTGGCCTGCGCCTGCTCCAGCCGCACGCGCACGTACAGGCCCGGCAGCAGCTCGCCCTTCGGGTTGGGCACCTCGGCGCGCAGCGTGACCTGGCCGGTGGTCGAATCCACCGTCAGGTCGGAGAACAGCAGCTTGCCGGGCAGCGCGTACTCGGTGCCGTCTTCCAGCACCACCGTCACGCTGGCCGCCTCTTCGCCGCTCGCGCGCTTGTACTGGCCCGCAGCCAGTGCGCGGCGCAGCTTCAGCACCTCGGAGGCCGACTGCGTGAAGTTCACGTACACCGGGTTGATCTGCTGCACCACCGCCAGCTCGGTCGCGTCGCCCTGGCCCACCAGCGCGCCCTCGGTCACCAGTGCGCGGCCGATGCGGCCCGAAATGGGGGAGGTCACGTCAGCGTAGCCGAGGTTGATCTTGGCCGTCTGCACCGCGGCGCGGCCCGCGGCCACATCGGCCTCGGCCGTCTTTTGCGAGGCCACGGCCGTCGCGTATTCCTGCTTGCTCACCGCATTGGCCTCGACCAGCGGCTTGTAGCGGTCGGCCAGGGCCTTGGCCTGCACCGCGTTGGCCTCGGCGCGCGCCAGCGTGGCCTGCGCGTTCTGCGCGGCGGCCACCAGCGGTGCCGGGTCGATGCGGAACAGCAGCTGGCCGGCCTTCACGTCGCTGCCTTCGCGGAACTCGCGCTTCAGCAGGATGCCCGAGGCGCGGGCGCGAACCTGCGCCACGCGCGAGGCTTCGAGCCGGCCCGGCAGCTCGGTCACCAGGCCCACGTCGCCCGGTGTGGCAACCACCACCCCCACCTCTGGCGCGGGGCGGGCGCCGCCGCCGGCACCGCCACCCGGGCCGGCCGGCGCATCGGCCTTGGAACAGGCCGCGAGCGCCAACACCACAGCAGCGGCCACGATCGCGAGGCGCGGCGAAAACGAGGAATGACGCGAAACATGCAGGAGAGGCATGCGAATCCTTTGAAGCAAAGACGGGAGATGGCGCGTTCGCGGAGCGAACAGAAAGCCAGCATAAACAGCCGGGCCATCGGGGAAGCCCGGTAGTTTACATACATTCATGGATGTATAGTGACAGCATCGAATGGCCCCACGAATCGGAAAGGGCTTGGCTTTACAAATTGGGAGACTTGGTGGCACGTCGTACGAAGGAAGAGGCACTGGCCACGCGGAATCGCTTGCTCGATGCCGCGGAGCTGCTGTTTCAGGCGCAAGGCGTCTCGCAGACCACGCTGCAGCAGATTGCGCAGCAGGCCGGAGCCACGCGCGGCGCCATCTATTGGCACTTCAAGGACAAGGCCGCCCTCTTCAACGCGATGATGGAGCGCGTCATCCTCCCGCTGGAGGCCGGCCCCCGGGCCGCCGCCGTGGCCGCGGGCCCCGACGACGACCCTCTGGCCGAAATAGAGGAGGGCATGGTGCACGCCCTCACCCTCATGACCACCGACCCCCAGGTGCGCCGCGTGTTCGACGTGGCCACCCACAAGGTCGAATACACCCACGACATGGCCTCGGTGCAGCAGCGCCACCTGAGCGCGCGCAACGCCTGCGTGAGCGATTTCGAAAAAGCCCTGCGCCTGGCCGCGCGGCGCGACCACATCAGGCTGCCCGTGCCCGGCGACGTGGCGGCCCAGGGCCTGCACGCGCTGATCAGCGGCCTCATCCAGAACTGGCTGCTCGACCCCACCGCCTTCGACCTGGTGCCCACCGGCCGGCGCACCTTCAACGTTTACCTGGCCGGACTGGGCTTTGCGCGGAACTTGGCGGCGGGCATCGGAAACGAAGCTGAAGAAGTCGCCGCCTGATGGGCGATAATGCGTGGCTCCGGTTCTGCCGGAGCCCAGATTCCTCGCTGTATTTCAACGGATAGAATTCGGCCCTCCGAAGGCTGAGATCCAGGTTCGATTCCTGGCGGCGGGACCAGATATCAAGCATCAAGCCGGACACTTTCAAAGGTGTCCGGCTTTTTGTTTTGCTGTCTGGGAAACACCTTTCCAACTTCCCCTCTCCATTTTTTTGGCGCGGTGTCGGATGCCGTACACCAGGAGGCGCGTCGAGTTTGGGGCTTAAGGATGCAACGATGACCAAGGGATATGCGAAAAGCGGACTGGGTAAGCTCATTCAAGTCCGCCAAACTCGGCTTCAGACTGGGGGGCGGTCGTTGACGCCGGTCTCGGGCAGCGACTGCTTGGTCGAACACCGACTGTTCGACGTCAATGGCAGCGATAGGGCTGGATGGTGCGCCTGGCGGGCATGGTCTAGAGCTTCCAGGCGACGAGCCGAAAAACAGCACCTCACCGCACCACGTTTTGGGCGGGGCAACCTGAGGCATGGCCTACCATCTAAGATTTTCCGCCGCTTCCATGATGCGGACGCTACGACAACAAGAAGTCCATTTCCATGTCTCGACTCACCGACCTGATCTCCCAAGCCAAGGCCAAGGATTCACAGCTTGGCGCCGACCTTGAGCGCGAGTTCAAAGTGCTGTCCGCGCGCCTGCCCTTCGGCCTGAACTTCGAGCGGCACAGCCCCGAAGCCGTGGAACTGCCCCGACGGCCGGTGCGTAAGGGCGACAAAGTACGTGTGCTGCCAGCGCGCGGCACCGCTACGAACGGCAACACACGGTTGTGGCGCGTGGCGCGCATCCACAAGTCTGGCCAAGACAAGGTGGCCGACCTGGAACTACTGGACGAGCCTCGGGCCGACGCGCAGACCGTGGCCCTGGACGCTCTGGTGGTGGTGGCTGAGTTCCGCGACACGATCTATCCCGGACTGGTCAGCACCGGACGCGTGGAGCGCGGCGGCGCCAAGCCCTGCCACACCGTGATCAACGGCGAGAACTACCACGTGCTGAAGGCCCTGACCTACACGCACCGCGGCAAGGTGGACGTGATCTACATCGATCCGCCGTACAACACTGGGGCGAAGGACTGGAAGTACAACAACGACTATGTTGAAGGCGATGATCTGTACCGTCACAGCAAGTGGCTGGCGATGATGGAGCGACGGTTGTTGGTCGCAAAGGAACTGCTCAATCCGATCGACTCGGTGCTGATTGTCACGATCGACGAGAAGGAGTACCTGCGGCTGGGCTTGTTGCTGGAGCAGGTGTTTCCCGAAGCATCTATGGAGATGGTGACGTCGGTCATTAGCGCGAAGGGCGTGGCGCGCTTTGGTCAGTTTTCGCGCGTCGAGGAGTTCATCTACTTCGTTCGTATAGGTGCGTCCGTCGTTCAACTTGGCGAGCGCAACATGTTGGATGATTCCCGGTCTGCCACAGCACAGATAGGCCGTGAGATTGAGTGGCTCGGCCTGCGCCGCCGCGAACCGACCGCGCGCCGGGGTGCTCGCCCAAATCAGTTCTACCCGATCTTCGTAGGCGTGGAATCGGGACACATTCGTTCCATCGGCGCAGCGATCACCGATGACGTTGATCGAACTACGGTAGTCGCGCCTAAGGGGACGTTCGCAGTCTGGCCGTTGCGGCCGAACGGCAATGAAGGACTTTGGGGCATCACACCTGAAACGGCGTCGCGCTACTTGCAAGAGGGATTCATTCGGTCCAGGAACCACAACCCTGCGCTCAGTCAAGCGGCAATCCACTACCTTCCGAGCGGGACTGTCGACGCGATCAAAGAGGGGCAGATCGAAATTACCGGGCGCGATCCGGATGGCGCGGTCCGAGGCGTTTACCTTGATCGCAAGGGCGTGATCCCCAAGCGCGTTTGGAACGTGCCCGCGCATAACGCTGAGAGCGGCGGCTCCCTGGTTCTCAGCAAGCTAATCCCCGGACGCCGGTTCCCATTTCCAAAGTCAGTGTTCGCTGTAGAGGACACATTGCGCTTCTTTGTCAGTCAGAATCGAGATGCAGTTGTCCTCGACTTCTTTTCCGGCTCCGGTACCACGGCACACGCTGTAATGCGATTAAACCGTCAGGACGGAGGCCAGCGCCAATGCATTTGCGTCACCAACAACGAGGTCGCGGCCGACGAACAGAAGGCGCTGCGTGAGAGGGGGCTGCGCCCCGGCGATGCCGAATGGGAGCAGTGGGGCATTTGCGACCACATCACTAAGCCTCGCGTGGCCGCTGCCATCACCGGCCTCACTCCCGACGGCGAGCCAATCCAAGGCGACTACAAGTTCACCGACGAATTCCCAATAGCCGAAGGCTTCGAGGAGAACGCTGAGTTCTTCAATCTGAGCTATGAAGCACCCGTCGCCGTTAGTCACCACGCCGCCTTCGCCCGCATCGCCCCTCTACTGTGGCTGCGTGCGGGCAGTCGCGGGCGCCGCATCGAAAGGCTTCCTGCCGCTGGCTGGGCAGTAGTGGACGCCTACGGCCTGCTGGCTGACGTGGACTCCGCTGGCCCCTTCTGCAAGGCCGTCGCCGTAGCGGAAGGTTTACGCATCGCTTACATCGTGACCGATGACGAACGACGCTTCCAAGCCATCACGCGCCAATTGCCCCGTGGGGTTGAGCCGGTACGGCTGTACGAGTCGTACCTGACCAACTTCAGTTTTGTTAATGGGGACTGAGCCATGAAATTCACACTGAAGGACTATCAGAACGACGCGGTTCACGATACCTTGACCAACCTGAAGAAGGCCCGCAGGCGCTGGCACGAGGACGCCGATAAACATGCCTTCTCGCTGACCGCCGTCACGGGCGCAGGCAAGACCGTAATGGCCGCCGCCGTCTTCGAGGCGTTGTTCTACGGGGCCGACGAGTACGACTTCGACGCCGAGCCTGGCGCGGTAGTCATTTGGTTCAGTGATGACCCAGCGCTGAACGAGCAGACGCGCTTCCGACTGATGGAAGCCTCGGACCGCGTACCGCACAGCGATCTGGTGGTGATCGAAACCACGTTCAATCGACCGAAGTTCGAGCCACGGAAGATCTACTTCCTGAACACACAGAAGCTGGGCAAGAATAGCCTGTTGGTCCGTGGCTTCGACGGCGACGAAGGCGGCGGCCTTTTCCCCGAATCACGCCCGGACATGCACGCGTACACCATCTGGGACACGATCCGCAACACGATCGAAGATCCGGCGTTGACGCTGTACCTTGTGCTCGACGAGGCACACCGCGGCATGGGCAACCCGACGAAGGCCGCGCAGAACGCCAAGGCTACGCTGGTGCTGCGGCTGATCAATGGCGCGCACGGAGTGCCGGGCATTCCCGTGGTGTGGGGCATTTCGGCCACGGTGAACCGCTTCAACCTCGCCATGTCTGGCGCGCAGGGCCGGGGCACCCTGCCCAACGTGGTAGTGGACGCGCAGAAGGTGCAGGACTCAGGCCTGCTCAAGGACACGATCGTTCTGGACATTCCAAAGGACGGCGAGAAGTTCGACACCGTGATTGTGCGGCGCGCAGCCGACAAGCTGAAGGCGGCGACAATGGCCTGGACGGACTACGCCCAGCGCCAGGGCGATGCCGAGCCGGTCGTTCCGCTGATGGTGCTGCAGGTGCCCAACACACCGGACCCGCGGGACGTCGGTCAGGCGCTGGCGACCATCTTCCAGCAGTGCCCGGAACTGCCGACCGACTGCGTCGCCCACGTCTTCGGCGAACACACCACACAACAGTTTGGGCCTTACTCGGTGCCGTACATCTCGCCCGAGCGGGTGCAGGATTCGACCTGGGTGCGAGTAGTTGTGGCCAAAGACGCCATCAGCACCGGCTGGGACTGCCCACGCGCGGAAGTGATGGTGTCGTTCCGCGCCGCGTTAGACCGCACGCACATCACGCAACTGCTGGGCCGCATGGTGCGCACGCCGCTGGCCCGCCGCATCCCGGGCAATGACCAGTTGAACACGGTGCAGTGCCTGCTGCCGCTGTTCGACCCCAAGACCGCCGCGGCGGTAGCCGATGCGCTCATGAAGGGTAGCAGCAGCGGGGACGACAACGACAACGACCAGCCCCAGGCCGGGCGCGTGCTCGTCAACCCGGCGACGATGACGCCCAACCCAGACGTGCCCGAAGAAGTCTGGGATAAATTTGAGTCGTTGCCCAGCCAGGCCCGTCCACAGCGGGGCGCGCGGCCACCTCGGCGCCTGACCGCGCTGGCCCACGAACTGGCCATCGACAACCTGCTACCCGACGCAGGCAAGAAGGCCCATGCAGAACTGCACAAGGTGCTGGACGCCGCGCAAGCCCGATGGTGCGACGAGATCGCAGCTCATCGCGATCAGGTGTTGAAAGTTGAAGGTCAGTCGCTGGTGGCCGACATGCGCCGCCAGGCCAAGACCTTCAACCAGTTCTGGGAAGAGGCCGACATGGCGGTGATCGACGACGCCTTCCGACGCGCCGCCCGTGTCCTTACGCCAGACATCGCCCGCACCTACACTGCCGCACTGGCGTTGCGGCAAGCGGCTGACGTGGAAAGCGAGGAGTACCTCGAAGCCCTGAATGAGGCCCGCGTTGCCATCGCCGCGCTGGGCCTGCTGTCGGATCTACAAGCGTACCTGGACGACGAGGCTGACAAGATCACCAAGGCTTGGCTGTCGAAGTACCGCGTGGCCATCAAGGGCCTGTCGGACGCGCGACAGGAGGAGTACCGGCAGGTCAGGGAGATGAGCAGCGAGCCGCAAAGCTCGGGCCTGATCAGGCCCGAGGCTAGAGACGAGGCTACTTCCACACTGGATAACGAAACGGCCACGCCGCTGCCGACCTATCGTGACCACCTGCTCTGCGACGCCAAGGGCAACTATCCGGCCGACCTTAACCACTGGGAGCAGGCTGTCATCGCAACGGAAAGCCAGCGCGCCGGCTTCGTCTGTTGGTACCGCAACCCACAGCAGCCGGGCCAGTCTTCGCTGGGCGTGGCCTACCGCGCCGGCGACCAATACAAGATCGTCCGTCCCGACTTCGTCTTCTTCGCCAAGCAGCAAGACGGCACAATGGTTGCGGACATCGTCGATCCCCACGGCTATCACTTGGCGGACGCGCTGCCGAAACTGCAGGGCTTGGCCGAGTACGCCGCTGCACATGCAGAAGCCTTCAGGCGAGTCGAAGCGATCGCCGAAGTGGACAAGCAACTGCGGGTACTTGACCTGGGGCGCGCAGACGTTCGTGAGGCTGTAACCCAAGCGAAAGATGTGCTTGCCCTCTACCGCAGCGATTTCGCCGGCGATTACCAGTAGCCGTCTCGGAATGCTGCTGGATCGGGGCACTGCATGGCAGTCGAGTGCCGTCATTCCTGACGCAGACCTGCGGATCAGTGGACCAAGCTCTCTTCTGAATGGGTCCTATCGGCCGATTGTGTTGAAAAACCTCCTCCCGGAACTCTTCGAAGCAATTTTTTGGGGGGTGCTCAAATCATTGCCTCGATGCCGATCGCGTCTCCTGGCCGTTTAGGTCGATTCTGTGAGGGCCGCATTGCGTCATGCAGTGCCACAGTGCCGATTTTTCAAAACAATCGGATCTTGTCGATGTGGACGTTAGCAACCGCTGCAATGCAATCCCGAAGACTCTGGCTGTCGAAGTTACCCGTTGCTCGTCGGCGTCGAGTCCACGCCAATCGCTATGAGATCAGGCAACCGTACATGCTGAAGGCCGATGTGCAACGAGGGGCGGGGTTACCGCGATTGCCTGTATCGACATGTTACGGTACGTTGTGGTTCTAACCTTGTCCAGTCGACCAAACTAGGCGACCGAATCTTCCATGGCTGTCTTGATTCCCGCGTTGAGCACTTGCGTCGCCCGCATGACCTCCGGCGAGCGCCGTCTGGCGGAGCGGCTGCAGCAGAAGCTCGACGACGATTACCTGCTGTGGTTCGACGTCCCCATCGGCCCCAAGCAGTGCCACCCCGACTTCGTCGTACTGCACCCTCGCCGCGGTTTGCTTATTCTCGAAACCAAGGATTGGCGGCTGGACACCATCCAGAAAGCCAGCCGCGGCGACTGGTTGATCGCGCCCGACGGTGTTCCCAAGAGCGTCCCCAATCCGATCGAGCAAGCCAGGCATCAAGCGCTGCAGGTCGTCGATGCTCTGAAGCGTGATGCCCAGCTGATCCAGCACGAAGGCAAGTGGCAAGGCATGCTGACCTTCCCGTGGAGCTATGGCGTCGTCTTCACGCGCATCACGCGCAAGCAGTTCGAGGCCGCAGGCCTTGGGAGCGCGATTGAGCCCAACCGTGTGGTCTGCTCCGACGAAATGCTGGAGGACGCCGAGCCCGAGGCTTTTCAGAGCCGGCTCTGGGACATGTTTCCGCAACTCATGCGCGGCACGCTGTCGTTGCCCCAGATCGACCGGGTGCGCTGGAACCTGTTTCCCGAGGTGCGCGTCCCCGAGCAGGGCGCGCTCTTCGACGATGCGGACGACAAGGCGACCATCCCCGACTTGCTGCGCGTGATGGACCTGCAGCAGGAACAACTGGCACGCAGCCTGGGCGAGGGCCACCGGGTCATTCATGGCGTCGCAGGATCCGGCAAGACCATGATCCTGGGTTACCGCGCCGAGTACCTGGCCAAGGCTGCGACCGACCTGCACAAGCCCGTGCTCGTGCTTTGCTACAACGAACCGCTGGCGGTCAAGCTGCACGTCACCATGCAGGCCAAGGGATTGGCCGAGCGCGTCCATGTCCGCCACTTTCACAAATGGTGCCGGGACCAGTTGGTGGCGTTCGGTCAGCCGCTGCCGCCTAACGACTTGGCAGTTAGCGCCAAGATGGACCAGATGGTGCAAAACGTCATCGACGGCGTGGACCGCAAGATGATTCCGTCAGGCCAGTACATGGCGGTGCTCGTCGACGAAGGCCACGACTTTGCGCCCGAATGGCTCAAGCTGGTCACCCAGATGGTTGACCCCACGACCAACAGCTTGCTGCTGTTGTACGACGATGCCCAGAGCATCTACGACAAGCGCCGAGGCAAGGCCTTCAGCTTCAAGAGCGTGGGCGTGCAGGCCCAAGGCCGCACGACCATCCTCAAGATCAATTACCGTAACACCCGGCAGATCCTGCAAACGGCAAGCGCGATGGCGACCGAGTTGCTGCGGCCCCAGGAGAAGGACGACGACGGCGTCCCGGTCGTCCAGCCCGTGAGCTGCGGCCGGGAGGGGCCGGAGCCCATCGTCATCGACCTGCCGAGCACCCGGGCGCAGGCCGACCGGATCGCAGAACTCATGGCCAGCGCGCACAACGAAGGGCACGCCTGGGGCGATATGGCGGTGCTGTGCCGAAGCTGGGCGTTGATGGACGAATGCGCCAAAGCCTTGGATCGTCGTCGCTTGCCGCACAAGGTACGCAAGGGCACGAACGACTTTGACCCCGCCGCGGACACCATCAAGGTGATGACGCTTCATGTCAGCAAGGGATTGGAATTCCCGGTGGTCGCGGTGATGGGGGCGCGCCAGGCGGTGTCGGGCCAAGAGGTGCTCGACAAGGACGACGACGCATTGGAAGAGATGCGCTTGTTCTACGTCGGTGCCACGCGCGCCACGTCCCGCCTCATTGTGGCCAACGCCATCCGGCAGTGACCAAGACCTACCTGCTGATCGATCTGCAGAACCGGCAACCTGCGCCGGAACATGTTGCGTCGTGGATGGGCGCCGACGGCGAGGTTTGCCGACGCTTGATGCGTTCAGGCGAATTGGCACTATCGCTGCGTGGGCGCCCTTCGTATGGGTCCGCTTCAGACTGAACTTGGTCGTTCGGTCCGAGCAGAGGAGCGGCAGAAGCCCGCCCGAAGCGGACCTTCACCACCCTGACAAACCGGATCCTTCCCCATCCGAACGCTAGTTGTGGGTCACGAGGGAAGTCGAGGGGCTCGTCTGAGATGAAACATCCAGTAGCATTGGCCTCGTAGGAGGCTCCATGGCAACAACAGTACAAGAGTACGTGGCCGAACGTGGCATCAATTCTTTGATGCATTTCACTCGCGTCAGCAATCTAGACTCGATCATGGCTCGCGGCTTGGTGCCGCGAAACACGCTAGTCGCGGAGGGATACGCCAGCTTCAACGATCAGTACCGCTTCGATCAGACGAATGCGGTGTGCGTGACGATCGGGTTTCCGAACTACAAGATGTTCCACGGATGCAAGAAGGACCACCCTGACGAGAGGTGGGTCGTTCTCGTAATTCGTCCTGCCGCGCTGTGGATGCTTGATTGCGCGTTCTGCGTCACTAACGCTGCCTCCAACATGGTGACAGCAATCCCTCTTGCCAACCGTAAGGGACTGGCTGCGATGCAAGGGATGTATGCGGACTGGCCGACTAAAGCGCGCGCGGACCTCGCGATCCCGGACGCGTATCCGACAAATCCCCAAGCAGAGGTTCTGATGCTGAACGGTGTTCCTCGGAACTACATCATGGGCATCATCACTCTGAATGAGGCCGTAAGATTAGAGCTACTCATGAAGTTCCCCGGCGTCGACATCAGGGCAATGGCCGCCTACCACCGCTGGCGTAAGGACTATCAACACTGGTGACTGCCATGGCTAGGCGCCCTATCTTCTCCCCTTCAATGAGCGGCACGCTGCTCGTACGCACGCACCACGTAGACTTCGAGTGGTTCCCAGGCATGGCGATGAGTCAGTCACGTAAGTCCATCGCGTCCCTGCACGAGGGAGCCAAGCGGCAGATTCATGTGGATAAGGTGCTTGAGATATCGAGCAAGTCACCTGATGAGGTTGGCGTCGCTCTAAGTGCCTTCAATCTGATGATCCAAACACCCAAAGGGCGTGAGTACAGCCTTGAGTGCGCGTACCAGTCGGCCAAGGTATTCGAGCGCGGAGGTCCGTTTTTAGACCTTCGTGATATGCGCTCCATTGATGCCAAGCGCGATCCTCGCTTGTTTCAGTGTGGAAAGCTCGTCAAGTTCACGATCTACGGCGCAGACTGGGAGCTGCAGCCACGCACTG
This sequence comes from Variovorax sp. V93, assembly GCF_041154485.1. Taxonomy (NCBI): domain Bacteria; kingdom Pseudomonadati; phylum Pseudomonadota; class Betaproteobacteria; order Burkholderiales; family Comamonadaceae; genus Variovorax; species Variovorax sp. V93. The sequence goes on along the minus strand of NZ_AP028669.1, from coordinate 4,926,239 downwards.
CTTTCTACGACTGGCTGTACATCAACGCACTGCACAGGCACCCTGACTTGGCTGAGCAAGTTCTGACATACCGAGCGTTCTCAGACATTGCCTTCAACCCCGAGCGCTCTATCAACTGCCAAGCCTATGCGGCAGCTCTGTATGTGGCACTTCACAACCGAGGCTTGTTGACTCGTGACGTCTTAAAAGACAAGGACACCTACCTCGGCGTAATTCGCACGGGCGCAGTCAGTAACGCTCACGAAAACACGTTGGTGCAGAGTCGCTTGGATGGGATTCAATGATCACGGTTGAGTGACATTCAACGAGCGACGCAGGAGACGCAGCATGAACCGGAAGAAGGCCACTATGGCCATTGCTTATGATTTCGACGGCACCTTGGCGCCAGGCAACATGCAGGAGCACCAGTTCCTGCCTGACATCGGAATGACGCCCGCGGCGTTCTGGAGGGAGGTGCACGAGACGGCCAAGCAATGCCAAGCTGACGAAGTGCTGGTGTACATGAATCTCATGTTGCGCAAAGCTAGTGCGCACAACGTGCCGGTGCGGCGAGACGACTTCAAGAGCCGCGGTAAGTCAATTAAGCTGTTCGAGGGAGTGGCCGACTGGTTTACGCGAATCAGCACCTACGCCAAGTCGAGAGGTGTGGACGTCAAGCACTATCTCATATCGTCCGGCAATGCGGAGATCTTCGCCGGCACGCCAATTGCCAAGCGCTTCGAGGCCGTGTTTGCGTCCAAATACCTCTTCGACGCGAATGGCGTTGCACAATGGCCCGCGTTGGCGATCAACTACACGACGAAAACGCAGTATCTATTCCGCATCAACAAGGGAGTCACGGATATCAGCGACAACGCTGCGGTCAACAAGTTCATACCCAAAGCCGACCGCACGGTGCCGTTCGAGAACATCGTCTTTATCGGCGATGGTGCGACCGATATACCCTGCTTTCGGCTGGTGAAGGAACAAGGCGGCCTGTCCGTCGCGGTCTATGCGCCGAACAAACATGGCGGAAAAACCAAGGCTGCGAAGTACCTGGACGACGGGCGAGTCCACTCTGTCGTGCCCGCGAACTATACCGATGGCTCGGTTCTTGACAAGATTATCAAGGCTCGGGTCGACGAAGTCGCCGCGCGGTGTGCACTGCGAAGCCTTATGAGATCGTAACCGTGCTTCAAAAGGGAATGTCGTCGATGTCGTCGAACGGGCTCTTCGGTTTCGTGATCGCGCCCGCCGGCAATGGCAGCTGATTCACGATATGTAGGTTCAGGATGTCCTCCCGGTCCATGAACAGAATTTGGCTCCGCTTCGACTGATCAAGCTTACCGCCCAGCCAGTTGCGGGCGGCCTTGGTGATTTCGCCGCCGGCCACAATGAACGCATGATCCACGAGCACCCTCCTGCTGGTTTCAGGATCGAATATCTCGTGCCCTAGCATCATTAGCGCCTGATTGTGAATCTCTGCAATGTTCGCATTCGAACCGGTGGTCATGCCGGCGGCGTCGAGCTTGCCCTTCTTCGCCTGCAGCCCAAAATACAGCACGTGCTGGGTCGGCAGCACAAATCTCATCCACACGTCCTTGCCGTACTCAAGAGCCTTGTCTTTGTGACCGGCTGACGTAATGCGGCGGAAGTTGAGCTGCCGGAAGAGCGGAAGTAGCATTTCATTGATGAGGTCGTCTTCTGAACAGACGTTGAGGTACGCGCTGAGTTGCTCACGGCGCTTCAACTCCTCCGGCGTAAACGGGCGGTGCGGGTTGTTTCCTAGCGCGGAGATCGTCTTCGTGCCGATGTGCCGGACGTACAGCAGGTCGTCCTCACCGTAGAAACCCTCGAAACCCTCGCGGCCCAACGGCTGGTTAATGAGCGACAGCGCCTTGACCCTGCCTGGGTCGTCATCCTCGGCGTCAGCCTTGTACATCAAGACGCGGAGAAGGTTCATGAAGCGGTCGGGCAACACATGCGGGGCGGACTGCGGCTCGGCAAGAAGTTCGGCAAGGCGCTCAGATGTCCAATGCCACCGAGTCGTCCCGTCGTGGGCGAAGTCGAGATCGCACTCTTCGAAGAACTGGGTGATGCGGGAGCTGGTCCGGTATGGAAAGTAATTTGCGTCACCAATGACGCAGTCGGCCAGGACTCTCAGATTTCGAGGCTTGAACTTCATGCGCTGATTGGCAGTTAATCGCTTAAATCTATTGGCCTGCTTCTTCGTGAGCGTTGATCAACATTGCCTCGATGTACAACGTTGGCAACGCAGTCGAAGAAGAAGTTGAGGAATCTTAATTGCTTCCTTGCGACATCGCTGGAGAAGTCGATCTCCGAGCGGCCAGTACATGGCTGATACCCGGCACATGCGCTTCTAACGCAACGGGCCCCTTGCGCTGCACAGCAGCCTTCGCGGATATTCAACGGAGGAGTGCGTCGAAGCGCATGCGTGGCCATGATCTCCGCGCCGCATTGATCTCCCAACCAGCCAGTTGGAGCAACCCAACCACCGATCGCTACGCAGACTTGTTCTTCTTGGTGGGCTTATCCAGCGCCTTGAAGAACTCCGAGGGCTGCACGCCCAGGGCGTCGATGATTTTCATCATGTTCACCATGGCGAGGTTGCGTTCGCCGCGTTCTACGCCGCCCATGTAGCTTCGGTCGATCCCGCACTCGTCGGCGAACGACTCTTGCGAAAAATTCATCGCCTTCCGCCGGTTTCGCACGGCCTGGCCAAAAGCCACCAGCGCGGGGTGTCTTTCTTCTGGTGGGGGTGGTACTCGGGCCATTTCTCGATGGTCGTCTTAGAAGGTCCAAGACTCCACGGTCCATGAGATGGCGGTCCTTAATGCCGCGGTCTAAAAGTACCTTTTAGGCTACGATCTTTCCTGCGCGGCGGCGAATGACCGACGCGATACCAATAAGCGGCAGGGGGATTCGAAATGAAGTGCGGGAAGTTTTCTCGAGCGCGGCCCGAGCGAAGGGACGCTGCCATGGAGCGGATTGAAGGCAAGCCCAAGCGGCTCGCTTGCCTCGTTCCTGATACGCCCTTTGACAGGGCTTTCATGGAGTGCAAGACCTTGGCCCAGCTGGCGGACTGGTACGACCGCCGCATGGTGTCCGGCCGCCGGATGTCATCCGATGAGCTGGGCTTTCTCGTCGCGCATGTCTCGGGCCTCAGGGCCGCTGAGAAGATGGCGCGCAGCGACCGCGCCACGGAGAGAAAGGCCGACGAGTTCGCCAGGTTCTTCTATGGCCAGGACCATCGCGACTTCGGCGACATCCGCGCACGGCAGATCGTGATCGAAGGGGCTCTGTTCGACGACGTGCCGCGCCACATGGTGTGGACGCTCGGCTCCAGGCTCTGGTGCCTGCGGGTGCCGAAGGAAAGCACCGCAACCGGGTCGAGCCACGCGCTCAAGCTCATGGAGCTTGGCGGCAAGCTGATCCGCGGTAGCTCCAGGGTTGCGGGGCACGCGGAGCCACTGATCTCTGCATTCGCGCAAGGGGTGGTCCTGGGGTTCTACCGGCTGGCGAAGATCGACATCTCCACCGCGCTGGAAGGCGTGGGTTTCTGGCGGCGCTGCGAATTGGTCAGCATCCACCAGGTGGGCGTTGACCGGGGCCAACGGATTCGTGCGCAGGATGGTCGTCGGAAGCCGGGGCAGTAGCTGGTCCGCGGCGCAGCTGTGCATCGAACTGCTCTGGAGAAGTGCCGCAACACTGCGTTACGTTGGCGTCAGGCTCCAGGCCACCTTGCCGCTGAGCCAGCAGCCGGTTGGTGCCGCTGTTCCGGCGAAGCGTGCGCGAACGGCAATGGCGGATGGTCGTCCCATCGCCTCGCCCTGTCGCACGGTGCAGGTGATTGGCGCCATGGCCGTGCCGACGGGGACATCGCCGTTGGCCGCCAGGTGGCCCCAAAGGGCCGCCGCGGCAATGCCCGTCGCCGCATCCTCTGGATAGCCGGACGCCCTCGGAAACTGGCGCGCAACCAGCACCGGCTCGCCCGCTTCGTTCGCGTCGCCGAATGCATAGGGGTACAGCCCAGTGGAGCCAATCGACAGGCACAGGGCCTCCATGGCTGGGAAGTCGGGCCGCAGCGCATGCAACGAAGCCACGTCGCGCATCGGAACGAGGGTCTTGACTCGGCTGGTGCTTGCATTGGCCATCGCCGGGATGCTGTCGCCATTCAGTCCGAGCACCGCTGCAACGCGGGCCGCGTCCTCCGGCGGCAACGCTGTCGCCTGGACCGCCGGCTGAGACACCCACACGCATTGGCCGCGCTCGTCCCACTCGGCCTCAACCAGGCCGCTCAGCGTTTCGATGCGCGCCACCGGCGATGTCCACAGGCCCCACTGCCGCATGGCCCACAGGGTGCCGACGGTGGCGTGACCGCACATTTCCATTTCATGCTGGGGCACGAAGAAGCGCAACCGCCAGTTGGCGTTCGCATTCGAGGGCTCGAGCACGAATGCCGATTCGTGGCCCGTGGCGCGGGCGATGCCCAGCATGTCCTGCGTGGACATTTGCGAAGCATCGGCGACCAGCGGGACGGGGTTGCCGCCGCCGGGGCCGCCGATGAAGACGTCCACCAGGCGCAGTTCTCCGGTGGCCGGTGGCGAGAGGTGGGGCAGGGACGGATCGCGATCAGTCAATCTTGGCTCCCACGTCCTTTGCAATGCGGCTCCAGTAGGGGATGTCGGCCTTGACCGCGGCCTGCAGTTCGGCGGGGGTGCCAGGGCGCGCATTGAGGCCCTTGGCGGCGAAGTCGGCGGAAACCGCGCGGTCTGCCAGTACCTTGTTCAAGGCCTGGTTCATGCGTTGCACCACGGGGGCCGGCGTGCCCTTGGGAAAGGCCAGGCCATACCAGAGCGACTGCGTGAAGTTGGGGATTCCCTGCTGCGCGAAGGTGGGCACTTCGCCCAGCAGCGCATTGGGCGCGGTCGTGGCCAGGGCGATGAGCCTGCCGGCGCGGATCGAGGGCACCAGGCCTGCCGGGTTGTCGAACATCAGCTGCACCTGTCCACCCATGAGGTCCGTGTAGGCCGGGGCGGCGCCGCGATACGGGACATGCACCAGCGGCACGCCGGCGTAGGCCTTGAACTGCTCGCCCAGCAGGTGCGACACGGTCCCGGCGCCCACCGAAGCGAAGCTGTAGTGCTGCGGATTTTTCTTCAGCAACTCGACCAGCCCCTTCACGTCTCTGGCACGCACGGACGGATGAACCGCAAGCACATATGGCGAAGTAGCGACAAACCCGGCGTAGACGAAGTCGCGCTCGGGCGCGTAAGGCAGGTTGGGGTAGACGCTCACGCTGACCGCATGGGTGCTCGTGGTGGCCAGCACGGCGGTATAGCCGTCGGGCGCTGCCTTGGCGACGTAGGCCGACCCAATGGTTCCGCCGGCCCCTGCGCGGTTGTCGATGATGACCGGCTGGCCCAGTTCCTTCTGCAGTAGCGGCTGGATGCTGCGAATGGCCACGTCGGTTCCCCCGCCGGCGGGGAAGGGCACGACGATGGTGACCGGGCGGCTGGGCCAGGCCTGCGCCATGGCTGCGCAAGGCGCCCAGCCAGCAACGGCGAGGGTGGAAGCGGCGACCGCCAGCAAACGGCGACGCGCGGGAATGAGGGAGGGTGTTGGCACGGTGGTTCCAGATGGCACGATGATTCGCTTCATGCTAGGAACCGCCGCATGCGAAAGCGAACCCGGAAGCGACAGCCCGCGAACCCCTTCGCGACGCCGCGGACGCGGTTTGCGACGCGGGGTTCAGGCGGGCACGCCGCGCAGCAGCCTGTTGAGATGCCCGCTGTGGGTGAAGCCCAGTTGCAGACTGATGGTGGAGGGCCCCATGCCTTGGGCGATCAACTCGCGCGCCCGGGTCGCCAACAGCAACCGGCGTATGGCGACCGGACTGCTGCCTAGCTCGGCGGCGCATGCCCGCTGCAAGCGGCGCACGGAGACACCCAGTTCGCCCGCCACCGCTTCCACAGTGGGCATGGGACTTTCCAAGTCCAGCGCGCGCGCATAGCACTTGAGCATGCGCTGCGACAGTGGCTGTGCTTGGTCTGCCAGTGCTGGTTGCAGCGATTGGCAGGGCTGGCGTGCGGCGAGTTGGGCCACCAGCGCCTGCACCAGCGGCTCGGCGCTTTGGGGCGCCAGGGTAGGCGCTGACAGCGCGTCCAGCATCGCCACCGTGGCTGCGTCCAGGCGGAACGCGCCGAAGCGGCTGCGCCTGCCAAGCAGCTCGGGCCGCAGGTACAGCTCGCCGTGGCGCTGCCGGCTGGCGCGCGAGCGCGTGCTGTGCGCCGCGGACACGGGCAGAAGCAGCGCCGTGTGACGGACCAGCTGAAGGGCTTGATGTTCGGTGCCTGGCTCGGCAGTCCAGCGGCTGTCCAGTGAACCAACCTGCGGCCACAGCAGCATCGCGCAATCGTGCGTGTGCCAATCGAAGTGATAGTTGGGCTGGCTGCTCTGCCTCAGGGAGAAGCCCGTTTGGGCAGTGGCGGCCAGCTTGGACGAAAGCGGGATTGGAGTGGCCATGACATTCCTCTGTGACACGGGACAAGCGATTTTCCGGCATTTTGGACTGGGGCCGAGCGAGCTTCGGCATCGACCGCATGGAGCCAAAAGTCCAACGCAGGCGATGAATCGACAAGACGGCGTACTTGCGAATGAAGACCATCGGGGGCCTTCAACCCTCTGGACAGTCACATGACCATCAAAGCGACCGCAACCCCCGGCAAGAAGCTGCTCAACGCCAAGGACCACACCTTGGTGATGATCGACTTCCAGTCCCAGATGGCATTCGCCACCCACTCGATCGACGCAGTCACGCTGCGCAACAACGCTGCCCTGGTGGCTCAGGCAGCCGCCGGTTTCGGCGTGGACACCATCCTCACGACCGTGGCCGAGAAGAGCTTCTCCGGCCCGATGTTTCGCGAGATCAGCGCCGCATTCCCGGGCCAGGCGATGCTGGACCGCACGTCGATGAACACATGGGAAGACGAGGCGGTCATCCGCAAGATCAACGAGATCGGCAAGAAGCGCATCGTCCTGTCCGGCCTCTGGACGGGCGTGTGCATCGTCGGGCCGGCGCTCTCGGCCATCGATCAGGGCTTCGAGGTCTACGTGATCGCCGATGCGTGCGGCGACATCTCGGCCGAAGCGCACAACCGCGCAATGGAGCGCATGGTGCAGGCGGGCGCTGCGCCCATGACGTCGCTTCAGTACCTGCTGGAACTGCAGCGCGACTGGGCCCGCACCGAGACCTACGAAATGACCACCGGCATCGCCAAGAAGGTAGGCGGCGCCTACGGCCTGGGCATCGACTACGCCAAGACCATGTTTGGCGCGCACGAAGGCTGATCGCCCTCGTTCGCAAAGCAATCGCACTTGGAGGTCCCGCCGTCCATGAAAGTCTATGTTGTTTCCTTGGCGCTTGGCCTTCTGGTCGGCGTGATCTATGCGCTTTTCCAGGTGCGCTCTCCTGCCCCGCCGATCGTCGCCCTGGTCGGTCTGCTCGGCATTCTTCTGGGGGAGCAGATCCCGCCGCTCATCAAGCACGTCATTGAGCGCCCGAGCCAGAACTCCTGGCTCCATCAGCAGGTCAAGCCTCACGTCTTCGGCGCACTGCCCCAGCGTTCGGCCAAGCTGAACAGCCAAGCCAACACAGCGGGATCGAAGGAGCGCGCATGAGCTCCACATCGGACCCGCAGCGCCGGCGATTCCTGGGTGCCGTTGGCGCCACCCTTGCATCGGCAGGCCTTCCCCAAAGCGCATTCTCAGCTTCACCACAAATGACCGATTCCACCGTTCCCGACCTTATCCTGTTCAATGGTCGCTTCACCACGCTTGATCGGGCCAACCCCGAAGCAGCGGCGGTGGCCATCAAGGATGGGCGATTCGTCCAGGTCGGCAGTGCCGAGGAAATCCTGTCGCTTGCCGGACCCGGTACCCGTCGCATCAACCTCGGCGGCCGGCGCGTGCTGCCGGGCCTGATCGACAGCCACCTGCACATCATCCGCGGCGGCCTGAACTTCAACCTGGAACTGCGCTGGGACGGCGTGCGCAGCCTGGCCGACGCGATGGCGATGCTCAAGGCGCAGGTGGCCATCACACCGGCCCCGCAGTGGGTGCGGGTGGTGGGCGGCTTCACCGAGCACCAGTTCGCCGAAAAGCGCCTGCCCACCATCGAGGAGCTGAACGCGGTGGCACCGGACACGCCCGTGTTCATCCTGCACCTGTACGACCGCGCGCTGCTCAACGGCGCGGCGCTGCGCGCGGTCGGCTATGGCCGCGACACGCCTGCGCCGCCCGGCGGCGAGATCGTGCGCGACGCAGCGGGCAACCCCACCGGGCTGCTGCTGGCCAAGCCCAACGCTGCCATCCTCTACTCGACCCTTGCCAAGGGGCCCAGGCTGCCCCTGGAGTACCAGATCAACTCCACGCGCCACTTCATGCGCGAGCTCAACCGCCTGGGCGTCACGGGCGCCATCGACGCGGGCGGCGGCTTCCAGAACTACCCCGAGGACTACCAGGTCATCCAGCAGTTGGCCGACGCGAGGCAGCTCACGATCCGACTGGCCTACAACCTGTTCACGCAAAAGCCCCAGCAGGAAAAGCAGGACTTCCTGAAATGGACCGCCAGCTCCAAGTACAAGCAAGGCGACGACTACTTCCGCCACAACGGCGCGGGCGAGATGCTGGTGTTCTCGGCCGCCGACTTCGAGGACTTCCGACAGCCGCGGCCTGACATGGCGCCCGAGATGGAAGGCGAGCTCGAAGACGTGGTGCGCATCCTCGCGCAGAACCGCTGGCCGTGGCGCATGCACGCCACATACGACGAGACCATCACCCGCGCGCTGGACGTGTTCGAGAAGGTCAACCGCGACACGCCGCTGGCCGGGCTGAACTGGTTCTTCGACCATGCCGAGACCATCTCGGACGAGTCCATCGACCGCGTCGCGGCGCTGGGCGGGGGCATCGCGGTGCAGCACCGCATGGCCTACCAGGGCGAGTATTTCGTCGAGCGCTACGGCGCCGGCGCGGCCCAGGCCACGCCGCCGGTCAAGCGCATGCTGGAAAAGGGCGTGAAGGTCTCCGCCGGCACCGATGCCACGCGCGTGGCCTCCTACAACCCGTGGGTGTCGCTGGCCTGGCTGATCACCGGCAAGACCGTGGGCGGGCTGCAGATCTATCCGCAACGCAACTGCCTGGACCGCGACACGGCCCTGCGGCTGTGGACCGAGTACGGCACCTGGTTCTCCAACGAGGAGGGCAAGAAGGGCCGCATCCAGGCCGGCCAACTGGCCGACCTGGTGGTGCCCGACCGGGATTTCTTCAGTTGCCCCGAGTCCGACATTGCCGACACCAGCTCGCTGCTGACGGTGGTGGGCGGCAAGGTAGTGTGGGGCGCCGGTCCCTTTGCCGCGCAGGACGACAGCGCGCCGCCACCGGCCATGCCCGACTGGTCGCCGGTGCGCCGCTGGGGCGGCTATGGCGCCTGGGGCGCGCAGGAAGGCGCGCCGCTGCAGGTCACGCTGCGCCAGGCCGCGCAGTCGTGTGCCTGCGCCAGCAGTTGCGGCGTGCATGGCCACGCGCATGCCAGCGCCTGGGGCAGCAAGCTGCCCGTGTCGGACCTCAAGAGCTTCTGGGGTGCGCTCGGCTGTGGGTGCTGGGCGGTGTGATGGCGAAGAGTCCTTCCATGTACTACGTGCGTCTTCGCTGGCTGGCGCTGCTGCTGCTGTGCGCTGCCTACTTGCAGGGCAGCCTGACCAAGCTGTGGGACTTTCAAGGCGCGCTTGCCGAGATGAAGGCGTTCGGGCTCGAACCTGCCGCGCTTTTCGCCATTGGCGTGATCGTTCTTGAACTCGCAGCCTCGGCGCTGATTCTCAGCGGTTACCTGCGCTGGCTGGGCGCGATTGCACTTGCGGTCTTCACACTCGGCGCCAACTTGGTGGCCCTGCGCTTCTGGGAGCTTCCGCCGGGGCAGCGCACCATGCCTGCCAATGCATTCTTCGAGCACCTCGGGCTCGTGGGCGGCTTCGTGCTGGTTGCACTGAGCGACTTGCGCGAGCGCGCGCAGCGCAAGGAGAAAGAGCATGGCTGAAGCTCAACGCGGCAGCTTTGCGCCGCTGCGCATTCCGGTGTTCGCGGTGCTCTGGGGCGCCACGGTCCTGGGCAACATCGGCAGCTTCATGCGCGATGTGGCGAGCGGCTGGCTCATCACCGACCTCTCGGCAAGTCCGGCTGCGGTCGCGATGATCCAGACCGCCGCGACGCTGCCTGTGTTTCTCTTCGCAATCCCGGCGGGTGTGCTGTCGGACATCCTGGATCGTCGACGCTTCCTGATCTTCGTCCAGTTCATCCTTGCAGGCGTGAGCCTCGCATTGATGGCGCTGTCGTCCTCCGGAACGTTGACGGTCGAATACCTCATCGCGCTGACCTTCGTGGGCGGCATCGGCGCGGCGCTGATGGGGCCGACCTGGCAATCGATCGTGCCCGAGCTGGTGCCGCGCGAACAATTGCGCAACGCGGTGGCACTCAATTCGCTGGGCATCAACATCGCACGAGCGGTCGGCCCGGCCGTGGGCGGGCTGATCCTGGCCAGCTTTGGCGCGGCAGTGACCTACGGGGCGGATGCGCTGAGCTACGTCTTCGTCATCGTCGCGCTCTTCTGGTGGCGGCGCCCAAAGACCGAGGCCAGTGAACTGTCGGAGAGCTTCTTTGGAGCGTTCCGAGCCGGCCTGCGGTATGCCCGGGCCAGCCGCGAACTTCACCTGGTTCTGCTGCGCGCGGCCGTCTTCTTCATCTTTGCGAGTGCGGCGTGGGCGCTGCTGCCGCTGGTTGCCAGGCAGATGCTTGGAGGCACCGCCGGGTTCTACGGCGTTCTCATGGGGGCGGTGGGGGCAGGCGCGATCCTGGGGGCACTTTTGCTGCCGAAGTTGCGTGCGCGGCTCAGTGCCGATGGTCTGATCCTCATGGCCTCGCTCATCACCGCTCTGGTGCTCGTCGCCCTGGTGTTTGCGCCGCCCCAGTGGATGGCCGCAGTGCTCATGCTGGCACTGGGAATCGGTTGGATCACCGCGCTCACCACATTGAATGGCGTGGCGCAGGCCGTTCTTCCGAACTGGGTGCGCGGCCGCGGACTGGCCGTCTACCTGATGGTCTTCAACGGGGCCATGGCAGCGGGCAGCCTGGCATGGGGCATCGTCGCGCAGGCGATCGGACTGTCCAGCACGCTCGTTGCCGGCGCGGCCGGGCTGGCGTTGGCAGCCGTGGCCTTCCATCGCATCCGCTTGCCCGTTGGCGACGCAGACCTGCAGCCGTCCAATCATTGGCCAGAGCCGCTGCTTTCCCAGCCCGTGACGCACGACCGAGGGCCGGTGATGATTCAGATCGCCTATCGCATTCGTCGCAAGGACCGCGCGGCTTTCGTATCGGCCATGCAGCGGTTGTCCGCCGAGCGACGCAAGGACGGCGCGTACGCCTGGGGCCTGCAGGAACACAGCAGCGACGACGAACACATCGTCGAGTGGTTCCTGGTGGAGTCGTGGGCCGAGCATCTTCGCCAGCACCAACGGGTGTCGCATGCCGATGCCGATCTGCAAAGCGAAGCCCTGCGCTATCACCAAGGCCTCGAAAGGCCGGTGGTCCACCATTTTCTCGCGCTTTGAGCGAACTTCTCACACACACCAAAACGGAAATCTCATGACCATTCTTTCTCTTCGCGACGGCACCGAGCTCTACTACAAGGACTGGGGCTCGGGTCCGGCGATCTTGTTCAGCCACGGTTGGCCGCTCAGCGCGGACATGTGGGAATACCAGATGCTCGCGCTGGCATCGCAGGGCTTTCGCACCATTGCGTTTGACCGTCGCGGCTTTGGCAGATCCAGTCAACCGTGGACTGGTTACGACTACGACACCTTCGCCGACGACATTGCGGAGCTGATCGAGCATCTCGACCTTCGCGAGGTCGTGCTCGTGGGTTTCTCGATGGGCGGCGGCGACGTCACCCGATACATTGCGCGCAGCGGGTCCAGCCGGGTTGCCAAGCTGGTGCTCGTCAGTGCCGTCACGCCAATGTTCATGAAGACGGCCGATCATCCGGCAGGGCCGGACCGTTCGGTCTTCGATGGAATCCGAGCCGGCTTGCAAAACGACCGGGCCCAGTTTCTGGACGACTTCAGCACGCTGTTCTATGGCACGAACCGCCCTGGATCCAACGTGTCGAAGGGCGTCTTGGCGCAGACGCTTCAGGCGGCGCTGCAAGGCTCCTTGAAGGCAACGATCGACTGCGTCACCGCATTTTCGGAGACCGACTTCCGCCCCGACATGGGAAAGATCGATGTGCCCACGCTGGTGATCCATGGCGACGACGACCAGGTGGTGCCGCTTGAAGCGACGGGCCGCCTGGCGGCAGAACTGATCAAGGGCGCGACCTTGAAGGTGTATGCCGGTGCGCCGCATGCAACGGCATTCACCCACAAGGATCAGCTCACCGCCGACTTGGCCGCTTTCGCACGCAGCTGAAAGAACCTTGTGAGCACTCCACAGACCATGTCTGCGGCAACGGACAACCCTGCGTACAGCCGCCCGGTGTTCAAGGCTTGCATGCGCAAGCACCCGGAGACCCAGGACCTCTTGTCCGCCACTGGCAGGCAGGTGCTCGAAGCGTGAGGTAAGTTCGCCCGCGGCACGCCCTGTCGCGAAAGGGTTGCCGTGGTGTCGTGGTTGGGTTTGTCTGGGACGCGACGCGCTCCTAGCATGAAGACAACCCCATACGCATGGATGCCATGGCCCTGCCGCACCTTCCTTTCTCAAGCGCCCGCCATCGGCCGGATGCCCCTGCGGCACGCACCGCCCCCGGTACCGACATCGACCGGACAGCTTCGTGCGCTCCGCGAATCCCGGGTGGCAAGGCATGAGCGCGAGCACGCCTGAACAGCGTCTGTCGATGGCGGGCCACCGCCTGCCATCCGCTCCTGAACCGCGAGGTCACTACGCGCCCTTTCATCTGTGGCAACTGCAGGATGGATGCATCCGGCTCGCGGTCAGCGGCCAGACCTGCCGCGTCGAGGGTGTGGCCGTGGTCGGCACCTGCACGCCTGGGGCCTCGCTGGAGCCGGCCCGCGCCGCGGCGCGCATCGCGATGCTGAACGTGCTGGCTGCAGTCGCTGCAGCTTGCGGCGGCGCGCTGCCGGCCCGCCTGGACACCTGCCGCCTGCGCGGCTTCCTGCGCTCCACGCCGGATTTCGCCAAGCACAGCGCTGTGCTGGACGCGGCTTCCGAACTGCTGCAAACCGCGTGGCCGGACGCGCCCCGGCCGGCGCGCACTGTGGTCGGCGTGGCAAGCCTGCCGGATGGCGCCTTCATCGAAATCGAACTGGACGCCGTGCTGCCGCCGGCGACCGGCGCCGTGCCTAACGGCGCACCCTGAACGCACGCGCAGGCGCTTCTTTTTCATTCCTGGAGTCATCGAGCGTGGGACAACTCGACCCGGATTGGGATTTTTCAAGCCACATGCGCGCCAACGACGCGCTGGGCGAAAGCACCGTTGTCGACGTTGGACTTCAGCACTCGGCCATCGGCGTTTCGCGCGTGAAGTGCGGCCGCCAGCGCACGGGCCGCACCGAGGCCTACGACCCCCACGAAGCGTATCTGGTCGTCCTTCGACTCAGTGCCTATCGAGTGGAACACTTGTGGGTCGACGGCAAGCCGGTCACGCACAATGCCTTGGCACCTGGGACGCTTTCCATCTATGACCTGGACAGGTTGTGGTTTGCGGAAATGCGCGAGCCATTCGACTGCCTTCAGTTCCACGTCTCTCAAAACGCCATTGACCAGCTCGCGGACGAGACCGGCATGAAGGGGCGGCAACGTCTGTACTGCCCTCCCGACCAAAGCGGTATCGATGAGGTGATGCATCGGCTTGGCCGGGTGCTCGTCCCGGCGCTGGCCCGGCGCCAGGCGGCGTCCAGATTGTTCATCGAGCATCTGACGCTCGCGTTTCATGCACATCTCTTGTCGCGCTATCGGCTTGAAGGCTCGCCTGTCGCGCTGAGGGCCAAGGGCCTTGCCCCTTGGCAGGAGCGGCGCGTCACGGACTTCCTTCGCGAGAACCTGGAGTTCGACGTTTCGGTGGAAGCACTGGCGCGCGAATGCGGGCTGTCGCGAAGCTATTTCATGAAGGCCTTCAAGCAGACAACCGGCGTGTCACCGCATCAGTGGGTCCTGGCACAACGCATGGACCGCGCGAAGAACCTGCTGCAGTCGGGCTCGATGTCGATTTCGGACGTGGCGGTTGCAAGTGGCTTCAGCGACCAGAGCCACTTGACGCGTACTTTCGGCCGAATGGAAGGGACGACGCCTGCAGCTTGGCGCCGCAATCTCTAGCCGAGGCCGGATCTGGGGCTGTGACATCTCCGCGGCGCTGGGGGCGTGGGTTTCTGGCGGCGCTGCGAATTGGTCAGCATCCACCAGGTGGGCGTCGACCGGGGCCAGCGGATTCGTGCGCAGGATGGTCGGAGACCGAGTCGGTAGCTTGTCTGCGGTGCGGCCACTCGTGGCGCGCCGCGGCAGCCGGAAGGCTATTCACGCAGCGTGAAAACAATCGACATGTAGCTCACCGGCCTTTCGTGGATCAACTCCACGCCGTGCAGAGCCCTGGCCTCGAACAGCAAGGAGTCGCCGGGCTTGAGTTCCATGGTTCGGCTGCCGTACCTGTACTTCACGCGGCCTGAGACGATGTGGATGAACTTGATGCCCGGATGCTGAAAGGTCGAATAGGGCTGGGCGTCCTCGGACAGCGTGATGAGGTAAGGCTCCACGAACGCGTTGCCCGACAGCAGGTGCCCGAGCAGTTCGTAGCGATAGCCGGCCACCGCGCCCACCCGTTCCACGATCACGCCTTTGCCGGCCGGCACAAAGGAGCAGTCCGTCCGGTCCACCTGATCACCGAAGAAGCGCGACAAGGGCACGTCCAGTCCCACTGCGATGCGGTCGAGAACTTCGATCGACGGCGAAACCAGGCCGCTTTCGATGCGAGACAGCATGGACCGGGAGACGCCGGCGGTACTCGCCAAGGCGCCGGCCGAGAGATCCGCCGCCAGGCGCAGCGCACGAATCTGCAGGCCGACCTTGGCCGAGGTCGGGCTTCGTTTCGGCGAGGACTTTTTTTTGCTTGCCACTGGCGCAAGGCGCACGACTGCCTTGCGGGCAGTCGGAAAAGGGGATGCGGGTTGCCTCTTCTTCATGGTGCGGGCAGGTCCTTAGGCAGATGCTCCGCTCATGAGTCGGAATATCGCCCTCGCGGGACTGGATGAGCATGCCACGAGGCCGCCGCCCGAGACTCTCTGGCGGCCGTAGGCGATCCATGCGTCGTCGACACTCCCGATGTGTTCGCTGACGCAGAACCGGTCCGGATGATCATCGGCCAGCGACGCATAGGTCAGGCCGGCGTCGTAGCGGCCCTCAAGGAGCCCCAGCTCGACTGCGGCCACCGTATCCGCTGGAATGATCTCCTGCCACTTCGACAAATCCGTGTAGCCGAGGGTCGGCTGCATCGCGGCAATGGATCGGGACTGCGGCTTGGCACGGTTGCGGACGATCGCGAGTTCCCGGCTAGGCGAGATGAAGGTGTCCACCACGTAAAGGCCGTCGAAGTACCGCGCCACCGTGCCTGGCGTCGAAGGATGGACGGCGCACTGAACCAGGAAGTCGGCCCCCCCATCCAGGACGCTGGCAACGCCCGCGGAAAAGTCGGAATGCAGGCTGATCGTGGCGCAATCACCGAGGCCATGGAAGGCGAGGTAGCGCTCCACGACAAACTGGTGATTGCTGCCGGAAGGGCCGAGCGTGGCAAACCTGATCATTGCGATGCCGCGCTTCCGATGATCTGGTCTTCGAGCCTGCAGGTCTCCGCGATGATGAGATCGTAGAGTTCCTTCAGGAACGAACCGCTGACCCCACGGCTGGCTGCGAACTCGGCGGCCCGGCGCTGGACCACGCCGATTCGATGCGGCTGCATCATCGGCACGCCATGCTGCTTCTTGTGGTGGCCAATGCGTTGGCAGCATTGGAGCCGGGCGTGGATCGTCTCAAGGAGGCGGGCATCGATGGCGTCCAGATCGCAGCGAAGGGCCTCAAGGACCTCGTTCGGATGAGATGCCGAGGCGGATTGAACTGATGTGCTGTTGGTGTTCATGACACTCTATTCGTGTCGGATGCCTTGCGCGGCGATGATGCGGCTCAGCTGGTCATAGTCTGCCTTGACTCGGCGCGCCAATCCATCGGCATCGATGCCGACACCGTTGTAGCCGAGTTGCGCGAGCTGGCGGCGCACTTCTTCCGAACGCGCGATGGTGCTGATCAACGAAGACAGCTTTGCCGTGATTTCCGGGTCCATCGAAGCCGGAGCAGCAACGGCAGTCCAGACCTCCAATTCGAAGCCGGGAAGTCCCGCCTCCGCAAGACTGGGGTACTCGGGCGCCAACGGGCTTCGCGTCGCTGAAGTCACGCCGATTGGCTTGAGTTTGCCTGCCGCAACCTGGGGTGCGGCGGCGCCCAGTTGCACCATCGAGAGCTGTATCTCGCCAGCGATCATTGCCGCGACGACGCGCTGGTAGGAAGGGTAGGGCACGTGCACCGGGGCGATGTTCGCCTTGCTCTTGAGCAGTTCCATCGCGAGATGTCCGACCGTGCCGACGCCGGGCGACCCATAGCTCCATTTCGTGCCTGCGGCACGGGCCGCCTGGAGAAACTCCTGGACGTTGCCGCCAGGTGCCGCGGCGGGCGCTGCGAGCAGCAGCGCAGCGGTGCAGACCAGGCTCACAGGCTTCAGATCCTTGAGAGGATCGTAGTGCGTCGCTGGGTTCAGCAACTTGGCGATAGTCATGTTGCCGTTAATCATGACGCCCAGCGTGTGGTTGTCGACCGCTTGCGCGACGAGCGTCGCAGCGATGTTGCCGCTCGCGCCGGGGCGGTTGTCGACGATCACGGGCTGGCCGAGAGCTTTGGACAAAGGCTCGGCAAGCGCACGCGCCACGAGATCAGGCGACGAGCCGGGAGGGAAGCCGACGAGCAGCCGTACGGGCTGGGAGGGCCATGCACTTGCGTGGGGCTTGGCGGTGGGTTGCGCCGTTGCCGCAGCCGCTGTGAATGCGAGCCAGGCCGCCATCGGCCAAAGAAAGCGTCTGCATCGGAGGGGCGAGAACATGAGAGCCATTGCGTGCTGTTCCGGAGTGGTAAGAGTGGTGAATCATTCAGCGATACCCCTTCCACTTCAACGCTTGCATGTCGCGCAAAAAGAGCGTCCGTCAGTCTGAGACTCTGCTTCCAAACTGCTGCGGTGCTCTGCACTTCGTCGTCGGGAGTGCGAAGTTTTTCTGACGTGCAACTTCTGCTTGAGAGCTGGCCAATGCGATGAGCCTTGACTGCTGAATTCGCATGCGGCAGTTGTGGCGCGCCCGAGCTCGCCGGGGGCTAAGGACGGCTTGCGATGTGCACATTGACCAATGCCCTGCGAATCATCTCCAATCACGTACCCCTGCGCTCATAAGCCAACTCCATCCGATAAGCCAACCCCAAGAACAGCGACTGCGCCAAACAAAGCGTGCTCGTGAGCGAACGAAAACCGAAGGTGGCGCCGTCCTGCGCCAGCAGCACCGCGCTGGCGCGCCCGGCCAGCGGGCTGAGCTGGCTGTCGGTGATGGCCAGCAGCCGCGCGCCCTGCGCGAGCGCCAACTCCACCACGTCCAGCGTTTCCTGCGCGTAGGGCTCGAACGAGATGGCGACCAGCACGTCGCCCGGCGCCAGCGCGCGCAGCTCGCCCTGCTGCATGTGGCCGAGGCCGTGCAGCCAATGCACGGGCTTGGCCGTGTGCTGCAGCGCGTAGGCCAGGTAGGCGCCGACTGGGAACGCGCGGCGCGAGGCCGCGAGCCACAGGGCGGGGGCGTCGAGCATCAGTTCCACCGCTGCGTCGAAGCGCTCGTCGGGCAGGCCGGCCTGCAGCGCCTGCAGGCTCTCGATGCTGCCGCCGATCACCTCGTGCGCGATGCGCGCGGGGGTGATCGGCGCAGCGCCGGCACCGCCCACCAGCGAGCGGATGCGCTCCTGGTAGTCGCGATGCGGCGCCAGCCGCTGGGCCGCGCCAGCGCGGAACAGCGCCTGCATCTCCGAGAAGCCGGAGAAGCCGAAGTGCTTGGCAAAGCGCACCACGGCCGAAGGCTGCACGCCGCACTCGCTGGCGGTTTCCTGCACGCCGTCCAGCGCCAGCCGGTCGCGGCTGGTTTCCACGTAGCGCGCGATCAGCTTGAGCTGGCGGCTCAGGCCTTCGAAGCCGGCGCGCACCGCCTGCAGAAAGTCTTCGGCGCTGGCGTACGGGCCGGCAGCGATGGCTGGTGGCACCGCGGGCGGAGTAGAAATTCTATTTTTCATTGATCTAGAAATATTTTTCTATTTTCGCTAAGATCGGCCGCATCGGACAAACGAACCACGCATACCGGCCGCGCGGGGCATTCTGAACCCGCCGCCGGCGCCACCACGGAGACAACGCTTCATGCGCAACCTTTCCTTTCCCACGGGCCGCCCGGTCGACATCGCCTGCCTCGGGCGCCTGGCGGTCGACCTGTACGCCGACCAGATCGGCTGCAGCCTGGAGGACGCGACCAGCTTCTCCAAGTATCTGGGCGGCTCTTCGGCCAACATCGCCTTCGGTACCGCGCGCCTGGGCCTGGCCTCGGCCATGGTCTCACGCGTGGGCGATGAGCAGAACGGCCGCTTCCTGCTCGACACGCTGCGGCGCGAGGGCTGCGACGTGAGCCAGGTCCAGGTCGACCCGCAGCGCCTGACCGGCATGGTGCTGCTGGGCATCAAGGACCAGGACACATTCCCGCTGCTGTTCGCCCGCGAGAACTGCGCCGACATGGCGCTGGACGCCGCCGCCATCGATGAAGACTTCATCGCCGGCTGCCGCAGCCTGCTGATCACCGGCACCCACCTGAGCACGCCCACGGTGCTGGCCGCCAGCCGGCGCGCGCTGGAACTGGCGGGCCGCCACGGCGCCGTGCGGGTGCTGGACATCGACTACCGCCCGGTGCTGTGGGGCCTCACGGGCCGGGGCGACGGCGAGACGCGCTACGTCGGCAGCCAGGCGGTGAGCCGGCACCTGCAGGAACAGCTCGGTCAGTTCGAGTTGATCATCGGCACGGAGGAAGAATGGATGATTGCCGGCGGCGTCGAGGGCGACCTGATGGCCTGTCTGCGCCGCGCCCGCGAATGCACGCAGGCGGTGTTCGTGGTCAAGCGCGGCGCGCTGGGCTGCAGCATCGTCGACGGCGCGGTGCCGGCGCGCATCGACGACGCACTCACCGTGCTGGGCGAGCGCATCGAGGTGCTGAACGTGCTGGGCGCGGGCGATGCCTTTGCCTCCGGCCTGATGAGCGGGCAGCTGCGCGGCAAGGACTGGCGCGAGTCCGCCGCCATCGCCAACGCCTGCGGTGCCATCGTCGTTTCGCGCCACGGCTGCGCGCCCGCGATGCCGACGCCGGCCGAACTGGCGCACTGGTTCTCCGGCCACCGCCATCCGCGCCCGGACCATGACCCGCAGCTGGCCCACCTGCACCGCGCGAGCGTTCGGCGCAAGGAATGGCCCGAACTCTATGTGCTGGCCTACGACCATCGCTCGCAGTTCGAAGACATGGCGCGCGAGACCGGTGCCGAGCCGGCGCGGCTGGCGCGGCTCAAGCACCTGCTGAACGAAGTGGTGGCCGGCATCGAGCATGACGAGCCCGGCTATCGCGGCCGGCTCGGCGTGCTGGTCGACGGCCGCCCCGATCTGGGCGAATCCGCGCTGCACGCCGCCACCGGCCGCGGCTGGTGGCTGGGCCGGCCGATCGAGCAGCCGGGCTCGCGCCCCCTGCGTTTCGACGGCATGCGCTCGCTGGGCTCGCAGCTCAGGCACTGGCCGCGCGAGCAGGTGGTGAAGTGCCTGGTCTTCTATCACCCTGACGACGCCGCCGCGCTGCGCACCGAGCAGGACGAATGGCTGCTGCAGGTGGCCGAGGCCACGCGCGCCAGCGGCCATGAACTGCTGCTGGAAGTGATCCCGCCGCGCGACACGCTGGCGCCCGGCGACACGGGCGAGGCGGTGGTGCAGGCCATCCGCCATTTCTACGACCTGGGCCTCCGGCCCGAATGGTGGAAGGTCGGCACGCTGTCGGCCCATCAATGGGAGGCACTCGACGCGCTGGTGCGGGAGCGCGACCCGTACTGCCGCGGTGCCGTGATCCTTGGGCTGTCGCAGCCGCTGGAGGAACTGGTGGCGGGCTTCGCGCAGGCGCGCGTGCCGCTGGTCAAGGGCTTCATGGTCGGCCGCTCTGTGTGGTGCGACCCGAGCCAGGCCTGGCTGCGCGGCGAGATCGACGACGCCGGCTTCAAGGCCCGGGTGGCTGCGAACTTCCTGCGCTTGGTCGAGGGCTGGCGCGCCAGCCGCGTCGCCGCACCGGTGGGCGAGGAGGCGCTGCAATGAGCTTGCTGGTCAAGGCCGCGCCGGCAGGGCGCGTGATCGCGGAGGTGACGCCCGCTTCGGCGGGATGGACGCACGTCGGCTTCAAGGCGCTGCGCCTGGCGGCCGGCGAGGAAGAGGTGCTGGCCACCGGCGCGCGCGAGCTGTGCATCACGGTGCTCACCGGCCAGGTCGACGTGACGGTGAATGCGCGGCGCTACAGCGCGCTCGGCAGCCGAGGCTCGGTGTTCGAGGATCGTTCTCCCACGGCGGTCTACGTGCCGCCGGGGCGCGAGGTGCGCATCGTGGCGCGCGGCGCGGCCGAGGTGGCGCTGAGTTCCGCGCCGGCCAAGGGGCTGCACCCGGAGCGTGTGATCGAGCCCGCGCAGATGACGCGCTGCGTGCGAGGGCAGGGCAGCAACACCCGCCACGTGTGCGACATCCTGCCGCAGACCGAGCCGGCCGAAGGCCTGCTGGTGGTGGAGGTCGTCACGCCAGCCGGCCACGCGTCGAGCTACCCGCCGCACAAGCACGACACCGCGGGCGATGGCGAGACGGTGCTGGAAGAAACCTACTACCACCAGCTCAACCCGGCGCAGGGCTTCGCGTTTCAACGCGTCTACACCGACGACCGCAGCCTCGATGAAACCATGGCTGTGGAGCACCGCGACACCGTGCTGGTGCCGCGCGGCTACCACCCCTGCGTGGCACCGCACGGCTACGACCTGTACTACCTCAACACGATGGCCGGCCCGCAACGGCACTGGGCCTTCCGCAACGACCCGGCGCACGAATGGATGCTCGCGCCGCGTTAGCGGCGGCCAGCATCCACCCACTCACGCGAGACGAATGACGCGGCCCAGCGTGGCCGTCGCTCGCTGCCGCGCGTGACAGGCAACAAAGAAGACAGATCCAAAACCCTGGAGACAAGACACCATGACCAAGCGAACCACCTTCCGCCTCCTCGCGGCCACGCTGCTGGCCGGCCTCAACCTCGGCGCCGCGCAGGCGCAGCCGGCCGCCTACCCGCACCAGCCGCTGAAATGGGTCGTGCCCTACGCGCCGGGCGGCACCACCGACGTGATCGCGCGCCAGCTCGCGCAGCGCATGGGGCAGGCGCTCGGCCAGCCCGTCATTGCCGACAACAAGCCGGGCGCGGCCAGCATCATCGGCGCCACCTTCATTGCCCGCTCGGCGCCGGACGGCTACACGGTGGGCACGGTCGACTCGGGCACGCTGGCCTTCAACCCGGCGATGTATGCGAGCCTGAGCTACAACGCCGAGAAGGACTTCAGCTTCATCGGCGGCCTGGGCCGGATGCCGCTGGTGCTGGCCGTGCACCCCGCATTCCCGGCAAAGAACGTGCAGGAGTTCCTGGCGCTGGTGCGCAAGTCGCCGGGCTCCGTGTCGTCGGCTTCGTCGGGCCCGGGCTCGCCGCTGCACGTGGCGCTCGAGCTGTTCAAGCAGCAGACCAAGACCGACATCCTGCACGTGGCCTACAAGGGCTCGGCCCCCGCGCTGCAGGACCTGATGGCCGGCCAGGTGAATTCGATGTTCGTGGACCTGCCGCCCAGCCTGTCGATGATCAAGGCCGGCAAGCTCCGCGTACTGGCCGTGGCCACGCCGCAGCGCCTGGCCATCCTGCCGGACGTGCCCACGATGGCCGAGGCCGGCGTGCCGGGCTACGAAGCCTACGCATGGCAGGGCCTCGTCGGCCCGGCCGGGCTGCCGGCGCCGGTGCTGGAGCGGCTCAACAAGGAGCTGGTGGCTGCGCTCAAGCAGCCGGAGACGCGCGCCAAGCTCGAAGAGATCGGCATCCAGCCGATGCCGATGGCGCCGCAGCAGTTCGCCGATTTCGTGCGCAGCGAGCAGAAGCTGTGGTCCGGCGTGGTCAAGGCCGCCAACATCCGGCTCGATTGATCGATGGCGCACATTTTTCAGGGAGACTTTTTCATGACCACTTTGCCATTCACCCGCCGCCATGCCATGGGCGCCCTCGCGGCGCTCGGAGGCGGGGCCTTGCTGCCCGCTGCCGCACAGCCGGGCGGCTATCCGAACAAGCCGATCGAATTCATCGTGCCCTTCCCGCCGGGCGGCGGCACCGATGCGCTGGCCCGCACGTTGGCCGAGGCCTCGCGCAAGTACCTGCCGCAGAGCCTGATCATCATCAACAAGGCCGGCGCCAGCGGCGGCGTGGGCTGGGCGGAGCTCGTGAACGCGCGGCCCGACGGCTACAAGATCGGCATCATCACGGTGGAGATCACCATCATTCCGCACATGGGTGCGGTGCGCTTCACCTCCGACGACGTGACGCCGATCGCCCGGCTCAATGCCGATCCGGCGACCATCGCCGTGCGCCACGATTCGCCCATCCGCAGCATCGAGGAGCTGCTGTCGGCCAGCAGGAAGGCCGGCGCGGAAGGCTTGAAGGTCGGCAACGCCGGCCCCGGCTCGCTGGGCCACCTGGCCGCGGTGATGCTGGCCGACAAGACCGGCGTGCCTTTCACCCACGTGCCCTACCGTGGCGCCGGCCCGGCGCTGCTGGACCTGACGGGCGGCCACGTGGAGGCGCTGTCGCTCACGCCGCCGGACATGGCGGCCTTCGTGGCCGACGGCAAGGTGCGGCCGCTGGCCGTGATGGGCGCGCAGCGCATCGGCTCCGGCTGGGAGCAGGTGCCGACACTGAAGGAGCGCGGCATCGACGTGCAGGTCACGGGCTGGCGCGGCCTGGCGGCGCCCAGGAACACGCCGCCGGAGGTCGTCACCGTGCTGCGCCAGGCTTTCGCCAAGTCCATGCAGGAGCCGGCGCTGAAGGAAACCATGCACAAGCTCAATCTGCGGGAAGGCTATCTGGACCAACCGGAGTTCCGCGCCGTGATGGCGCAGGACAACGCCATGTACCGCGCGCTGATCAACAAGCTCAACCTCAAGATCTGACTTCATGCAATCGACATCTTCTCTCTCGCTGCAGGACAAGGTCGCGCTGGTCACCGGCGCGGCCGGCACCATGGGCCGCGCGACCGTGCAGGCCCTGCTCGACGACGGCTGCCGGGTCGCCATGATCGACCGGGCCGAGACGCCGCTACGCGAACTGGAGGCCGCACTCGGCGCGCGCGCGGCGGGCTTCGTGTGCGACATCGCCGACCCGGCCGCGGTCGCGGCCACGCATGCGGCCGTGCGCGAGCGCTTGGGCGAGGTCGACATCCTCGTCAACAACGCCGGCGTGCTGACCAACCAGAAGATCGAGGCCACGGCGGTCGAGGAATGGCGCCAGGTGCTGGCCGTCAACCTCGACGGTGCGTTCTTCTGGAGCCAGGCCGTGGTGCCCGCCATGAAGGCGCGGCGCTGGGGGCGCATCGTCAACACCGGCTCGCTGGCCGCCAAGACCGGCGGGCTGACGGCCGGCACGGCCTATTCGGTTTCCAAGGGCGCCATGGGGGCGCTGACCTTCTCGCTGGCGCGCGAACTGGCCGGCCACGGCGTGACATGCAACGCGATCGCACCCGCCTATGTGCGCACGCCGATGGTGACGCAGCAGCTGTCCGCGCAGCAGCAGGCCGAGCTGCTGCGCCAGATACCCGTGGGCCGCTGGTGCGAGCCCGAGGAGTTCGCGCATGCCGTGCGCTTCTTGGCGTCGCCGCTGTCGGGTTTCATCACGGGCGAGATCCTGGACATGAACGGCGGCCTGCTGATGGACTGAAACCCTGTGCACTGGAGCGAAACATGAGCGATTCCCTTCCCGGCCCTGCGGGCCGGTTCAGCGGCAAGACCGCATTCATCACCGGCGGCGCCAGCGGGCTCGGGCTTGCCAGCGCGCGCCGCCTGCTGTGCGAGGGCGCCAACGTGGCGCTGGCCGACGTCAACGCCGAGCAGTTGCGCCGCGTCGCCGACGAACTGGCGCAGCCGCCGGGCCGCGTCACCCACCACGAGCTGGACGTGACCGACGCCGCCCAGGTCGAGGCGGCCGTGGCCGCGGCCTGGCAGGCGCATGGCGCGATCGACGTGCTGGTCAACAGCGCCGGCGTGAGCTTCCAGGGCACGGTGCTGGACAACCCGCCCCAGGCCTGGAACCGCGTGCTGGCCATCAACCTGACCGGCACCTACCTGTGTACCCAGGCCGTGGCGCGCCGCATGGTCGAGCGGCGCCAGGGCCGCATCGTCATGATTGCCTCGATCTCGGGGCAGCAGGTCTGGTCGGGACGCGTGGCCTATTGCGCGTCCAAGGGCGGCGTGCTGGCGCTGGCCAAGTCTTGCGCGATCGACCTGGCGCCCTATGGCATCACGGTCAACTCGGTCTCGCCCGGCCCGATCGAGACCGCGCAGACCGCCGTGCTGCACGGCCCGGCGATCCGCCAGGCCATCGTGCAGGCCACGCCCATGGCCCGCTACGGCCAGGCCGACGAGGTGGCCGATGCCATCGCGTTCCTGGCGAGCGACGACGCGCGCTTCGTGAACGGGCATGACCTGGTGGTCGATGGCGGTCTCACGAGTGCTGCCATCCTCTACGACCTGAAGCAGAATCCACAACAATGAATTCTTCGATCCGCGCGCTGATCTTCGATTGCGACGGCACGCTGGTCGATAGCGAGCCCTGGCTGGTCGAGGCCATGCTGGCCGAGGGCGCGCTGCATGGCTTGCCGCCGACGGCACGCGCCGTGCTCGACGCGCACCGCGGCGCACCGATGTCGCGCCAGATGGCTCTCGTGGCCGAGCGCTGCAGCGCGCCGCTGCCTGCCGACTTCGAGACCTGCGTGCGCGCGCGCATGGCTGACCTGTTCCATGCGCACCTGCAGCCCATTGCCGGAGCGATGGAACTGGTGCGCGGCCTGAAGCTGCCGTTCTGCGTGGCCTCCAACGGCCCGCGCCACAAGATCGAGCTGGTGCTGGGCCTCACGGGCCTGCTGCCGTGGTTCGAGGGCGCGGTCTACAGCGCCTACGAGATCGGTGCCTGGAAGCCGGACCCGGATCTGTTCGTGCATGCCGCGCAGCAGATGGGTTTCGCGCCGGCCGATTGCGCCGTGGTGGAAGACAGCGCCTCCGGCATCGCCGCTGGCCTGGCCGCCGGCATGCGCGTGTTCGCGCTCGGCGAGCAGCCGCCCGACCTGCCGCCCGCCGTGCAGCGCATCGCCAGCCTGGCGGACCTGTCGGCCCATCTGGCGGTGCGACACTGAGCAACCAGAATCCCACCCACCCGACGAGGAGACAACCCATGCGTCACACATCCAATGCCAACGCGCGCGCCACGCGCCGCACCGTCCTGCAGCACGGCTTGGCGGCCGCCGCGGCCATTGCCAGCCCGCTGAGCTTCGCGCAGGGCGCGTGGCCCAGCAAGCCGGTCACGCTGGTGGTGGGCTACCCGCCCGGCGGCCAGACCGACTTCGCCGGCCGCATGGTCACGGCCGGCATGCAGGCGGTGCTGGGCCAGGGCGTGGTGATCGACAACAAGGCCGGCGCCGGCGGCAACATCGGCACCGACAATGTGATGAAGGCGGCGCCCGACGGCTACCGCCTGCTGGTGGGCAACGGCAACATCACGCTCAACCCGCACACCTACCGCAACACGGCGATGGCGGACCCGCTCAAGCTCACGCCCATCGGCCTGCTGCTGCAGTCCTCGCTCGTCCTGGCCGTGCCCAACAGCGTGCCGGCGAAGAACCTCAAGGAGTTCGTCGAGTGGGTCAAGGTGCAGGACAAGGAAAAGAACGGCATCGACTACGCATCGGCCGGCCCCGGCAGCCTGACGCACGCGACGATGGAACTGTTCCGCGAGCGCATCGGCAAGCCCCGGATGAACCACGTGCCCTACAAGGGCAGCGGCCCGGCCATGACCGACCTGATCGCCGGCCGCGTGGTCGCGATGCTCGATGCCGCCTCGGTGATTGCGCCGTTCATCAAGTCGGGCCAACTGCGGCCGCTGATGGTGACCGGTGCCAAGCGCGTGCCGGCCTTCCCCGACGTGCCCACGGCCACGGAGAGCGGGCTCAAGGATTTCGAGGTGATCTCCTTCATCGGCCTGTACGGCCCGCCCGGCCTCAACGCCGACATCGTGAAGAAGACCAACGGCGCGATGAACACCGCGCTGAAGGACGCGGGCATCCAGAAGGGCATCATCGAGCGCGGCGATGAACCCGGCGGCGGCACGCCGGAGCAGCTGGCGCAGATGACGCGCCACTACTTCAAGCTGTGGGGCGACATCGTGAAGGCGAACGACATTCGCGCTGAGTGAGCGCAAGATTACCGGCGCGCAGCCGACACGGCGGCGCGCAGCGCGAGCAAATAGCTGTCGATGCCAAACCCGCAGATCTGGCCCCTGACAATTTCCGCAAACACCGAGTGGTGGCGGAAGGTTTCGCGTGCATGGATGTTCGACATGTGCAGTTCGAT
The DNA here is from genome assembly GCF_041154485.1 of Variovorax sp. V93. Classification (NCBI taxonomy): domain Bacteria; kingdom Pseudomonadati; phylum Pseudomonadota; class Betaproteobacteria; order Burkholderiales; family Comamonadaceae; genus Variovorax; species Variovorax sp. V93. Next base: position 4,899,367 of record NZ_AP028669.1, on the reverse strand, counting down.
CACTGGCACCGTCAGGATCGCCAAGGCATCGCGGATGCCGTAGCTGTAGTGCGTCCACGCGCCTGCGTTGATCAGCACGGCATCCACGCCGTCGGTGAAGCCTTGGTGGATGCGCTCGCACATCGCGGCCTCGCTGTTGGTCTGGAAGCTCTCGACCTCGGCGCCGAGTTCGCGGCCGAGCGCCTGGAGTTGCGCATCGATCTCGGCCAGCGTGACGGTGCCGTACTGCACCGGATCGCGCTTGCCGAACATGTTGTGGTTGATGCCGTGCAGCATGAGGACCTTCATGGTGTCTCCTCTTCTTCAGACCAGCGGGATGGTCATGCGCTCGATGAGGGCGCGCGTGTCGGGACGTACGCCGCGCCACCACGCGAAGGCCTCGGCCGCCTGCTCGACCAGCATGCCGACGCCGTCGGCCAGCTGCGGCACGCCTGCGTTCCGGGCCAGGCGCAGGAACGGCGTGAGGCCTTTGCCGTAGACGAGTTCGTAGGCCAGCTTCGCGCCTTCCAGCACTTCGGCGGGCACCGGCGGCAGCTCTGCCTTCAAGCTCGCGGAGGTCGCGTTGACGACGATGTCGAAGCGCTGCCGGGCAAGGTCCTCGTAGCCCGACACCATCACGCGGCCATGCGATGCGAAGCTGTCGGCCAGCGTCTTGGCGGTCGCCAGCGTGCGGTTGGCCACGACGAGTTCGGCCGGCTGCTGTGCCAGGAACGGCAGCAGCGCACCGCGCGCGGCGCCCCCGGCGCCAAGCAACAGCACGCGCGCGCCCTTCATCGCAACGCCGAGGTTGCGCGTGATGTCGTTGACCAGGCCGACCCCGTCGAAGTTGTCCGCATGGATGCGGTCGCCCTCGAACTTCAGCGCGTTGGTGGCACCGGCCAGCTCGGCCCGCTCGAGCTTGTCGGTCGCGAGCTCGAAGGCCTGCAGCTTGAACGGCGCGGTGATGTTCATGCCGCGGCCGCCGGCATCTCGAAACGCAAGCACGGCACCGGAAAATCCGTCGAGCGGGCCTTCGATGGCGCTGTAGTCGATGTCCTGGTTGGTCGCCTGCGCGAAGCTGCCGTGGATCATGGGCGACTTGGTGTGCCCGATGGGATTGCCGATGACGGCGTAGCGGTCGGTCATGAGGTTCGTCTCCTTTACTTGCTGTAGAGCACGCCATCGGCCTGCATGGTGGCGATCTGCGCGTCGCTGAAGCCCAGGCTGGCGGCGACCTCGGCGTTGTGCTCGCCCAGGTCGGGCGCCACCTGCGTCTGCGTGGTGTCGCAGTCCGAGAAGCGGAAGGGCAGGTTGGGCAGGCGGATCTTTCCCAGCGCCGGATGGTCCTGTTCGACCACCATGCCGCGCGCCTGGATCTGCGGGTCGGCCAGCACTTCGTCGATGCGCTGGACCTTGGCGCAGGGCACGTCGATGGCGTCGAGCATCTTCAGCACCTCGGCCACGGGGCGAGCTTCCACCCAGGCCCGGACGACCGGCAGGATCTCCAGCCGGTTCGCGTTGCGCCCGGCCGAGGTGTGATAACGCGTGGCGTCGCCGAAGCCGGCCGGCCCGCCGGTCTGCGCCACCAGCGCGGCAAAGCGCTTCCAGGCGTCGTCGACCTGCGCCGCAATCACGAGGTCGCCGTCCTGCGCACGGAACACGCCGTAGAGCGTGGAGTTGGGCATGTCGTGGCCGGTCTGCACCGGCACTTCCTTGCCGCCCGAAAGGGTGTAGCACTGCACCGCGTACTCGTGCATCGACACCAGCGTGTCGTACAGCGCCATGTCGATGTGCTGGCCGCGGCCCGACTTCACGCGGCCGAGCAGCGCGGCATTGATCGCGGCCACCGCGTGGATGCCGGTGTACATGTCGCCGAGCGAGATGCGCAGCAGCGGCGGCGCCTCGCCGGGATTGCCGACCATCTGCATGATGCCGCTCTTGGCCTCGGCGATCAGGCCGAAGCCGGCGCGGTGCGCATCGGGACCGGTGTGGCCGTAGGCCGAGATCGAGCAATACACCAGGCCGGGATTGCGCGTTGCCAGTTCCTCGTAGCCCAGGCCCAGCTTCTTCAGCGCGCCGGGGCGGTAGTTCTCGACGAACACGTCGGCGCTGTCCACCAGCTTCTGCATCAGCTCGTTGCCGCGCGGGTCCTTGGTGTTGACGCAGAGCCCTTTCTTGCCCATGTTCTGCTGCAGGAAGTAGCCGCTGTGGTCGCCAACGAACCAGGCGTGCTGGCGGCCGGCGTCGCCGGTGCCGGGCCGCTCGACCTTGATGACTTCGGCCCCCAGTGCCCCCAGGCAGCGGCCGACGTACGGGCCGGCCAGGAAGTGGCTGTAGTCGACCACGCGGATGCCGGCCAGCGGCAGGGCTTGCTGCGCGCTCATGACGGCCTCCGCGGCACCATCACGCGGTGCTCGCCCTTCTGCACCACTTCGTCGCGCTGGTTGATCAGCTCCGATGGCAGCACCAGGATGCCCCAGCCCGGACGGCTCTTCGATTCGCGCTTGGCGCCGACGTGGAACTTCACGCGCACCGTATCGCCCAGCTTGATCGGCCCGACGAAGCTCCATTCCCAGCCGAGCGACATGCCGGGCATGAAGCGCATGTCGCTCTTCGTCTTGAGGCCGTCGGCGACCGACAGGCCGAACAGGCCGTGCGCGACGCGCGTGCCGAAGGGCGTGGTGCGCGCATAGGCCTCGTCGGTGTGCACGGGCGTGTGGTCGCCGGTGAGGTCCGCGTAGGCCATCACACGGGCTTCGGTCACTTCGTAAGGCGGGCTGATGCACTCCTCGCCGACGACGGCGTCGTCCCAGTACTTGTCTTCGATGGTGGTCATGGTGTGTCTCTGTGGAATGGGTTGTTCAGGCGCGGGGATTGACGGCCAGGGCCTGGGCGACCGCACCGGCGCTGGCCTGGATGAATTCGACGGCGAGGCCGTCAGGCAGGCGCAGCCAGTTGCGGCCCTGCGGCATTTCGGTGACGCCGAAGGCGCGCGCCGCGGCGAGCGCGGCTTCGAGGTCTTCGCACATCACGCCAAGGTGGCCGAGGCGGCCCTCGGGGCCTGCAAAGTCAGGCTTGGCCATGAACTGCATGCCGCCCAGCGTCCAGTACTGGATGGGGTCCTCCGCCGTGCCCTGCACTTCGCGCATGGTCATGCCGCACACGTCGTGGAAGAACTTGATGTGCCAGTGGATGTCCTTCACCCAGATCGCGACATGCTCGACATAGGCTTTGGGTGCGGCGCTCATCTATTTCGCCTCCATGCGGCGCTCGATGCCCTTGATCGCGGCGACCAGCGTCTGGTTGACCGGCGTCGGCACGTTGTGCTTCTGGCCATTGCGCACCACCGAGCCGTTGATGAAGTCGATCTCGGTGATCGACCCTTTCTCCAGGCTCTGCAGCATCGAGGTCTTGAATTCGTACGGCAGGCCTTCGGCGGCCATCAGCCAGGCGTCGCGCGGCTCCTTGATCGACAGGCTCACGCCGCCGGCCTTGGCCACCGCCATGGCCTCGGCGACGGCCGCGATGGCCGTGGCTTCGATCTCCGGCACCGCGTAAAGGCTGCCGTAGACCTGCCCCGTGATGGCGCTCAACGCGCCCGTGGATACGTTGATGAGGAGCTTGTCCCACATCACGCCCATGATGTTGCCGCTGACCTCGCAGGGCAGATCGGCGCGCTCGAACTCGGCGGCGATCGCGTTGGCGCGTTCGCTGATGGCGCCGTCGAGCTCGCCGATCACCGTGCGCTTGCCTCGCGTGCCGGCAATGATGTGGCCGGGGCCGAGCAGCACGCCGCCGACATAGGTCTTGCCGGCCAGCACATGCTCGCGGCCCACCACCTCGGACAGGATCTCTTCGTGGCCCATGCCGTTCTGCAGCGACATGACGGCCGTGCCGGGTCCGACGATGCCCTTGGCGCCTTCGATGGCCGAACGCGTATGGAAGGACTTGACCAGCACGATCACCAGATCGGCGGGTTCGAGGCCGCTGCTGTCCAGCGTTGCGCGAACCTTGACGACGCGCTCCGTGTCGCCGTCCTTCATGCGAAGGCCATCGCGCCTGATGGCGTCGACGTGCGCCTCGAAAGGGTCGATCAGCGTGACGTCGGACCCTGCGGCGGCGAGCGTTCCGCCAATGGCACACCCCAGTGCACCGGCGCCGAGAAAGTAGATCTTCATGCGTGTCTCCGTTGGAATGGGTGAACGATAGGTTTCGACCAACATTCCGTCCATGACATGGTTGAAATGATCTACATTCCGTTTTGAAATGAACCTCGACGACGACACCGATGACGGCACAGCGCTGCTCAGCGTCAAGCTGCTGCGGCTCTTCGACTTGCTCTACAGCACGAACAGCGTGACGCGCGCCGCCGAGCAACTCGGCCAGAGCCAGCCGACGGTGAGCAACTGGCTCGGGCGCCTGCGCAGGCAGTTGGGGGACGAGCTGTTCGTGCGCACGGCCGCCGGCATGCAGGCCACGCCGCGTGCGGAGGAACTGATCGTGCCGGCGCGCGAAGCGCTGGCTTCGCTGCGGCGTCTGGCTGCGCCTGCGCAGGCCTTCGACCCCTCCAGTGCCACGCGGCGTTTTCGCATCTGCATGACGGACGCCAGCCACATCACGCTGCTGCCCCAGTTGCTGGCGCACGTGCGTGCCGTGGCGCCGGGGGTGAGATTGGAAGCGGCACGCATCGACGAGCAGAGCGCGCAGGCGCTGCAATCCGGGCAGGCGGACCTGGCCATCGGATTGGTGCCCTGGCTGGAGTCAGGCTTCTATCAGCAGGTGCTTTACCCGCAGGATTGGGTGTGCCTGGTCAACGCGCGCCATCCGCGCATCGGCGGCAAGGGCTTCAGCCTGCGCGACTACAAGGCGGAGGCGCACGTCGGCATCGTCGGCGGCACGGGTGTTCAGCTGCTGGAGGCGGCCTTGCTGCGGCAACGCGTGGCACGCCGCATCCTGCTGGAACTTCCGGGCTTCCTGGGCCTGGCCGCCATCGTGTCGACGACGGACCTGATTGCCACCGTGCCGCGCCACATCGGCGAGACGCTGGCGCGCACCGGCGAGCTCAAGGTGTTCGATTGCCCGGTGCCGGTCCCGCCTTTCACCGTCAAGCAGCACTGGCATGCGCGCTACCACCAGGACCCAGCCAACCGCTGGCTTCGGGGACTGTGCGAAGACTTGTTTGCGAAGAGGGCTGCCAAGCCGACGCCGAAGCGCAATCGCGTGCCCTGACTCCCTGCCGCGCAGCCATCACCCGGCGGGCAACTCGACCGGAAAGCGCAGCGCCACGGTGGTGCCATCGGGCGTCGGCCGGATGTCCAGCGTGCCGTTCAGCCGGCGTGCGCGCGCTTCCATGTTGCGAAGGCCCATGCCGCCGTGCGCGTCGCGGCCGGCGGTGAATCCGCTGCCGTCGTCCGCCACCGAGAGCGAAAGCTGTCCGTCGGCCGCCTCGATGCCGATGCGCACCTTCGAGGCGCGGCTGTGCTTGAGCACGTTGGCCAGCGCTTCCTGCAGCAGCCGGAGAAAGTCGAGCCCGCGCCGGTCGTCGAGGCGGCACTGGTCGAGGCCCTGCAATGCCCAGGTGCATTCGATGCCGGCCGCCTCCAGCACGCGCGTCGTGCGGTGGCGCAATGGCGCGATCCGTTCGGACAGCCGGTCGGTGTCGTCGAGTGACGAGCTTTCGATGATCAGGCGCAGGTCGTCGCGCACTTCCTTGAGGGCCCACAGCGCGGTGTCGTGGCCGGCCGCGCTGCGGTTCTCGAGCGAGGCGATGTGGCCGCTGAGCGTCATGCCCAGGCCGTCGTGCAGGTCGCGCACGAGGTTCATGCGTTCGGCCAGGCGCGTGTTCTGCAGTTCGGTGGCGTGCTCGCGGTGCAGCATCGAGGACAGGCGCCGGGTGGCGTCCTCCACGTGGTGCCGCAGCTCGTCGTTGAAATGTTCGACCAGGCGCATACCGACCACGAAGCGCCAGGTCAGCACGAAGGAGATGCCCACCAGCATCGCGCTGGAGGACCAGGGCGTGTAGTAGAGGTTGGTGGCGAGCACGCCGTGGAACACGAGCACGTCGTGCGTGCCGGCGGCCAGCGGCAGCAGGGTGCACAGCGCCAGCGCCTGCACCTCGCGCCTGCGCGGCGAGGCCAGCGCATGGCGGCAGATGATCCAGGCACTGAGCGTGTAGGTGGCCAGCGCCACCACCACCGCGGCGCCGCGCACCGGCGACAGCAGCGCGTGCGCGTGCGGCGCGAGCCACAGGGCGGCCGTGGTCAGGCCGACGGCGCCGCCGATGAGCTGCACGGCGCGGCGCCGCCGCAGGCCGCAGAAGCGCAGGGCAAACATCAGGAAGGCGGCGGTGCCCAGCACCAGGGCGGACATGTTGACGGCCTGGTAGGTGTCGGTGCTGCCGAAGGGCCAGGTGCTCCGCGCGACGTAGTTGTAGCCCACCGGCACCCACAGCAGCGAGAACAGGCTGAACCAGCCGTAGAAGGTCTCGTTGCGCCGCAGCAGCCAGAACAGGCCGTAGAGCACACCCATGGCAAGGGTGATGCCCAGGCTCAGCATGTGCAGCGACTCCCGGATCAGCCGCTCGTGCCGGTAGTGGGCGTCGGCCGCGGCCGGGCTGTCCACCAGCACCGGACCGAGGCCGGGCGCATAGGCCGCAAGGCCCGAGACCCGCACCAGCAGCTCGTTGGGCCCGGGGCGCAGCAGCGGCGCGCTCAGCAGCCAATGGCGCGGATGGTTCCAGCTGCGCGACAGCGGCTCCTCGAGCTGCGGGTCGCGCGCCAGCAGGGCGCCGTTGAGGTAGATGGCGCCGGCCATCGAGAGATAGTCCATTGCGAGGCCCCGCGGCGCGGGCGCGCCGGCCGTGGCGGGCTCGTTCCACCGCAGGCGGTACCACACCACGCCGTCGTGCGCCGGCCAGCGCCCGGCCCAGGCGTCGGGCAGCGTCACCGCGGTCCAGCCCTCGGCCGGCGGCGTGTCGGGGCTCGCCGGGTCGGCACGCGCGGCCTCGATGCCTTCGAAGCCGGGCGCATCGAGCGCGGCGGCCGGCGCCAGGCCCGCAAGCAGGAACAGGAACAGCAGGGCCGCCAGCAGCTGCCGCAGTACGCGGCCGCGCCGGGTCAGGGCAGCAGGCCACGCCCTCGGGCGCTGTGGACGGCCGCGGCCCGCGAGTGCACCGCAAGCTTGCGATAGATGTTCTTGGCGTGGCATTCGACGGTGTTGACCGAGATGTACAGGCTTTGCGCGATCTCGCGGTTGCTCTGCCCCTGCGCCACCAGTTCGAGCACCTCGATCTCGCGTTCGCTGAGCAGGCCCGCGTCCGCTGGGGCGGCTGCCATCCTAACCACCTGCGCGGCCGGCGGCTCGGCCATCAGTTGCAGGATGCGCCGCGCGATCACGGGGTCGATGGGAGCGCCGCCGCGCTGCATGCTGCGCAGCGAGAGCTCCAGCTCCACGTCCTCGCCGTTCTTCAGCAGGTAGCCGGTCGCGCCGCCGCGGATGGCGCGCAGCACGGTCGCGTCGTCGCCGAGGCTGGAGACGATCACCGTCTCGGTCTGCGGCGCATGCGCCTGCATCCATTCCACGAGCTCGATGCCGCTGCCGTCGGGCAGGCCGACGTCGACCAGCGCGAGATCGAAGCGCCGCAGGGCCAGTTGCGCCCGCGCTTGCGCCAGCGAATCGACTTGCTCGCACAGCGCGTGGCCGTGCACCTGCAAGACGATGCGCTGCAGGCGCCGGCGCACGGGTTCGTCGTCATCGACGATCAGGACGTTCAACAACAAGCGCTCTTCCTTCATCGGGCCATGCCGGCGGCAGGGTGGGCCTGGATTCTCTCAACAACTTCCATGTCATTGGCCGGAGAAGCGCATCGGCACCGTCTTGGTCGTGCCGTCGGCCTGCGGCACGCTGACGTTGACCTTGAGTTCGCCCTTGAAGCCGGCCGGCGGCTTGCCCTGGAAGGTGCCGGTCTTCGGGTCGAACTTCAGCCATGCCGGTAGCGGCTTGCCGTCGCTGGTCAGGGCCTGGGGCGCCTTGCCAGGCGGCATCGCGGCGGGCAGCGGGACGCTGGCCGTGATCTGCTGCGCGCCGGGCGTCGACTTGCCCTGGTTGACGACGATGCCGCCCGCGCCGCCGCTGATCGCGGTGTTCTGCACGGTGGTGTTCTTCTGCTTGTCCACATAGACGTTGGCCATGCCGCCGCCCTTCTGCTGTTCGTAGGGGGAGGCCGGGGGCTTGGGGGCGGGCGCGGCCGGTGTGCCTGCGGCGGCTGCTGCTGCCGTGGGCGTCGGCGGCGGTGGCACGGCCGGTGGATTGCTGCTGCCGGGCGTCGCGGGGGGAGGCGTCGTCGGTGGCTGGCTGGGAGCCGGCGGGGCCGTGGTTGGAGCGGGGGCAGGTGCGGGTGCGGGTGCGGGTGCCGGTGCAGCCGGAGGGTTCGTCTTCGCACCCGTCTTGCCGGAGGGCGTCATGCTCGATCCGGAGGCGGAGGCCGAGAAGCCCACCACCTGCGAGCTGCTGGTGCTGACGGCCGCCTTGGTCTCGAAGCTGCCGCCGGTGTCGACCGCCACGCCGTTGGCCGCCGCCACCTGGGTGCCTTCGAGCGAGGTGTTGCCGCCCGAGGACAGGCTGATCTTTCCGCCGCTCGAAATGCTGCCGGCGGTGGCGATGTTGCTGTCGGACTTGGACGAGCCGACGCCGAGCGACGCCTGCCCGCTGCGGTGGTTGACGGCCGTGCCCTTGTCGGAGGGCAGGCTGCCGATGAAGGTGCTGCCCGTGACCTTCTCCTTGTTGCCGCCGCCGCCCGCCGCCGAGACGTCGACGCTGAGCGACTCGCTGGTGGCGATGGTGCGCGCCGCGTTCATCGCCAGGTTGCCGCCGGCCGCCACCGTCACGTCGCCGGCCGTGCTGGCGATGGCCGTGCCTGTGAAGCTCGCGTCGCCGCCGCTGCGCAGTGTCAGCGGTCCGCTGCCGCTCGAAATGCTGCCGGCCACGTCCTGGTCGAGGCTGCTGCGCGACCTGCCGACGCTCACGTCCACGCTGCCGCTGCCGCCCTTCTTGGTTGCGGTGACGCCGGCTGCCACGCCGACCTGCTCGCTGCTGGAAGAGGCCGTGTTCTTGGCCGCCGCAAAGTCGAGCTTGCCGCCCGCATCCACGGTGGCTGCGCCGCCCGCGGCGATGTGGGTGCCTTCCAGGCGCGTGTCGCCCTGCGTCCTGATGGTGAGGTTGCCCCCGCTCGCGATGCCGCCGGCCACCGCGGTGCTGGTGCTCTCCTTGCTCTTCTCGCCCTGGTAGCTGACTTCGGCGCTGCCGCCCTTGTTGACGATGTCGGCCTTGACCGAGCCGCCCGCGCTCGTCGTGCTGGAACTGCTGCTGCTCGTGTTCTGCGCAGCCCTGTAGTCGAGCGATCCGGCTTCCAGCGTGACGTTCTTCTTTGCTTCGATCTGCGTGCCCTCGAGCGTGGTCTGGCCGCTCGAGCTGCTGCTCACGCTGCCGCCCATCCGGATGGTGGACACGACGGCCGTGCTGCTGCTGGATTGCGCGGTCTCCTTGCCGTACTCGTAGCTCGCCTTCACGCCGCCGCCGACGCCGACGTTCATCGACTGCTTGCTGGCGCCCGGCCCGACCTGGCCCTCCCCCGAGACGCTGGCCGAAGCCTCGCCATAGGCGCCCACCTTGGCGGTGTGGCTCGTGCTCTCCGAGGAGGCGTAGGTGGTGTTGGCCGCTGCCAGGCTGGTGATGGTCTTGGCCGACTGCTCGAGGTTGCCGCCGCCCTCGATGCGCGTGCCCACGTCGGTGATGCTGTTGGCCGCCTTGCGCGTGATGTTGTTGCCGGCCGAGAGGCCGGAGGTCACGGCCGTCGTTGATCCTTCGACGGAGCTCGCCCTGGTGTTCGATCCGTACAGGCCCACTTCGCCCGTGGCCGAGGCGTTGGCCTGGGCGCCCGCCTTGGCGCCGATGCCCACGCCGGCTTCGGCACTCGCGCCGGCCTGCGCCTTGCCGGATGCATAGAGGCCCGCGGTGGTGCTGCTGCTGGTGTTCGACACCTGGTGCTCGTCGTGCACCGCCTTGAAGCTCATGTCGGTCGCCGCAAGGCTCATGTCCTTGCCCGCGCTCATGGTCGAACCTTCGAGCGTCAGGTTGTCGCGCGCCGTGACGTCGAGGTTTCCCTTGGCGTTGATGGCCGAGCCCTGGTGCGTCGTGTCGAGCGTGCGGGTGGTGCTCTTCGTCTGCTGGAAGACGTCGAGGTGGTTCTCGCTCGTGGCCGAGGCCCCGGCATTGGCGTCGGCGCCCGCGTTCGGGTTGCCCTTGCCGCCTGCGGCCGAGGCGCTCGCGCCCACGCCCGATTGGGCCTTGTTGTCGGTGCTGGCCATCAGCCCGACCTTGGTGGTGGCCGTGCTGGTGGTGGAGGTCTTCTTGTCCTCCGCGGCGAGCAGGTTCACGTTCTGTGCGTTCACCGCCGCGTTGCCGCCGGCATTGACGGCCGAGCCCTGCAGCGTGAGGTCCTTCGAGGCATCCACCGCGAGGTTGCCGCCGAAGTTCAGGTTCGAGCCGACATGGCGCAGGTCGGTGGTGTCGGTGGTCGTGGTGGTGGTCGAGCTGAAGGCCAGGCCCGCGGCACCCTTGCCGGCCGCGCCGGCCGACGCTTCGGCCGAGGCATTGGCGAGCCCGCGCCCCGAGCCGGCCTTCGACGCCGCCGCGGCGCTGGCCGAACCCTTGCCGGAGGCGCCGACCTGCATCACGCCCGTGTTCCTGGTCGTGGTGTGGGTCTCGTCGTAGTTGCGGCCCGCAAGCACGTTGACGTTGGTGGCGCTGATCCTGCCGTCGCCCTTGACGTCGACGTTCGAGCCCTGGACGGTGATGTCGTTCTTCGCGGCGAGGCTGGCGTTGCCACCCACTTCGAGGCCGCTGCCCACGTTGCGCACCGACAGCGAATCGCTGGTCGTCTTCGTGGTGCCGTACAGCGAGTTGTTCATGCCGAGGCCGCTCGCCTTGGTCTCGGTGTGCGTCGTCGTCGTGTTCTCTCGCGCGACGATGTTGAGGTTGTTGCCGGCCTGCAGATCGGCGTTGCCGCCGACCTTGGCATCGGTGCCGGCCAGCGTGATGTCGTTGCCGGCCTGCACCGCCAGGTTGCCGCCGACCGTGAGGCCGGACTTCACCTGGGTGACGCTGGTCGTGGTGCTGTCCTTGGTGCCGCTGCCGTTCTTGACCTGGATGTTCGAGAACGTGCTGCTCGTCTCCTTCTTCTCGATGGTGTCGAAGCTCACTTTGCCGCCGGCCTTGAGGCTGGCATCGGTGCCGGCGTTCAGGGTGGCGCCGAGGTTCGTGATGTCCTTCTTTGCGTCCAGGGAGAGGGTGCCGGTCGACTCGATGCCCGCGGTCTTGCCGATCACCGTGTTGTAGAAATGCTCGCCTCCGCCGCCTTCGCTGGCCGTCTTGTTGACGATGCTGCCCTGCGTCGAGCTGAGGCTGACGTCGCCGCCCTTGATCAGGCCCGACAGGTTGGTGATGTCGCCGGCCGATGCGATCACCAGCGAGCGGCCGCCCACGATGGTGCCGCCGGTGTTGGTCAGCGAAGTGAGGCTGAGGTCGGCGTCCTGCGCCGAGATGACGGCGCCGCTGGCAATCTTGTTCTTGGTGCCCTGCGCGAGGTAGACCACCGGCGCGAGCACCGTCTTGCCGCCGATCTCGGTCTGCACCATCCACACGATGTCCTGCTTGAGCGAGGCCTGCTGCTCGGGCGTGAGCGCCTTGCCGTAGACCAGCCCCAGCGAGCCGCTTTGCGTGGCGGCGCTCTCCATCAGCCCCTTCATCTGCGTGTCGGCGCCCTGGTAGCTCGCGAGCACCGCGCTGCCCGTCTGCTTGATGAGCTGCTGCTTGACCAGCCAGGCTTCGTAGCTGGCGTCGCCCAGGCGCATGGTCAGCTTGTCGGCGTCGTACCCCAGCAGCCGGGTCAGGTAGTCCGACCCGACCGAGGCGGTGCCCGTCAGGTAGAGCGGATTGCTCTCCACCAGGTATCTCGCGTCTGGAGATCGCGCGGTCACGAAGTAGCCGTTCGGGTTGCCCGGCAGCGCAATGTTGATGCCGCCGAAGGATGTCCCCCTCACGCCGTTGGCGGCGTTGGCATCCAGGAAGGACATGGCCGGCAGCGGGCGCGTGCCGGTGCTGCCGCCGAAAGACGCGGCGTCGACGGCAGCGACGGCCACGCTGGGGCCGCGGCCGACGGCGCTGCCGGGCAACGCGCCCTGGCCGACCGTGCGCGGCACGTCCGTCGATGCGGGCGCAGCGGCTTCGCGCACGCCGTCGAGAATCTGGTCGCTGCCCACGTCCTGCGCCGTGGAGCCGTTGTTGACGAGGCTGAAGCCGGAGCCGCGCAGGCTCGCGGTGTAGAGGCCGGCCCGCAGCACGTTGTTGGCGCTGGACGACTGCGGGCTGTCTTCGTAGCCGCTGGTGTAGCAGACGGCATCCCATGTGCCGTTGCGGTCGCACAGGCGGTCTTCGTAATCGATCTTGGGACCCAGCGCCACGTACTTTGTCGTCAGCGAATAGCGAACGATATGCGTGGTGGTGGTGAGCGCCAGGTTGTCGTTGGTGAACTTCGCGCCGGTGAGCTGGAAGCCGTGGCCCGCATCGTCCGCGATGCCGAGGCCGGCATGCAGGCTGCCGTTCGCCTGCGCGGGATCGTGCGAGAAGCCCTGCAGGTTCATCGAGGCGCCGGCATAGATGGTGCCGCCGATGTTGCTGCCTTCATGGAACGCCAGCCGCATGTTGCGGCCGGCCGTGATCTGCGGCATGACCTCCGGCAGTGGCTGCGAATAGGACTGCGTGGTGGTGTAGCTGTACTGGTACAGCGTGGCCTCGTCCTTGTTGCCGCCATCCGCAGCCCCGTCGTGGTAGTCGTCGCGCGAGGCGACCTCGGTGTGGGCGCTGTCGGGCCCGCGCGTGGTGATGCGCTCGAGTCCCGGGACCTCGTTCTTCAGGGTGGCCGCCACGATCGCGATGTCGTTGGCGGCGTTGATGATGCGGCCGTTGAGCAGGGTGTTCGCGCGCAGCGAGAGGCTGTCGTCGCTGTGGATGTCGCCCGTGTTGGCGAGCGTGCCGTTGGCCTGGGCGGTGAGCATGCGGCCCGCGTACAGCAGGCCTGCGTTGTTCAGGTTGCCTGCCTGTGCATCGGGCGTGGCGGCCGCGAGGTCGAGCGTGCCGCCGTTGGCGTGCACTTTCAGGTCGTTGAGCGCCGAGATGGCGCCGGTCGCGCCGACCGCGATCGAAGGCGCCTGCACCTCGAGGTCGTGGGCCGAGAACAGCAGGCCGTCGTTGGTGAAGGCGTTCGAGACGCGGATCGTGCCCTTGCCCTGGCGGCTCGCGTCCACCGCGGCGAGGATGCGGCCGGTCTTGGCGGTCGCGCCGGTTCCCTGGACCGCCAGCGACAGCGCGGAGGCGTCGAGGTCGAGCGTGTACTGCGACACCATCGCCGCCTGTGCGCCGATGCTGACCTTGCCGATGTTCACGGCAATCGAATCGCCGAGCGCGTTGCCGTTGAGCGCCAGGGTGGAGTTCGCATCGCCTTGCACGCGCAGCAGGCCGCCGCTTTGCAGCGAGCCGTTGACGGTGGCCGTGAAGCTGTTGGCGCCAAGGGCCTGCAGCGTCAGCGCGCCGTTGGCCACGATGTCGCCGTGGCCCGCCGTGCCGTCCACCTGGGTCGCGAGCCCGCCGCTGCCGATGCCGAGCGTGAGCGCGCCCAGCGACTGCAGCATGCCGGCATTGGCGATGCTCTGGCCGGACAGCGTGCCGCCGCCGGTGCCCGTGCTGGCGAGGGTGATGGTCGCGCCGGCCTGGTTGTCCACGCTGCCCGTGGCCGCGACGCTGGAGTCCGCGCTGCCGCCGCCCTGGATCGTGCCGGCGTTCGAGATCTCGGCGACCGAGATCGCCAGCCTGTCGCCCAGCATCAGGCCTGCATTGGCCAGCCTGCTGCCGGTGCCCGAGATGCCGAGCGTGCTGCCGGCCTGCATCGTGCCGGCGTTGTCCAGGCCATCGGCCGCGCCGACGTTGGCCTGCAAGCGGCCGCCGGCGCGCAGCAATGCCCCCGCCTGGTTGTCGAGGCGGTTCGCGCCGAGGGTCGCATCCTCCCGCGCCTGCAGCGTGCCGCGGTTGGCCAGCAGGCCCGCCACGTTCACCTGGCTCGGCGCCGCGCCGCTTTGCGTGGACAGCAGCCAGGTGCCGGCGTTGTCGAGCGAGCCCGCATCGACCCGGCTGCCGCCCGCGGCCTGGATCCATCCGGCGGCCTGGTTCCGGGCCGTGCCGGCGGCGAGCGCGAGGCTGCCGTCCGAGAGCAGCTTGCCGCTGTTGTCGAGCACCTCGGTGGCGCCGCCGCTGCGGTCGGCGATGTCCAGCGAGGTGCCGGCATGGATCGTTCCGCTGTTGGCGATGGTGCCGTCCGCGCGCACGACGGCGCTGCCGCTGGTGGCATCCACGACGCCCGCGTTGTCCAGCCCTTGCGCCGAGCTCAGCGCGACGTTGGCACCGGCCAGCGTGCCGCCCGCGGCATTGCCGAATGCGCCGCCGCTCGCGAGCGAGAGCGTCTGGCCCGCCTGCATCACGGCGCCGCTGGCATTCTGGAGACCGCCGGAGACAGTGGCGCCGAGGTTGCCGGCGGCGGCGATGGCATGGCGGTTGTCGATGGCGCCGGCCGTGATCGCGGCGTCGCCGGCGGATTGCATCACGCCGCTGTTGAGCAGGGTGCCGCCGATCTCCATGCGATCCGCCGCACCGGCCTGTTGCGACAGCAGCCAGGTCCCGCTGTTGTCGAGCGCACCGGCACGGACGACCGAGCCGGTGGCTGCCTGGATCCAGCCGCCGGCCTGGTTGCTCAGCACGGCGGCGTTCAGGTCCATCGCGCGGGCGGCGAGCAGGTCGCCGCTGTTGGTCAGGACCTGCACGGCTGCGCCGTCGCGCCCGGCGACGGCGATGTCCTGGGCGGCGCGCACGCTGCCGGTGTTGGAGAGCGTGCCCGCCACGTGCAGGGTGGCGGTGCCGGTCACCGCGATCAGCTTGCCGCTGTTGTGCAGGCTCGCGGCGTCGATCGTGTTGGCGCTGCCGGCCTGCATCCAGCCGCTGTTGTCGATCGCGGCGGCGCGCGCCGTCATCGACCGGCCCGCCAGCAGGGTGCCGCGGTTGTCGATCGCCTGGGTCGCGCCGCCCGCGGCGTCGGCGATGTCGAGGTTCTGGCCCGCATTGATCTGGCCGCTGTTGGTGATGACGCCGCCCGCGCGCAGCGTGACGCCGCCCTGGTCGGCCGTGAGGGTGCCTGCATTGGCGATGCCCTGCGCCGCATCGATGGCGAGCTGCCCGCCGGTGCTCTGCACGCCCTGGCCGTCGCCGCTCGCGGTCGACACTGTTCCGGCCGCAGCCAGGTGCAGGTCGCCTCCCGCCCGCACGGCCGCGGCGCCGAGGGCCAGGTCGCCCGCGGTGGCGCGGGCTTCCAGGGCGCGCGCCGATTGCAATCGCGACCCTTGCCCCGCGTCGATGCGCCTCGCGCCCGCCTCGAGGTCGTTGCCGGCAATGAGCGAGGCGCGGTCGAGCGCCAGGCCGCCCTGCGCCGCGGCCACCCGGGCGTCGCGGGCGGCGGTCAGCGTGGCATCGACCAGCGCGATGGCCGCGGCATCGGTGCTGCTGCTCGCCACCAGCACGTCGCGCTGCGCCGACAGGCGGTTGCGCAATTCGATGCGGCCGGCCGCCGAGAGCGTGAAGTCCTCGGCGCTGGCCGCCGCATCGCCCAGCATGCGCACGCCCACGCCCGCTTCGGTCGCCATCAGGCGGATGCGGTTGGCGTACATGCCGCCCAGCGCCGAGCTGTCGATGGCGTAGGCCGGCGCACTGCCGAGCGCATCGGCGCTGCCGGTGATGGCGCGCGTGCCGTAGTCCCACCGGTTCGGGCCGGCGAAGATGCCCAGGTCCTTCGCGTTGACGCTGGCTTCCAGCCGCACCGAGCGCGTCACCAGGTCCAGCACCTGCTGCGCCGTGGCGTTCAGGCCGTTGCCCGTGACCAGGATGTCGCCCTGGTTGACGTTGAAGCCGCCGAGCGCACCGTTCGCCGTGAAGAAGGGCACGCCGGTCGAGAGCGTCACCCGGTCGGTGTTGATGAAGCCGCAGCCCGAGCAGGTGATGCCGTAGGGATTGGCCAGCACCACGTCGGCCTTGTTGCCCAGCACTTCGGTAAAGCCGGCCAGCGTGCTGCGGTTGTTGCTCACCACCTCGTTGAGGATCACGTTCGCCGGCGCAACCATGTTGAAGTTCGCCAGCACCTGGCCGGCGAGCTGCGACTGGTAGTTGATCTGCTGTGTGCTGGTCGTGTTGTTCAGCACCAGGCCGTTCGCGTTCACGTTGAACTGCTGGTAGCGGTTGTGGGACAGCCCCGCCGCGTTGGCGGCGTTGATGTTGACCACCGTCGTGCCGTTGGGCGAGACGTAGGCGCTGGCCTGCCCGCCGGGGGCGAGCACGGCGGAAGGCACCTGGGCCTGCGCGGCCGACAGCGCGGCCGCGAGCACGGCCGCGGCGGCCAGGCGCGAGCGCCTGCTGCCCTTGCCGCGTCCGCGTGCGGTTTCGGCAACGGCGACCCAACTGCCGAAGGCGGCGTTCCAGACGACGCGATAGATGTGGTTCATGGGAGGCCTTTCAGCGCAGGTTCAGAGCGAATAGGACAGGCGCACCCCGACGCGCGTCGATTCGCGCGTCATGGAGGCGGGCAGGTGGAGCGCACGCGAGGCGAAGACGTCCAGGCTGAGCCGGCGCCACAGCAGCGAGGCGCCGAGCGTGGCGCCCGACATCGAGCCCGAGGGCACGCCGTCCGCGCGGTTGCTCACGCGGCCGAAGTCGTAGCCGAGGTAGACGCGGCCCGACAGCGCCTCGCCGCCCGCCACGGTCTGCCAGGGCAGGGCGATCTCGTTGCGCCAGTAGTAGCCGCTGTCGCCGCTCAGCGTGTTGAGCAGCGAGCCGCGCACCGAGGCGATGCCGCCCACCAGGATCTGCTGCGAGCCGTAGAGCGTGTCGCGGCTGTGCTGCCCGCTGAACTGGCTCGACCACAGGAGCGGCAGGCCGCCGGCGTCGAAGCGGCGGCTGTAGCCCAGGTCGAGCGTGAACTTGCTGAACTGCGCATGCGGCAGCTTGTCGGAGAGCCCCGCCGGGTCTTCCAGCGCGCCCAGGATCGCCAGGCCCCGCACAAAGCCGAGGCGGGCGTTCAGCACGCCGCCGCCCAGCTGGGTGAAGGCTGCGGTGCCGAGGTCGAGCGTGCTCAGCTTGCGGCTGCTCACCGAGAGGAACTCGCCGCCCAGGAAGTTGCGGCTGTCCTGCACCGAGAGCCTGGCCGACATCGATATGCGGCTGGCCTGGTCGCGGTACACCACGTGGTCGACGCCGAGGCTCTGCGTGGCGGTGCGCCCTTCGGACGCCAGCTTCCTGCCGCTCGGGAGCACCAGCGTGTTGGTGTAGTCGCTTTCGCTCGCGTCCAGGCTGAAGCTGCTGTAGCCGAAGGGCACGGAGGCGCGCAGCGCCGTCATGCCGGCGTTGTGCTCGCGGTCGTGCGGCACCGATTGGCGGCGCGTGATCGCGATCAGCTCGTTCAGGCCCAGCAGGCCGTCCAGGCTCAGGGTGGCCGAGGCACTCCTTTCCCCGGTGGCCGGCGTGCCTGTGTTGTCGTAGGTCGTGAACAGGTGCACCGGCAGGCGCGCCTTGTTGCGCACCACCACCACGCTGCGGCCGGGCTGGCTGCCGGGCTGGACATCGAGCGTGGCCTCGTTCGAGGACAGGCTGTTGATCTGGTCGATGCCCTGCTCCAGGTCGCGCAGGTTCAGCAGGTCGCCGGGGCGTGCCGGGAAGGCGCCGGCAATCGACACCGCGCTGGCGCTGCGGCCCGTCTGCTGCAGCTCGAAGCGCTCGATGCTGCCTTCCACCACCGCGATGTCGAGCACGCCGCTGCGCAGGTCCTGTGCAGGCAGGTAGGCGCGCGTCGTGATGAAGCCGCGGTCGATGTAGCTCTTGGTGAGCGCCGCCAGAACGGCCTCGAGCTCGGCCGTGCCGAGGCAGCGGCCCGCATGGTCGCGCGTGATGGCGGTGCGAACGTCCTCGGGCAGGCGGCTCGCGCCGCCGATGCGGATCTCGCGGATCTCTCGGCACGGGGCGCCGAGGTCCGGCACCGACACCTTCGGCTCGATCGTCCTCAGGTCGGTGCCACCCGGCGGCGGGCGCTGCGGCAGGGCGCGCTCCTGTTCCTGGCGCAGCAGCTCCTGCTGCTGGCGCTCGATGAGCTGGTTCTGGCGGTCCAGGGCGCCCGGGGTGATCTGCGCCTGCGCCTGCGCCGCGGCCGCCAGCAAGACAAATGTCAGAAGATGTATTTTCTGTGTCTGCCGCAAGGGGCGGCGCCGGCGCTTGGCGAGAGGCATGGTTCGGGTCCGATTCGAGGCCGGCACCGAGTGCGGGATGCAGGCCCTGCGAGGGGCCTCGGGGCGGCTTCGTTAGGACGCGGACTGTTACATGTGGCCGCAATTCTGGGAATCACGGAAACCGGTGATTGGTGCGCGATGCCTGCGCGCAAAGGCAATGGATCGTCCCGGTCGAGCACTGCTGCGCTCGAAGCGACACCCATGGCGAGCCCGCCTACCCCTTGCCCGCCTTGCGCCGCGCGGACACTGAACGCACAGGCGCCTCATCCACGATGAGCTGCGAGGCCTCCACGTCCTTCCACAGCTGGTCGCGCCGCGCCAGCACCTGCGGCACGGCCTCGTGCCGCAGCTGCGCCACCGCCGACACCAGCGCATTGCAGACGAAGAACGCCGCCGTGTAGGAATCGAACGGCGATGCGTTGGACGTGCGCACCTGCACCCGGTGATGCGCCAGCGCGGCCAGCGGCGCGGCGGGGCTGTCGGTGATGGCCAGCACCTGCGCGCCGGCTTCGCGAAAGCGCTGCGCCACCTTCACCGGCCCGCTGGCGTAGCGGCGGATGCTGAAGGCCAGCAGGGCGTCTTCGGGCTGGATCCACAGCAGCTGGTCGGTGGCGGTCACCGCGCCCGCGCCCAGCTCGTGCACGCCGGGGCGGCACATGTTGAGGTGCAGGGCCAGCCAGGCGGCCACGGGCGCGCTGTTGATCTGCGCCAGCACGAAGAGGCGCCCCTTGCCCTTGGCGATGCGCGTGGCCATGGCCTCGAACGCCGCCATGTCCAGGCCGTCGCGCGTGGCGTTGATGTTGTGCTGGTCGTGCAGCAGGGCATCGTCCACGCACTGCTGCAGGCTGCGCTGGGTGCCGATGGTCACGGGGGCGCGCTGGCCGGCGGTCTGCAGCAGCGCGGTGACTTCTGCCCGCGCTTCGCGCTGCGCCTCGGCATAGCTCGCATAGCCCAGCTTGGCGAACAGCCGCACCACGGTGGAGGCGCTGGTGCCGTTGTGCGCGGCCAGGGCGGTGGCGGATTCGAGCAGCGCGTGCGGATAGTCGCGCCCCAGGGCCTCGGCCAGGGCGCGTTCGCTGGCCGTCAGCTCGCCGCCCTGGCGGGCCAGGCGCTCGGTGAGCAGGCCGGCCGATTCTTGCAATGATGATTTCATTGATGTCTCATTTATGAAAAAAGCATTGCAAACACAAGCAACGCGTGCAACACTGCGGCCCAAATTTCACCCCGCCGCCGCGGGGTTCATCGAAGGACGAAGATGCAGGATACCCTTGAAGAGAGCCGCTCGCAGGTGCGCGCGCGCATCCTGGACTGGCTGGCCGGCCAGGGGCAGGCCATGCAAGACCTGTTGCAGAAAGTGGTCGACATCGACAGCGGCAGCCGCAACGAAGCCGGCGTGACCGCCGTGGCCGCGGCCCTGCGCGAACGGCTGGAGGCCGCCGGCGTGGCCGTGCAGTTCGAGCCGGTGCCGGGCTATGGCGTGCTGCTGCATGCCCAGGTGCCCGGGCCCGCCGAGGGCGCGCCCATCCTGCTCATGGGGCACATGGACACCGTGTACCCGGCGGGCACCGCGGCGCGCCGGCCCTTCCGCGTGGAAGACGGGCGCGCCTACGGTCCCGGCGTGGCCGACATGAAGTCGGGCCTGGTGATGAACGTGTTCGTGGCCGAGGCCTTCGCACGCTGCGGCGGGCTCCAGTCGCCGCTGCAGCTGTTCTTCTCGTGCGATGAAGAGATCGGCTCGGCCGCCACGCGCGACCGCATCATGGCCAGGGCGCGCGGCGCGCGGGCGGTGCTCAACGCCGAACCGGGCCGCGTCAGCGGCAACCTCGTCACCAGCCGCAAGGGCTCGATGGTGGTGGAGTTCGAGGTCGAGGGCGTCGCCGCCCATGCGGGCATCAACCACGCGGCGGGCGCCAGTGCCATCGAGGCGCTGGCCCGCAAGATCCTCGCGCTGCATGCGCTGACCGACCCGGCCACGGGCGTCACGGCCAACGTGGGCGTGGTGCACGGCGGCATCGTGCCCAACATGGTGGCGCCGCATGCCAAGGCCGAGCTGGACATGCGCTTCACGTCGGAAACCGATCCGGACGAACTGCTCGCGAAGGTGCGCGCGATCGTCGAGGAAGAGTCGGTGTCGCGCACCAAGGGGCGCATCACGGAAACGCGCCGCACCATGCCCATGAAGCCCACGCCCGACGAGCTGCTGGCGCTCTACCAGCGCGGCGCCAGGGCGCTGGGCTTCGAGGTGCAGGGCGAGTTCACGGGCGGCGCGGCCGACAGCGGCCTGACCGCCTCGGTGGGCGCGCCCACGCTGTGCGGCACCGGCCCCGTAGGCGGGCATGCGCACACCGAGCGCGAGTACTGCGAGCTCGCCACCTTCGTGCCGCGCGCCCAGGCCGTGGCGCTGGCCATCCTGGACCACCCCTGATTTTCGAGAACCGACTCATGCATTCCACACAACCCACCCGCCGCCACATCCTCAACGCCGGCCTGGGCCTTGGCCTCGCGGGCCTCGCCCCGCTGGCGGCGCGCGCCGCCGACGACAAGTACCCCTCGCGCCCCATCACGCTCGTGGTGCCGTTCCCCCCGGGCGGCTCGGTGGACATCATGGCGCGCCAGTATTCGGAGCCGCTGTCGAGCGCGCTGGGCGTGCCCATCGTGGTGGAGAACCGCGCCGGCGCGGGCGGCTCGGTGGCGTCGCAGATGGTGGCGCGCGCCAAGCCCGACGGCTACACGCTGGTGGTGTCGTCGCAGAGCAGCCACCTGGCCAACCCGCTCACGCAGCCCAAGGTGGGCTACGACCCCATCAAGGACTTCGAGAACATCGCCATCCTGGGCCGCCAGCCCAATGCGCTGGTGGTGCATTCGAGCCTGCCCATCAAGAGCTTCAAGGAGTTCATCGACTACGCGAAGAAGAACCCCGGCAAGCTCAACTACGGCAGCGGCGGCGTGGGCAGCATGGGCCAGCTCAACGTGGAGATGCTCAAGGCCGCCACGGGCGTGTTCACCACCCACATCCCCTACCGCGGCGGCTCGCCGCTGATCACGGCGGTGCTGTCCAACGAGGTGCAGTTCATCCTCGACAACCTGGTCATCATGCTGCCCCACGTGCAGGCCGGCAAGGTGCGCGCGCTGGCGGTGGCGGCCGACCAGCGCCTGCCGCAGCTGCCCGACGTGCCCACCATGGCCGAAGTGGGCTACCCGCAGCTCAACCTCAGCTCGTGGACCGGCCTGGCCGCACCGGGCGGCACGCCGGACGCCATCGTGCAGACGCTGTACAAGGCCGTGCGCCAGGTGGCCGCGTCGCCGGCCATGCAGGCCAGCCTGAAGGACCGCGGCGTGATCGCGCCCGAGGAAATGACGCCCGCCGCCTTCGAGAAGATGATGTCCGAGCGCCTCGTGAAGTTTGGCGAGGTGGTGCGCAAGGCGGGGATCACGGCCGAGTAGCAGGCCGCTGTGGCTGCCGCTGCAAACGTGGTTCGCAGCGGCAGTCAGCGCGATGCGGGGGGCGTCAATTCCATCGACGAGCGCAGCTTGCCCTGGATGTACTCCCCCGCAATCACCGGCTCGAAGCGGGCCGGATGGGCCGCATCGCAGCAGGAGGGCAGGCATTCGACGCTCGTGCTTTCCTCCGGGCCGGTGAACGCCACCATCGACAGCCGCTGCGTGGAGCCGGTCAGGTCGCGCGGCGGGTTGCTGACGCGGTGCAGGGTCGACCGCCACCGGCCGTTGGTCCAGCGCTGCATGAGGTCGCCGACATTGATCACGAAGCTGTCCGCAATCACCGGCACGTCGTGCCAGCGGCCCTGAAGATCGCAGACCTCCAGCCCGCCCGGCGCGTTGTCCTGGCGCAGGATGGTGAGGCCGCCGTAGTCGTGGTGCGCGCCGTAGCGCAGCTGGCCCGGCCGCGGCTCGACCGGCTGGTCCGGATAGTTGACGAAGCGCAGCGTGAGCGAGGGTTCGCTAAAGCAGGCATCGAACCAGTCTTCGGGCAGGTCGAGCGCCAGCGCCGACATGCGCATGAGCCGGCCGCACAGGCCATGGATGGCGTCGAACCAGGCGTTGATGTTCTGGTCGAACCCCGTCGGCTCGCTGGGCCAGAGGTTGCGCTGGCCCCGGCCATCGCGCTCGCGCTGCAGGGACGCGAAGACGAGCGCTTCGCAAAGGTCCGGCGGCGTCTCGCCATCCAGGGTTGCCGCCACGCTCTCGATGCCCATCGGCAGGTAGCCGCGGCCCTTGACCTTCTCGGGCGGCATCAGTTGCGACTTGTGGTCGAGCGGCAAGGCGAAGAAGGCCTTGGCCTGCGCGTAGACATCGTCCGCCAGGCGCGCGGAGACGCCATGGTTGACGATCGCCGCAAAGCCGGTCTCCTCGAAGGCCCTGCCGAACTGCCGGGCGGTTGCGAGCCGCGCGGCGGCGTCCCCGCGCATGAACGGCGCCATGTCGATCAGCGGCACCGACGCGGTGCCGTGCCTGGCTTGCTGCATCATTGCCAGGCCGCCTTGGCGTTGCTGAATCGAAGCGTGTAGGCGGCCTTGTAGTCCAGCGTCGCAGGGTAGATGCCGGCCGCCGACATGGTGTCGAAGAAGCGTTTCCAGCGTGCATCCGACATGGCGCCGGCGCCGGACTGCAGCGCATCGCCATGCTTCACCATGGCCAGCTCCTTCATCTGCTTCATCTTGAAGTGGAAGAGCGCGACGTCGTGCTTCGGGTCCGCGGCAACCACGGCGTTCAAGGCGGGTGCGTAGTCGCCATCGATGCACTGCTGCCACCCGGCCCGGGTTGCCTCGACGAACGCGGCAACCGCCTTTTCGTTCGCGGCAATGTAGCGGTCCATCGCGAAGATCGTCGATGCGTAGTTCTCGTAGCCGTAGTCGGCCAGCAGGATGGAGACCGGCGGCTTCGGCAGCGCCTTGCCAAGCAGCTGGGCGTCTTCCGTGATGTAGCCCTGCTGAACCGCCTTGGCATCCGCCAGGAACGGCGCCGGGGAATACGCGTAGGGGCGCAGCTGGCTGTCGCTGAAACCGTGCTTCTGCTTGAGGAAAGCCCAGAACTCCGCCTGCGAGAACTTGGCGACCATGATCGGCCGGCCCTTCAGGTCGGCCAGCGTCTTCACGCCCTGGTCGGCGTGCGCGACCAGCGTCTGCGGGTCCTTCTGCAGGAAGGCGGCAATGGTGCGCGCGGGAATGCCGCGCGCCGCCATGTTGAGCGTGGTGAAGCTCGAACCCATGCCGAGGTCCAGCTCGCCCGCAGCCACCAGCAGCGGTACGTTCCGGTCGGGGCTGCCGCCGATCAGTTCCACTTCCAGCCCGGCCTTCTTGTACAGCCCGGCGGCTTGCGCCTGGAACCAGCCGCAATGCTCGGCCTGCGGATACCAGTTCAAGCCGAACCGGAGCTTGTCGGCGCCATGCGCGGGTGCAGCGATGGCCGCGATCAGCGACAGTGGGAGGCTCCAGCGCCGCAGCAGTGTGGAGCGGCCTGTGGTGAAGAGTTTCATGCGTTCGTCCCTGTGGATGCGTTGCCTTGGAAATATCCAGGGGTGCATCGCCACCATGCGAAGTTCGTCCGCTGAAGGCACCGGCGGATGCCGGCGGAGCGGATGAAACGCACGAAGCAAAACGAGGCTTGCCTGGATGTCATCCGGAGCAATGTCCCGCAGATGGTGCATCTGCTGACCGCTTCTACTCCGCGTTGGCGTGGCGAGCAGAATCTGTGCCAGCGAGTGGCCTGCAGATGGGTCAGGACCGGGGCGGCAAGGCATGCGCCCCGCGCCAGCGGAAGCAGGCCTCGCGCACCTCGTCGACCAGCGCCGCCAGCGGCTCCGGCTCCGCGCTGCCTTCGGCCTGCTGGATCACGAAGCGGGCAGGCGGCAGCGGCGGCAGGAAGCTGCCCGGCGGAATGGAACGCAGCAGGGGCGGCATGCCCGACGGCGTCAGCACGGTAATGGCCAGGCCGGCGGCCGCGGCGGCCATCAACGGGCCGGAGCCGTGCGCGGTCAGCACGATCTGCCAGTGGGTCGTTCCGTGTCCGGCCAGCGAGGCGAGCGCGGCTTCGCGGAACGGGCAGGGCTCCGACAGAAACGCCAGTGGGGCGGGCGCGTCGGGGTCGAGCAGCGCCCTTTCCGAAAAGGCCCACACCAGCGGCTCCATCCAGAGCGTTTCGGTGTCGCTGCCGGCGTCGCAGACCGTGCCGACCATCAGGTCCAGCGAGCGCTGCCGCACCTGTTTGGCCAGCGCCGTGCTGATGCCGCAGGTGATTTCCACATGCACGTCGGGCCTGCGCTGGCGAAAGCCCGCGAGCGCGGCAAACAGCCATTCGCTGGGAAAGCCCTCCGAGCACCCGAGGCGCAGCGTGGTCGGCGCACGCCGGGGCGCCGCGAG
Source organism: Variovorax sp. V93 (assembly GCF_041154485.1). Taxonomy (NCBI): domain Bacteria; kingdom Pseudomonadati; phylum Pseudomonadota; class Betaproteobacteria; order Burkholderiales; family Comamonadaceae; genus Variovorax; species Variovorax sp. V93. The sequence continues at coordinate 4,874,586 of NZ_AP028669.1, read as the reverse complement.
CCTGGAGACCGCCTGCTGCTGCAGGTTGAGGATGCTCCTGGCATAGCTCAGCAGCACGCTGCCCTGGGCCGTGAGTTCCAGCGACCGCGTGGTGCGGTCGAAGACGCGGCAGCCCAGCTGCTCTTCCAGCCGCCGGATCTGCGCGCTCACGGCCGATTGCGTCAGGTGCATGGCTTCGGCCGCGCGGGTCACGCTGCCATGGTCGGCCACCGAGACGAAGGCGCGCAGCTGCTGGGAGTCGAGCATGGGTTTCAGTGAGATTAGTTCTGAATAGCTGCAAATTATGTTGCTTGTGTGCAGGGTCCGTGGTGCCTAGCCTTGGCCTTCTGAACCACTCACCATGCACGCCATGAAAGAACTCCTGTACATCGAGACCTCGCCAAGGACCACGCGCTCCGCCAGCATCGAAGTGGCCGGTGCCTTCATCGACGAAGTGAAGCGGGTCCACCCTGCGTGCCGCGTCACCACCCTGAACCCCTGGACGATGGCGCTCCCCGAGCTGTCGCAGGACATGCTCGACGCCAAGTACGCCGGCATCAACGGCGTGCCGCTCACCGCCGCCCAGCAGACGGCCTGGGACGAGGTGCGGCGCATTGCCGCGCCCTTCCACGCGGCGGACCACATCGTGCTGGCGATGCCGCTGTGGAACTTTGGTATTCCCTACAAGCTGAAGCACCTGATCGACGTGGTGTCGCACAAGGACGTGCTGTTCCGCTTCGACGCCTCGGGGCTGTCCGGCATGCTGCAGACCCGGCGAGCGACAGTGGTGTGCGCAAGGGGGCTGGACTACCCGCTGGGAAAGGACGGCTCCGCGCACGCGCTCGACTTCCAGCTGCCCTACATCGAGACCTGGCTGCGCTTCATCGGCGTGCAGGAGGTGCGCTCGGTGGTGGTCGAGAAGACGCTGATGGGCCCGGAGGTGGATGCCGGCGCAAGGGCCGGCGCGAAGCGCCGCGCGGTGGAGCTCGCCGAGGGGCTCTGAGGGCCTAAGAGCGGGGCGGTTGCAGGGGCATGCGGAGCCTGACACCATGGCCGCATGACATACCAACTTCACTACTGGCCCACCATCCAGGGCCGCGGGGAATTCGTGCGGCTCGCGCTCGAGGCGGCCGGTGCGGACTATGTCGACGTGGCGCGGCTGCCCGAATCGAAAGGCGGCGGCGAGTCCGCACTGGGCGACCGGCTCGACGACCCGGACATCGTCCGCCCGTCCTTCGCGCCGCCGTTCCTGATCGATGGCGACATCGTCGTGGGGCAGACCGCGGCCATCCTGCTGTACCTCGGGCCGCGGCTCGGCCTCGCGGGCGTCGGCGAATCCGACGGCCTCTGGACGCACCAGCTGCAGCTCACCATTGCCGACGTGGTGGCGGAGGCGCACGACACGCACCATCCGATTTCCACCGGCGCCTACTACGAGGACCAGCGCGACGCGGCCGTGCAGCGCGCCCGGGCCTTCCGCGAAGAGCGGATTCCCAAGTTCCTGAACTGGTTCGAGCGCGTGCTGCGGCGCAACCCCGCGGGGTCTTCGCACCTCGTGGGCGACGTGCTGACCTACGCCGACCTGTCGCTGTTCCAGCTGGTCGAAGGCCTGCGCTATGCGTTCCCGAAAGCCGCGGCCCGCGCGCTGGCCGCCACGCCGGCGGTCGAGAAGCTGCACGACAACGTCAAGCGCCGCCAGCGCGTGCACGACTACCTGCAAAGCCCGCGCCGCATCGCGTTCAACGAGGACGGGATCTTCAGGCGCTATGCGGAGCTGGATGCCTGAGGTTGAACCGTCACTTGACGAGTGCCGCCGCGTCTTTCCATGCCGGCAGGAGGACAAGCCCTGCGTCCATGACTGGTTTGCGCTGAGGTCCGAAGAGGTATCGGTTTGGCACGATGCCTTTCAGATGATGAAGTACGTCGGTTCGATCGTCGATGAAGTGCGTAATGCGGAGCTCGCGGCAATGGTCGGCCTTCTGAGGTCGTTCAAGGCAGAAGCGTAGGTTTGAGGGCGCCATGCCAGTTCGCTCGAAAAAGCGATGATGCAACAGCCACGCACGACTCTTGGCCTGCACACTTGGTCCGCATTTCGAAACCAGCCAGACTCGTCCCTCGAACTTTTCGACCAGTGGTGCGACCGCATCGAACATGCCTTCGTAAGGCGGCGTGCTCAGTGCGTCATCCAACGAGCCACCGATGAATGAGGTATCGGCGCCGCCCGGGCCTTCGGCGGCGATCAACACGCGTCCTATGTCGATGCCAAGGCGGGGAAGATGGTTGTCTGTGTTTTTCATTTCTTGTTCCTGTTTGAAATCAGATGAATCGTAAAAACGAAATGAATCGACAGGAACTACTGATATTGGAAGCGCTATCCATAAAATGGATAGATGGAAATTCCTCGCACCAACCTCGACGCGCTGCAATCGTTCGCCGTGTTTGCCGACACGCTGAATTTCAGTGAGTCGGCTCGCCTGCTGCACATCAGCCAGCCCGCTCTGCATGCAAAGGTCCGAAAGCTCTCCGAACAGCTCGACGCGAAGCTGTATCTGCGCGTGGGAAGTTCCCTTGAACTCACACGTCTTGGCGAGCAAGTCGCACGGCACGCACGGGAGTTGCTGATGCTGAATCGCCGCTTCGTGAAAGGATTGCAGGTGGGGCATGACAAACCCACCATCACGCTGACAGCGGGCGAAGGGGCCTATCTCTACCTGCTGGGCAAAGCCCTGTCACAGTTCTCCAGAGTTGGCGCGTCTTTGCATCTGCAATTGCTTACGCACAATCGCGATGAGTCAATTCGGGCAGTGCGGGCTGGACAGGCGCAACTGGGCATTGCGCCGCTCGGTACGGTTCCTGCGGATCTGAAAGCGGCCCGATTGACTACGGTTGGACAGGTATTGGTCGTGCCTCGTACACATGCCCTCGCCTCGCGTAAAACAGTACGACTGCGAGATCTCAAGGATGCGCCGCTCATCGTTCCGCCGGCAGGCAAGCCTCATCGCGAGCTTCTTGGCCGGCTTCTGCAGGCCGAGGCAGTGCCTTGGCAGCCGGTGCTGGAAGCCAATGGCTGGGAATTGATGTTGCGCTTTGCCCAGTTGGGTTTCGGTGTAACGGTTGTGAATGCTTGCTGCCGCATTCCCAAGGGGTTGGTCGCCATTCCATTGAATGGTTACCCGCCGCTCGAATACCAAGTGTTTCATTCAGGCGACCGGCCGCTGACTGCGGACATGCAGAAATTGATGGATGCGTTGCTCGCCGAGGGCGACCGTTGGCAGACGACCCTTCGCTCGACTGAAAGAACAGCATGACTCCAGAAGACGTCAGCAAATTCATCGCCTACGTGCTGCGGCACGCTCCGGAGTCCATTGGCCTGCGACTCGACGCGGAGGGGTGGGCCGACATTGATGCGCTGGTCACGGGCTCAACGACCGCCGGTCGCGATCTGACTCGACCAGAGGTTATGCAAGCAGCGACTTCGGGCGCGAAGAAACGCTACGAGCTTTCGGACGACGGGCAACGCATTCGGGCCCTGCAAGGCCATTCCACGCCCCAGGTCAGTCGCAGCTTCGATGTCCTGGTTCCTCCAGCGCAACTTTTTCATGGAACGGCCACGCGCTTTCTTGCCGTCATTCGTGAGCAAGGTCTCGTACCCGGCTCGCGGCAACATGTTCATCTTTCCGCCGACGAAGCTACAGCATTTCAGGTGGGAAGCCGGCATGGCAAGGCGCACGTGCTGCGGGTCGATTCAGGCCGAATGCATGCGCTCGGCCATGCCTTTCATCGCGCCGAGAACGGGGTTTGGCTGACTGAAACCGTACCGCCGGAGTTCCTGTCCGAATCGAGGTAGGAGCTGCTACTCGTCCGCTGCGTCGTTGCCGTTGCGAATGCGCAGCGCCGCGTCATACAGCGCATTGCGCGGTGCGCCGCTGATCTCGGCCGCAAGCCGCACCGCGGTCTTCACGGGCAGCTCGGCCAGCAGCAGGCGCAGCACGCGTTCGCCTTCGGCGCTGCCGTCGTCGGCGGCCGCGGCCAGCGGGTGCAGCACCAGCGCGAATTCGCCGCGCGTGCGGTCGCGGCCGGCCGCGAACCAGGCCGGCAGCCCGGCGGCGGCGACGGTCGCGATCTCCTCGAACTGCTTGGTGAGCTCGCGGCCGACGGTGAGGCGGCGCTCGCCCAGCGTCGCAAGTGCGCGCGCCACGGCCTCGATGCGGTGCGGCGCTTCCAGCAGCACCACCGCGCGTCGCTCCTGCGCGAGCGCCTGCACGGCCGCGTCGCGCTCGCCGGCCTTGGTCGGCAGGAAGCCCGCGAACACGAAGGCGCTGCTCTCGTCGCCCGCCGCGACGAGGCCGGCGGCGCCGACCAGCGTGGTGACGCTGCTCGCCCCCGGCAGCGGCAGCACGCGCAGGCCGGCGGCGCGCACGGCCGCGACCAGCCGCGCGCCCGGGTCGCTCACGCCCGGCGTGCCGGCGTCGCTCACGTAGGCGATGCGCTCGCCCTGCGCGAGCCGCGCGGCCACGGCCTGCGCGGCCTCGGCCTCGTTGTGCTGGTGCACGGCCAGCAGCTGGGCATTCGGCCGGTCGATGCCGTAGGCGCGCAGCAGGCTCTGCGTGTGGCGCGTGTCCTCGCAGGCGACGGCGTCGACCAGCTGCAGCACGTGCAGCGCGCGCAGCGTGATGTCGGCCAGGTTGCCGATGGGTGTGGCCACCACATACAGCGTACCCTGCGGATAATGCTGCCCACCCGCGGCGTCGCGCGCGGCTGCGAGGGCGGCGCCGAAGGCAGCGGGTACTAGTGAAGCCAAGGGGTTTCTCCGTAGGAACAAAAAGAAGCCGGCAGGGAGCCAGCATGAAGACCATCACGACCAAGCATCGCGGCGATGCGGCGGAAGACGCCGCGCTCGACCACCTCCAATGCGCCGGCCTGGCGCTGGTAGCGCGCAATTATCGAACGCCCGGGCGCGGCGGCGGCGAGATCGACCTGATCATGCGCGATCCGCGCGACGCCACGCTGGTGTTCGTGGAAGTGCGCCAGCGCAGCACGGGCACGCACGGCGGCGCCGGCGGCAGCATCACGGGTCTCAAGCAGCGGCGCATCGTGTTCGCGGCGCGCCACTACCTGAACGGCCTGCGCACGCTGCCGCCGTGCCGTTTCGACGTGGTGCTGGTCGAGGAGCGCATCACCTGGCTGCAGGGCGCGTTCGACGCGGGCGGGAACTGAAGCCGCGCCGCGCGCTCCACTCCCACATCGAACGCAAACGTCTTGTTTCAACGCCCCCCGGTATCATCGCGCCCCATGCTCGAGCAACGGATTCAGCAACACTTCATCGACAGCGCCGACCTCAAGTACCAGGCCGGCCCCATCCTCAGCAAACCCATTTCGCAGGCCATGCAGGCGATCCTTGCGTGCGTGACCAGCGGCGGCAAGGTGCTGGCCTGCGGTGCGGGCGTCTCGGGCCTGCTGGCGGCGCAGTTCGCGGCGCACTTCGTCGGCCGCTTCGAGCGCGAGCGCCCCGAGCTGGGCGCCATCGCGCTGCCCGGCGACCCCAACGACCCGGCGGCCGACAGCGCCGCCGCCGTCGATGCCGACCGCTTCGCCCGCCAGGTGCGCGCGCTCGGCCAGGCCGGCGACGTGCTGCTGGCGCTTAGCGCCAGCGGGCAGTCGGCGGCCGTGCTGGCCGCGGTGCTGGCCGCGCACGAGCGCGACATGACGGTGGTCGCGCTGCTGGGCAACGCCAGTGCCGGCCAGCCGGCATCGCCCGGCGCGGGCAGCAGCGGCACCGGCGGCGCCATCGGCCGCGCGCTGCGCGAAACGGATGTTCAGATCGGCGTGTCGCACGAACGTGCGGCGCGTATCCACGAAGTCCACCTGCTCGCACTGCATTGCCTGTGCGACGGCGTGGATGCCCAGCTACTCGGAGAACAGGAAGCTTCCACATGACGACAACGACACCGTTCCAGCGCTTCGCCATTGCACTTGCCTCGGGAACCGTTCTGGTTGCCGGGCTTTCGGCCTGCGTGCCGCTCGTGGTCGGAGGGGCCGCGGCGGTGGGCGTGGGCATGGTGGCGACCGACCGCCGCAGCTCCGGCGCCCAGCTCGACGACCAGGGCATCGAGCTGCGCGCGGCCGCCCGCGTGCGCGAGATCGCCAACGACAACATGTACGTGAGCGTCACCAGCTACAACCGCCAGGTGCTGCTGACCGGCGCCGTGGGCAGCGATGCCGACCGCCGCCGCGTCGAGGACGTGGTGCAGCGCGTGGACAACGTGCGCTCGGTGGTCAACGAGCTCACCGTCGGCCAGTCCAGCACTTTCCAGGAACGCTCCAACGACCTGTTCATCAGCGGCAAGGTCAAGGCCTCGCTGCTCGATGCCAAGGACATCTTCGCCAATTCGTTCAAGGTGGTGACCGAGCGCGGCGTGGTCTACCTGATGGGCATCGCGACGCGCCGCGAGACCGACCGCGCGACCGAAATCGCACGCGGCATCTCGGGCGTGCAGAAGGTGGTGCGCGTGGTCGAGGTGGTGAGCGAGGCCGAGCTGGCCAGCCAGGCGCAGCAGGCGCAGCGCGGCGGTACCGGATCGCCGCCGCCGGCACCGTCTTCGGCGCCCGGATCTTCTTCATCGTCGCGCGTGCCGCTGCCGCCGATGGAGCCGCTGCCGCCGGCCCAGCCCGGCGGCGCGACGACCACGCCGGTGCGCTGATCCGCTACGGCAAAAAAACAAAGCCCGCTTGCGCGGGCTTTTTCTTTTTTTACTTGAGCCGGATGATCAGGCTCGACGTGTCCCAGCGCCGTCCGCCGGCCTGCTGCACATCGGCATAGAACTGGTCGACCAGCGCCGTCACGGGCAGGCGCGCGCCGTTGCGCTTGGCCTCGTCGAGCACCAGGCCCAGGTCCTTGCGCATCCAGTCGACGGCAAAGCCGTAGTCGAACTTGCCGTCGATCATGGTCTTGCCGCGGTTGTCCATCTGCCAGCTCTGGGCGGCGCCCTTGCCGATCACCTCGAGCACCAGCTTCATGTCGAGGCCGGCGCGCTGGCCGAAGGCAATGGCTTCGGAGAGGCCCTGCACCAGGCCCGCGATGGCGATCTGGTTCACCATTTTTGCCAGCTGGCCGGCGCCGCTCGCGCCCAGCAGCGTGACGGCGCGCGCAAAGGCGCCCATCACCGGCTTGACACGTTCGAAGCTCGCCTTGTCGCCGCCGCACATCACGGTGAGCGCGCCGTTCTGCGCGCCGGCCTGGCCGCCGGACACCGGCGCGTCGATGAACTGCAGTCCGGCGGCCGCCGCCGCATTCGACAGCTCGCGCGCCACGTCGGCCGAAGCGGTGGTGTGGTCGACGAGCACGCTGCCCTTCTTCATGCCTGCGAAGGCGCCGTTCGGGCCCAGCACCACGGCGCGCAGGTCGTCGTCGTTGCCCACGCAGCTGAAGACAATGTCGGCGCCCGCGGCCGCTTCGCGCGGGGTGGCGGCATGGCGGCCGGGCGCGCCGAATTCGGCGACCCAGGCCTCGGCCTTGGCCGGTGTGCGGTTGTAGACCGTGACCTTGTGGCCGGCCTTGGCCAGGTGCCCGGCCATCGGGCCGCCCATGACGCCAAGGCCCAGGAAGGCCACCGTCTGGGCGGGTGTGGATTCGTAGGTTCGGGGGTTGATGCTGCTCATGGGCGAGAGCTTAAAGCCATTGCGGCGCCCGCGTCACGTGCACATGGCGACGCATGAACCGCAAGCATCTCGTTCCAGTGCACCCGCGGAACCGGCTTTGCCGGGCCGCCGGGTGCGCCCCCCAGTGGGGGCTGAGCGCCCGCGGCTCCAAGCCCGCCTGCGCGGGCTTGGACGGGCCGAAGAGCCCGTGCCTCAGGCGCGGACACGGGGCGCCGAAGGCGCTTCGGGGGGCGTCTATACGATCGCGAAATGCTCCGTGCCGGCCGACAGGTCGGTGCTGCGCGCGCGCTGGCTGTTGAGCTTGATCTGCAGGCGCAGGTCGTTGGCCGAGTCGGCGTTGCGGATGGCGTCCTCGAAGGTGATCGAGTGGCTCTCGAACAGGTCGAACAGCGCCTGGTCGAAGGTCTGCATGCCAAGGTTGCGGCTCTTGCGCATGATCTCCTTGATCTCGCCCACTTCGCCCTTGAAGATCAGGTCCGAAATGAGGGGCGTGTTCAGCAGCACTTCCACCGCCGCCACGCGGCCCTGGCCGTCCTCGGTGGGCACCAGGCGCTGCGAGATCAGCGAGCGCAGGTTCAGCGACAGGTCCATCAGGAGCTGGGCGCGGCGTTCCTCGGGGAAGAAGTTGATGATCCGGTCCAGGGCCTGGTTGGCGCTGTTGGCGTGCAGCGTGGCCATGCAGAGGTGGCCGGTTTCGGCAAAGGCCACGGCATGCTCCATGGTCTCGCGGTCGCGGATTTCGCCCATCAGGATCACGTCCGGCGCCTGGCGCAGCGTGTTCTTGAGCGCGGCTTCCCAGCTGTCGGTGTCGATGCCCACTTCGCGCTGCGTGACCACGCAGTTCTTGTGCGGGTGCACGAACTCGACCGGGTCTTCCACCGTCACGATGTGGCCGTAGGAATTTTCGTTGCGCCAGTCGATCATGGCCGCCAGCGTGGTCGACTTGCCCGAGCCCGTGGCGCCCACCAGGATGGTGAGGCCGCGCTTGGTCATGGACACGTCCTTCAGCACCTGCGGCATGCCCAGGCCGTCGATGGTCGGCAGCTTGGCCGGGATGGTCCGCAGCACCATGCCGACCTTGCCCTGCTGCACGAACGCGTTCACGCGGAAGCGGCCGATGCCGGTGGGCGAGATCGCGAAGTTGCATTCCTTGGTGCGCTCGAACTCGGCCGTCTGGCGGTCGTTCATGATCGAGCGCGTGAGCGCCAGCGTGTGCTGCGCCCCCAGCGCCTGCTGCGACACCTTGGTGACCTTGCCATCGACCTTGATCGCGGGCGGGAAGTCGGCGGTGATGAACAAGTCGCTGCCGTTGCGGCTCACCATGAGCTTGAGCAGGTCGTTGATGAACTGGCTGGCTTGATCGCGTTCCATGTGTCGGTACTCCGAAGGGCTGGGATCAGCCTGGGAAATTCTCGGGGATCTTGGCTTTTCCGCGCGCTTCGGCGGCCGAAATGGCATTGCGGCGAACGAGGTCGGTCAGGTTCTGGTCCAGCGTCTGCATGCCCGCGCCCTGGCCGGTCTGGATGGCCGAATACATCTGCGCCACCTTGGCCTCGCGGATCAGGTTGCGGATGGCCGGCGTGCCCAGCATGATCTCGTGCGCCGCCACGCGGCCCTGGCCGTCCTTGGTCTTGCACAGCGTCTGTGAGATCACGGCCTGCAGCGACTCCGACAGCATGGCGCGGATCATTTCCTTTTCCTCGCCCGGGAACACGTCGATGATCCGGTCGATGGTCTTGGCGGCCGACGAGGTGTGCAGCGTGCCGAACACAAGGTGGCCCGTCTCGGCCGCGGTCATGGCCAGGCGGATGGTTTCGAGGTCGCGCAGCTCGCCCACCAGGATGGCGTCCGGGTCTTCGCGCAGCGCCGAGCGCAGCGCGTTGGAGAACGACAGCGTCATCGGCCCGACCTCGCGCTGGTTGATCAGGCACTTCTTGGATTCGTGCACGAATTCGATCGGGTCTTCCACCGTGAGGATGTGGCCGTACTCGTTTTCGTTGAGGTAATTGACCATCGCGGCCAGGGTGGTGGACTTGCCCGAGCCGGTGGGCCCGGTCACCAGCACCAGCCCGCGCGGCTTGAGCGCCAGTTCCGCGAAAATCTTGGGCGCGTTGAGCTGCTCCAGCGTGAGGATCTTCGAGGGAATGGTCCGGAACACCGCGGCCGCGCCGCGCGCCTGGTTGAACGCATTCACGCGGAAGCGCGCCAGGCCGTCGATCTCGAACGAGAAGTCGACCTCCAGGAACTCTTCATAGTGCTTGCGGTGCGTGTCGCTCATGATGTCGTACACCATGGCGTGCACCGACTTGTGGTCGAGCGCATCGACGTTGATGCGCCGCACGTCGCCGTGGACGCGGATCATCGGCGGCAGGCCGGCCGACAGATGCAGGTCGGAGGCTTTGTTCTTGACGCTGAATGCCAGCAACTGGGTAATGTCCACGGGGGTCCTCGGCTCGAGTTCGGTGACGTTTTGATACGATTTTGGAAGATTATGACGATGATTGGCGACGACCTCCAGCAAGTAAAGAACCGGATCGCAAAGGCCTGCGCCGAACATGGGCGCAACCCGGCCGAAGTCCGGCTGCTGGCGGTGTCCAAGACCTTCGGGCCCGAGGCCGTGCGCGAGGCCCATGCGGCGGGGCAGCGGGCCTTCGGCGAGAACTATGTGCAGGAGGGGCTGGACAAGATCGCCGCGCTGTCGGAGCTGCGCGCGGAACTCGAATGGCACTGCATCGGCCCTCTGCAGAGCAACAAGACGCGGCCCGTGGCCGAGCATTTCGACTGGGTGCACGGCATCGACCGGATCAAGATCGCCGAGCGCCTTTCGGCGCAGCGGCCGGCGCATCTGCCGCCGCTCCAGGTGTGCCTGCAGGTCAACGTGGACGGCGGCGCCAACAAGTCCGGCGTGCCGCCCGAAGAGGCGCTGCCGCTCGCGCGCGCTGTGGCGGCGTTGCCACATTTGCGGCTGCGCGGGCTCATGGCCATTCCCGAACCGGCGCCGGATTTCGCGGCGCAGCGCGAACTCTGCCTGCGTGCCCGCACCGTGTATGACGCCATCCGCGCCGCCGGCATCGAACTCGACACCCTCTCGCTGGGCATGAGCGCCGACCTCGAGGCGGCCGTCAGCGCCGGCAGCACGATGGTGCGCATCGGCACCGCGATCTTCGGCCGCCGCTAGATGCCCAGCGGCAGCCGCGCGCTGCTCTTGATTTCTTCCATCACCGCGTAGGTCCGCGTCTCCCGCACGCCCGGCAGTTGCCACAGCACCGTGCCGGCGAACTCGCGGTAGGCCGCCATGTCGGCCATGCGGGTCTTGAGCAGGTAGTCGAAGCCGCCCGCGACCATGTGGCATTCCATGATCTCGTCGCGCACCTGTACGGCCGCCTTGAACTGGTCGAACACGTTGGGCGTGGTGCGGTCGAGCAGGATCTCGACGAACACCGTGAGCCCGCGCCCGAGCTTGTGCGGATCGAGCCGCGCCTCGTAGCCCTGGATGAAACCGTCGCGCGTGAGCCGCTGCACCCGCGCCAGCACGGCGGTGGGTGATAGCGCCACCATCTCGGCCAGCTTGAGGTTGGTGATGCGGCCGTCTTCCTGAAGAATCTTCAGCAGCCGGAGATCGATGCGATCCAGGTCCAGGTCGAGCATTGGTGAATTATCCGGTCGAGTCCATATTTTTTGGCAAAAGATTCGGTCTATATCCAAAGACCATAGGGGATAGAACCAAGGAACTGCCATGCACCTGCCCATCCCTTACCGCCCTGAAGCCGATGTCGTCTCGCACCGGCTCGCCTCGCTCGAAGGCGCGCTCGACTGGAGCGCCGCCGCCGCCGCCGCCACGCCCTGGGTGGAGGCGGTGCGCCGCCATCCGCCGCCGTTCTGGGCCATGGAAAGCCTGCTGCGCGAGTACCCGATTTCCAGCGCCGAGGGCCTCGCGCTGATGCGCCTGGCCGAGGCGCTGCTTCGCGTGCCCGACGCCGCCACGGCCGTCGCGCTCACGGCCGACCAGCTGGGCCGGGCCGATTTCGAGGGCACGGCCGATTCCACGCTGTCGCGGCTTTCGTCCGCCGCGATCGCGATGTCGAAGAAATTCCTGCCCGAAGGCGACCACCCGCCCGGCCTCATGGCCAAGCTCGGCGCGCGCACGGTGGTGGCCGCCACGCTGCGCGCGGTGCAATTGCTGGGGCGCCAGTTCGTGCTGGGCCAGACCATCGCCGAAGCCATGGACGAGGCCCGCTCGGCGCACCGCCGGCAGGGCGCGCTGCGCTTCAGCTACGACATGCTCGGCGAGGGCGCGCGCACCGACGCCGATGCGCTGCGCTACCTCGACAGCTACACGCAGGCCATCGGCGCCATTGCGGCCGGTGCGGATGCGGCGCGCGGGCCCGAGCACAACGACGGCATCTCCATCAAGCTCAGCGCGCTGCATCCGCGCTATGAAGACGCGCAGCGCGAGCGCGTGCTGCGCGAGCTGGTGCCGCGCGTGTGGCGGCTGTGCGAGCTCGCAGCCGATGCCAATCTCAACCTCACCATCGATGCCGAAGAGGTTGACAGGCTCGAGCTTTCGCTCGACGTGTTCGAGGCGCTGGCCGCGCGCGTGGCTGCCGAACGGCCGCAGTGGCGCGGCTTCGGCCTGGCGCTGCAGGCCTACCAGACGCGCGCGCTGGAGCTCATCGCGCACGTCACGGCGGTGGCGCGCCGCCACAAGCTGCGGCTGATGTGCCGGCTCGTGAAGGGCGCCTACTGGGACGCCGAGATCAAGCGGGCCCAGGAGCTCGGCCTGCCGCACTACCCGGTCTTCACGCACAAGCACCACAGCGACGTGAGCTACCTGGCCTGCGCGCGCGCGCTGCTGTCGGCGCCCGATGCGGTCTATCCGCAGTTCGCCACCCACAACGCGGGCACCATCGCCGCCATCCTGCAGATGGCCGAGGCCGCCGGGGCGCCCTTCGAGCTGCAGCGCCTGCATGGCATGGGCGAGGGCGTCTACCGCGAGGTGATGAAGAGCACCACAGCCCCGGTACGCGTATATGCGCCGGTGGGCCAGCACAAGGACCTGCTCGCCTACCTCGTGCGGCGCCTCCTGGAAAACGGCGCCAACTCGTCCTTCGTGAACCAGCTCGGCGACGAGCAGGTGGACATCGCCGAACTGCTGATGTCGCCGCTCTGGCTGGAGCCATCGAACCCCGCCTTGCCGCTGCCGCCGGCGCTCTACGGTCCGGCGCCGGCGCGGCGCAACAGCGAAGGCGTGGACCTTGCCGTCGAGCCGATGCGTGCGCCGCTGCTCGCGGCCCTGGAGACCACCGCGGTGCCTGCTGTCGAACTGTTCGATGTTGCGAGCGCGCCCAAGGCCGTTGCCGCCAGCGCCGCCGCTTTCCGCAGCTGGCGCAAGACGCCGGTCGAGACGCGCGCCGCCATGCTGCGCCAGGCCGCCGACGCGCTGCAGCGCGAGCTGCCGCGCTTCTGCGCGCTGCTGGTCAAGGAAGCCTTCAAGACCTGGGGCGACGCGGTGGCTGAAGTGCGCGAAGCCGTCGACTTCCTGCGCTACTACGCCGACGAGGCCGAACGCATCATGCAGCCGGTGGCGCTGCCCGGCCCCACGGGCGAGAGCAACGAGCTGCGGCTCACGGCGCGCGGTCCCTGGGTGTGCATCAGCCCATGGAATTTTCCGCTCGCGATCTTCGCGGGGCAGGTGGCGGCCGCGCTGGCCACCGGCAACACGGTGCTGGCCAAGCCGGCCGAGCAGACGCCGGCCATCGCGCTCGAAGCCGTGAAGCTGCTGCACGCAGCCGGCGTGCCGGCCGATGCGCTGCAGCTGCTGCACGGCCCCGGCGAAACGGTGGGCGCCGCGCTGGTGGCGGCGCCGGGCGTGGCGGGCGTGGTGTTCACCGGCTCGACCCAGGTGGCGCGCATCATCCACCGCGCGCTCGCCGCCAAGGACGGCCCGATCGTGCCGCTGATCGCAGAGACCGGCGGCATCAACGCGATGCTGGTCGATTCGAGCGCGCTGCCCGAGCAGGTGGTCGATGCCGTGGTGCAGAGCGCGTTCCGTTCGGCCGGCCAGCGCTGCTCTGCGCTGCGCCTCCTGGTGCTGCACGAGGGCATCGCCGACGCGGTGATCGAGATGATCCGCGGCGCGGCCGGGGAACTGGCCGCCGGCGACCCGGCCCTGCTGTCGACCGACGTGGGGCCGGTGATCGACGGCGAGGCGGCCGACAACATCCGGCGCCACCTGAAGCGGCTGGATTCGGAAGCCAGGCGGCTGCTTGCGCCGGTTTCTTCTTCAGCCGAGGGCCAACTGATCGCGCCGCAAGCCTACGAGGTGCCCTCCATCGACAGCGTGACCAGCGAAATCTTCGGCCCGGTGCTGCAGATCGCGCGCTGGGGCACGGGCGACCTGAGCGATCCCGCCGAGGTGATCGATCGCATCAACGCGCTCGGCTACGGCCTCACTCTCGGCCTCCAGACCCGCATCGACTCGCGTGCGCAGGCGCTCGCGGCGCGTGCGCACGTGGGCAACATCTACGTGAACCGCAACATCATCGGCGCGGTGGTCGGCGTGCAGCCCTTCGGCGGCGAAGGTCTGAGCGGCACCGGGCCCAAGGCCGGCGGGCCGCACTACCTGTACCGCTTCTGTGCCGAGCAGACGGTCACGGTCAATACCACGGCGGCCGGCGGCAACGCGGCGCTGCTAAGCGCGGTGGCCTGAGGCCGCCGTTCGTCCTCAGCGCAGGGGATTGCCGTCTTCTTCGGCGCGTGCGGACGATGACCGGCTCTTGAACTGGTCGATCAGCGCGCCGTAGGCCGGGCTGGTGCGCAGCCGCGCATATTCGGCGGCGGCTTGCCGGTAGGCGGGGCTCGACGGATCGGCGCCCGCTTCGCCGTACTGCCGCGCGGCCAGGCCGGAGCGGATCCAGAGCTGCGTGTCCGCGGCCACGGCCGCGCGGCTGTTTGCCGACACGCGCGGCTCGGGCTGCGGCGAGCCTTCGGCATAGCCTTGCGTAGGCGCGCCCGCGAGCCACTGCCGGGCGTCGGCCGAGACGGCGGCGCGCGTGGTGGACGAGCTGAACGGCACGGGCCGCGGATCGCCCTCCGCATAGTTGCCGGCCAGGCTCGGCGCGGAGGCCAGGCCCAGCAGCGACGAGACGGCGGCGGTGGCCAGGAGGCGGGTGCAGGAGCGGGTCATGGAATGGGTCCTTTCGATCGGTGGTTGGTGGCCCCCACTCTAGAAACCGCAGTTCGAGTGCCGATGACCCGGCGATGACCGTTTTGTCATGTTCGGCCCAACCTCTCTTGCATAACCGTCATCGCGGCGCGCATAAGACATGGCGCGGCGGGCGCGAGAGGTCTATCGTTGCGGCCATCCATTCCAACCAAGGGATCTCCCATGAGTGAAAAGCTCTCCTTCGTCAATCCGACCGCCAACAGCCCCTGGGGCACCTACCTCTCGCAGGTCGACCGCGTGGTGCCGTACCTCGGCCCGCTGGCCCGCTGGGTCGAGACGCTCAAGCGCCCCAAGCGCGCGCTGATCGTGGACGTGCCGATCGAAATGGACGACGGCACCATCGCCCACTTCGAGGGCTACCGCGTGCAGCACAACATGAGCCGCGGCCCGGGCAAGGGCGGCGTGCGCTTCCACCCCGACGTCACGCTCGAAGAAGTGATGGCGCTGTCGGCCTGGATGACCATCAAGACGGCCGCCGTCAACCTGCCGTACGGTGGCGCCAAGGGCGGCATCCGCGTCGATCCGAAGAAGCTCTCGCTGCAGGAGCTCGAGAAGGTCACGCGCCGCTACACCAGCGAGATCGGCATCATCATCGGCCCGCACACCGACATTCCCGCGCCCGACGTCAACACCAACGCGCAGATCATGGCGTGGATGATGGACACCTACTCGATGAACGTCGGCGGCACCGCCACCGGCGTGGTCACGGGCAAGCCGCTGCACCTGGGCGGCTCGCTGGGCCGCGTCAAGGCCACGGGCCGCGGCGTGTTCGTCACCGGCCGCGAAGCGGCGCGCCGCCTCGGCATGGACCTGCGCGGCGCGCGCATCGCGGTGCAGGGCTTCGGCAACGTGGGTTCGGTCGCGGCCGAGCTCTTTGCCGAAGCGGGCGCCAAGATCGTCGCGGTGCAGGACCACACCGGCACCATCGTCAACACCAACGGCCTCGACCTCGCGACGCTGATCCCGGTGGCCAACAAGGAAGGCGTCGTCGCCTTCAAGGGCGGCGAGGTGGTGCCCAACGAAGCCTTCTGGGAGGTGGCCTGCGACATCCTGATCCCCGCCGCGCTCGAAGGCCAGATCACCGCCGAGCGCGCGCAGAAGACCAGTGCCAAGCTGGTGCTCGAAGGCGCCAACGGCCCCACGGTGCCCACGGCCGACGACATCCTGGCCGAGCGCGGCGTGCTGGTGGTGCCCGACGTGATCTGCAACGCCGGCGGCGTGACGGTCTCGTACTTCGAATGGGTGCAGGACTTCTCGTCCTTCTTCTGGGACGAGGACGAAATCAACGTGCGCCTCGACCGCATCATGATGAAGGCGCTCAACCAGATCTGGGACACGGCCGACAGGCACAAGATCACGCTGCGCACCGCGACGTATGCGGTGGCCTGCGAGCGCATCCTGATGGCCCGCCAGGAACGCGGTTTGTATCCCTGACCCTCCCCCGAAGCGGCTCACTTCGTGTAGCCGCCTCCCCCTCAAGGGGGCAACACCTGCGGTCCGGCAAAGCCGGTTCCGCGGTGTTCCTGGAACGGGCCTTTGATACCCTTGGCGGCATGACAGCTGCTCTTTCGCCAAGTGACCTTCCTGCTCTTCCCACCGACGCCCTTGCCCGCCTGCAGGCGCTGATGGCCGACGGGCGGCGCAAGCTGCTGGGGCTGGTCGGCGCACCTGGGGCGGGCAAGTCCACGCTCGCGCTGGCGCTGCTGCGGGCCGTGGGTGCCGGGCGCGCGCAGGTCGTGCCGATGGACGGCTTCCACCTGGCCAACGTCGAGCTGCAACGGCTCGGACGCGCGGGCCGCAAGGGCGCCCCGGACACCTTCGACAGCGCCGGCTATGTGGCGCTGCTGCAGCGGCTGCGCACGCAGGGGCCGGACGACCCGATCGTCTACGCGCCCGAATTCCGCCGCGAGATCGAGGAGCCCATCGCCGGCGCGATCGCGGTGCTGCCGCAGACCCAATTGGTCATCACCGAAGGCAACTACCTGCTGCACGACGACGGCCCGTGGGCCGGCGCGGCGGCCATGCTCGACGAAGCCTGGTACGTCGACATCGACGATGCCGTGCGCGAAGAGCGCCTGCTGAAGCGCCACCAGCAATTCGGCCGCAGCGCCGAGGCCGCGCGCGCCTGGGTGGACGCCACCGATGCGCCCAACGCACGCGTGATTGCCGCCACCCGCGGGCGGGCGCACCACCTGCTGCGCTGGTCCTGAAAATTCGCGGCGGCGGGGAACACCGGCGCCCGGGCATGCTCGAAGCTTCGCCGGCGCACACGCCGGTTAGGATTCGCCGCTCCATGACCATGCCCCGCCCTGCCTCCTTCGCCTTTTCTCCCGCCTTTTCCGTCCTCCGTACGCCTCTCCTGGTCCTCGGCCTCGCGTCCCTGCTGGTGCTTGCCGGCTGTGGCAGCAATGGCGCGCGCCGCGTGTCGTACGAGACCGAGGAGTTCGACTCCACCACCACCCACACGCGCACCTACGCCGCCACCGAAGCCCAGACCTGCGAGGCCGCGCGCCGCGCGCTGCTGAGCCAGGGCTACATGATCAGCGCGGCCAACGCCGACCTGGTGACGGGGCGCAAGAGCTTCCAGCCGGCGTCCGAGGTGCATGTGGAGGTCGAGTTCCGCGTGGTGTGCGCGCGCGAGGGCGGCAAGGCCGGCAAGCGCAGCACCGTGGCCTTCGCGACCGCGCTGCAGGACCGCTACGGCATCAAGAAGGTCAACAGCTCGGCCAGCGTGGGTGTGGGCGCCTTCGGTTCGCTCTCGCTGCCCTTTGCCGGCAGCGACGACGCGATGGTCAAGGTGGCCAGCGAAACGCTCACCGACGAGCTGTTCTACGACCGCTTCTTCGCGCTGCTCGACCGCTTCCTCGAAGGCCAGGGCGGCGAAGAGCCCGATGTGCCGAGCGTGGCGCCTGAAATGCCACGACCCTCTGCGCCACCGGCGCCCGCGGCGCCAGCCCTCACCTTTCCCGTGAAGCCGGTGCCGAACCCGGGTTGAGCCGCCGCGCTGGCGGATCGCCAAATCGTAAGACGTGTCTTATGATCTGGCATGGCTTCCAAAATCGATTCCCCCGACGCGGCGCAGTGTGCCTCGCGCGAGGCCGCCTTGGCCCGCGCCATCGGCGAGCCTTCGCCGGGCGAGGCTCGGCCGCGATGATGCCGATGGCGCCGGCCCTGCAGCGCATCGGCGGCTTCTGGCGCGAGGGCCGCTGGCGCGCGGGCGCGCAGCTCGCGGCCGCGGTGGCGCTGGCCTGGGGGGTGGCCGTGGCGATGCGGCTGCCCGAAAGCTTCTGGGCCGTGATGAGCGTGCTGATCGTCATGCGGCCGAGCGCCGGCGCCACGCTCGATGCCGGATGGGAGCGCGTGCGCGGCACGGCCGCTGGCGCGCTCTGCGGACTCGCGGGGGTCTACCTGCAGCACCTGGGCGCGCCGGTGCTCGCGACCACGCTGGCCACCGTCATGCTGCTGGCTTTTGCCGGCGCCGCATTGCCGGGCTTGCGCAGTGCGCCCGTGGCCGCGCTGATCATCCTCTCGGCCAGCGCCATTCCCGGCCACTCGCCGCTCCAGGTGGCGCTGCTGCGCATGGTGCAGATCGGCGTGGGCGTGGGCGTGGCGCTCGCGGTTTCCGTCATTGCGTCGGAATACCGCGCGGGTCCGCGCTTCGATGCGGGTTGTGCCGCATTGCTGCGCGGCATGGCCAGGCGCCTGGCCGCGCTGGACAGCGGCGGCGCTGCCGGGCTGCCTGCCGAGTCCGAGGCCGAGCGCGCCAACGCTGCGGCGCGCGCGGCGCTCGCGCGGCTGGCGGTGCTCGCGGGCAGTGCCGACCTGGAAGCCCGCTGGTGGCGCCGCGGTGCTGCCGTGCCGGCGGCGCAGTCCTGCCGCAGCAAGGCGCGGCTCGCGGCGCGGATCTTCCAGGATGCCGCCATGCTCGAACGCATGCTGCGCCGCGCGCCGTCCGGCGATCCCGCATGGCAGGACACCGCCCGGGCCGCGGCCGCCGCACTCGCCGCCATGGCCGATGCGCTCGAAGGCCAGGGCACGCCCGAACTTGCCAAGCTTGCGCAGGTCGCACGGCGGCATGAGGCGCCGGGCACCTCGCCTGCCTTGCTGCTGGCGGCGCCGGCGTGCCTGCTGCTCGAAGACCTGCAGCGCATGCAGCGCTGCGTGGCGGCCGCGGCCTGAAGCCGCTCAGCGCACCAGCGTCGACTTTCCGAACAGGCTCTCGATCAGTTCCACCGCCACTTCGGCAGTCTGGTTGCGCACGTCGAGCGCGGGGTTGAGCTCCACCACGTCGACCGAGCCGAGGCGGCGTGTGTCGGCGACCATTTCCATGCACAGCTGCATCTCCCGGTAGGTCGGGCCGCCGCGCACGCCGGTGCCCACGCCGGGCGCGATGCCGGGGTCGAGGCAGTCGAGGTCGAAGCTCACGTGCAGGTGGGTGTCCTCGTCCACGTCCTGCAGCGCCTCGGTCATGGTGGTGCGCATGCCGTGCTCGTCGATGTGGCGCATGTCGAACACGTGCAGGCCAAGCGTGCGGATGGCGTCCTTCTCGTCCTCGTCGACGCTGCGGATGCCGATGAAGCGGATGGCGTCGTGCTCCAGCGCCGCGCGTTCGCCGCTCCAGCCGGTGAGCGCCGCCGGCCCGTGGCCCAGCAGGCAGGACACGGGCATGCCGTGCAGGTTGCCGCTCGGGCTGGTGCTTTCGGTGTTGACGTCGGAGTGCGCGTCGAGCCACAGCACGCGCAGTTTCTTGCCCCTCTTGCGCGCATGCCAGGCCACGGCGCTGATCGAGCCGATCGCCAGGCAATGGTCGCCGCCCATCATGAGCGGCACGTGGCCGGTGCCCAGGGCGGTGTCGACGGCGGCATAGACGGAGCGGTTCCAGGCAATCACCTCGTCGAGGTGGCGCAGGCCGTTGGCCGGCGCGGTCCATGGGGTGGCGGGGCCCGCGAGGTTGCCGCGGTCGATCACGGCGAAGCCCTGCCGCGCGAGCGCCTCCGGCAGCCCGGCCACGCGCAGCGCATCGGGGCCCATGCCGGCGCCGCGCACGCTGGCGCCGACGTCGGTGGGCGCGCCGATCAGTTCGAGGGTGGTGCCATGGTCGTTGCTCATGTCGATGTCCGTCCGATGTGCTCCCACAGGTAGGCGTAGCCCAGGGCGTCCATGAAGGCCGCCTCCTTGTTGTCGGTGGCTGCGCTGTGGCCGCCTTCCATGTTCTCGTAGAAGCTGCTGTCGTAGCCCATGGCGGCCAGCTTCGCATGCATCTTGCGCGCATGCACCGGGCCCACGCGGTCGTCGCGCGTCGACGTGGTGAAGAGCGCCGGCGGATAGGGCTGGCCGGGCTTCGCGTTCTCGTAGGGCGAGAAGGCCTGGATCCAGGCCCATTCTTCCGGCTGGTCGGGGTCGCCGTATTCGGCGATCCACGAGGCGCCGGCCGACAGGTGGGTGTAGCGCTTCATGTCGAGCAGCGCCACCTCGCTCACGATGGCGCCATAGAGCCGGGGGTAGAGCGTGAGCATGTTGCCCATCAGCAGCCCGCCGTTGCTGCCGCCCATGGCGCCCAGGTGCCGCGGCGAGGTGATGTTGCGCGCGATGAGGTGCTCCGACACCGCGGCGAAGTCCTCGCAGGTGCGCAGGCGGTCGTGCTGCAGCGCGGCCTGGTGCCAGCGCGGCCCGTACTCACCGCCGCCGCGGATGTTGGCGACCACGTAGACGCCGCCCCGTTCGAGCCATGCGCGGCCGATGGCGCCGCTGTAGCTCGGCTGCAGCGAGATCTCGAAACCCCCGTAGGCGTATTGCAGCGTGGGGTTCCTGCCGTTGGCCTGCAGGTTCTTCGGGGCGATTTCGAAGTAGGGCACGCGCGTGCCGTCCTTCGAGGTGGCGAAATGCTGGCTCACGCGATAGCGCGAGGCGTCGAAGAAGGCGGGGCTGTCCTTCAGCGGCTCGGGCTCGCCGCGGCCGATGGTGCCGACGTAGAGCGTGGTCGGCTGCAGGAAGCCGCTCACGGTCAGGAAGTAGTCGTCGCTCTCGTCTTCGTCGACACCGCCGGCCGCGATGGTCGAGAGCTCGGGCGCGCCGCCCAGGCTCTCGCGCTTCCATTCCTTCGAGCCGGCCTCCGGCGTGAGCACCTCGAGCCGGTTCACCACGTCGTGCATCACGTTGAGGATCAGGTGGTGGCGGGTCCACGAATGGTCGTCGAGCGCGGTGGTGTCGTCGGGCTCGAACAGCACGGTGATCTCGCGCTGGCCGGCCATGTAGTCGTCGAAGCGCGCCGCCAGCAGCGAGCCCGGCCTGTAGGTGGCGCCGCCCACGGTCCAGGGGCTGCGCGGCTCGACCAGCATCCACTCGCGCGTGACCTCGGTGCTGGCGTCGTCGGGCACGTCGATCTTCGCCAGCCGGCCGTCGCTCGTGCGCAGCCAGGTCTCGCTGTCGTAGAAGTCCATCTGGCGCGAGACGAAGTCGCGTTCGAAGCCCGGCGTGTTGTCGCGCCAGGCGCTGGCCGTCATGTCGTCCGCGCCGCCCTCGTAGACCGTCGCCGCGCTTTCCAGCGGCGTGCCGCGCTTCCATTCCTTCACGATGCGCGGGTAGCTCGAACTGGTCATCGAGCCGGGGCCGAAATCGGTGGCCACGTAGAGATGGTCGATGTCTTTCCACGCCACGTTGCTCTTGGCCTCGGGCAGCGTGAAGCCGCTGGCGACGAACTGCTTGAGTTCGAGGTCGAACTCGCGCACCACGTTCGCGTCGGCGCCGCCGCGCGAGAGCGAGACCAGGCAGCGCTTGTAGCCGGGCTGCAGGCAGTCGGCGCCGTGCCAGACCCAGTTTTCCTTGTCGGCCTCGGCGAGCGCGTCGAGGTCGAGCACGGTTTCCCAGTCGGGCTGGGGCTTGCGGTATTCGGCCAGCGTGGTGCGCCGCCACAGGCCCTTGGGATTCTTCTTGTCGCGCCAGAAGTTGTAGAACAGCGGGCCGATCTTGCGCACCATCGGAATGCGGGCCTCGGAATCGAGCACTTCGAGGATGCCCTGCTCCATGCGCTCGAAGGCGGGCGATTGCGCGTAGCGCTGCACGGTCTTCGCGTTGTGCTGGCGGGCCCATGCTAGCTGCTCGGCGCCGTCGATGTCTTCGAGCCACTGGTGCTCGTCGGTCTGCGTGGAAGCGGTGGATGTCATGGGCGCAGTGTACGAATCCGCCGTGAAGAAAGGCATGCCTGCCGGCAGGGTCGGCCAAAGCTATTGAATTCATAGCGTCAACCGGCCCTAGTGAAAAACCCGCGTTCGGCTGTTTGGCCTCGATGCGCGGGGCTCCCACGGGTATCCTGCCGGACGGCGCCTGGCGAACACAAGGAGACACGACACATGAAGCACCTGAGCGGTCTTGATGCCACCTTCCTGCACCTGGAAACCCCGGAGATGCCGATGCACGTCGGCTCGCTCAACGTGCTCGACCTGCCCAAGGGCTACAAGGGCGACTTCTACGAAGACGCCAAGCAGTTCATGGCCAGCCGCATCCACCTGGCCGACGTGTTCACGCGCAAGCTCGCGCTGATGCCCTTCGACATGACCAACCCGGTGTGGGTGGCCGACGACGACATCGACCTCGACTACCACGTGCGCCACATCACGCTGCCCAGGCCCGGCACCAACCGGCAGCTGCAGCAATACGTGGCGCGCCTGCATTCCACCTTGCTCGACCGCAGCCGGCCGATGTGGGAGTTCTTCATCATCGACGGCCTGAAGAGCGGCCAGGTGGCGCTCTACACCAAGGTGCACCACGCGGGCATCGACGGGCAGGCCGGCGTGGCGCTCGGCAAGGCCATCTTCGACCTCGAGCCCACCGGCCGCGTGGTCAAGCCGCCGCGCGCGCGTCCGCGCAGCAGCGGCTACCAGCTCGGCATGGCCGAGCTCGCGACCGCGGCGCTGCGCAACACGGCGCAGCAGTACGTGAAGCTCTTCAAGATGGCGCCGGCCATTGCGCGCGCGCTCGGCGGCCTCGCCAGGCCCGACGAAAAAGCGGCCGAGAAGGACGCCGCCACCGCGCCGAAGAAGTTCAACCTGTTTGCGCCGCGCACCTCGCTGAACGTGTCGATCACCAACCAGCGCACCTTCGCGGGCCGCACCATCTCGCTGGCCGAGACCAAGCACATCGCGAAGCATTTCGGCGTGTCGCTCAACGACGTGGTGATGGCCACGGTGGCCGGCGCGCTGCGCCACTACCTGGCCGACAACAACGAGCTGCCGGCCAAGCCGCTGGTGGCCGGCGTGCCCGTGAGCCTGCGCGAAGCGGGCGACGACACGGCCAACAACCAGGCCAGCATGATCCTCGTGAGCCTGGCCACCGACATCACCGACCCGGTGCAGCGGCTGAAGGCCATCAACGCATCGTCGAACAGCTCGAAGTCGACCATGAACCGCTTCAAGGCGGTGATCCTCGACGACTTTCCGACCTTTGCCGCGCCCTGGCTGGTGTCGGGCATCGCCTCGATGGTGGGCCGCTCGGGCCTGGTGAACCTGCTGCCGCCGGCCGCCAACGTGGCCATTTCCAACGTGGCGGGCGCGCCGTTCCCGATGTACTTTGCGGGCGCGCTGGTCACCAGCTACTACCCGGTGTCGATCGCCAGCCACGGCACCGCCCTCAACGTCACGGTGCAGAGCTACAACGGGCGCATGGACTACGGCCTCATCGCCTGTCGCCGGGCCGTGCCCGACATCACCGAGATCGGGGACTACATGCTGGCCGAGCACCAGCTGCTGCTGGGCCTGACGCAGACGCACCCGGCGGCGGCGGGCGCGGCGCCCGCGAAGGCAGCGGCGGCTCCCGAGCCCGCCCCCGCCGTGAAGGCGGCGCCCAGGCCGGTTGCAAAAAAGGCCGCCGCGAAGAAGCCGCCGGCAGCAAAAGCCCCCGCCGCCAAGGCACCGGCCGCCAAGACCGCCGCCAGGAAAACGCCGGCCAAGGCCGCCGCTCCCAAGGCGGCACCGCGCAAGCCCGCGGCGCCCCCCAAGCGCGCCAGGGCGGCCGCTGCGGCATGATCGGCAGGCGCGAGGGCCGGAAAATTGGGGCAGTTGGACTAGTTTTCCGACCGTTCTAGCTTTCCAGGCCTAGGCACTCTGGAAGAAGATCACTTCATCGCGATTCCCGTGAATCCCGTTATTCGATCAACTTCCAGGACATCCACATGACCACGCAAGCTTCCTTCTCTTCCGCCGCCATCCACGTCATCGGCCAGTACAACGACGCCGGCAAGACCCTGGTGGGTGCCTACCGCGCCGGCGTCCATCGCCTGCTCGGCGGCGCTGCCTCGCGCTACAGCGAGTTCCTGGGCAGCCGCCAGATTCCGCTGGTGAGCGAGCAGGTCAAGGCCAACCTGATCGGCGCGCAGGAAAAGATCAACGGCTTCCTGGCCAACCGCCTGGACATCGACACCGGCCGCATCGTCTCGGTGATGGACCGCGTCGCGGCGGGCACCGCGAGCGGCATCGAAACCGTGGCCGGCCGCGTGGCGCGCGTCGAATCGCCGGTCGTCACCTCTGTGGTCAAGACGCTGAATGCCCTGAACCAGCCGATCGCCAACGTGTCGGTGCAGATCGCCGACAAGGTCGCTGAAGGTGCAAGGCAGATCGAAGTGCGCGTGAGCGGCACCGAAGAAGCCAGGCCCGTGCGCAGCGTGAAGGCCAAGGCCGCTGCCGCCAAGAAGCCGGTTCGCCGCACCGCCGCCCGCAAGGCGGCCTGACCCTGGAGCAACAACGCATGGCGACCCGCCCCGATCCGACGGACGATTCCAGGAAGAAGAGGGCGGCGGCGCCTGCGAAGCCTGCCAGGAAGGTGCCCGCAGCCGGGAAGAAGGCCGCGGCACCGAAGAAGAAAACGGCGGCCGCCGCACCGGACGCTGCGCCGGGCAAGCAGGCCATCGGCGCCGAAGGCCTGCTGCGCGCCGGCCTCAAGGTGCTCGGCAACGTGCGCGACGACGTCGCCAAGCGCCAGGCCAACGTGATCGAGGGGCTGCTGGGCATCGGCCAGGGCAAGTTCGATCCGGCGGGTGCCAAGGCCGCGGTTCCCCGTGGCTTTCCGAGCCTCGACAGCTTCGGCCTGCGCAAGTTCGAGGACGTGTTCGACCAGCGCGTGGCCACCGCCCTGCAGCGGCTGGGCATGCCCAGCGCAGAAGAGGTGCAGGCACTGCGTGAAGAAGTGATCCGGCTGCGCGAGCGCCTCGCGCAACTTGAGCCCAAGAACGCCGGCCCGCGCGGCAGCGGCAAGCGCTGAGCGCCAGCAGCCCAGCGAAGCACGCAGCAGCACCAGCCGGTTGTGGCCAGTTCCAACACCACGCGCGACCGCATCCTGCAGGCCAGCCTCGCGCTGTTCAATGCGCAAGGCCTGGCGGCCGTGTCCACGCACAAGATCGCGGCCGAGCTCGGCATCAGTCCGGGCAACCTGCACTATCACTTCAAGGCCAAGCAGCTGATCGTCGAGTGGCTGTTCCGGCGCTTCGAGCAGCGGCTCGAAGTGCTCGACGGCTCCGCGGGTTCGATCACCGCCATCGACGACCTCTGGCTCGCGCTGCACCTGCGCTTCGAGGCCATCGACCAGTACCGGTTCATCTACCGCGACATGGCTTTCCTGGCCAGCGAATACCCCGCGCTCGGGCAGCGCGCGCAGGCGCTCACCGCGCAGAACCTGCTGGCCGCCCAGGCGCTCTGCGAAGGGCTGGTGGCCTCGGGCGTGATCGAGACCAGCGCCGAGCAGGCGCGCATCCTCGCCTTGCAGATGGTTTTCACCACCACCTGCTGGCTCTCGTTCGAACGCCTGGTGCCGGGGCGCGACGCGCTCGCGCAGGCCGACCCGGGATTGGCGGCTTTCTACACGCTGACCTTGATTTCGCCGTATGTTTCGAGCGAATCGAGGGCTTACCTTGATTACCTGCGGGGCAAATACCTCGGATAAAGATCGCTGTTGTCCGGCGGGGCGGTGAAACTTTGGTTCGCCATGCTCGTCCTACAGAACAAAGAACAGAAAGGAAAGCCGTCCTCATGACCACCGCCACCCGAGACCCCATCGCGGCGCCGTCGAGCCTGCTGCTGCTGGCCGAAGCGCGCGCACTCTGGGAAACGGGCGCCGGCATCGCGATGTGGCCGCTGCTGCAGCTCGCGCCGCGCGGCGACGGGCATCCGGTGCTCGTGCTGCCTGGCCTCGTGGCGGGCGACGGCTCGACGCTGGTGCTGCGCCGCTACCTGTGCAGCCGCGGCTACGACGCGCACGGCTGGGGCCTGGGCCGCAACTTCGGGCCGCGCGAAGGCGTGGAGGACGGCATGCTCGCGCTGCTGAAGTCGCTCGCCGAAAAGAGCGGGCAGAAGGTCAGCCTGATCGGCTGGAGCCTGGGCGGCGTCTATGCGCGGCTGCTGGCGTCGGCGCAGCCGGAACTGGTGCGCAACGTCATCACCCTGGGCAGTCCGTTCTCCGGCAGCCCGCGCGCCACCAACGCATGGCGCGTGTACGAGGGCGTGAGCGGCCAGAGCTCGCATGACCCGCGCCGCATGAAGTTCGTGCAGCCCACGCCGCCGGTGCCCACGACCTCGATCTTCAGCCGCACCGATGGCGTGGTCGCCTGGCGCTGCAGCCTCGAGAAGCCGGGTCCGCAGGCAGAAAACATCGAGGTGGTCGCGAGCCACCTGGGGCTGGGCGCGCATCCGGCGGTGCTCTATGCGGTGGCCGACCGGCTTGCGCAGCCGCAGGGCGGGTGGAAGCCGTTCAACCGCGGGCTGCTCGGGCCGCTGGTCTATCCCGATCCGAGCCGCAAGGCCTGAGTTCCGGCGGGGTCAGGCCCCCGCCCAGACGTCGAGCACGTAGCGCTGGTCGGCAATCATCCGGTCCATCCACGCCGCGCCGTCATGGCCATGCTCGCGCGCCAGGTCGGCCAGCGTGCGCCGCACGTCGGGCTCCATGCGCGACCCGTCGCCGCACACATAGATCACCGCGCCGGCTTCGAGCAGCTTCCACACGGCCGCGCCCTGCTCGCGGATCAGGTCCTGCACATAGACCTTGCGTTCGCCCGCGCGCGAGAACGCCGTGTGCAGCTTCATCAGGCCGCGGTGCGACCAGGCCTCGAGCTCTTCGGCATAGATGAAATCCTGCTCGGGATGGCGACAGCCGAAGAACAGCATCGCATCGCCCAGCGCCTGGCCGCGCTCGGCCTGCGCCGCGCGCTCCTGCAAAAAGCCGCGGAACGGCGCGAGGCCGGTGCCGGGTCCAATCATGACGAGCGGGCGCTGCGCATCCTCGGGCAGGCGGAAGCCCTCGGCCGTGGTCTCGCGGATCACGCCATGCACCGTATCGCCCGCTTCGGCGCGCGCCAGGTAGTTGGAGCAAACGCCCTCGAAGGTGCCGTTGCCCGAGAGCGCCGGCGCGCTCACCACGCCCACGGTGACGCTGCAGCGCCCCGGCGTCATCGCCGGCGAGGACGAGATCGAGTAGTAGCGCGGCGAGAGCGGCGACAGCATTTCGAGGAACACCGCGAACGGCAGCTGGCAGGCGCGGTGTGCCTCGAGCAGGTCGAGCAGCGACTTTCGCTTGTGCAGCACCTCGGCCCTGTAGGCCGCCTGCGAGGCTTCGTCGCTGCCCGAGAGCGCGGCGAGCTTCGGCTTGGTGACCGGGCACTCGGTGTACGCCGCGAGCGTGGCGATCTGCTTGCGCGTGGCCACGTCCTGCAGCTCGACATAGTCGCCGAGCAGGCGGTCGACCGCGATCACCTGGTCGACCGGCAGGGCCGTCTTGCGGCCCGGCTCGGCATGCAGCCGCACATGCGCGGAGCGGTCGAATCCGAAGCGCGCCATCGCGCGCTCCACCTGCGCCGGGCTGTTGCGCGGCACCACGCTCAGGTGGTCGCCGGCGCGGTAGTTCACGCCTTCGGGCAGCATCAGCTCGACGTGGCGCGTGGAGCGCCCCGCTTCGCCGGTGTTGCCGGGGCTCTGCAGCTCGCGGTTCTCGATCACGCGCAGGGCCACCGCGCCCAGCGCATCGACGAGCGCGTTCTTCTGCGGCGGCGGCAGTTCCTCGAGCGTGTAGAGCGGCTCGGCCTCGGCGGGCGTGTCGGCGCCGGACTGGATGCCGAAGGCCTTCACCAGTTCGGGCCAGAGCGCATCGCTCCAGTCCTGGAAGGCGCCGTCCATGTCCTCGCGTGCGTCGCCTTCGCCGCGCGGATGCACGCGCGCGGCGCCGAGCGCCTCCAGCCGCTCGTCGATGCGCCGCGGCACGGCCTGGTAGGTGGCGGCCCAGTCGGTGTTGCCGCAGCCGAAGACGCTGAAGCGCACACCGTTGAGCGAGTCGTCGGCCTTGTCGAGCCAGCGATGGAACTCGGCGGCGTTGTCGGGCGCCATGCCGTTGTACGAGGCGCAGACGATGGCGACGGCGCCGTTGGCGGGCAGCCGCTCGGCGTAGTCGTCGAGCGAAGCCACCTGCGTGGAGAAGCCGCGCAGCTCGCCGGCCTCGGCCAGCTGGCGCGCCAGGTCTTCGGCCGTGCCGAGGTTGGAGCCCTGCAGCACCAGCAGCGAGGTGCCGTGGCGCGCCGCCTGCGGCTTGCGCGCGGCGGGTTTTGCCGAGGTCGCTGGCGTGGCTGTTGCTGCTGCTTCCCCGTTGCCGCGTGGACGCGAGGCCGGGTCGCGCAGCAGCGCCTTGATCCTGAAATTCTCCGGCTTGATCGTGAGCGCTTCCTTGATCCTGAGCTTGTAGCCCGTGTGATCGACCAGGTTGAAGCGCTGCAGGATCATGCCCAGCGTGAGCACCGCTTCCTGCAATGCGAACTGGCGGCCGATGCAGGCGCGCTGCCCGTTGCCGAAGGGCTTGAAGGCATTCACCGGCCGCTCGCGCTCGGCCTCGCGGCTGAAGTGGTCGGGGTTGAACTGGTCGGCATCCTCGCCCCAGATGCCCTTGTCGCGATGCAGCGCCAGCGCATGCATGATGACCATGTTGTTCTTCTTGATCGTGTACTGGCCGCCGATCTTGGTGTCTTCCTTGGCGCGCATCGAGATCGCGGGCGCGGTCGGGTACAGGCGCAGCGATTCCTTCAGCACCTGCATCACGTACTGCAGCCGGTTGACCTGCGCGTAGGTGGGCTTTTGCGTGGTGTCGCCGCCGAACACGCTGTCGACCTCGGCCTGCGCCTTGGCCAGCGCCTCGGGGTTCTTCAGCAGGAAGTAGATCGCGAACGAGAGCAGGCCGCTGGTGGTCTCGTGCCCCGCGATGAGGAATTCGATGCACTCGTCGCGGATCATCTTGTCGGTGAGCTTCTCGCCGCTTTTCTTGTCGACGCCCGCGATCATGTAGCTCAGCAGGTCGGGCTTGGTGGCGATGTCGGCCCCGCTCGCGCGGCGCTCCTGGATGATGTCTTCCACCATCTTGTGCATGAAGCGGATGTCCTTGCGCTGCTGGGCGAGTTCCTTCTTGAGCATGAACTCTTCCAGCGGGAGGCCGCGGCGGTTCTGCACCGTTTCCAGCGTGCGCACCATCGCATCGACGAAGGGATGGAAGCCCTCGCGGTAGAAGGAATTGAAGCGGTAGCCGAAGCCGCACAGGCCGATGGTGTCGAGCGTGAGCGCGGTCATGTCGCGTACCACGTCCACCTCTTCGTCGAAGTTCAGGCGCTCCCACTTGGTGACCAGCTGGCCCGCGATGTCCAGCATCATCGGGTGGTAGGCCTGCATGGCGCGCTGGCTGAAGTTGGCCAGCAGGATGTTGTGCGGCTTCGACCAGGTCTCCTCGTGCGTGTCGGAGGTGAAGAGCCCGTGCGATGCCGCGCGCAGCCGGCGCAGCGCGCCGCGCGTGCTCTTGTCGAAGCGCGCCTCTTCGCAGAGCTCGTCGACCAGCGCGGGCGATGACACCACGATCACCGGCATGCCCGGCATGTCGAGCCAGTAGATGCCGCCGAGGTCCTGCGCGATCTTCCACATGTCGAGCACGGGGGAGTCGGAGCCGATCGACAGCAGGTTGCCGACGAACGGCTTCTTCGCGGGGTGCGGGATCGGGTAGAGCGAGTTTTTGCCTGCCATGGGGTGCTGTGCCTTTGGAGTGGACCCGCTTCGGAGATTCCGGCGTGTGACCCGGAGTATCCCGAGGGCACCGGTGGGGGGCAGGACGGGGTTTCCCTTAGGCTGGTTCAGTGCCTTTGTTCGGGGCGCCGCTGATTCAGGGCGCGCTCCCGCCGACGGGGGGACATTCGCGGAGGGGAGTACCCGGTGATCTGTGCACGCGCCCCGAAGGACTTCAGCCGCAACAGCAAGCAAAAGCCCTCAAGGCCGAACCATCTTGCATTCGGAGCCCTGTGCCAGCTCGTTGCCCGTGTAGACAGCGTCCGTCCGGAAGCCGTAGTTCGTGCCTTCCCAGCCCACCTTCACGCTCTTGCCATCGACCGGCGCAATGGTGTTGACCACCTGCGGCAGCAGCAGCTGGTGGTCCTCGGCGCGCATGCGGATCGGCCCCACCACCGAGTCGTAGCTCATGTCCTCGAGCGCACGCGCCACCTTCACCGTGTCGGTCGAGCCGGCCTTGTTGATCGCGGCGGCCAGCAGGCGCGGCGTGAAGTCGATGCGCGGCGCGAGGAAGTCCTTGCCCGTCTTGGCCTTGTAGGCCTTGGCCAGCGCGTCGGCGCGCGGCGTGTCGGCCTGCCCCGGATGCCACTCGGCGACCCAGGTCAGCTGCCCGAGTTTGGCCTGCGACACCGCCAGCACCGTGCCCGGCACCGAGCCCGCGCTGTGGTTGAAGTAGCGCAGGTTGTAGCCGGCATCGCCCGCGGCCTTGAGCAGCAGCGTCATGTCCTGGCCCCAGTTGCCGGTGATGACCGAGTCGGCACCGCTTTGCTTGATGTTCGCGATGTAGGGCGAGAAGTCCTTCACCCGGCCGATCGGATGCAGCGTTTCGCCGACGAACTGCACGTCGGGCCGCGCCAGCCCCACCAGCTGCCTGCCGTAGCTCGCCCACTGCTTGCCGTGGGCATAGTCCTGGTTCAGCAGGTAGACCTTCTTCACGTCGGGCGTCTTCTTGATGTAGTTGGCCAGTGCCTTCATCTTCATCGCCGTGTTGGCCTCGGTCTGGAAGTGCCAGAAGCTGCAGCCCTTGCCCGTCATCTCGGGGTCGATCGAGGAATGGTTCAGCACGAGCAGCTCCTTGCCCGGGTTGCGCTGGTTCCAGCGCGCCACCGATTGAACGAGCGCGGTCACTACCGAGGAGCCCGATCCCCCCGTGACGATGGCCCTGGCGCCCTGGTCGATGGCCGCCTGCAGCGCGCTCTGGCTTTCCTGCGCCGAGAGCTTGCTGTCGAACTGCAGCAGCTGCAGCTTCGTGCCGCCGAGCACGCCGCCCTTGGCGTTGATCTCCTCGATGGCGTACTGCGTGTGCGTCAGCATCAGTTCGCCCACGTTCGCGAACGGCCCCGAGAGCGGGTCGATGTAGGCGATCTTGTAGGTGGGCTGCTGGGCCTGGGCGCTTCCGGCAACGGCCAGCAGGCAGGCGAGGGCGATCGGCGCCAGAGGCGCATGCTTGTACTTCATGGTTTGTCTCTAGTTTCTTGTGGTCAGTGTTGGGTGCGCAGGCCGATCACCCGGCTCGCGAGCTTCGTGAGCTCGGCCGCCACCTCGTCGGGCGAGAGGCGCCCGTTCGGCCGGTACCAGCTGTAGAGGAAACCGGGCAGGCTGCAAGCCGCCAATGCGGTGATCTTGGTCTCGGCGAAGTCCAGGTCGCCGTCGCGGCGCGCCTCCTCGAGCAGCGGGCACAGCAGGTCGTAGAAGTGATGTGCGAGCTTCTTCTGCGCCGCGATGTATTCGGGCCGGTACACCTGCGGCTCGCGGTACGGAAAGAAGGCGCAGGGGTGGTGCGCAATGGTGGCGCGGATCAGGCGCTCGATGCCTTCGAGCACCTTCTCGCTCGCGCGGCGCGGATCGCCGGCCGCAAAGTCGAGCGCGGTGAAGCAGTCGACCGCGGGACGCCAGGACAGCGTTTCGAAGATCTCCTGCTTGTCGCGGAAGTAGTAGTACACGAAGGGCTTGGTCACGCCCAGCGCACGCACGATCTGCGCCATGGTGGTGTTGGCGTAGCCCTGCGCCGCAAAGAGCTGCGCCGCCGCCTGCAGGATGCGCTCGCGCTGCAGGTCGGTGCCCTGCGTGGCCGCGCGCTGGCGCCCGGTGCCCTGCGGAAGGTGCGGCTGTGCCGTGGTGGTGGCCGAGGTTGCGGCCTTGCCAGAGGGTTTGTGCCGTGTCGCGGAAGTTATACCCATGGGTAGGATTGTTGGTGCACCATGCACCCATTGGCAAGCGCCTGGCTCCTGCAGCCGGCTATCGATAACCCTGAGAAAGTGACGCCATGGAGACATTGCCCGACCGTCCGCAACAGCCCCTGCACGAGTACCTGCGTGCCCACGCGCGCGAGCGCGGCGAGCGCCCGGCCTGCATCTGGTACGGCCATGCCATGAGCTGGGTGCAGCTCGACCGCGCGAGCGACGCCTTCGCGGCGCGGCTGCAGGCCATCGGCGTGAAGAAGGGCGAGCCGGTGGTGCTGTTCCTCAACAACTGCCCGCAGTACCTGGTCGCGCATTTCGGCATCCAGAAGATCGGCGCCATCGTCTGCCCGGGCAGCCCGCTCAACAAGGAGCACGAGCTGGCCTACCAGGTCAACGACCTGCAGGCGCGCGTGATCGTCGCCGCCGCGCCGCTGCTGCCGGTGGTGCGCAAGGTGCAGCCGCAGAGTGCGCTCGTGCATGTGTTCGTGGTGCACTACGCCGACCTGCTGCCCGAAGACCCCGTGCCCGACCTTCCCGCAGAACTGCTCGCGGAGCGCAGCGCCCTGCGCAGCATGCCCGAGGGGTGCGAGGACTTCCTGGCCGTGATGCAGGGCGATGGCGCGCCGCAGCCCGTGGCCATCGGCCTCGACGACGTGGCGCTCATGACCTACACCTCCGGCACCACCGGGCTGCCCAAGGGCGCGATGCTGAGCTACGGCAACGCGCTGTTCAAGACCCGCGCCGCCGCCGATTGCAACGGCGTGGCCGGCGACGATGTGCTGCTTTCCATCGCGCCGCTCTATCACATCGCCGGCATGCTGATGGGGGTGAACGTGCCGGTGCTCAGTGGCGCGGCGTCGGTGCTGCTGCACCGCTTCGATCCGCGCGCGGTGCTGCAGGCCATCGCGCGCTACAAGGTGAGCTGGTGGTACAGCATCGCGCCGATGAACGTGGCCTGCATGCAGGTGCCCGACATCGCGGGCTTCGACCTCTCGAGCCTGCGGCGCAATCCGGTCACGAGCTTCGGCATCGCCTTCACCGAGCCGCTGGCCGCGCAGTGGCGCGCGCATGCGCCCAACTGCACGTCGTTCGAGGCCGCCTACGGGCTCAGCGAAACCCACACCTGCGACACCTACACGCCGCACCATGCGCCGCGCTGGGGCACGCAGGGCGTCGCGGTGCCGGGCGTGCGCATTCGCATCGTCGACCCCGAGACGCAGGCCGACCTGCCCGCGGGCGAGGTGGGCGAGATCGTGCTCGCCAGCCCCGGCTCCTTCAAGGGCTACTGGAACAAGCCCGAGGCCACGGCCGCCACGCTGCGCAATGGATGTGTGCACACCGGCGACATGGGCAAGCTCGATGCCGATGGCTATCTCACCTTCATCGGCCGCTTCAAGGAGATGATCAAGGTCTCCGGCTACAGCGTGTTCCCGGAAGAGGTCGAGACCATCCTCATCAAGCACCCCGCGGTGGCCCAGGCCGCGGTCATCGCGCAGCCCGATGCCGAGAAGGGCGAGGTGGTCAAGGCCTTCATCGTGCGCAAGCCCGGCGCGGCGCTCGAGGCTGACGCGCTCATGGCCTGGGCGCGCGACAACATGGCCAGCTACAAGGCGCCGCGTGCCGTGAGCTTCATCGATGCGCTGCCGACGACCGGCGCCGGCAAGGTGCTGCGGCGCCTGCTGAAAGACAAAGCCTGAAAGGTTCTCCCTTGTTCTCCAAAGTCCTGATTGCCAACCGCGGCGAGATCGCGGTGCGCCTGGTGCGCGCGCTGCGCGACCTGGGCATTGCCAGCGTGGCGGTGCATGCGCGCGACGATGCAGCGGCATTGCATGTGCAGCTGGCCGACGAGGCCGTCGCGCTCGATGCGACCGGGCCTTCGGCCTACCTCGACGTTGCCGCGCTGATCGGCGTGGCGAAGGCGCAAGGCTGCGACGCGGTGCATCCCGGCTACGGCTTCCTGAGCGAACGCGCGGACTTCGCGCAGGCCTGCGCGGATGCGGGGTTGGTCTTCATCGGGCCCGCGCCCGAGCAGCTGGCGCTGTTCGGCGACAAGGCGCGCGCGCGCGCACTCGCCACGCAGTGCGACGTACCCGTGATGCCTGGCAGCGCCGGCGCCGTGACGCTCGCGCAGGCGCAGGCCTTCTTTGCCGAGCAGCAGGCGCAAGGTGCCGCGGGCGTGATGATCAAGGCCATTGGCGGCGGTGGCGGGCGCGGCATGCGCGCCGTCATGAACGCGGACGAGTTGCCCGAAGCGCATGCGCGCTGCGTGTCCGAGGCCAAGGCGGCCTTCGGCGTCGAGGGCGTGTACGTCGAGCGGCTGATGCACCACGCGCGGCACATCGAAGTGCAGGTGCTCGGCGACGGCCAGGCCGTGGCCAGCCTCGGCGAGCGCGAATGTACCCTGCAGCGGCGCTTCCAGAAGCTGGTGGAGATCGCGCCCAGTCCTTCGCTGCCCGATGCGCTGCGGGCCGCCATCACGCAGGCCGCGCTGCGCATGGCCAGGGCCGCGGGCTATCGCAGCCTGGGCACCTTCGAATTTCTCGTCGATGCCGCATCGGCCACGCTCCCCTTCGTCTTCATCGAGGCGAACCCGCGGCTGCAGGTCGAGCACACGGTGACCGAGGCGGTGACCGGTCTCGATCTTGTGCAGCTGCAGATGGCGGTGGCAGCCGGACAGCCCTTGAAGGCGCTCGGCGTGGAAGCCGACCGGACGGCGGCGCAGCGCGGGTTCGCGGTGCAATGGCGCATCAGTGCGGAGACGCTCGATGCCCATGGCAACGCGCGGCCCTCGGGCGGGACACTTGCACGTTTCGATCTGCCGAGCGGGCCTGGCGTGCGTGTCGACACGCACGGCTACGCGGGCCTTGCGCCTTCGCCGCATTACGACACGCTGCTTGCCAAGCTGATCGTGCATTCGCCGTCGCCGCGTTTTTCCGATGCGCTGCGGCGCTCGTTGCGCGCACTCGACGAATGCCATATCGATGGCATCGCGACCAATCTCGCGTTGCTGCGTGCCATTGCGGCACGGCCCGAGTTCGCGACGCAGGCGGTGCACACGCGCTTCGTCGAGGCGCATCTGGGCGACCTGCTGGCAGCCGCGGCATCGCTTGAAAAGCATGCGAAGAAGATCGCACCTGCCGCCACGCAGGCGACGGGGTCTGCAGCCGATGAATCGGACGATCTGACGATCAAGGCCCCGATCCCCGCGAAGCTGGTGCAGTTCGAAGTGACGGTGGGCGATGTGCTGCCTGCCGGCGCGCAGCTCGGTGTGCTCGAAGCCATGAAGATGGAGCACCTGCTGCACGCGCCGGTCGCGGGCCGCGTGGTTGCGCTGCTGGCCGAGCCGGGCGACTACCTCGTCGAAGGCCAGTCGCTGCTGCGGCTGGAAGCGGTCGATGCGCAGGCCGTGGAAGCCGAGGCGCGCACCGCGCAAGACCTCGATGCGATCCGCCCCGACCTGCAGAAGGTGGTCGACCGCCATGCCTTCACGCTCGATGCCAACCGCGGCGCGGCCGTGGCCAGGCGGCATGCACAGGGCGGGCGCACCGCGCGCGAGAACATCGCCGACCTGTGCGACACGGCCTCCGACCCCGGCAGCTTCATCGAATACGGCGCACTCGCCATCGCCGCGCAAACGCGCCGCCGCACGCTCGAAGACCTGATCGCCAACACGCCGGCCGACGGCATGGTCACGGGCCTGGGCAGCATCAACGCGAAGCAGTTCGGCCCCGAGGCCTCGCGCTGCGCCGTGCTGGCCTACGACTACACGGTGCTGGCCGGCACGCAGGGCATGCGCAACCACCACAAGACCGACCGCATGCTGTCGATCGCGCACCAGCTGAAGCTGCCGGTGGTGCTGTTCGCCGAAGGCGGCGGCGGGCGGCCGGGCGATACCGACATGCCGATCGTCGCGGGCCTCAACAACCACACCTTCAGCCAGTTCGCGGCGCTCTCGGGCAAGGTGCCGGTGGTGGGCATCGTGCATGGCCGCTGCTTCGCGGGCAATGCCGCGCTGCTGGGCTGCGCCGACGTGATCATCGCCACCAGGGGCAGCAACATCGGCATGAGCGGCCCGGCCATGATCGAGGGCGGCGGGCTCGGCAGCTTCGCGCCCGAGCAGATCGGGCCGAGCAGCGTGCAGTCGCGCAACGGCGTGATCGACATCCTGGTGGAAGACGAAGCGGCGGCAGTGGCTGCAGCGAAGCAATACCTCTCGTATTTCCAGGGGGCGGTGAGCGACTGGCAGTGCGCCGACTCGCGCGCGCTGCGCCATGTGGTGCCCGAGAACCGGCTGCGCGTGTACGACGTGCGCGCCGCAATGCGCGGCGTGGCCGACACCGGATCGTTGCTCGAACTGCGCGCCGGCTTCGGCGCGGGCATCGTCACCGCGCTGGCACGGATCGAGGGCAAGCCGGTGGGGCTGATGGCCAACAACCCGCATCACCTGGGCGGCGCGATCGACGTGGAGGCGGCCGACAAGTCGGCGCGCTTCATGCAGCTTTGCAACGCGCACGGGCTGCCGATCGTCTCGCTGTGCGACACGCCCGGCTTCATGGTCGGCCCCGAGATCGAGGCGCAGGCGCAGGTGCGCCATGTCTGCCGCATGTTCATGGTGGCCTCGCACCTGCGCGTGCCCTTTTTTGCCGTGGTGCTGCGCAAGGGCTATGGCCTGGGCGCGCAGGCCATGACGGCCGGCGGCTTCGATGCGCCGGTGTTCACGGTGGCCTGGCCGACCGGCGAGTTCGGCGCGATGGGGCTCGAGGGCGCGGTGCGCCTGGGCTACCGCAAGGAACTCGCCGCGGTGCCCGAAGGCACGGAGCGCGACGCATTGTTCAGGAAGCTCGTGGCGCAGCAGTACGCCAACGGCGAAGCGATCCACATGGCACAGACGCTCGAGATCGATGCGGTGATCGATCCCGCCGAAACCCGCACCTGGCTGGTGCGCGGACTCGCTTCCGCGGGGCGTTCCATGCAGGCGGCCTCGCCCTACGTGGACACTTGGTAACCATGCACTAAACCTCGTCACATGCAATGGCAAGGGGGCTCCGTAAACTGAGTCGCTTTGCGCATGAAACTGGGTTCGCATCGGCTTTCTGTTCTTCGCGAAGGTGCGCTGCGGCATTGGATGGCCGCGGTCGGTTGCCTGCTGTTCGCCGTTGCAGTGGCGGTGCAGGCCGTCCAGCCAGGTGCGGGTGGGCAGCCGCAGCCGAAGCAGCCGGTCGAGGCACACTGGGTGGCCGGCTGGGCGGCCGCGCCGGTGGACTTCCGCGAACTCAGTGCGAATCCGCTCCTCACGGCTGCGGCACCCCGGCCCGGCGGCGATGCGTTCCACGGACAGACGCTGCGGCAGCAGTTCGAGTCTGCGCTGCGCGGCGAGCGCGTTCGCATCCGCTTTTCGAACCGTTTCGGCAAGGCGCCCCTGCGCATCGCCGAGGCCAGCGTGGGGCAGGGCACCGGTGGCGGCGCGGTCTCGCCGGCCACACTGCGCAAGCTGCGCTTCGGCGGGCGCGTAAGCACGGTCGTCGCGCCGGGTGCCGAAGTCTGGAGCGATGGTGCCGACCTGAAGGTCGAGGCCGGGCAGGCGGTGGCGGTGAGTGCCTTCTTCGATCGCGCCGTGCCCTTCGCGACCGTCCACCTGCGCTCGCCCGACGCGAGCTGGGTGGCTCGCGGCAATGCCATTGCAACACCCAGGCTGCACGACGCCGCGCCCTTGCCGCTGAACCACATCGTGACGGGCTTCGACGTGATGACCACGCAGCCCGTGCGAACGGTGGTGGCCTTTGGCGACTCGATCACTGCGGGCGGCGGCGAGGCGGGCGACGGCTCATACCCCGAACTGCTCGCCACGCGCCTGCGCAACAGCCCTTCGGCGGCGCAGGCGGTCTCGGTGCTCAACATGGGCATCGGCGGCAACCGCTTGCTGGTCGACGGCATCGGCCCCAACGGCTTGTCGCGTTTTGCGCGCGATGCGCTCGGACAAAGCGGCGCGACGCACGTGATGATCCTGCTGGGCACCAACGACATCGGCCGCAGCGTGTTCGTCCTGCCGGGGCGGCCGACGCCGGAGCACGAGGTCGCGACGGCAGAGCGCATCACCGACGGCCTGCAGCAATTGGTCAAGCAAGCCCGCGCCAAGGGCGTGAAGGTGCTGATCGGCACCGTGCCGCCGTTCGGGAACACGCCCTACTGGACGGAGGCGACCGAGGCCATGCGCGGCGAGGTCAACCGCTGGGTCCGCAGCCGCCAGGACGTGGACGGCGTGATCGATTTCGACGCCGTGCTGCGCGACCCCGCCAATCCGACGATGTTGAACCCGCTCTATGACAACGGCGACCACCTGCATCCCAACAAGGCGGGCCATGGCGCCATGGCCGCGGCCGTCGACCTTCGCGAACTGCAGGAGTAGCTGCGGGAGTAAGTGCCAACAAAGGCACTGCTTGAGGCGACACACCTTTACACAATGTCCCGTCGAGTGCTTACAGGCGCTTCACACGGCCTCGTCAGCATGAAGGCTCCAACCACTCATGAGGGGACACCCATGAAAAAACTCGCAATCACCCTTTCCATCGCGGCCGCTTCGCTGCTCTCGGTGGGAGGCGCACTGATGGTGCCGACAGCCGCCCAGGCGCAGCCCGGTGTGTTCGTCGAGGTGCCGCCGCCGCCGCCTCGCTTCGAGCGTCCGCCGCCGCCGCGCCGTGGTTACGTGTGGGCCCCGGGGCACTATGAATGGCGTGGTGGGCGCCATGTGTGGGTCCGGGGCATGTGGGTGCGCGCCCGTCCGGGCTATGCCTACCGTCCGCCCGAATGGCGCGAACGCGATGGCCGCTGGGAATACCGCCGCGGCGAGTGGGACCGCGATCGCGACGGCGTGCCGAACCGCTACGACCGTCGTCCGGACAATCCGAACCGCAACTGACCCGCGGTATTCCTGAATGGGCTCCGCCTACCGGAACACGACCGTGCGGTGCCCGTTCAGCAGCACGCG
Organism: Variovorax sp. V93; assembly: GCF_041154485.1. Taxonomy (NCBI): domain Bacteria; kingdom Pseudomonadati; phylum Pseudomonadota; class Betaproteobacteria; order Burkholderiales; family Comamonadaceae; genus Variovorax; species Variovorax sp. V93. The sequence goes on along the minus strand of NZ_AP028669.1, from coordinate 4,835,490 downwards.
GTGCTCGCTGTGCCATTTCACGGCGCGCGCGAGCACCTGGCTCTCGGTGTCGCGGCCGCGGGCCGTGAGGTCCTCGACCGTGTCGGTGTGGTCGGCGCGCGCCACGTCCTGCTCGATGATCGGGCCCTCGTCCAGATCGGCCGTCACGTAGTGGGCGGTCGCGCCGATGAGCTTCACGCCGCGGTCGTGCGCCTGGTAGTAGGGCTTGGCACCCTTGAAGCTCGGCAGGAACGAGTGATGGATGTTGATGGCCCGGCCGGCCAGGCTCTGGCACAGGCCGTTGCTCAGGATCTGCATGTAGCGCGCGAGCACCACGAGCTCGGCGCCTTCGGACTCGATGATCTCCAGCTGCCGGGCTTCGCCCTGCGCCTTGGTGGCGGCCGTCACGGGAATGTGATGGAAGGGCACGTTGTAGCTGGCGGCCAGCTGGTAGAAGTCGCGGTGGTTCGAGATGATGGCGCGCACGTCGATGGCCAGCAGCCCGCTCTTCCAGCGGAACAGCAGGTCGTTCAGGCAGTGGCCTTCCTTGCTGACCAGGATCACGGTCTTCATCGGCTCGGCTGCGGCATGCAGCTGCAGGCTCATGCCGAAGCCGGCGCCGAAGGTGGCGAGCTGTTCGCGCAGCGCCGCCTCGGGGTGGTCGCTGCAGGCGAAGCGCACGCGCATGAAGAACAGGCCCGTGTCGTGGTCGTTGTACTGGGCGGCTTCCTCGATGTTGCCGCCGCGTTCGAGCAGAAAGCCCGAGACGGCATGCACGATGCCCGTCCGGTCGGGGCAGGAGAGGGTCAGGATGTAAGCGGGCGTAGTGGTCGTCATGAGGGGCACGATTGTCGCAGGGGTGCCAGAATGCCGTTTTTTGGTGCGCGTTAAGCAGGAGCAACCGATGGCTTATCAGGACCTCAACATGGGCAACCAGTGGCTGCCCTTCACCCCCAACCGCCACTTCCAGAAAGACCCTCGCGTCTTCGTGGCCGCCGACGGCATGGAATTCACCACGCACGACGGCAAGAAGGTGATCGACGGCATCTCGTCGCTGTGGTGCGTGGGTGCGGGCCACAACCGAAAGCCGATCAACGAGGCAATCAAGAAGCAGCTCGACACGCTCGACTACGCCACCGCCTTCCAGGTCAGCAACGACAAGGCCTTCAAGGCGGCCGAGATGATCGCCTCGCTGGCGCCCGGCGACCTCAACAAGGTGCTGTTCTGCAATTCGGGTTCCGAGGCGGCCGACACCTCGATGAAGGTGGCACTGGCCTACCACCGCGCGCGCGGCGAGGGCCACCGCAACGTGTTCATCGGCCGCGAGAAGGGCTACCACGGCGTGGGCTTCGGCGGCATGTCGGTGGGCGGGATCCCGGGCAACCGCAAGGTGTTCGGCTCGGCCTTCCTGCCGCGCGTGGACCACATGCGCTTCATCCACGATCCGGTGAATCATGCCTACATCCACAACGAGGAGCCGGTGTGGGCCGAAGACCCGCTGGTGGAGCTCGAAACGCGCATCCTGCCGCTGCACGACCCGAGCAACATCGCCGCGATCATCGTCGAGCCGGTGGCCGGTTCGGCCGGCTGGTACCTGCCGCCCAAGGGCTACCTGAAGCGTCTGCGCGAGATCTGCGACAAGCACGGCATCCTCCTGATCTTCGACGAGGTCATCACCGGCTTCGGCCGCATGGGCACCAACTTCGCGTCCGACTACTTCGGCGTGGTGCCCGACATGCTGAACTTCGCCAAGTGCGTGACCAACGGCGTGATTCCGCTGGGCGGCGTGATCTGCCGCGACAAGCTCTACGACGCGATGATGAAGACCGACGCGCCCGAGCACGTGGTCGAGTTCTTCCATGGCTACACCTACTCGGGCCATCCGGTGGCCTGCGCCGCCGCCATCGCCACGCTTGACCTGTTCAAGCAGGAGAACCTGTTCGCGCGCGCCGGCGAAATGGGCAAGGTGCTGGGCGATGCCTTCCACAGTACCTTCAAGGGCCTGCCGAACGTGGTCAGCATCCGCAGCCTCGGCCTGGCCGCCGCGGTGGAGCTCGCGCCCATCGCGGGCGCGCCGGGCAAACGCGCCTACGACATCTTCCTGGACTGCTTCCACAAGGGCGCGCTGGTGCGGCCCGCGGGCGACGTGCTGGTGATCGCGCCGCCGTACATCGTGGAGAAGCAGCACATCGACACGCTGGTCAACACGCTGGCGGATTCGATCAAGAAGTTCGCCTGAGCCGGCGCGCGGCCTTCAGGACGAAGGCCGCGGCGATCGAGCGCGCATGTCCGCGCAGTAGTCCTTCGGCGGCAGCGGGGCCGTGCGCCAGACGGCGTCGTAAGCGCCCTTGTCTTCGTCCTCGTCCGGCGATTCCCCGGCCTGCAGCCGCACGGACTTGACCGACACATCGGTCGGCAGGTGCTGCGGCACGCCCAGCACCTTGGTGGCGTGGCCCGCGCCGCTGACCAGCAGCACCGTCTTGCCCGGCTGGCGGGCCTTGACGATGGCCTGCGCCATGGCGCGGTCGCGCCCCACCTGGATGCGCGCCATTGGAACGATCTGGGGCTCGGGCAGCAGCTTGCAGTGGCCTTCCCGCACGGCGTCCTGCTGCGCGGCGTAGGCCTCGCCGTTGAGCTGCACGTCGAGCGAGACGTCGGCCATGGCGTTCTTCATGCGCGAACGCGGCAGGTTGGCGCCGATGACGGGCACGCCGGCGCGCACGGCGGCCATCACCACCGGGCCGTAGCTTTGCCAGGGCCAGGCTTTGTCGTTCCAGGCCAGTGCGTCGCGCACCTGCGCATCGGTGGCCGCGGCGTCGAGGCGGAGGGTGCTGTGGCCTTCCTCGGCCATTTCGAGCAGCAGCGCGGCCAGCTGGCCCCGGCCGGCCAGTGCCTCGACGGTTTCGCGCTCGATCGCGTGGTGCTCGGGAGCGTCGTGCTGCTCGCCGAGGATCAGCGCGTCCACCGGCAGCAGCGCTGCCGCGCGGCGCGCCACCGGTGCATCGGGGCCGTCGAGCAACGCGGTGCAACCCGCCAGGGCCATGGCAGCGAACAGGGGCAGCAGGAAGCGGGAAGCCCGTGCGGGAAAGGGTTGGCATCGCATCGCGCCATACTATGCGCTGGCGCTCGCCCGCAGCGCCATCCAATTCCGCTTCTTCCTGCCCGTGTCTCTCCGCTTTCTGGTTCGCGTGCTGGCCACGCTGTTGCTTGCGCTCGCCGCGGCCGAAATCTGCCTCGCCCTGCACACACCCCTGCCGTGGATGATCGGCCCGCTGCTGGCGGTCTCGCTGGCATCGATTGCCGGCGCGCCCACGGCCAGCCTTACGCCGCTGCGCAATGCCGGGCAGTGGACCATCGGCACGGTGCTGGGCCTTTATTTCACGCCGCAGGTGGTGGCGCTGGTGGCCGGCGTCTGGTGGGCGATTGCGCTGGCCATTGCCTGGGCCCTGCTGCTTGGCTGGGGATTCGGGCGCTGGCTGCACGGCGTGCATGCCCGGCGGATGCCGCATGTGCCGGCCAGATCCATGAGAGCCACGACTTACTTCTCTGGCGCCATCGGCGGCGCCTCCGAAATGACGCTGCTGGCCGAATCGGCCGGCGCGCGCACCGACCTGGTGGCCGCGGCGCACAGCCTGCGGCTGGTGGTGGTGACCATCGCCATTCCGTTTGCGATGCAGTGGAGCGGGCTGCACGGGCTGGAAGTCAATCCGTCCACGGTGCGCGAAGTGAATGCGGGCGGGCTCCTGCTGCTCGCGCTGGCCACCGGTGTCGGCGGGCTTGCGATGCGGGCGCTGGGCCGCACCAACCCGTGGTTCATGGGGCCGCTGCTGGTGGCCATGGGTTTCACCATCGCGGGCCAGCCGCTGTCGGCCGTGCCCGGCTGGATGTCGAACACGGCGCAGCTCGTGATTGCGGTGAGCCTGGGCGTGCGCTTCAGCCGCGAATTCCTGCACACGGCGCCGCGCTGGCTCGGTTCGGTGGCGCTGGGCACCGTCGGCATGCTGGTGCTGTGCGCGGGTGCCGCCTGGCTGCTGGCCCGGGCGACGGGGCTGCATCCCGCCACCATGATCCTGGGCACCTCGCCGGGCGGCATTGCCGAGATGTCGATCACCGCCAAGGTGCTGCAGCTGGGCGTGCCGGTGGTGACGGCGTTCCAGGTCTGCCGGCTGGTGGCGGTGCTGCTGCTCGTGGGGCCGATGTACCGATGGATTTACCAACGGAAATGAGCGGCAGGCGCTCAAAGGGCGCAAAAAAAGCGCCGCTCGGGCGCTTTTTTTTGATCGGGCGGGGTGGAGAGCCCGGGTTTTCAGTGCACCAGCACCGGGGTGTGGGCCAGTTCGGCATAGCCCTCGAGCGTGTCCTCGACCTCTTCCTGCGTGGGCGTGTTGAGCTGCCAGGCGGCAATCTGCTGCTGGAACAGCTCGGCCCAGGAACCGTCGAGGTAGACCTCCTTGCCCGAGCGCTTGTCGACGATCTCGAAGCCGTGGCGTTCCAGCACCGGGACGTTGGGCTGGTCCGGGGTGTCGCCTTCGTTCGGCTGCACGTGCACGACGACGAAGGACTCCGAGTCATAGAGCATGTTCATTGCGGGGCCTGTGAGGATGTCGATGGCATTCATGGGGGTTAGATAGCAATCAACGCGCCAGTTTCAAGAAGGGTTGTCGCATTGCGGTCACAACGGTGTTTCTTTACTTGTTTTGTACTATCAGCTGGACGGCCCCGCGGGAAGGGATTCACGCAACTGCATGTCGGCGAAGTCGCCGTTGGGCTGTGTCTGTTTCATCCGTACCGGTAGGTACCCCAGCGCGGGCGCGAGCCAGATTTCGATCTTGTCGTCGAATTCGCGCCGCGGGCTGCGCGTGAGCTTGCGCACCGCGTAGTCGCCAGCCGGCACGCTCATCTGCTCCTCGCCTTCGATGTTGAACACCCAGACGCCCGCGTCGCGCGGCCCTGCCGTCTGGATGGAAATGCGGCTGCCGGCCGGGTAGCGGCCCGGGTCGCCCGCCAGCATGCCGCCGAGCTGCATCACCACGCTGAGCCGGTCCTGCGCGCCCGGCAGCAGGGGCACGCTGGGCGCGTTGTTGCTGAACATGATCTGGCCCTGGTCGCGCAGGAAGTGCGAGGCGAGCTCGCCCTTGCGGCTTTCGGAAAAACGCGCCGGCTCGATGCCGGTGGGGCCGATCCGGCCGGTGCTGTGCTGGCTGCGGATGGTGCGGAACAGGAATTTGAGCGAGAGCCGGGCGTCGTAGCTGCTGCCGTCCTGCAGCCAGACCAGGTCGCCGAAAACCCCCTGCATCGGCGAGGCGCCCTGCTGGCCCGTGACCGCGAAGGCAAGCTTGACCGAACCCGGGATGCGCAGCGCCTCGGGCCCGACGACATTGCCCGCCGCGGCGCTGGCGGCGCCCGCAGCCTCGCCCGGCGCGCCGTTTCCGACGCCGGTGTTGGCCGTGCTGCCCGCCCCGCCCAGGGCGGCGCCTGCGGGGGCGCTCACCGGCGGCTCGGGAGCGGCTGCTCCTGAGTCGATAGCGGTCTGCGCTGTCAGGTCAGGCGTGGGCGCCGGGGCGGGTTCCGAAACCTGGGGTTGCGGCGCCGGCTCCGGGGCCGCAGCGGGCCTGGGCCTGGATGGCTCGCGCGGCCGCCGCGGCTTTGCAGGCGGCGGCGGCTTGGCCGCGGCAGCGGGTGGCGCGGCGGCGGGCGCAGCCGGCTGTTCCGCGGCCGGCGGTGCGATCACGATGGTCCGGGTGATGAACTTGTTCGCGAGCGGCGAGGGATCGGGCCCGATCACAGTGGGCGCGAGGTCCAGCAGCAGCACGTGGGCCAGCGCCACCGCCAGCGTCAGCCCGGCCAGCGCGCGCCACGACGGGCGCGCGGGCGGGGCGGCGGAGGAAGGCAACGGGGAGGCGACGAGCGTCGGCATGATGTGGTGGAGTGAGCGCCGGCGCCGAGGTTCACCGGGAGCACCTCGGTACACTGCCGCCCGTTCAACCAGTTTAGTGGGCGCGGCGCCGGCTCTCGTGTTCGCGCCGTGTCCTTCATCACGCATTTGCCATCATGAAACTCGCCACCCTGAAGGACGGCTCGCGCGACGGCCAGCTCGTCGTCGTCTCGCGCGACCTCACGCTCGCCCACTACGCCACCGGCATCGCCAGCCGGCTGCAGCAGGTGCTGGACGACTGGGGCTTCATGAGCCCGCAGCTGCAGGACCTGTACGACGCGGTCAACACCGGCCGCGCGCGCCATTCCTTCCCGTTCGACCCCGCCCAGTGCATGGCGCCGCTGCCGCGCGCCTACCAGTGGGCCGACGGCTCGGCCTACCTGAACCACGTCGAGCTGGTGCGCAAGGCGCGCAATGCCGAAGTACCCGAGAGCTTCTATACCGACCCGCTCATGTACCAGGGCGGCAGCGACGACTTCCTCGGCCCCACCGATGACGTGGTCGTGCCCAGCGAAGCCATGGGCATCGACTTCGAGGCCGAGATCGCGGTGGTCACCGGTGACGTGAGGATGGGCGCCACGCCCGACCAGGCGCTCGACGGCATCCGCCTGGTGATGCTGGCCAACGACGTGAGCCTGCGCAACCTGATCCCGGCCGAGCTGGCCAAGGGCTTCGGCTTCTTCCAGAGCAAGCCGGCCACCGCCTTCAGCCCTGTGGCCGTGACGCTCGACGAGCTTGGCGAAGCCTGGCAGCACGGCCGCGTGCACCTCACGCTGCAAAGCAGCTGGAACGGCCGCAAGGTCGGCATGTGCGACGCCGGGCCCGAGATGACCTTCCACTTCGGCCAGCTCATCGCCCACATCGCCAAGACGCGCAACGTGCGCGCCGGCAGCATCGTCGGCAGCGGCACCGTGAGCAACAAGGGCGTGGAAAGGAACGGCCAGATGGACTGGCCCAAGGGCTATTCGTGCATTGCCGAGAAGCGCTGCATCGAAACCATCCAGGGCGGCGAGCCCGTCACCGACTTCATGAAGTTCGGCGACACCATCCGCATCGAGATGAAGGGCCTGGACGGCCGCTCGCTGTTCGGCGCAATCGACCAGGAGATCGTGTCGGCGGCGGGGCGGCCGAAGGTGGCGCCGGTGTCGCTGGCGGACCCGCAGGACGACGACGGCGCCGAAGACTAGTGCGGCGCGGCGCGCAGCAGCTCCTTCTGGCTGCGTATGCCCAGCCGCCGGAACGCCCGGTACTGGTGGGTGCGCACCGTCGTCAGTTCGATGCCGACTTCACGTGCCGTTTCCTTGGCCGTGCGGCCGGCCATCAGGTGGCCGATGACTTCGCGCTCGCGCAGGCTCAAGGTCAGAAGGCGCGAGGCGAGGGTGGGCGCCACCGCCTCCCGGGCGGCCATGGCGCTGCGGCCGTGGGCCAGGGTGGCGTCGGCCAGGAGCGTGGCATGGCGCTCGATGGCCGCGAAGTCGGCGGCGCCGAATTCGGGCTGCGCAAGGCTCCGGTAGAAGCTCACGGCCACGCGCTGGCCGGCGGGCGTCAGGCGCAGCACCGACGCGCGCTCGCGGATGCCCACGTCGCCGTAGCAGGCCGCGCGGTAGGCCGGGTCGGCCACCTCGTCGGCGCGCTGGTGGCCCAGCCAGAGCTGCGCGCGCCGGGGCAGCTTGCGTGCCGCCAGCCAGGTCATGTTGGGATCGAGCAGGTCGAAGCGCTGCGCCACGTAGCGCTCGGCCGTGCGTTCGGCCGTGGTGCCGTAGCTGCTGGCGGCCGACACCGTCTCGATGCGGCCGGTGGCATCGACCGCGAACACGGTGCAGAAGGTCACAGGCATCACGCGGTGCATGGCCGCGAGGCAGCTGGCCGCCAGGTGCGGCGTGCCGATGCCCGCGAGCACGTCGCCGACGATGGCTGTGGACAACGCGTTGTCTGCAGCGGGCTGAATGCGCCAGCGTCTCATGAAGCAGGTAGGTCAGGGTAATTACTTCGTACGAAGTTATGACGATGGCCGGCACCACACATCGGGACAATCCCGCTGCATGACGAACCTCACCGTTGCGGCCGCCGCGCCGCCGCCCGGCACACGGGCCGCCGATGCCGCCAGCGGCCCCGTGCCGCCACCGGCCAGCGCCACCGGACTGCCGCCCTCCGTCGGCGCCTTTCACTACACGCGCTACCCGGCACGGACGCCTGCGCTCGCGCCGGGCGGCATGGAGCCGGGCCGCCATCCGGTGGTGATTGCGGGCGGCGGGCCCGTCGGCATGGCGCTTGCGCTGGGGCTCGCAAGCCAGGGCGTGCGCTGCGTGATCCTCGAAGCCGACGACACGGTGTGCGTGGGCAGCCGGGCGGCCTGCATCTCGCGCCGCAGCCTGGAGATCATGGAACGCCTGGGCGTGCAGCCGGCCTTCATGGCCAAGGGCCTGCCGTGGACCGGCGGGCGCAGCTTCTACAAGACGGCCGAGGTCTTTCGCTTCGAGATGCCGCACGACGAAAGGCAGAAGCTGCCGCCGATGATCAACCTCGAGCAGTACTACATCGAGCAGTACCTGCTCGAGGAAATTCTCCGACGCAACGAGGCGGCGCCGGGGCTCGTCGACATCCGCTGGGGCACCGAGCTCACCGGCCTCGCACAGGACGAAGAGGGCGTGACGCTGGACGTGCGCAACCCCGAGGGCGCCTACCGGCTGCGCAGCCAATGGCTCGCCGCCTGCGACGGCGGCCAGAGCTTCGTGCGCAAGGCGCTGGGGCTCGCGCTCGAGGGCACGGGCTACGAAGGCCGCTACGTGATCATCGACATCGAGCTGCACAGCAAGCACCCGACCGAGCGCCGCGCCTGGTTCGACCCGCCGTGGAACCCGGGCTCGACCGTGCTGATGCACCGCCAGCCCGACGACATCTGGCGCATCGATTACCAGTTGCGCGCGGGCCAGAGCACCGAGAAAGCGCTGCAGCCGGCGGCCGTGGCCGAATTCGTGCAGCGCCACCTGGACGCCATCGGCGAAGGCCACCTGCCGTGGAAGACGGTCTGGACTTCGGTCTACCGCGCAGGGGCGATGACGCTCGACAGCTACCGGCATGGCCGGGTGCTGTTCGCGGGCAATGCGGCGCATGCGATGCCGATCTTCGGCGTGCGCGGCCTCAATTCAGGCTTCGACGATGCGGACAACCTGGCCTGGAAGCTGGCCTTCGTGGCGCGCGGCCTGTCGGATGCGTCGCTGCTCGACTCGTACTCGCAGGAGCGCATCGCGGCCTTCCACGTCAATGCGGAGAACGCCATGCGCAGCACCGAGTTCATGTCGCCGCCGTCGCGCGGCTTCGATCTGTTGCGCGAGGCCGCGCTCTCGCTGTCGCAGGTGCACCGCGGCATTGCGCAGCTGATCAATCCGCGCCAGACCCAGGCCGTGCGCTACGCGGATTCGGCGTTGTCGAGCGAAGGCGATGCGCTGCCTGCGGGCCCGCTGCCCGGAGAGGTCATGGCCGAGCAGCCACTCGAGCAAGGCCACCTGACCGACTGGATCGGCCCGGTGTTCACGCTGCTGGTGCTGCAGCCGGGCACCGATGCCGTGCCGCTGCCGGACGACGAAGTGGCACAGGCGCTTGGCGGCCTCCTGCCGTTCGCGGTGCGCACCATTGCGGGCCCGGGCATCGAAGGTGCCGACGCGCAGGCCGGGCCCGCCGTGTTCGAGGCGCTGGGCGGGCGCGACGGTGCCGTCTACCTGCTGCGCCCCGACGGCCATGTGGCCGCGCGCTGGCGGCGCATGCCCCGCGGCGCACTGCGGGCCGCATTGGCCCGCGCCGCGGCCGCCGCTTCCACGGAGATCTCCGCATGACCACAGCGCTTCCATCCGATGCGCGCGACCGGCTCTACGCAGAGTGCGCGCGCGCCATCACCGAGGCGGGCGCCGAGCGCGAATCGCTGTTTCTCGCCCGCCTCGCGCTGCTGCTGTTCGAGCAGGTCGGCGACGAGGCGCGCTGCCGCGCCGCGCTGGCCGACGCACTGCACGCGCTGCCCGTACCATCGCTGTCCGCAACCGAACCCCAACAAAAAGGAGACTGATCCATGGATCGCCGCACCCTTCTCGCCACGCTCGCCTCCGGCGCCGCCGTGGCCGCCGCGCCCTTTGCCCGCGCACAGGACTATCCCGCGCAACTCATCAAGTGGGTGGTGCCCTATCCGGCCGGCGGCGGCACCGACGTGATCGCACGCGTGCTGGCCGAAGCCATGCGCCAGACGCTGGGCCAGCAGATCGTGGTCGACAACCGCCCCGGCGCCTCGACCAACATCGGCGCCGACCTCGTCGCCAAGAGCAAGCCCGACGGCTACACCATCCTCTCGGCGGACAACGCCGTGCTGGCCTTCAACGAGCACCTGTTCGGCAAGCTGCCGTTCAATCCGGAAAAGGACTTCACCTACATCGGCGCGATCGGCAAGTTCCCGCTCGCGCTGGTGGTGCATCCCGACTTTCCGGCCAAGAATTTCAAGGAGTTCCTGGCCTATGTGAAAGCCAATCCGGGCAAGGTCAACTACGCCTCGCCGGGCAATGGCTCGCCGCACCACCTGGCCATGGAAATGTTCAAGGCCCGCACCGGCACCTTCATCACCCACATTCCCTATCGGGGCGCCGCGCCCGCCATGGCCGACGTCATGGGCGGCCAGGTGCCGTGCATGTTCCTCGACCTGGCCTCGGGCCTGCCGATCATGCAGGGCAACAAGGTGCGCGTGCTGGCTATCGGCTCGGGCGCGCGCAGCAAGGCGCTGCCCAACGTGCCGACGCTGGCCGAAGTGGGCGTGCCCAACACCGAGGTGTTCGCGTTCCAGGGCATCCTCGGCCCGGCGGGGCTGCCGCCCGCGGTGGTCGCCAGGCTCAACAGCGAGCTGAACCGCGCGTTCGGCACGCCGGCCGTGCAGAAGCGCTTCGACGATTTCGGCATGGAAGCCATGCCGGGCACGCCGGCGCAGTTCGCGGCGCTGTCGCGCGCCGAGTCCAGGCGCTGGGGCCCGATCATCAAGCAGGCCGGCATCAAGCTGGACTGAAGCGCTACTGCGTGTAGGCCTTGCGCGAGCCGTCTTCCAGGACGTGCTCGTCATGCTGCAGTTCGCCGTTCTCGTCCCAGCTGCGCTCGCGCGTCACGCGGCCCTTGGCATCGAAGCTCGATTCCGCCAGCAGGATGCCCTTTTCGCTGAAGCGCCGGTGCGTGCCCACCGGCACTTGGTGCCCGCGGCCCGCCACCAGGTAGTGGCCATGGGCGGCGCGCTGGCCGCTCTCGTAGAAATCGGTGATCTCGACCGTGCGCGCATTGCCGCTTCCGCGGTAGACCGACTTGCTGCGCGGCCGGCCATTGAGGTGGTAGCTGTCGTCGCCGATCGGTTCGCCCGCCGGGTTCCATCGCTGGTCACGGATCAGCGTTCCCTTTTCGGAAAACTCCTGCTCGCGTTGCCGCACCGCGCTGCGCTCGACCAGCAGCCACACGGTTTCGCGGCGCTTCACGCCTTCGGATGAAAACTGGCGCTCGGTGCGCTGGCTGCCGACGATCTCGTCCTGCACCGAAGGCTTGCCGTTGTCGTAGAAGTTCTGCGAGCGCACCCGCTTGCCCGACAGGTACGACAGCCGCGAGCGCAGGATGCCGCCCGCATCGAACAGATCGACCTGCGACGGCCCGCCGATGAATCCGCACAGCCGGGCGTCGTCGACGGCCGGCGCCAGCATGGGCGTTTCGCCGCAGCGCAGGGCCGACATCTGGCCGCGTTCGGTGAACTCGACGAAGGCGCGGTCGGTTCCAACGGCCGGATAGAAAGTGACCCGGCGCAGCTGGCCGCCCGGGTAGAAGCTGCGCACGAGGCCCTGCTCCTGCCCGTCGTCGTAGACCGCCTCGCGCACGACCTGCCCGTTGGGCGCGAACTCGCGTGCGAGGCCGTGGATGTGGCCCTTGGCGTTGAGGGTGTGCTCCCTGGCCAGCTTGCCCTTTTCATAGAAGCGCGCCAGGCCCATGAAGACGCCGTTCTGGATCTGCTGCTCGCGCTGGAGCTCGCCGGTTTCGCGCTCCTTGCAGCGCATCAGCCCCGTCTTGCCCGAGGTGCTGCTGCCGTCGGAGGGATTGACCTTGCGGTCGTTGAGCTCGCAATCGAGGACCGCGTGGGCGGGGCCCGCCGCCAAGAGCCAGAGTGCGGCGGCCGCGATCCGGAATGCGCTTGTACCGCTGCCCGCAGTGGCTGCGAGCCGGCTGGGAGCGGCTCGGGGCGGAGGGTTCATTTGTCGTAGAGCGCTGCCAGGGAGCGAAAGCCCTTGACCTCGATCGGATTGCCGAACGGGTCGCAGAAGAACATGGTCCACTGCTCGCCCGGCTGGCCCTCGAAACGCACCTGCGGTTCGAGCACGAAGTCGGTGCCTGCGTCTTTCAGCCGCTGCGCAAGTGCCTGCCAGTCGGGCAGGGCAAGCACGATGCCGAAGTGCGGCATCGGCACCATCGCGTCGCCGACGCGGCCGGTGCGCGAGGTGGCGAAGGGTTCGCCCAGGTGCAGCGAGATCTGGTGGCCGAAGAAGTCGAAATCGACCCACGTGTCGGTGCTGCGGCCTTCGGCACAGCCGAGAACCTGGCCATAGAAGCGGCGGGCCGCATCGAGATCGCGGACGTGGAAGGCAAGATGGAAGATGCTCTGCATGTTCCGGATTATGGGCAGCGGTGCTGTGAGAATGCCGGACTTTCTTTCATCGTGGAGCAAGCCTTGCGGATACTCCGGATCCTGGTTGCGCCGAGGCGCGACACCCTTTTGAAGGCGCGCATGCAGGCGTCTGTACTCTTGCGCCTGCCGCGCCTCGCGCTGGCCGGCGCCTGCTGCGTTTTCGCACTGGCGGCGCAGGGCGCCTGCCCGCCGTCCGCCATTGCCAGCCTCGGAAAGCCCGGTGCCGCCGTCGGCCAGTGGAATGCGGCCGACCGCGGCCTGCTGTGGCGCGCCGAGCGCGACGGGCGCACATCCTGGCTCTATGGAACCATTCATCTCGGGCGCGCCGAGTGGGTGCGGCCCGGGCCCACGGTGCAGAAGGCGCTGGAGCAGAGCGATGCGCTCGCGCTGGAACTCGACGTGCGCGACCCGGTCGCGATGCAGCCCCTGACGCAGCAGGCCGACCCGGCCGTGGTCGCGCGGCTGCTCAGCGGCGAGCGCGCACAGCGGCTGGCGCGCCAGAACGAGGCGGCCTGCGTGCCGCCCGGCCAGACCGCGGGGCTGCAGCCCATCCTGCAGGTCATGTCGCTGGCGGGCCTGGTGGCGCGCGCGGATGGTCTGTACCCCGAATTCGGCGCCGACGAGGCCCTGGCGGTTTCCGCGCGCAACAACAGCAAGCCGGTGTTCGCCCTCGAAAACGCCGCCGCGCAATTGAAGGCGCTGACCGGCGGTTCCGAGGCCGAAGAGGCCGAGCAGATCGACGCGGCCCTGACCGAACTGGAATCGGGCCAGCTGCGCGCGCAGATGAAGGAGCTGGCCGACATCTGGGCGCGCGGCGACGCGGACAGGCTCGGCCGCTACCCCGAGTGGTGCAACTGCCTCAACACGCCGGCCGAGCAGCGGCTCATGAAGCGCCTGCTGGACGAGCGCAATCCCGGCCTGGCCGACGGCATCGAGCGCATGCACGCGGGCGGCCAGCGCGTGTTCGCTGCGGTGGGCGCGCTGCACATGGTCGGCCCGCAGGGGCTGCCGGCGCTGCTGGCGGCGCGCGGATTCCAGGTGGCGGCGGTTCCGCTGGTGGCGCAGCCGCCCGTCGCGGTGCCGACGGCGCCCGCGCCAAAGGCGAGCGCCCGCGGCGCGCAAGGGGCCAGGAGCAATCGCGGCGCCAAAGCTTCCGGCGCCAAGGCCTCGGGAACCCGGAGCACGGGCAATGCCAGGTCCGCCCAGCGCGCACCGGCACCAAAGAGCAAACAACGCCGATAATCGCCAGCGCCATGCACCTGCTGCGAAACCATCCCCGCTTCCTCGGCCTCGTCGGCCGTTGGGTGCTGCTGTGGTTCGCGCTCTCGATCGGCGCGGCGGTGGCCTCGCCGATCGTGCATCCGCAGGCCGTCGAACTGGTGTGCTCGAGCGCCGGCTCGATCAAGGCGGTGGTCCACACCGAAGACGGCGTGCAGGAGATGGGCGCATCGCACATGGACTGCCCGCTGTGCGTGCTGACCGGCGCACCGCCGCCGTCGCCGGCCGCCGCCGCTTTCGACCTTCCCCTGCCGCTGGGCCGCGTGGTCCAGTCCATTCCCGCCGCGCGCCTGGCCGCGGCCACCGCCGCGCCGCTGCCGGCGCGCGGACCTCCCGCCTTCTCCTGAAGCTGTCAAAACCGTCGCCGACTGCGCCCGATTCGAGGGGGGCATGCGGCCTGTCCGGCTTGAAGTTCGTGGAGCAGGTTTCCAGTGAAAAAGCATTCCCGCGCCGTGGCGATCGCCATGGCATTTCCCCTTGGCGCGCCCGCGTGGGCGCAGGACGCGCCTGATCCATCCGGCGGCAGCGCTGCGCGCACCCTGAGCACCGTCACGGTCAGCGACGGCCGCCCGACCTCGCTGCCGACCCAGATTCCGACCACCATCGAGGGCGTGACGCACGAGCAGATCGCCGAAACCGTCAACGCCACCGACGGCGAAGACGCGCTCAAGTACCTGCCCAGCCTGGTGGTGCGCAAGCGCTACATCGGCGATTTCAACCATGCGGTGCTTGCCACACGCGCCTCGGGCACCGGCAACAGCGCGCGCTCGATGGTGTACGCCGACGGCATCATGCTGTCGAACCCGCTGGGCAACGGCGCGACCTACGCGCCGCGCTGGGGCATGGTGTCGCCCGAAGAGATCGAGCGGGTCGACGTGCTGTACGGGCCGTTCTCGGCGGCCTACCCGGGCAACTCGGTCGGCGCCGTGGTCGACTATGTGACGCGCATGCCCACGAAACTCGAAGCGCACGCCAAGCTCAGCAGCTTCGCCTCGAACTTCGACCTGTACGGCAGCCATTCCTCACCCGCCGGCCAGCAACTCGAGCTCTCGCTGGGCAGCCGCAGCGGCGACTGGTCGTGGTGGCTCAGCGCCTCGCGCACCCACAGCAAAGGGCAGGCGCTGGTGTTCGGCAACCGCCTCGCGAGCGCCGGCGCCCTGGGCAACGCCGGCACGCCGGTCACGGGCGCGGTGCCGGGGCTGAACCCGTCGAACCAGCCCTGGTGGCTGGTGGGCGGCTCGACGATCTACGACACCACGCAGGAGCAGGCCAAGCTCAAGCTGGCCTACGACTTCTCTCCCACGGTGCGCGCCACCTACACGCTCGGCGCCTGGAACAACACCACGCACGGCGGCGTCGACACCTACCTGCGCGATGCCTTCGGCCGGCCGGTGTATTCGGGGCGCGTGAACATCGCCGGGCGAAGCTACAACCTCGATGCGCCGAGCGCCGCGCTGGCGCCGACCGAGACCGCGCTCACCCATTACATGCATGGCCTTTCGGCGAAGAGCCACACCGGGGGCGTGTTCGACTGGGAAGTGGCCGCGAGCCTGTTCGACTATGCGCGCGACACCTCGCGCACGCCCACCACGCCGCTGCCCGGTGCCTTCAACGGCGGACCGGGCCGCACCACCGACATGGGCGGCTCCGGCTGGCACACCTTCAAGGCCGCCGGCACATGGCGGCCCACCGGCTCGACCGAGGGCGTGGGCGCGCACGTGGTCGACTTCGGCTTCCAGCAGGACACGGCCCGCCTGCGCACCGGCGTCGGCAACACCTTCGACTGGATCGCGGGGCCGGCCGTGTCGCCGTTCTCCGCCTTCAACGGCAACACCCGATTGCAGTCGCTCTACGTGCAGGACACCTGGCGCTTCGCCAAGGACTGGAAGACCACGCTCGGCCTGCGCCACGAACGCTGGGAAGCCTATGGAGGCCAGCTCGGCAACGCCACGAGGCTGCTCGACTTTGCACCGCGCAGGAACAGCTACGACTCGCCCAAGGCCGCGCTTGCCTGGCAGGCCACGCCGGACTGGCTGCTCAAGGCATCGACCGGCCGGGCCGTGCGCATGCCGACCGTGAGCGAGCTCTACCAGGGCTCGATCGACGGCAGCCGCATCGTCAACACCGATCCCAACCTGCGTCCGGAGCGCTCGTGGACCACGGAGCTCAGCGCAGAGCGCGATCTGAAAGGCTGGGGGCTCGACGGCGTGCTGCGCACCACGCTCTTTTTCGAGAACACCAAGGATGCGCTCTACAGCCAGGCCCTCACCAATCTCGTGAGCACGGTGCAGAACGTCGATGCCATCCGCACCCGCGGGCTGGAGGTGGCGCTCAACGCGGTCGACGTGGGCGTGAAGGGGCTGGACCTGAGCGGCAGCCTCACGCTGACGCGCTCGAAGATCGCGGCCAACAGCGGTTTTCCCGCCAGCGTCGGCCGCGAACAGCCGCGCGTGCCGAAGCTGCGGGCCACGCTGCTCGCCACCTACCGGCCCGATGCGAGATGGAGCTACACCGTCGGCGCACGCTACAGCGGCAAGCAGTACGGCACGCTCGACAACATCGACGGCAACGGCGCGGCCTACATGGGCTTCTCGAAATTCTTCGTGGTCGATGCGCGCATCCGCTACCGGATCGACCGGCAATGGAGCGCCGCCTTCGGCATCGACAACCTCAACAACAACAAGTACTGGGCCTTCCACCCCTATCCGCAACGCACCTATGTGGCCGAACTCAAGTTCGACCTCTGATTCTCTTCACCGATTTTTTCAAGGAGTTCCCGCAATGAACCACCCACGCCTCATCCTGAAGACCGCTGCCGCATGCGCACTGCTGGCAGGCACGGCCGCCGCGTTCGCCCATGTCACCCTGCCTCGCGGCGGCGTTACCGTCGGCAGCGACTACAGCGCGGCCTTCCGTGTCGGCCACGCCTGCGAAGGCGCCAAGGCCACCACCGGCCTGGCCGTGCGCCTGCCCAAGGGTTTCCTGCTGAGCGACGCGCAGGCGCGCAAGGGCTGGAAGCTCGACGTGCAGAAGAACGCCGGCGACGGCGAAGTGCGCTGGACCGCCGAAAGCCCCCAGGCCGCGCTGCCCGCCAGCGAGCGCGCCGAGTTCGTGCTGCGCGGCAAGGTGCCCGGCACCCCCGGCCCGCTGTGGTTCAAGGTGCTGCAGACCTGCGACGTGGGCAGCATCGACTGGGCGGAAGTGCCGGCCTCGGGCAGTTCGACCGCGGGGCTCAAGAGCCCTGCCGCCAGGCTCGATGTGGTGGCGCAGGGCGTGGCCACGGTCGACGTGCGCGATGGCTGGGTGCGCCAGTCGGTGCCGGGCCAGAGCGGCACCGGGGCCTTCATGAAGCTCACCGCGCCCACCGGCGCCAGGCTAGTCGGCATCACGACGCCGGCCGCCGGCGTGGCCGAGGTGCACGAGATGAAGATGGAAGGCGACACCATGAAGATGCGCGAGCTGCCGGGCGGCCTCGACCTGCCCGCCGGCCAGACCGTCGAGCTCAAGCCGGGCGGCTACCACGTGATGATGATGGACCTGAAGCAGGCGCTGGCCAAGGGTTCGACCGTCCCGATGACGCTGCGTTTCGAGGATGCCAAGGGCCAGAAGAGCTCGCTCGAGCTGAACCTGCCGGTGGGCGCGCCCGAAGGGGCCGACGCCGCCGCGCCGGCCCATCAGCACAAGCACTGACGGCTGCGCCCTACAGCAGCTGGTCCGGCGCCAGCGGCCCGAACAGCCGCAGCAGCAGGCGCAGGGTCAGGCTGGCGTCGGGCTCGGTGGAGGTGTCCTTCAGCCCGCTGCCTTCGGGCGCCCGCCAGACTAGCGAGCCATCGTTCAGCTCGACCCGCCATGAGCCCTCGCGCATGCCGCGCTCGATCTGGGCGGACGCCGCGCGCGAGAGCTCGGCGCTGCGCACGAGCAGCGCGATCTCGGTGTTCTGCAGCTGCGAGCGCAGGTCCAGGTTCATCGAGCCGACCACCAGCAGCCGGCCGTCCATCACCAGCACCTTCGAATGCAGCATCGAGCGCGATTCGCCGAGGCTGCCGCCGCTGCCCGACGAGCCGAAGGCGTTGCCGACGCTGGCCTGCTCGCTGCGCAGCTCGTAGAGTTCCACGCCCATCCTGAGCAGGTCCTCGCGATGGCGCGAGTAGCCGACGTGCGCCACCGGCGCGTCGTTCGACGACAGCGAGTTGGTCAGCACGCGGATGCGCACGCCCCGGCTGCGAGCCGCCGCGAAGGCCTGCTTCATGTCCGGGCCGGGCACAAAGTAGGGCGAGATGATGAGCAGGTCGGTGCGCGCCTGGCCGATCAGCTGCAGCAGGCCTTCGACCACCGTGTCGCTGCCCGCGGCAAGGTCGGAGCTGGTTTCGAGCGCCGCCGCGCGCCGCGACGAACTGGCGGCGTCCCCGGGCTGGCTCACGACCAGGCCCGGCGCCCTCGTCGTCCCGGCGCCCTTGTCGGCCGGGATCTTTCCGGGCTGGTCGGCGAGCATCACCGCGGGCGCCCAGACGAAGCGGGCGGTTTGCAGGTCCATCGGTTTTTCGTCCCAGGCGCGGGCGAGCTGTGCCGGCGTGGGGGCGGCGCCTGGTTTCGGTTCTGCCTCGGGTGTTGCCGGCGGCGGTGAGTTCTGCGCACGGGCCGATTCGTCGGCCAGTTCCCGGTCGGCCTGCTGCGCGCGCTCGCGGATGGCTTCCAGTTCGCTGCGCTTGACCAGCGACTGGACGGGATAGGCGCGTTCGTTGTTCCAGTAGCTGTCGAAGCTGCGCGACAGGTCCCGCACGATCGGCCCCGCCGCCAGGATGTCGACGTCGATGTAGTTGCCCTTCAGCGCATTGCCGAAATAGGCATCGCCCAGGTTGCGCCCGCCGGTGACGCCGAGCACGTTGTCGGCGAGAAAGAGCTTGTTGTGCATCCGCTGCTGGATCCGCGAGGCATCGCCGATCGAGTTGAGCGCGCGAGCGAACGAAGACCCGCGCGCGCCGGCCAGCGGGTTGAACAGGCGCATCTCGATGTTGGGCACGAAAGCCAGGCCCAGCACCAGCGCATCGCGCCCGGTGCTGTGCAGATCGTCGAGCAGAATCCGCACCCGCACGCCGCGCTCGGCCGCCGCCCGGACTCCCCGCACCAGCCGGCCGGTGCTGGCGTCGGCATGGATGGCGTAGTACTGCAGGTCGAGCGTTTTCTGCGCGCCTTCGATCAGAGCGAGCCGGCTGCCGTAGGCGGCCGGAGGTCCCGCGAGCAGCAGGAAGCCGGATTCGAAGCGCGCTCCGTCGGCTTTGCGCCGCTGCTGCACCAAGGCCTCCAGCGCGGTGCCGTTGGGCGAGGAGAGCGCGGTCGAAACCGGCCGGTCGACGTGCTCGGGCAGTTGTGCGCAGGCGCCCTGCAGGACGAGGACAAGAAGCGCAATGGATCGGCCAAAGAGCGCGTAGAAAGAAGACATGCGGCGTTCCCGGAGCTTGGAAGCCGCATATATATCCCAGTCGGCGCCGCCCCGGCGTGGGACGGCGGGACAGTCCGGCGTAGAACCAATGGACTAGCGCCCGACGGACAGCTCTTCCTGGCGTTCCAGCGCGGCCAGCAACTCGTCGTCGATCTGGGCATGGCGCTGGCTCAGCTCGGCCGCGCGCGAAGCGTCGGTGGCGTAGATGGTGCCGCCGTCGAGCTCGAGCATTTCGCCGATGCGCTTCTGCTCGGCCTCGAGCGCCTCGAGCTGCGCCGGGAGCGCCTCGAGCTCGCGCTGCTCCTTGTAGCTGAGCTTCTTGCGCGCGGCGCCGGCCGGACGCGCGGGCGCCGGCTCGGTGGCGACGGGTGCCGGTGCGGGCGGCGAGGAGGCAGGCGCGGCGCCGGCGGCCTGCCTTTGCTCCGCGATCTCGCGCGCGCGCTTCGACTGGATCAGCCAGTCCTGCACGCTGCCCTCGTACTCGCGCCAGTGGCCGTCGCCCTCGAAGGCGATCGTGCTGGTCACCACGTTGTCCAGGAAGGTGCGGTCGTGGCTGACCAGGAACACGGTGCCGTCGTAGTCCTGCAGCAGGCCTTCGAGCAGTTCGAGCGTGTCGATGTCCAGGTCGTTGGTCGGTTCGTCGAGCACCAGCACATTGGCGGGGCGCGCGAACAGGCGCGCCAGCAGCAGCCGGTTGCGCTCGCCGCCGCTCAGGGAGCGAACCGGCGAATTGGCGCGCGCGGGGGAGAAGAGAAAGTCCGAAAGGTAGCTCTTCACGTGCTTGCGCTGGCTGCCAATCTCGATCCATTCGCTGCCCGGGCTGATGAAGTCCTCCAGCGTCGCATCGAGGTCGAGCTTGTCGCGCATCTGGTCGAAATACGCCACCTGCAGGTTGGTGCCGCGGCGGATCTTGCCGCTGTCCGGCTCGAGCTCGCCCAGGATCAGCTTGAGCAGCGTGGTCTTGCCCGCCCCGTTCGGGCCCAGCAGGCCGACCTTGTCGCCGCGCAGGATGGTGCCCGTGAACTTGCGGATCACGGTCTTTTCGCCGAAGGATTTGGTCGCCTCGGCGAGCTCGGCCACGATCTTGCCGCTGCTCTGGCCCGACGCCACGTCCATGTTGACGCTGCCTTGCACCTCCCGGCGCGCCGCGCGGCTTGCGCGCAGGGCTTCCAG